>NZ_JAUXXE010000033.1 GCF_030681155.1 Phenylobacterium sp. | reverse complement strand
CTTCACCGACATCACCGACTCCCTGGCTCACCACCAGGGAATCACGATCAGCGAATTTCGCAACAGGCCCCAGCGGGGAGAGGAACTCCACTACTGGAACATCCCCACGATGACCGAGGCGACCAGGCCGGTGGCGGCGGCGGTCAGGACCACGTCGTTGTCGACGCGGGTGTAGTAGTAGCCGCGCGGCGGGGCGCGCAGGCCGTAGTGGCGATAATCGACCCGGTAGCGATCGGCCCGGTAGGCCGGGGGCAGGCGGTCGCCGCGGTTCCAATGGCGATAGGTGTAGCCGCTAGGGCGCTGATAGGCGGCGGCGCGGTACTTGCGCTCGGCCTTGCGGACGTCGCGATCATACTTGCGTTCAGCCTTGTCCATGCGGCGGTCGTATTGCTGCTCGACGCGGCGGTCGTCGCGGTGATCGCGATGATCGTTGCGGTAGGGCTGGGCGTTCGCCGCTCCAGCGCCGACCAGGACGGACAGGGCGACGGCGGCGGTCAGGATCTTCTTCATGGCGATCTCCTACTCAACTGTTGGAGACATCATGAGGGGACGCTGCTGAGCCCAAGCTGAACCATCCGGTTTGGGTTAGGTTCATCTTCGCGCCCCAGATGAGGCGGGCTTGTTTCAGCCCAGACGCTTGATGGCGGTTTCCAGCGATCTTTCGCTTTCGGCGTAGTCCGCCCAGGCGGTGGTCTTCTTGAGCAGGGCCGGCGCGGTGCGGATGGTGTAGCGCAGCGGATCAAGGCCCGCCTTCACATGGCTCCAGTTCAGCGGGAAGGAGACGCTGGCTCCCTCCCTGGCCCGCGGCGACAGCGGCGCCACCGCAGTGGAGAGCCGGTCGTTACGCAGGTAATCCAGGAATATCCGCCCATTGCGCAGCTTCTTGGCCATGTTGACCACGTAGCGGTCCGGCTCATCGGCCGCCATCTGCTCGCAGAGCTTCTTGGCGAAGGCCTTGGCGGTCGGCCAGTCGAGCTTTCTCTTCGGCGGGCTCAGCGGCGTCACGACATGAAGGCCTTTGCCCCCCGTGGTCTTGCAAAAAGCGGTCAGCCCGACCTCCTCCAGCCGGTCGCGTACGTCTCGCGCGGCGGCGACCACATCGTCGAAGGTCACGCCAGGGCCTGGATCGAGGTCGAAGATCAATCGGCCGGGAACGTCCGGTTCATGCGGCCGGCAGTTCCACGGGTGGTATTCGGTCGCCCCGATCTGAGCCAGGGCCGCCAGGGCTTCGATCCGGTCGACTTGCAGATAGGCGGCATGATCGCCGCTGACCTCGACCTGGTTGATCAGCGGGGACGAGCCCTTGCCCGCATGGCGTTGGAAGAACTGCTCGCCGCCGATGCCGTCCGGCGTGCGGATGATCGAGCAGGGGCGGCCCTTGATGTGCTCCATCATCCACGGACCGATCTCTTCCAGGTACCGCGCCAGTTCGAGTTTGGTCACCGGCTCGGGGGAGTCGGCCGAGTTTGGCCAAAGCGCCTTGTCGGGGCTGGAGATGGTCACCCCCATGACGACGGGTTCACCCATGCTGGACTTTCCTTTCCGGGCCATCGGGCGCGGCGTGGGTTCGGCAAGTTCGATGGCTTCGGCGGGTGCGGGCTTTTCCGCCTCGACTTCGCAGGCGGGTTTGTCTTCGCGAAGGCCCTTGAAGGCGGCCTGGCGGATATTTCCGTCGCCGCTGAAGCCGGCGAAGGCGATCTCGGCGACGAGTTCCGGCTTGGCCCAATGGACATTGGCCGCCTTGGGCGGAGCGTTGGCGCCCTTGAACGGGCTTGCGGCGCTCGCCACGGCCTCCAGTTTCGGCAGCACGCGCGCCACCGTCTCCCGCCCAAAGCCGGTGCCGACGCGGCCGACATAGGCGAGCTGGCCGTCGCGGTAGACGCCGGCCAGCAGCGAGCGAAGCTGGCCCTTTTCGCCGGTCCAGCCGCCGATCACCACTTCTTCGCCGGCGCGGCACTTGGCCTTGGTCCAGCTTTCGGAGCGACCTGATCGGTAGGCGGCGTCCAGCCGTTTGGAAATGATGCCTTCGAGGTTGAGCCGGCAGGCCGACTGCCAGACCGCCTCGCCGGAGGTTTCGAAATGCTCGACATAGCGGATCCGGGGATCATCGCCCTGCAGCACCAGCTTCAGGGCCTCCTTGCGCTCGCGAAGCGGCAAATCGCGCAGGTCAGCCCCGCCCCCGAACAGCAGGTCGAACGCGAAATAGATCAGATCGCCGGTCTTCTCTTCCGCCAGCGCAGCCTGCAACGCCGAAAAGCTTGGCTGGCCCTCGTGGTCCAGGGCGACGGCCTCGCCGTCGAGGATGCAGTCGGGCAGGGCAGAGGCGGCCGCCGCGATCGCGCCGAAACGCTCGGTCCAGTCCAGGCCCTTGCGGGTGCGGACCACGGCCTTGCCGCCCTCGACGCGCAGTTGCAGGCGATAGCCGTCGAACTTGACCTCATGGCCCCAGCCCGCCCCGTTCGCCGGCCGTTCGACCGACTTGCAGAGCTGGGGCTCGACGAAACTGGGCAAGGCTGCGGGCCGCAGTTTCGGCGCGGGCGGCGCAGCCAGCGGCTTGGGCGCCGGCGTGGCCGATCTAGGCTTGCTCTGCCACACATCGTCGGAGCGAGCCTTGGTCTTCTTCGCCTTCATGAACGGGGTCGGACCCTTGCCCTTGCCTTCGGCGATGGCGTCCATCGTCCGACCCGATGCGACCGAGGTGGCGTTTTCCGTCAGCAAGGCGTCGGCGTCGCCCTCCTGGGCGAACTCGTCGCGATGCTTGATCAGCAGCCAATTGTTGCGCTTGCCGCCGTTGCGATCATGCTTCATCCGTATAAGGACGAATCCGCCGTGCAGGCGATCGCCCTCGAGCACAATCTTCAGGTCGCCCTTTTCCAGCCCTTCATGCGGGTCGGTTCCGGGCTCCGGCGCCCAATAGCCGCGGTCCCACAGCATGACCGAGCCGCCGCCGTACTGGTCCTTGGGAATCGTGCCTTCGAAGTCGCCGTAGTCGAGCGGGTGATCCTCGACCTCGACCGCCAGCCTACGATCGTGTGGGTCTAGGGAGGGTCCCTTGGTCACGGCCCAGGACTTGAAGACCCCGTCCAGTTCCAGACGAAAGTCGTAGTGAAGCCTCGTCGCCGCGTGCTTCTGGATCACGTAGCGCAGCTGTTTCGAGGGCTGGGCCTTCTCCCGGCCGCTGGGCTCCGCCGTCCGGGTAAAGTCTCTCATGGACTGATAGCGGGCGAGCTTGTTCGCCATAGAGCGGTCCCTCGGCGGCTTTGCGGTGGGCGCCTGTCCGGATGGCGGCGAGCGCGCCCACATAGGCGTCCCGCCAGGCGGTGACGTCTTCGCGCTGAACATTGTCGAAGAGAGCGCGCCAACGCGCGATTCGCTCCCCTAACTCCATGTTGAGCGCCCGGTTCAGGGCCTCGGAGATGTCCTCGGGGCTGTTGGGATTGATCAACAGCGCCTCGGGCATCTGGTTGGCGGCGCCCGCGAACCGCGACAGCACCAGCACGCCGGGATCGTCCGGATCCTGGGCGGCGACAAACTCCTTGGCGACAAGGTTCATGCCGTCGCGCAGCGGCGTCACCAGGCCGACCTTGGCGGCGCGATAGACGCCGGCCAGTTCGTCGCGCCGGTAGTTGCGGTTCACATAGCGGACCGGGTTCCAGTCGATGTCGGCATATTCACCGTTGATGCGCCCCGACAGGGCGTCCAGCCGCGCGCGGATCTCCTGATAGGCCTCGACGCCCTCGCGGCTGACCGGAGCGATCTGCAGCATCAGCACTTCGCGGCGCAGATGCGGGTGATCGGCGAGCAGGCGCTCGAAGCCAAGGAACCGTTCTTCCAGCCCCTTGGAATAGTCGAGCCGGTCGACGCCGACGATCATCTTGCGGAAGGCCGTGTGCGCCGTCATCACGTCATAGGTGCGATGGGCGCGCTCGGAATTGACCATCTCGCCGAACTCGGCCGCGTCGATGCCGATAGGGAAGTCGCCGACCTGAACGGTGCGGCCGAAGGCGCGCAGGGTGTTAAGCCCCACCGCCACGCCATCGGCCTCGCTCAGCACATATTCCTCGAACGCCTGGCGGTACTCGGGGGTTTGGAAACCGACTAGGTCGTAGGCGAACAGGGCCTCCACCAGCTTCTTGTGGCGGGGCAAGGTGGTGATCAGCTGGTGAGCTGGCCACGGGATGTGCAGGAAGAAGCCGATCCGGTTTTTGACGCCCAGGCTGCGTAGCTCGCGCGCCAAAGGGATGAGATGATAGTCGTGGATCCAGATCAGGTCGTCGGGCTCGATCAGCGGCCGCAGCGTCTCGGCGAACCGCCGGTTCACCCGCTCGTAGCCTTCGTCGAATGAGCGGTCGTAGGCGGTCAGATCCTGACGATAGTGGAACAGCGGCCACAGCGTCTTGTTGGCGTAGCCGTTGTAGTATTCGTTGAGGTCGGCCTCTTCGAGGTCGACGGTCGCGACCGTCACGCCCTCGACCCGCTGCAGATTCAGGTGGCCGGTGAACTCCGGCGTGGTCTTGCCGCTCCAGCCAAACCACAGGCCCGAATACTCCCGCAGGGCCGCGGCGAGCGCCATGGCCAGACCGCCGACCGTTTCGTCGCCCTTGCCGGTCGGCGGGTTGACGCGATTGGAGACGACGATCAGCCGGCTCATTCTGCGGCCTCCAGCCAGGTGAGGGCGGCTTCGACACCCTCCATTCGATAGGTCGCGGTGGTCTTGCGTTCGGGGCCGACCAGGATCCCGTAGCCGCCAAGTTGCCGGACGGCGAAGAACCCGTGCTCGTCGGTAAGATCGTCGCCCAGGAAGATCGGTTGGTGGCCGCGGAACGGCTGCTCGGTCATGAAGGCGCGGATCGAGTCGCCCTTGCTGGCGCCGGGGGTGCGCAGTTCGACGACCATGTCGCCGGGTTGCAGGGTGAGACCGGTAAGCGTGGCGATGTGCTCGGCCAGGTCAATGACGTCCCGCGCCCGGTCTGGAGCCTGGCGGTAGTGCATGGTGAGGCTGAGCGCCTTATCTTCGATAAGCAGGCGCGGATCGCGCGCGGCGAACTCGCGCAGGGCCGTGCGCGCGGTGGTCAGGCCAGGATGGGGCGCAGCTTCGCCGATCACCCCGTGGGCGTCGCGGCGCACCAAGCCATGGATGGCCGCGACGCAGGTCACCCGGTTCTCAAGAATGTGGTCGATTTCGGAAAGCGAGCGGCCGCTGACGACCGCTAGCCGGCCGTTGAGGCGCTGTCCCAGCTTTTGCAGCAGGTCGGTGCGGCGCGGGTCGGGGCGGACATCTTCCGGACGCTCGGCGATCGGCGCCAAGGTGCCGTCCAGATCAAGGAACAGTGCGGCGCCGTCCAGCGCCAGCCGTGCTGGGGGCTTGCTCAGCCCGATGCTCAATTCGTCTACGCTCATGTTTACTTTCGCCCGAGAGCCACGAGGAACGCCTGTGGCCCCGGTTCGATCCAATTTCCTCGGTTCAACGAAATGAACCCGTGAGAAGGACTTGACGTTGCATCCCCGAACGCAGCTATGCGCGCTGATAAGTGCAATCTCGCGAAAAGGTGACACCGATGGCAGAGCAGCCTCTCGCCGATGTGATCGTTCTGTTCGGCGGCACGGGCGACCTCGCCCAAAAGATGCTCTTTCCCTCGCTGTACTTCCTGGACGCCGACGGCTTCCTGGCTGACGGGTTCGCCATCATCGCCACCGCCCGCGCCGAGATGAGCCGGGAGGCCTTCATCGCCGAGGTGAAGGAATCTGTCGGCTCGCGCGCCGGCCCGGCCGGGCTCGACGCCAAGGCCTGGGCGCGGTTCGAGACGCGCCTGGACTATGTCGGCGCCGACGCCACGACGCCGGAAGGCGCGGCTGAGTTGAAGGCCGCGCTCGGCGAGGCGCGCATTCCGATCTTCTACCTGGCGCTGTCGCCCAGTATCTACGGCCGCGTCTGCGCCGCCCTGTCCCAGGCTGGCCTCGCCACCCCCAAGACGCGGATCGTGCTGGAGAAGCCGATCGGCCGCGACCTCGCGAGTTCCAGGGTCATCAACGGCGCGGTGGCCGAGGTCTTCCCGGAAGACAGCATTTTCCGCATCGACCACTACCTGGGCAAGGAGACGGTCCAGAACCTGCTAGCGCTGCGCTTCGCCAACACCCTGTTCGAGCCGCTGTGGAACAACCTTACCATCGACCACGTGCAGATCACCGTGGCCGAGACCGAGGGGGTCGGCGATCGCTGGCCCTATTACGACGAGTACGGCGCCCTGCGGGACATGGTGCAGAACCACATGCTGCAGCTCCTGTGCCTGGTGGCCATGGAGCCGCCGTCGGATATGGAGCCGGACTCGGTCCGCGACGAAAAGGTCAAGGTGCTGCGCTCGCTGCGACCGGTCACCCGCGCCGACGTGCAGACCGTCAGCGTGCGCGGCCAGTACACGCCCGGCGTGTCGGGCGGGGCTTCGGTGGGCGGCTACGAGGCCGAACGTGGTCAGCCGACCGACACCGAGACCTTCGTCGCCCTGCGCGTTGATATCGACAACTGGCGCTGGGCCGGCGTGCCCTTCTTCCTGCGCACCGGCAAGCGCCTGCCCGAGCGGCGAACCCAGATCGCCATCCAGTTCAAGCCGGTTCCGCACTCGATCTTCGACGGCGCGGCCAAGGCGGACCTTGCCGCCAACCGCCTGGTCATCGACCTGCAGCCGGACGAGGACATCGAACTGCTGCTGATGAACAAGGCGCCGGGGCTGTCCGAGCGCGGCATGCGGCTGCAATCGCTGCCGCTCTCGCTGTCGCTGGCGAAGGCCTATTCCGGCCCCAACGCCCGGCGGCGCATCGCCTATGAGCGGTTGATCCTCGACGTGATTCAGAACAACCGCACGCTGTTCGTGCGCCGGGACGAGGTCGAGCGCGCCTGGGAATGGATCGACGGCGTGGCGCAGGCCTGGCGCGATTCCGGCATGGCGCCGAAGCCCTATGCGGCTGGCAGCTGGGGTCCGGCCGGCGCCTTCGCCTTGATCGAACGCTCGGACCGCGCCTGGTACGACTGAGGGCTCCGTGGCTGCGGAGGCCACATGCAGAGCGTCAGGAAGACGATTGAATTCAAGACGCCGACAGTCGCCATCAGCGGACGCGGATCGAGTGAGGTCGCGACGCCAAGGAACAGCGCCGTCATGAGCGCCACCGTTGGGCCCAAGGCTATGGCGAAGGCGAACGGTAGTGGGACGCCGAGGCTTCGTGCACGCTTGGCCCCCAACGCCAGGGTTGGCCAAAAATAGAGCGCCAGCGCCGTTATCATGAAGGCTGAGCCGACGACCACGGTTGTGATCAGGATGGCTAGATCTGAGCCATGCAGATTTCCAAAAAAGGGTGTGACCAACGCGCTCAGCAGCAGCATGAGGCCGAGGATCAACGCGTGACCCGTCATAAACGCGATCCTGCCAATTTCGCCGCGAAAGCTGAACAGGAGCGCCGGTATCGCAGGCAGTCGGAACATGGAGCGATCATGCTTGGGAGAGGTGAACCCATCCCTACGACTCATGGTTGCTGACTCGCATTTGAGCCACGTCCTGGCCACCGAACTACGGCACGGCGCCAAGCTCCCACTTTCGGTTATCAGCGATAACCTATATTGATTTCAGTCAAGGAGCTGAGCCGGGTGGGACGTACCCTTCCGATGAAGCGAAAAGCGGACACAACCGCCAACAACAGAAGAACGGGAACGGATGACCGGGACGGATACGCTTGCCGTGAAGGCGAAGGCCAAGACTCAACACTTCGACGTCATCATCGTCGGGGCGGGCATTTCGGGGATCGGCTCAGCCTATCACCTGACCGAGCAAAGCCCGGGAACGAGCTTCACGGTGCTGGAGAGCCAGGAGAGCTTTGGCGGCACCTGGCATACCCACCGCTATCCCGGCATCCGGTCCGACAGCGACCTCTACACTTTCGGCTATCGGTTCAAGCCGTGGAAGGGCACGCCCATCGCCACGGCCGAAGAGATCCTGGCCTATATGGGCGAGGTGATCGAAGACCACGATCTGGCCCGTCATATCCAGTACAAGACCAAGATCACTTCAGCCCGGTGGTCCAGCCAGGACAACCTGTGGACGTTGGAGACGGTGCGGACCGACACCGGCGAGCCCGGGTCCTTCACCACCAACTTCCTCTGGATGTGCCAGGGCTACTTCCGCCACTCCGAAGGCTACACGCCCGAGTGGCCGGGGATGGAGACCTATAAGGGACTGATCGTCCACCCTCAGACCTGGCCCGAGAACCTCGACTACAAGGGCAAGAAGGTCGTCGTCATCGGCTCGGGCGCCACGGCTGCGACCCTGGTCCCGGCCATCGCCGCCGACGTCGCGCACGTCACCCTGCTGCAGCGCTCACCGACCTATTTCATTCCCGGCCGCAACGCCAACGAACTGGCCGACACCCTGCGCGAGCTGGAGATCGACGAGAATTGGGTCCACGAGATCGTCCGCAAGAAGATCCTGTTCGACCAGGCCGCCTTCACCCGCCGGGCGCTTGAGGAGCCGGAATCGGTCACCAAGGATCTGCTGGCCGGGGTCCGCGCTTTCCTCGGCGAGGACTATGACGTCGATAAGCACTTCACGCCGCGCTACCGGCCCTGGCGCCAGCGCATCGCCTTCGTGCCGAACGGCGACCTGTTCCAAGGCATCGCCTCCGGTAAGGCTTCTGTGGTCACCGACGAGATCGAACGCTTCACGGAAAACGGCATCCTGCTGAAGTCTGGCGAGACGCTGGAAGCCGACATCATCGTCACGGCGACCGGCTTCGACCTCAATGTGCTGGGCGACATCGATTTCCACATCGACGGCAAGCCGCTCGATTTCTCGCAGACCGTGAACTACCGCGGCAGGATGTTCACGGGCGTGCCGAACCTGATCTGGGTGTTCGGCTACTTCCGCGCCAGCTGGACGCTGCGGGCCGATCTGATCGGCGATTTCGTGCCGCGCCTGCTTAACCACATGAAGGCCAAGGGTGCGAAGCGCGTGGTTCCGGCCCTGCGTCCCGAGTACAAGGAAATTGTCCACGAGCCGTGGATCGATCCGGAGAATTTCAACCCAGGCTACCTGATGCGCGGCATGCACCTGCTGCCCAAGAGTGGGAACAAGCCTGAGTGGCGCCACACCCAGGACTACTGGGCTGAGAAGGACGAGCTGCCGGCCATCGATCTCGACGATAAGGCCTTCGTCTACGAGTGATCAACGTCTCCGCGCCGGCTTGTCCGGCGCGGAGGTCAATCGCACGAACCCGATACGCCGCTGTCCAGGTCCAGGCGGAAGCACTGACGCTCGCCGCTCTCGCAGTCGGTCAGTTGGACCTGGATCTCGCCGTTTTCATCGGCGCCCGGCCGCCATCGCTCAATGAAGGCGAAGGCCGCGTCTTCGAAGCTCTCGCCATAGACTTCATGCGTCGCCTTGCGATCCTCGTCGGCCGCATGGGCCTCGAAGCGTCGAAGGACCTCGGTCATGTCTCTCATGGGTCGCCCTTTCAGCGTCACCCACTAGGAATCCATGATTCGGCAAAAGGATTCAGCGCACCGATGACCAGGGCCGCGACAGCATGGTCGCGCAGTTGATCAGGCCGACCAGCGAATAGGTCTGCGGATAGTTGCCCCAGAGCTCGGCGCCGTCGAACGCGATGTCCTCCGACAGCAGTCCGGCAGCGGTTCGCCGGTCCAGCATCTCCTCGAACAGCGTCCGGGCCTCGTCGGCGCGGCCGGACAGGTGCAGGGCCTCGATCAGCCAGAACGTGCAGATATTGAAGGCGGTCTTCGGCTCGCCGAAGTCGTCGGGAATGGCGTAGCGCAGCATATAGGGTCCGCGGCGCAGCCCCTTCTCGACCGCTGCGATGGTGGCGGCCATGCGCGGATCGTCGGGGCTGACGAAGCGCACATCGACCAGTTGCAGCAGGCTGGCGTCCAATTCGTCCCCCCCGAAGGTGGCGGCGAACCGGCCAAGGTCCTTGTTCCAGGCCTTTTCCTCGATGGTGGCCCGCACCGTAGCGGCGCGATCGTTCCAGAAGGCGGCCCGTTCTGTCAGACCGAGCTTGGCCGCAGCGTTTCCTAGCCGATCACAGGCCGCCCAGCACATCACCGCCGAATAGGTGTGGACGTTCTCCCGACCCCTGAACTCCCAGAGGCTGGCGTCGGGCTGGTCGTGGAGCTCGAAGGCGCGCTCGCCGACCGGCTCCAGACTGCGGAAATCCTCGACGGTCGCCGGCCGGAACAGCCGCTCGTCGAAGAAGGCCTGCACGGTCGACAGGATAATCTGTCCGTACACGTCATGTTGCAGGTGCTCGTGCGCCTGATTGCCGACCCGAACCGGTCCCATGCCGCGGTAGCCGGCCAGATGTTCGGCGAAGCGCTCGGTCAGCGAGGGCTCAAGCCCTACCCCGTAGAGCGGCTGGACGTGGCCGCCCTTCGAGCGGTCGACGATATTGCGTAGATAGCCGAGATAGTTTTCCAGCATGTCCGCGGCGCCCAGGCGGGTCAGCGCCTGGACCACGTAATAGGCGTCGCGCAGCCAGCAATAGCGATAGTCCCAGTTGCGTTGGCTGCCCTCGTGCTCCGGGATCGAGGTCGTCAGGGCCGCCACGATGGCGCCGGTTTCCTCATGCGCGCACAGCTTCAAGGTGATGGCCGAACGGATCACCGCCTGTTGCCACTCCAGCGGCACCGACAGGGTCCGGACCCAGCCGCGCCAATAGGCGGTGGTTTCCTTGAGCATCCGCTCCGTCGTCGCGGTGAGATCGGCGTCGAACCCCTCGTCAGGGCCGAGGAACATCGAGACCGGTTCCTCGAGCCGGAACAGCCGCTCCCCGCTGATGTGCGAGATCGGCGCGTCGGTCGTCATGCGCAGGGTCATCTCGCCGCCGATGAAGCGGATGTGGTTGGAGCCGGAGGTTCGGTCCGCTGCCCGCTCCCCCCAGTTCACGGTCGGGCGCAGCTTGATGCGGATCTTCGGCACGCCGGCGATCGGCCGGATGAGGCGGATGAAAGCGACCGGCCGATAGACCCGTCCGAACTGCCGATAGCGCGGGCAGAAATCGATCACCTGGGCCACGGCGCCGGACTTGTCAGTGATCTCGGTCACGACGATGGGGGTGTTGCGCAGATAGCTCTGGCGGACGCTGACCTGGTCCTCGAGCTCCACCGCCCAATAGCCCTGGGCGTCGGCGTGCTCTTCCGGATCGGCGTTCAGCAGGGCCGAAAACACCGGGTCGCCATCGACGCGGGGCACACAGGCCCACACCAGCCGGCCGGCTCGGTCGATCAGGCCGCTGGCCGCGCAATTGCCGATGGGGAAGAGGTCAAGGCTTTGGGTCATCAGGCTGCAATCCGCGAAGCTGGCTTCGGTTCAGGAAAGAGCCGCGCAAAGGCGGCGGTGTTGGGGCGGTCGGGCGTGATCATGACGCCAATCGGGAAAGGTTCGCCATGTCCTCGCGTTTGACCATATTGGGCTGGCCCGGCCTCGCGTCGGCGGCGAACGGGTATAGACACCGGTTGCCCAGGCACTTCACGGAGGTCAGATGATCCGCGCCCGCCGCGCCCGCATTGTCGCCACGCTCGGCCCCGCCAGCCGCGATGCGTCCAAGGTCATCGAGCTCGCCACGGCCGGAGCCGATGTCTTCCGAGTGAACTTCAGCCATGGGACCCACGAAGACCACGCCCGCACGATCGCCAATGTGCGCGCCGCCGAGGCGGCCCTCGGGCGGCCGCTCGCCGTGCTGGCCGATCTGCAAGGACCCAAGATCCGCTTGGGTGAATTCGCTGACCGGACCGTCCGCCTGAAAGAGGGCCAGGACTTCCGGTTCGACACCTCGTCTGAACCGGGCGACGCCTCGCGGGTCGGGGTGCCGCTGGTCGAGGTGTTCGCCGCCCTCGGGCCGGGCTCCGACATCCTGCTGGACGACGGCCGGGTTCGCTTGAAGGTCAGGCGCTGCGGCCCCGATTTCGCCGACACGGTGGTGATTTCCGGCGATCAACTTTCGAACCACAAGGGGCTCAACCTGCCGGGTCACGCCATTCCGGTGCCGGCGCTGACGCCCAAGGATCGCGAAGACCTCAACTTCGCCCTGCAGGAAGGCGTCGACTGGGTGGCGCTGTCCTTTGTACAGCGCGCGTCCGACATGGCTGAGCTTCGTCAGATTGTCCAAGGCCGGGCCGCGGTTCTGGCCAAGATCGAAAAGCCGGCCGCGCTCGAGGCGTTGGATGAAATCCTCGATCTCTGCGAGGCGGTGATGGTCGCGCGCGGCGATCTGGGCGTGGAGCTGAACCCCGAGGACGTGCCGGTGGTGCAGAAGGCGTTGATCCGCGCCGCCCGAACACGCGGCATTCCGGTGATCGTCGCGACCCAGATGCTGGAATCCATGATCCACGCGCCGACGCCCACCAGGGCCGAAGCCTCCGACGTGGCCGGGGCGGTCTATGAGGGCGCTGATGCGGTGATGCTGTCGGCCGAGACCGCGGCCGGGGAGTATCCGGTCGAGGCGGTCACGATCATGAACCGCATCTTGACCCGGGTGGAGCGCGATCCACGTTGGCCCGAGCTGATGGCGGCCGAATACCCCGTTGAAGACGCCGACGCCGACGCCTTGGTCGCCGCCGCCCACCGCGCCGCCGAGATCGCCTCGACGGCCTGTATCGCGGCCTTCACGACCACCGGCCAGACCGCCCTGCGGCTGGCGCGCGAGCGGCCGCTGCAGCCGACCCTGGCCCTGACGCCGCATCTGAAGACCGCGCGCAAGCTCGCCCTGGCCTGGGGCGTCGAGGCGCGGGTGGTGCCCGACCTCACCGATCCGGAGGACCTCGCCCGCGTGGCGGTGGAGCAGGCCGTCGCGACGGGGCTGGCGACGCCGGGCCAAAGGGTGATCATCCTGGCCGGCCTGCCGATGGGATCGCCAGGCGCGGCCAATATCCTGCGGATCGCTCATACGCCTCGTCGATCGGCCTAGCGAACCCGTACGGGGATGCCGGTCGGGCCGCGGCCCTGCACGTCGATCCGGCGGCCGGCGTGCTCGAACAAGAGGTCGACCTTCTCGTCGCCGATCCTCAGCCCGTCGATCTCGAGCCGGTCGATGCCGATCGGCAGGCGAGGGTCGGAGACCCGCACCTCGCGGTTCCAGCCATCGACGGTGACGCCCAGGCAGGCCTGCAGCATCATGAAGATCGAGCCGGCGGCCCAGGCCTGCGGCAGGCAGGCGACCGGATAGGCCACCGGCGGTTCGCCGGCCATGCGCGGGAAGCCGCAGAACAGCTCCGGCAGCCGCATCTCGAAGGTGTTGGCGGTCTCGAATAGGCCAGAGGTCAGGTTGACTACCCCGTCGCGCTCGCCGTACCGCGACAGCCCCATGGCGCAGATCGCGGTGTCGTGCGGCCACACCGAGCCATTGTGATAGCTCATCGGATTGTAGCGCGGTTCGCCGGTGGCCAGTGTCCGCACGCCCCAGCCGGAATCGAAGGCTGACGACATCAACTGCTGGGCCACCTTGCGCGCTCGGTCGGGGCTGGGCAGGCCGCAGAATAGCAGGTGGCCTGGATTGCTGGTCCGCACGCGGCAGAGCTCGCCGGCGCCGTCGATGGCGATGCCGTAGGTGCCGAGGTCCTCCATCCAGAAGCGCCGTTCCACAGTGTCGCGGATCTGCTCGGCGCGCGCGGCCCAGCGGGCGGCGTTGTCCTGGTCTCCGCGATGGTGGGCCAGCTTGGCCATCGCTCGATAGGCGGCGAAGGCGTAGCCTTGAACTTCGACCAGGGCGATCGGTCCGTTCGGGAACCGGCCATCGGCGTGGAAGACGCTGTCCTCGCTGTCCTTCCAACCCTGGTTGGAAAGTCCAGAGTCCTGGCCGCGCTTGTAGTCGATCAGCCCATCGCCATCGGAATCGCCGAACTGCTCGATCCAGCGGATCGCCCCGGTCAGGGCCGGCCACAGGTCGTCGATCAGCGCTAGGTCTCGCGTGCGCTCGGCATAGGCGCCGGCCAGGGCCACGAACAGCGGCGTGGTGTCGACCCCGCCGTAATAGCGGGCGAACGGCACCTCGCCCAAGGCCGGCATCTCGCCCTTGCGGGTCTCATGCATGATCTTGCCGGGCGCGGAGTCGCGGAAGGAGGAGACCTCCTCGGCCTGGTGCGCCGCCAGATAGGTTAGCACGCCCTTGGCCAGCGAAGGCTCGAACCAGAGAATCTGCCAGGCGGTGATGATCGCGTCGCGCCCGAAGGCGGTCGAGAACCAGGGAATTCCGGCATAGGGATAGGGGCCGGTTTCCATGCGGGTGGTCAGCAGGGCCAGGTCGGCCCGGGATTTCTCCAGCCATTCATTGAACAGCCGGCCCGAGCTTTTGATCCGCGCGCCATGGCGACGGCGCGCGCGCATATCCCATCGGGCGCGAGCGGCGGCGTAGCGGAAGCGCTCGCGGCTGGGAATGGCGCCGTTGTGGGCGCCGACTTCCAGATAGAGCTCCAACCGGCCCTCAGGCTGCAGGGAATACATGTAGTCGGCGCGTTGGCCGCCGATCCGGCCTGGCGGGTCGGAGAACGAGATCACGCTGGTCCGCTCGACCTTGTCCAGGCCCTCATAGCGGAACCGGACGCTGCGACCGTCGACCTCGGGCGGATGGATGAGCCCGCGTTGGGGGCGGCGCATGCCGCGCACCTCGAACATGTCGCGGAAGTCCGCGCCGAACTCGAGCGACAGCGGCAGCAGCACCACGTCGCGGCTGTAGTTCATGCAGCAGATACGCTCGTATAGCCGTTCCTCCCACAGGAACCGCTTGCGCTCGACATGCAGAACGCCTGGCGGGCCGACCGGCCCTCCAGGCGCTGGCAGCGCCTGGTTCGCGCCATGCGAGGTGAAGAACACGTTGTCCTGGGCGATCGCCGCCGACAGCAGCGACGGCGGCTGCCCGCCCAGCAGCAGGCGGAAGCGCGACAGGATGCGGGTGTCATTGTGGAACAGCCCGTCGCCCGTACCGACGATGTCGCCAAAGGCGTCGGCCACCACGAAGGTGTCCTTGTCTTTCAGGGCGAAGAGGCGGTGGGGAACGCGGGGCTCACCCGTCTCTCCCAATTCGATATGTGCGTCCGGCGCAGGCGCGAGGTCGTCCATCCCTGTCCTCAACCGTTGGCCTCGTCCCTAACCATTGGCGACGAGGGCGATGTCGGGTCGGGTCACGCTTTGGTTGGCGTAGAGATCGAGATAGCGCCTGGCCATGGCGGTCGCCGAGAAGCGTTCGTCAAATCTGCGCCTGACGTCCCGGCGGTTCAAGCTTGCGGTGCGAGCGACGGCTGCGACGGCCTCGTCTTCATTGCTGACAATGAAACCGGTTACGCCATCCTCGATCACCTCCGGAACTGAGCCGCAGCCATAGGCGACCACGGGCGTGCCGCAGGCCATGGCCTCGATCATCACCAGGCCGAACGGCTCCGGCCAATCGATGGGGAACAGCAGCGCCTGCGCGCCGCCCAGGAAGCCCGACTTGGCCTCGTCGCCGATCTCGCCCACAAACTCGATCAGATCCTGGCCGAGGATCAGCGGCTCGATCTTCTCCTGGAAATAGCGCGTGTCGGCGGCGTCCACCTTGGCGGCGATCTTCAGCGGAATACCCATCCGCTTGGCGATGGCGATGGCGCGGTCAGGCCGCTTTTCCGGCGAGATGCGCCCCAGGAACGCGAGGTAGCGCCCCGGCTCGTAGTTCGGCTTGTAGAGGTCGGCCCGCATGCCGTGGTGCACCGTGCCCGCCCAGTTGGCGAACGGGATGGGCGTGCGCTGATCGTCGGAGATCGAGACCAACGGGAACTGGTTCCAGCGCCAATAGACGCCGGGCAGGTCCTTGAGGTCGAGCCGGCCGTGGAGGGTGGTCAGGGTCTTGGCCGCCATGTCCTCGAAGAACGGGAAGTGCAGCATGTCGGTGTGGAAGTGGATGACGTCGAACTCATGAGCCCGACGGCGCACGTCCCACAGCATCGACATATGAGCCGCCAGATCGGACTTCAGCAGCGCCGGATCCAACCGGATCGCCTGATCGCGGACCTTGACCAGCTCGGCCTTGGTCTGGGCCTCGGCGCTGGCGAACAGCGTGACGTCGTGGCCCAACTCCACCAGGGCGTCGGTGAGGTGCGCCACCACACGTTCGGTCCCCCCATAGAACCGCGGCGGCACGGCTTCATAGAGCGGCGGAACTTGAGCGATCCTCATCGAAAGATCTCCTGATTGTGTGGGTAAGCGCGCGCCTAGGGAGGAGGCGCCGGCGCGGAACCGAGGAAATAGCTCCCGACCGGGCAGGAAGTTCCGAACGGTGATCGCTTTCCACGTTTCACGAACGATTCAGCGGGGCCTTTGCGCCATAGCTGCGTTATGGGGCGGGAGATGCTTGAAACCTTCGCAAACCCAGCCCACTTGGCCCAAGCCGCCGCCGCCGCCGTGCAAGCCGCGCTTTCCGCCGCCATCGCCGAACGCGGCGCCGCAGTTCTGGTCGCCACAGGCGGCCGCTCCCCAGCGCCGGTCTACGACCTGCTCGCGCAGGCGCCGATCGATTGGGGTTCCGTCACGGTGACGCTGTCGGACGACCGGTTCGTGGCCCCGACCTCGCCCGACTCCAACGAACGCCTGGTGCGTGATCGCCTTCTGGTCGCCAAGGCCGCCTCGGCGCGGTTCACGCCGCTGAGCTTCGACGTGGCCAATGTGAGGGAAGCGGCCCTGCGCGCCGAGCCGGAGGTGAAGGCGCTGGCGCCCTATGACGTCATGCTGCTGGGCATGGGCGAGGACGGCCATGTGGCGTCGCTGATTCCCGGCAGTCCGGTGATGGACGAGGGCATAAATCCGGCCGGCGAGCGGTTCTGCCTGGGCGTTCCGGCCGGCGTCGGCTCGCCCCCGGTCGCCCGGGTCACCATGACCATGCCGGCCTTGCTTCAGGCTCGCCTTACCCTGGTCCTGATCTCGGGCGAGACCAAGCGCGAGATCATCGAAAGCGGCGGTGGTCTTCCCGTGCACGCGCTGCTGGAACAGGCTAAAGCGCCGGTGCGCGTTCTCTGGACCCCGTAACAGTCGGAGCTAGCTTGATGTCCGTCGCCTTGCATCCCGTCACCGCCGCCGTCACCGCCCGCATCATCGAGCGCAGCCGTGAGGGCCGGGCCGATTATCTTCGGCGGATGGAGGCGGCCCGGCACGACGGGCCAGGCCGCGCCAAGCTGTCCTGCGCCAACTGGGCCCACGCCTTCGCCGCCAGTCCGGATGGCGATAAGCAGCGGATGCGCAATCCGACCGCGCCGAACGTGGCGATCGTCTCGGCCTATAACGACATGCTGTCGGCCCACCAGCCGCTGGAGCGGTTCCCGCCGATCATCAAGGCGGCGGCCGAGGAGGTCGGGGCGACGGCCCAGTACGCGGGCGGCGTGCCGGCCATGTGCGACGGCGTCACCCAGGGGCGCCCCGGCATGGAGCTCTCGCTGTTTTCGCGAGACGTGATCGCCATGTCGACCGGGATCGCCCTGACCCACGACGCCTTCGACGCGGCCCTGATGCTGGGCATTTGCGACAAGATCGTGCCGGGCCTGGTGATCGGGGCGCTGGCCTTTGGCCATCTGCCCGTGATCTTCGTGCCCGGCGGCCCAATGAGCTCTGGCCTTTCGAACGCCGAGAAGGCCCGCGTGCGCGGCCTGTTCGCCGAAGGCAAGGCGACACGTGACGAACTGCTCGAAAGCGAGATGAAGTCCTATCACGGGCCAGGCACCTGCACCTTCTACGGCACCGCCAACTCCAATCAGATGATGATGGAGATGATGGGCCTGCACCTGCCGGGCTCGGCGTTCATCCATCCGAACACCCCGTTGCGCGACGCCCTGGTCGCTGCGGCGCCCAAGCGCGCCATTGAGATCGCGAACGGGACCAACGCCTATACCCCGATGGCCTCGGTGGTGGACGAGAAGTCCATCGTCAACGCCCTGGCCGGCCTGCTGGCCACCGGCGGCTCGACCAACCACACGCTGCATCTGGTGGCGATGGCGCGGGCGGCCGGGATCGTCATCGACTGGCAGGACTTCGACGAACTGTCGAAGATCACGCCGCTGCTGGCGCGGGTCTATCCGAATGGGTCGGAGGACGTGAACGCCTTCCACGCGGCGGGCGGCATGGCGTTCGTGGTGCGTGAACTGCTCGATGCGGGCCTGGCTCACGAGGACGTGGTCACGGTCGCCGGCGGCGGCCTGCGGCGCTATCAGCAGGAACCGTTCCTGGAGGACGGCAAGCTGGTTTGGCGCGACGGGGCGGCCCAGTCCCTGAACCTCGACATCCTGCGGCCGGCCACCGATCCCTTCCAGGCCGAGGGCGGCATGCGGCTGCTCAAGGGCGGCCTTGGGCGCGCGGTGATCAAGACCTCCGCGGTCAAGGACGCCAACCTGATCGTCGAGGCCCCCGCCCTGGTGTTCGAAGACCAGGACGACCTGCTGGAAGCCCACAAGCGCGGCGAACTCAACCGCGACTTCATCGCCGTGGTGCGCTTCCAGGGCCCCACCGCCAACGGCATGCCCGAACTGCACAGCCTGACGCCGGTGCTGGGCGTCCTGCAGGACAAGGGCTTCAAGGTGGCGCTCGTCACCGACGGGCGGATGTCGGGCGCCTCGGGCAAGGTTCCTGCGGCCATCCACGTCACGCCGGAGGCCGCTCACGGCGGTCCGCTGGCCTATGTTCGTGAGGGCGACATCATCCGGCTGGACGCCCATGCCGGGGTGTTGGAGATCAAGGTCGACGCCGCCGAGCTCGCCGCGCGACCGAGGGCCGTGACGCCGCCCGCCGGTTTCGGCTATGGGCGTGAGCTGTTCGGCTGGATGCGCAAAGCCGCCGGACCTGCAGAACTGGGGGCCAGCGCCCTCTTCGGAGACGCCGCGTGAAGACAGTCTATACCGGCCTGGTCGGTGATGTGGGCGGCACCAACGCCCGGCTCGCCCTGGTGGATTCCGCCGGCCGGATCCGCAATCCCAAGACCTATCCCGCCCAGGAGTACGGCTCGCTGACCGAGGTTATTGGCGAGTACATCGAGACCACCGTTGGTCGTCAGAAACTGCACACCGCGGCCATCGCCGTGGCCGGCCCGGTGGTGGATGGCGAGATTGAGTTCACCAATCTCGACTGGCGGATTTCCGAGGGTGAGCTGATCGGAACCTTCGAGTTCCACGCCGCGCGCCTGATCAATGATTTCGCGGCTCAGGCGCTGGCCGCGCCGGTGCTCGACGCCGACGATCTGCGGACCATCGGCCCGGTGACGCGCGGCGCGGAAGGTACGCCGATCCTCGCGCTGGGCGCGGGCACGGGCTTTGGCACCGCCATGGTCGTGCGCACTGAGCGCGGCGACATCGCCATTCCCAGCGAGGGCGGCCATGCGGCCTACGCGCCCTATGACGGCGTGGAAGCGGCCATCTGGGCCTCGCTCCGCCGCACCCACGGCCGGGTGTCGATCGAACGCCTACTGTCGGGCCCGGGGCTCTACGCCCTCTATCGCGGCCTGGCCGATGTGCGCGGCGTGGCGGCCGACCTGAAGGACGAGAAGGAAGTGATGGCCGCCGGCCAAACGGGCGGCGACCTGCTGGCCGACGAGGCGCTCGACCGGTTCTGCGAGATCCTCGGCTCGGTGGCCGGCGACATCGCCCTGACCTGCGGCGCACGCGGCGGGGTCTATGTCTCGGGCGGCATGGCGCCGCGCATGGCCGACCGCCTGGCCTCTGGCGGCTTCCGCCGGCGGTTCGAGGACAAGGGGCGGCTTTCCGACTATACCCGCGAGATCCCGACCCACCTTGTCGTCCACCCGTTCGCGGCCTTGGTCGGCGCGGCCCGGGTTCTCGAACAGATGGAAGGGAGCGTCCTTTGACCCTTGCTGAGATTCTGAAGCTGGCGCCCGTGGTGCCGGTGCTGATCATCGAGGAAGAGGCGCACGCCGTTCCCCTGGCCAAGGCCCTGGTCGCCGGTGGGCTCTACGCCCTGGAAGTCACCTTGCGGACGCCGGTGGCGGTCGAGTGCATCCGCCGGATCGCCGGCGAGGTCGAGGGCGCGGTGGCCGGCGCCGGGACCATCCTCACCGCTTCGGCTCGGCAGGCAGCGGCCGATGCTGGCGCGAAATTCGGCGTCAGTCCCGGCCTCATCGAGGGCGAGCGTTTCGATGGTCCGCTGCCGCTGTTGCCGGGCGTGGCGACGGCGACCGAACTGATGGCGGGCCTGCACGCAGGATTCACCCACTTCAAGCTGTTCCCGGCCAATGTCGTCGGCGGCGTCGGCGCGCTTAAGGCGTTCTCCAGCCCGTTTCCGCAGGCGACCTTCTGCCCGACCGGCGGGGTCGATGCGAAGAACGCTCCCGATTACCTGGCCCTGCCCAACGTGATCTGTGTCGGCGGCAGCTGGGTCGCGCCCGCCGACGCCGTCCGCGCCGGCGATTGGGGCCGGATCACCGAGTTGGCCCGCGCTGCCTCCCAGCTCGGCAAGGCGACGTAACCTTCAGAGCGCCGCCGCAAGCCCTTCCAGGATCGTCATCCAGCCGCCTTGCGTGCGTTCGGCATAATCCTGACAGACCCCTTCGTGGGTCAGGGTCATTTCGCAGCCCGCGCCCGCCGGGTTGATCTCGATGGTGACGCGGGTGGCGTCCTGCATGCCTTTCTCGACGGCGAAGTCGAACGCCAGGCGGCGCGGCCGGTCGATCTCGACATAGCGGCCGAAGTGCTCGGCCTCTCCAGTCTCCGGCCGGCGGTCCACGATCAGGAAGCGGCCGCCGACGCGGGGGGCGATCTCGACCTTGACGATGTCCGGTCGGTGTGGCGAACAGGAATTTCGCCGCAAGCGCCGGATCGAGCCAGGCGTCGAACACCCGCTCCGCCGAGGCGTCGAAGCGACGACTGACGACAACGGTGGCTGTAGTCGGCGAGTTCATGGGCCCCTCAGCGTCCGGTGAAGCGTCCCGGCCGGCGTTCCTGCACCGCGCGGACGCCCTCGGCGAAGTCCTCGGTGGCGCGCAGGATGGTCTGCTCCGCGTGCTCGTGGTTGGTCTGGGCGCGCACAGCGTCCGCCAGGCCTTGGCGCAGGGTCTTGCGGGTTGCGATCACCGCTAGCGGGGCGTTCTCGGCGATCTCGGCGGCCAGCGCCTGAGCCGAGCTGAGCAAATCGGCGAGCGGCGCGACCTCGTCGACCAGGCCCCAGGCCAGGGCCTCTTCGGCCTTCACCCGGCGCCCGGTCAGGAACATCAGGTTGGCGCGCTGCTGGCCGATCAGCCGGGGCAGGGTGTGGGTCAGGCCAAAGCCCGGATGGAAGCCCAGCTTCACGAAATTGGCGGTGAACCGCGCCTCGGGCGCGGCGACCCGGAAGTCGGCGATAAGGGCCAGGCCCAACCCGGCCCCCACGGCCGCGCCCTGCACGGCGGCGACGATCGGGGTTTCCACCGAAAACAACCGCACGGCCTGGTCATAGAGCGCATTGATGCCGCCCATGCCCTTGCCGGCGATGCCGTCCGGGGCCACCAGGTCGGCGCCGGCGCAGAACGCCTTGCCGGCCGAGGCCAGCACCACGGCGCGGCAGGCGTTGGAGTTGTCGAGGTTTTCCAGGGCGTCGGCCAGATCGGCCATCAGCTCGACCGAGACGTGATTGTTCGGCGGGCGGTCGATCATGACGGTCGCCACGTGGCCGTCCAGGGTCACCGTGAGGTGGTCGCCGTAAGCGGTCTTCATCGTCTCGATCCCATCAGGTTGCGGGCCACCACCCATTTATGCACTTCGGTGGGGCCATCATAGATTCGCATGGTGCGCAGGCGGGTCGCCATCAGTTGCAGCGGCAGTTCCTTGGTCACGCCCATGGCGCCGAAAGTCTGCATCGCCCGGTCCACGACCTCCCAGGCCATCTCGGTGGAGTAGGCCTTGATCATCGAGATCTCCTGGCGGACGTCCCGTCCCTGGTCGAGCTTCCAGGCGCAGTCATAGGTCATCAGCCGGGCGGCGTGGATGCGCGTGGCGGCGTCGGCCACCCACCACTGGATCGCCTGGCGTTCGCTGAGCGGCAGGCCGAAGGTCTTTCGCTGCGGGGCGGACTCGCAGATCATGTCCAGCGCCCGCTGAGCCATGCCGATCGACCACGAGGCCATCTCGATCCGCCGGGTGCCTAGCCGCAGCTGCATGGGCGCAAAGCCGTTCCCTTCCTGGCCGAGCAGTTTCCAACCCTCAACCCGGCAATCGTCCAGCGCGATCTCATAGGTCGATTGGCCGCCGATCATCGGGATCTTGCGCAGCACGTTGAAGCCGGGCGTTCCCTTGTCGACCAGGAAGGCTGACATGCCGCCGCGCGCGCCCTTTTCTTTGTCGGTCACCGCCATCAGGATCGTGAAGTCGGCTTCCTCGGCGCGGCTGATCCATATTTTCCGACCACTGATGATCCAGTCGTCGCCATCGCGTACGGCGCGGGTGATCATACCGGCAGGATCGGCCCCGGCGCCGGGCTCGGAGATGCCGATGGCGCTGATGGTTTCGCCGCGCACATAGGGGGCCAGATAGGCCTCCCGCTGGCGCTCGTTCACGGTCGCGGCCAGCATCCGCAGGTTCGGGCTGTCCGGCGGCAGGGTGTAGGGCGTGACCGTCTTGCCCAGTTCTTCATTGACCCCGACCATGGCCACGGCCGGCAGGTCCACCCCGCCAACGTCCTCGGGCGCGTCCAGGCCCCAGAGGCCCAGCGACTTGGACACCTCGTCCAGCCGCTTCTGCTCAGCCGGCCCGATGCCCAGGCCCTTGCCGTCAGCTTCGCGGGCGAGGACGCCGGGCTCCAGCGGCATGAGCTCGTCCTGAACGAACCGGGCGACCAGCTCCTTCAGCATCCTGTGTTCGTCGGAAAGCGCGAAGTCCACTAGCCCTCCCCCGCGTCAATGCGCGATCTTTGAGGCGATCATAACGAGGTGGTTCGCAGAGGGGAGGCCTGACGTGGCGGAAGTAAAGCAGTTGGCTGGAGAAGCCACCGGGCCGTTGAAGGGCGTGCGCATCCTCGATCTCACCAGCGTGGTGTTCGGGGCCTATGCGACCCAGATGCTCGGCGACCAGGGCGCCGAGGTCATCAAGCTCGAGGATCCGGGCTCGGCGAGCGGCGATGGCGGCGACATCATGCGTTGGCCCGGCCACACGCCGGAGGGGTGGCCGCGCGATCTTGGCCCCATCTTCCTGACCATCAACCGCAACAAGCGCTCGGTGATCTTCAACCTGGCCGACCCGAAGTCGCGCCGCAGCCTGGAGCAGCTGATCAAGAGCTGCGACGTCTTCGCCACCTCGATCCGCTATGAAGGCCTCAAGCGCCTCGATCTGGCCTATGAGGACGTAAAGGCCCTGCGGCCTGACGTCGTCTATGTCCACGCAGCCGGCTATGGCTCGGAGGGTCCCTATGCCGGGGAGCCGGCCTATGACGATCTGATCCAGTCGGCCTGCGGCCTGGCCGACATCCTGCCGCGCACCGACGGCAATCCCACCCCGCGCATCCTGCCGACCTTGGTGGCCGACAAGGTCTCCGGCCTGTTCATGGCCCAGGCGATCACCGCGGGCCTGTTCAGCCGCAGCCAGACCGGGCAGGGCCAGTTTATTGAGGTCCCGATGCTGGAGTGCATGACCAGCTTCACCCTGGTCGAGCACCTGTACGATCACGCCTTCGATCCGCCGACCGGCCAGTGGGGATATCAGCGGGTGGTAAATCCGCACCGCAAGCCGTTCCCCACCAAGGACGGCCACATCGGCCTGCTGCCCTACACCGACAAGCAATGGGACATCTTCTTCGAGGTGGCAGGCTGGGGTGAGACCTTCGCCAAGGACCCACGCTTCCAGGCCAAGGCGCGCGGCAAGCACATCCATGAACTCTACGCCCTGGTCGAGACGGTTACGGTCACCAAGACCACCGATGAATGGCTGGCTCTGCTCAAGCCGCTGTCGATCCCGGTCACCCGCACCAATCGCCTCGACGACCTGCCGAGCGATCCGCACCTGAAGGCGGTCGGCTTCTTCCAGAAGTACGATCACCCGCACGCCGGGACCTATATCTCCATGAAGCCGCCGGTGAAGTTCACCGGCACGCCCTCCAGCATCCGCCGCCACCCGCCGCGGCTGGGCGAACATACGCGGGAAGTCCTGGCGGAGCTGTCGGAGACGCAAGAGACCTGATGCGGATTGCAGTTGTCGGGAGTTCAGGTTCGGGCAAGTCGACCCTGGCCAAGCGATTGGCCGGGACCCTTGGCCTGCCGCACATCGAACTCGATGCGATCAATTGGCAGGCCGGCTGGAAGGATCTCAACAGCCACGACCCCGATGAGTTCGTGCGGCGGGTCAGCGAGGCGGTTGGCCAGGACGCCTGGGTCAGCGACGGCAACTACGGGAAGGTGCGCGACATTGTCTGGAGCCGGGCCAGCCATCTCGTCTGGCTGGACTATGAGCGCACCGTGATCATGCCGCGGGTGATCAGGCGCTCGGTCCTGCGCGCTGTCGACCGCACCGAGCTGTGGCCGGGGACCGGCAACCGCGAGGACTGGCGGATGTGGCTGAGCAAGGAGCACCCGATCCGCTGGGCCTGGAACACCTGGGCGCGGCGGCGGGCGGAATACGGCGCGCGGATTGAGGACGTAAGGTTCGCGCACCTGCAGGTGCACCGCCTGCGCCATCCGCGCGAGGCCGACGGTGTGGCTCAGCGACTCTCCTCTCCCCTTGGGGGAGAGGCCGGGTGAGGGGAAGCGGCGCGTAGCGGCGCATCTCAGCCTCGATCATCGGCGAGGGGGAAGCCGATAGGCCACCCCCTCACCTAATCTCTCCTCAAGGGGAGGGGGATTGGTCTTACGCCGGGGCGAACACCGGGACCGGCGGACCGTTTTCGGTCGGCTGGAACTTCACCTTGACCTTCTGGCCGATGGAGAGCCCGTCGGGCGCCACGTCGACGAAGTTGGTCAGGACGGCGGGGCCTTCGGCCAGGGTCACATAGCCGATGGCGTAGGGGCCGGACGGCGAGCGGTGCATGACGCTGTAGGAATAGATCACGCCCTCGCCGGGGCTCTCTTCCCAGACGGTCTTCTCGGAGAAGCAGAACGGGCAGAGCGCGCGCGGATACCAGTGGGCTTCACCACAAGCGTTGCAGCGCTTGATCATGAACTTGCCTTCGGTCGCCGCATCCCAGAAGGGCTTGCTCTCGATGGTCACGGCCGGGGCCGGGATGTTCCGAGTCATGGTGGTGGGACGGTCTTGAACGTCGGTCATAGCTCTTAAGCCTCCCGTTCCATGATGAGGGTCGCCGCGCCGTGGCGCGTGCCGAGCGAGCCGCCCGTGCCGTGAGCCAGGGCGATGTCGCAGTTGGGGACCTGCACCTTGGGGTGAGCCTCGCCGCGGAGCTGACGCACCGCCTCGATCACCTTGGTGATGCCGCCGCGGTTGGTCGGGTGGTTGTTGCAGAGCCCGCCGCCGTCGGTGTTGAAGGGCAGCTTGCCGACGCCCGAGATAAGGTTGCCGTCGGCGACGAACTTGCCGCCCTGGCCCTTTTCGCAGAAGCCCAGATCTTCCAGCTGCATCAGCACGGTGATGGTGAAGCTGTCATAGATCGAGGCGTACTTGATGTCGGCCGGGGTGACGCCGGCTTCGCCGAAGGCGATGGGGCCGGACCAGACCGCGCCCGAATGGGTCAGGTCCAGGCCGCGGCCGCCCATCGGACCCTTGGGGGACTCGCCGGCGCCCATGATCTTCACCTTGGGACGGTTCAGGGTCTTGGCGACCTCGGGCGACACCACGATCAGCGCGCCGCCGCCGTCGGTGACGACGCAGCAGTCCAAAAGATGCAGCGGGTCGGAGATCATGCGCGAGTTCACGACCTGCTCGACCGTCACCACGTCCTTCAGGAAGGCGTTGGGATTGTACTGGGCGTGATGGCTGGCCGCGACCTTGATCCAGGCGAGTTGCTCGGAGGTGGTGCCATACTCGTACATGTGGCGCATGGCGCACATGCCGTAGGTGTTGTGGGTCGAGCCGCCGTAGATGTTCTCATAGCCGGCCTCGGGCGGGCCGTCGGTCAGTTGGCCGGGCTTGCCGCCGCCGCCGGGGAAGAACTTGTTCTGGCGCGGACGGCCGGCGAGCGTGACCAGGGCCACCGAGCATTTGCCCTCGGCGATCGCCTGGGCGGCGTGGCCGACATGCAGCAGGTAGGAGGAGCCGCCGGTCTCGGTGGAGTCCATGTGCCGCACATTGCGCAGGCCCATATAGTCGATCATCGACATGGCCCCGAAACCGGGGGCGTCGCCGGCGCAGAAATAGCCGTCGATGTCGTCCTTGGTCAGGCCCGCATCTTCCAAGGCGCCCTTGGCGCACTCGGCGTGAAGCTGCGGCGTCGACTTGTCGGGCGCGTCACGGAGCGGATGCTCGTACGCCCCCATGATGTAGGCCTTGCCTTTTATGCTCATGCGTTTCCCCGGAAATATCTTTTGAAGAATGGATTTGGCATATCGCGGTGCAGCATGGGCTTCAACCGCTGAGCCGCCATTCGTCATCCTCCGGTCAGCCGCAGGCTGATCCGGGGGACCCAAGCTGAGTTGCAAACCTAGAACCGCCGCTTGGGTCCCCCGGATCGCCTTTCAGGCGACCGGAGGATGACGAGGTTTTGTCAGGCCGGCTGCTGCGTCTTCATCTTGGCCAGCCGCTCGTCGCGCAGGGCGGTGCGGCGCACCTTGCCAGCGTCGTCGCGCAGCGGCTCATCGACGAATTCGTAGCTGCGCGGCTGCTTGTAGGTCACCAGTTGCTGGGCCAGGTGCGCCCGCAGCGAGGCCTCGTCGCGCGACCCCTTGGTCTGCACGATCGCGTGAATGAGATTGCCTAGGTCGTCGTCCGGGAAACCGATCACCGCGCAGGACTGCACCTCCGGATGCTCTTCGAGCGCCGCTTCGATCTCGGCGGGATAGACGTTGGAGCCGCCGACCAGGATCATGTCGGTGCGCCGGTCGGCTAGGTAGAGATAGCCGTCCTCGTCGAACCAGCCGATGTCGCCCAGGCTTTCCCAGCCGCCGGGCAGGGTCTTGGCCGTGGCGCCGAGATATTTGTACGAGGGCGGCGCGCCGTCTGGACGCCGCATATAGATCTCGCCGACTTCGCGCGGGGCCAGGGTCTGGCCGTCTTCGCCCACGGCGATCATCTCGCCGACCGTGACCTTGCCCACTGAGCCGCGATGCTCCAGCCACTCGGCGCCGGAGATCGTCGTCACCGCCTGGGCCTCGGTCCCGGCGTAGAGCTCCATGACCGTTTCAGCCCCCACCCAGTTGATGAAGGCCTCCTTCAGCCAGGCCGGGCAGGGCGCGGCCAGGTGCCAGAGCGTTTCCAGCGAGGAGAGGTCGTATTTGGCGCGGGTTTCCTCCGGAAGGTGCCAGATGCGGTTCATCATGGTCGGGACCAGATAGATCCAGCTCGCCTTGTGCTTCTCGATGGCGGCCAGGGTGGCCTCGGCTTCGAAGCGGGGCAGCAGCACCATGTGCGCGCCCTGGCTGAAGGCCGCCATCATCATGCCGAACCCGGCGTTGTGGTAGAGCGGAGCGGGCAGCAGGGCGATGGAGTTCTGCTTCAGGCGCCAGCCGCCGACCTCGGGGATGTCCTTGGTGCTGACCCCCGGCTGACCGGCCAGGATAAGCTTCGGGCGGCCGGTCGAGCCGCCGCTGGTCGGGGCTTTGGACACCGGCGCGGTGACGTCCGGGAGGTCGCTCTCGTCGTCCGACAGCGCCAGCAGGTCGTCGACCGACAGCAGCGGGCGGTCGATCTGGTGATCGAACTGGGCGATCACCACCGGCGTCTTCGCCAGCTCCATGATCGCCTCAAGCTCGCCCTTCGGCAGGCGGAACGAGATCGGCTGCGGCGTCGCCCCGACCTTCCACATGGCCCAGCAAGCGACCGCGAAGTCGGTCGAGTTCGGCAGGCCAAGCGTCACCAAGTCGCCCAGTTTCACGCCATGGGCCAGCAGGCCGCGCGCGGCGCGGTTGGTCAGCTTATGGAACTGCAAATAGGTGAGGGTCGTATCGCCGCAGCTCACCGCGGGGGCGTCGGGCTTGAGGTCGGCCAGCAATTTCAGCTTGGCCCCAAGCGAGATCATCTCGTCAGCCATAATGTGATTTCGTCCCAGGAATGCGGTGGGCTCTAGCGGCCCGTTGGTCTTCAATCTTCGTGCGCCGCCAAAATGCCGGAGCGGGCCTTCATACTTTCCCTCGGGTAAGCCCCCGGCGGCAAGCGGCGATTGCAGCCTCGGCGGATTCGGGGTTTAGGAACCCCAGCAGAATTCAAACAAGCATTTGGGAGCAAGCATGTCCGCGGAACAGATTCTCACCCAGGACTTCGGGACGCTCGCAGATGTCATCCGCGAACAGGCCAAGGACCTGGGCGCCCAGGCGGCCCTGGTGGACGCCAACCGCACGATCTCCTACGCTGAGCTCGATGAACTGATGGACCGCATCGCCGTGGCCCTGCAGCGCGACGGCCTGAAGACCGCCGACGTGGCCGCCGTCTGCGCCACCACCTCGGCCGAATATGGCGCGACTTTTTTCGGCATCCTGCGCGCCGGCGCGATCGTCGCCCCGCTGGCGCCGTCCTCGACGGCAGATAGCCTGGTCATGATGCTGAACGACTGCGGGGCGAAGGTCTTCTTCCTCGACGCCGGCGTCGCCAAGCAATTGGAAGGCGTCGCCGATCAGATCACCGCCAAGCGCGTGGCGCTCGACGGCTCATCGGCCGGCGTGCCCTTCGAGGAGTGGCTGGCGCCCAAGGGCTCCAAGCCCGAGCCGGTGACGATCGATCCCGACCAGGGCTTCAACATCATCTATTCGTCGGGCACGACCGGCGCGCCCAAGGGTATCGTCCAGCCGCACCGCATGCGCTGGGGCCAAATCCGTCGCGGCGCCTATCCGATGGGCGCGGTGACCATGGTGTCCACGCCGCTCTATTCCAACACCACGCTGGTCTCCTACCTGCCGACCATCTCCAACGGCGGCACCGCCGTGCTGATGCCGAAGTTCGACGCCGAGCAGTTCCTGAAGCTGTCGGAAAAGCACCGTGTCACCCACGCCATGCTGGTGCCGGTCCAGTATCGCCGGATCATGGAGCGGGCCGATTTCGACTCCTACGACCTCTCCAGCTTCCAGATGAAGTTCTCGACCAGCGCGCCCTTCTCACCGGAGATCAAGGCCGACGTGCTGAAGCGCTGGCCGGGCGGGCTGGTCGAATATTACGGCATGACCGAGGGCGGCGGCTCCTGCGGCCTGGTGGCCCACGAGCATCCCGACAAGCTGCACACCGTCGGGAAGCCACTGCCGGGCCACGACATCCGGCTGATCGATGAGGACGGCAAGGAGGTGGCTCAGGGCGAGATCGGCGAGGTCGTCGGCCGTTCCGGGGCGATGATGGTCGGCTACCACAACCAGCCGGGCAAGACCTCCGAAGCCGAGTGGTACAACCCCGAGGGTCTGCGCTTCATCCGCACCGGCGACGTCGGCCGCTTCGACGAGGACGGCTTCCTGACGCTCATGGACCGCAAGAAGGACATGATCATCTCGGGCGGCTTCAACATCTACCCGTCCGACCTGGAAGCTGAGATCGTCCTCCACGAGGCGGTGCTGGAAGCCGCCGTGGTCGGCGTGCTCTCCGACAAATGGGGCGAGACGCCGGTGGCGTTCGTAGCCCTGAAGCCTGGCCAGACGATCGCCCCGGACGCGCTCAAGGAATGGGTCAACGCCAAGCTCGGCAAGACCCAGCGTCTGGCGGACCTGCAACTGGTCGATCAACTGCCGCGCAGCCACATCGGCAAGGTGCTGAAGCGCGAACTGCGTGACGCCTACAAGGGAACCGCTACGGCATGAGCCAGATTTCCGTCGCCGACCTCTGCGATCAGCATGAGGGGACCATCGAGGTCTGTGAGACTCAGTTTCGCGACCTCGGCGGCAAGATCGCTTTCTCGGGGCCGATCCGCACCGTCCGCTGCCATGAGGACAATTCGGTGGTGAAGGCCACGCTGGCGACGCCCGGCCAGGGCTGCGTCCTGGTGGTCGACGGCGGGGGCTCGCTGCACCGCGCCCTGGTCGGCGACATGTTGGCCGCCGACGGGGTGAAGAACGGCTGGGCCGGCGTCGTGGTGTTCGGCGCGGTCCGCGACGCCGCGGTGCTCGCCACCCTCGATCTGGGCGTCAAGGCGCTGGGGACCAACCCCATGCGCAGCGTAAAGCGCGGCGACGGCGACCTCGACGTTCCGGTGGCGTTCGGCGGGGTGATCTTCACGCCCGGCGACACCCTGTTCGCCGACCAGGACGGCGTCGCGGTCCTGGCCGCAGACGCTTAAGGAAAAGCCGATGGCCGACGTCTTCCCCGAGCTGGGCGACAACCCGGTGCCTCAGCTCAACGCCATGCAGGAAGGCTTCCTGCCCGGCGAGCTTGGCCTGGAAGTGCTGGAGGCCCGCCAGGGCTATCTGCGCAGCCAGGTGAAGGTGACCAAGAAGCACATGGCGCCCAACGGCTTCATGCATGCGGCCAGCGTCATCGCCCTGCTGGATTCGGCCGCCGGCTACGGCTGCCGGATCTCGCTGCCGGAGGGCGGCGCCGGCTTCACCACCATTGAGCTGAAGAGCAATTTCCTCGGCACGGCGCGCGAAGGCGACACGGTTCTGTGCGAGGCGCGCCTCGCCCATGGCGGCCACATGACCCAGGTCTGGGACGCCGTCGCCACGCACCAGGAAACCGGCAAGACCATCGCCCTGTTTCGCTGCACCCAGATGGTCCTTTACCCGCGCTGAAAAGAACTGAAACACCCGCTTGATCTGGAGAGGCCGGATGAGTAGGTTCCGCGCCTCGCTCAGCGGGCCATCTTCTTCGGAAGGCCCGATTGTCGTCTCCGGAGAGGTGGCTGAGTGGTCGAAAGCACCGCACTCGAAATGCGGCGTACCTTTACGGGTACCGTGGGTTCGAATCCCACCCTCTCCGCCATAGACGCCCAAGGGTCTGACGTTCCTGACAAATTCTAGGTCGCGACCACGGGACGCGCCGGCTTGACGTTGAAGCTCAGGGCTCGTTGGCCTAAGTAAGCCGCGCGAGGACGTCCTCCCCCAACATGGGTAGAAACACCGGGACGGCCCGGCCCTTTACAGGAGGGCTGGCATGCCCTGGATTTTGCTTGTCTCGGCCGGAGTGCTCGAGATCGTCTGGGCCTATTTCATGAAGCAGTCGCAAGGCTTCACCCGTCTGGCGCCCACCGCCATCACTATCGTCACCATGATCGCCAGCTTCGGCCTGCTGTCGATGGCGATGCGGACCCTGCCGCTGGGCACGGCCTATACGATCTGGACCGGCATCGGCGCGGTGGGGGCGTTCGTGGTCGGCGTCGTCGTGTTGGGCGAGCAGCTCAGCCTCATGCGGGTGCTGGCCGCCGTGCTCATCGTTTCGGGCCTGGTGATGATGAAGCTGTCGTCCTCGCACTGAGGGGCTAGCCGGGCCGCCCTGCGCCAAATCGGCGGCCCGGCTGATCGCGCCTCTTGCAGGCCGGGCCGCTGGCCGGGCATGGGAGGGGCATGAAGCAAGTCATCGTGGTCAATCAGGCGCTGAACCTGCCGCCAGGCAAGCTTGCGGCCCAGGTGGCCCATGCCGCCGTCGGCGGGCTGTTGCGCGCGCCGCGCGAGCAGCAGATCGGCTGGCTCGATGTCGGCATGCCCAAGGTCGTGCTGCGTTGCGAGTCCGAGGCCGCTCTGCTGGCGCTGGCTGACGAGGCCGAGGCGGCCGGTCTGCCGGTGATGTTGATCCGCGACGCCGGCCGCACGGTGGTGGAGGCCGGCACGCCTACCTGCGTCGGCATCGGGCCGGCCGATATTCTCAAGATCGACGCGATCACCGGTACGTTGAAGTTGGTGAGGTAAGGACATGGTCCATTCGACAAAGCGCGGCACCGGCATCATCGGCACGGTCGAAAAGCCCCTGGAAGCCGTGACCTTCGAGGCTTCGATCGAGCACAGCGCCACGGCCCTGCTCAGCTTCATCGGCAAGATCCGCGCGGTCAGCGGCGCCAGCTTCGCCGACTATGTCGGTCAGAACATGGTGCTGGAAATCGACGGCGGGCCCGCACTGGGCGTGGTGATCGTCCACATCGAGGGCGACGATGCGGTGATCAATCTCTCGCCACGCTAGAGCTTAGGCGCAGGCGGCGGCGAAAAACGCTTTTCCGACGGCGCCAATTCATGGCCCCTTGTCGCCTAGTGAAGTGACGGGGGGATTGGTGATGGTTTTGAAGTTCCTGGCGGCCATGTCTGTGGCCAGCCTGATGTGCGCGGTCGCGCCTGCGGCCCTGGCTCAGAGCTATTCGGCCTCCGCCGTCACAGCCCTCAAGGCTCGCGCCGAGGCCGGCGTCGAGGCGCGGGCAAAGCTGGCCCAGCAGATGAACGACTCGATCTTCTCGTTCGGCGAGCTGGCGTTCCAGGAGGTCGAGACCTCCAAATACGTCACCGATGTGCTGGAGAAGAACGGCTTCACCATCCAGCGCGGCGTCGCCGGCCTGCCGACCGGCTGGACCGCGACCTGGACCCATGGCTCGGGCGGCCCCGTCATCGTGCTGGGCAGCGACATCGACGGCATTCCGAAAGCTTCGCAAAAGCCAGGCGTGCCCTGGCACGATCCGCTGATCGAGGGCGCGCCGGGACATGGCGAGGGGCACAATTCGGGTCAGGCCCTGAACGTCGTCGCCGCCCTGGCGGTCAAGGAGATCATGGAGAAGGAGAACATCTTCGGGACCCTGATGCTGTGGCCGGGGGTGGCCGAGGAGCTGCTGGGCGGCAAGGCCTACATGGTTCGCGATGGCGTGTTCAAAGGCGCCGACGTGGCGATCTTCACCCATGTCGGCTCCAATCTCGCCACCGCATGGGGCCAGCCGCGCGGCACTGGCCTGGTCTCGGTGGAGTACAGCTTCAAGGGCGCCTCGGCGCACTCGGCCGGCGCGCCGTGGCGCGGGCGCAGCGCGCTGGATGCGGTCGAGCTGATGAACATGGGTTGGAACATGCGCCGCGAGCATCTGCGGCCCGAGCAGCGCTCCCACTACGTCATCACCGACGGCGGCGACCAGCCCAACGTCGTGCCATCGGCGGCGAGCGTCTGGTACTATTTCCGCGAACAGTCCTTCGACGGCATCAAGAAGAGCTACGACACCGGCAATACCATTGCCGAGGCTGCGGCCAAGATGACCGATACGACCGTGACCCACCGGGTGCTCGGCTCGGCAGCTCCCCAGCACTTCAACCGTCCGCTGGCCGAGGCCGCCAAGGCCAATATCGACAAGGTCGGTCTGCCGAAGTGGAGCGCCGACGAGCAGGCGTTCGCCAAGGCGGTGCAGAAGAACCTCGGCGCGCCCGAAAAGGGGCTGGCGACCCAGCTCGACAAACTGGCCACCCCGGTCGAGAAGCCGGAAAGCGGCGGCTCGGACGACATCGGCGACATCTCGTGGACCCTGCCGACGGTGTCCATCTACTACCCGTCGAACATTCCCGAACTGCCGGGGCACCACTGGTCGAACGCTATCTCCATGGCCACGCCGGTGGCCCACCAGGGCGTGGTCGCCGGCTCCAAGGTGGTGGCGATGACCATGATGGATGTGCTGACCCGCCCAGACCTGCGCACGCAGGCCAAGGACTACTTCGTGAAGGTCCAGACCAAGGACCAGAAGTACGTGCCGATGCTGGCCGCGACCGACAAGCCGCCGATCGAGATCAACACCGAGGTGATGGCCAAGTACCGGCCCGAGATGCGCAAATACTATTACGATCAGGACCGTTACCCGACTTATCTTGAGCAACTCGGGATCAAGTGGCCGCCCACGCAGTTGTCACCGCCAGCAGGCAAGGCGATAGACTGAATGTGCGAGGCTTGAGCAAAACAATAAGCTCTACAATAGAATATCGTTGAGGCTCAACTTGGGGTGTGTGACGGTTACCGCAGATTAACCATCGCAGGGGGCGGCGGGTGTTTCGCGGGTCTCGCTGCGTCAGTGAACCGCGGAGTGACCTGATGAGGAAGGCCCTAGTTTCGACGACCGCCGCCCTGGCGATCGTGGCGTTCTCGACACCGGCCCTGGCGGCCAAGATCGTGCTCAACGACGTGGGCGGGGTGGAGGCCGGCAGCGAGGCCTATACCGGCTTCAGCATCGCGGCTGACTTCTGGGGCCGGCGCCTCACAAACAACGTCACGATCAATCTCGATGTGGGGTTCAAGCAGCTCGGCGACCGGATCCTGGGGCAGACGTCGAGTAGCTCCTCCGTCGTGCCCATCGAGATCGTGCAGGGCCAGATCGCCGCGGTCGGCAATTCGCAGATCGACGCCATCGCCGCCGCCAATCTGCCGGGGCTGCGCCCGGTGGCGGGGGACTATGGCGCGCTCGACGTCATCACTTCGGGCTACAAGCTGCCGAGCGGAGAGGGTGTCGACACTCGCGTCCGCGTGCTCGACAGCGATCTCAGCGGCAACAACGCCTATCTGGACGCCAACAACGCCAATCTGAAAGCCCTGGGCTTCACCGGCTTTGGCGATGCGGCCGACGGCTCCATCGAGTTCAGCAATCAGTACAAGTTCGACTTCAATCCAGGCGACGGGATCGCTTCGGACTCCATCGACTTCATCAGCGTCGCCATCCACGAGATCGGCCATGCGTTGGGCTTCGTTAGCGGCGTGGACATCTACGATATCCTCGGCGCGCCGAAAGGGCCGCTGGCCGAGGATCCCGATTTCGCCCTGCTGAACCTGAACGACTACGCCGTCGCTTCGGTGCTGGACCTCTATCGCTACAGCGACAATCCCGAGGGGCTCGGGGACGGCGGGGTGATGCTGGACTGGTCGGTCGGCGGCAATCCGTTCTTCTCGATCGACGGCCAGAATCCCTACCAGGCGGGGTACTTCTCGACTGGCGACTACAATGGCGACGCGAACCAGGCCTCGCACTGGAAGGACAACATCTCGGGGTTCGCCTCCCTGGGCATGATGGACCCCACTGTGGCCTATGGGCAGATGGGGCGAGTGACGTCGCTGGACCTGGCGGCGTTCGACGCGATGGGCTGGAACCTGGACTATGACGCCTACAACTCGGGCCGGGCCTTCACCACCAAGGAGATCTATCTCGCCGCGGTGCCCGAACCGGCGACCTGGGCCATGCTGATCGCTGGCTTCTTCGCCACCGGCGGGGCGATACGCCGCCGCCGCGGCGCAGCGTTCGCCTGATCGCGAGGCGGCCGTATCGGCGCATTTCCGCCACGAGCCGCCGTCAGGCTCCGCCCACTTAACGGAGGACACCTATGCGTTTCACCAGCCTCTTCATCGCCGCCGGCGTCGTTCTGGCCGGCTCGGCCACCATGGCCACCGCCGCCGAAGGCCGCTTCATCCACCCTGCCGACACCAGCAAGGATGACCGTATCAGCAAGGCCGAGTGGGTCGCCTACAAGCTGCCCGCCGCCGACTTCGCGAGCGCCGACAAGAACAAGGACGGCCTGATCGACGGTCCGGAATTCGTCGCCTGGGACACCGCACAGAAGGCCAAGCACGCCGGGCATTGACGCCCACCTCGTCTTCCTCCGGTCAGCCGAAGGCTGGTCCGGGGGGCCCAAGCTGAGTCGCCAAACTTGCCAAGCCGCTTGGGTCCCTCGGATGGTCTTCTAGACGACCGGAGGATGACGAGACGATGATCAGGCCAGCGCCTGTTCCAGGTCGGAGATCAGGTCGTCGGCGTCCTCGATCCCCACCGACAGGCGGATCAGGCTGTCGGCTATGCCGATACGGTTGCGGGTCTCGGCCGGGATCGAGGCGTGGGTCATGATCGCTGGATGCTCGATCAGGCTTTCCACCCCCCCCAGACTTTCGGCCAGGGTGAACAGCCGGGTGCGTTCCAGCATTCGCCGCGTGCCCGCCAGATCGCGATCAAGCACCGCGGAGATCATCCCGCCGAAACCCCCGGTCATCTGTTGGCGCGCCAGGTCGTGCTGGGGATGGCTGGGCAGGCCCGGATAAATCACCTGGATGATGTCGGACCGGCTCTCCAGCCAGCGGGCGATTTTCAGGCCGTTCTCGCAATGACGCTGCATGCGCAGGGCCAGGGTCTTCACACCGCGCAGGGCCAGGAACGAGTCGAACGGCGAGGCCACGGCCCCGACAGCGTTCTGGAGGAAGCCCACCGTCTCGGCGAGCTCGGCGTTCTGTCCCACCACCAGGGCGCCGCCGACGATGTCTGAGTGGCCGGAGATATATTTGGTGGTCGAATGCATCACCAGATCGAAGCCGAACTCCAGCGGTCGCTGGCAGTAGGGGCTGGCGAAGGTGTTGTCGGCGGCCGCCAGCAGGCCGTGTCGCCCGGCCAGTTCGGCGATGGCCGCCAGATCGGCCAGGCGGAGCAGCGGATTGGTCGGCGTCTCCACCCAGATCAGCTTGGTGTTGGGCCTGATCGCCGCCTCGATGGCGGCCAGGTCGGCCATGTCCACGAAGCTGAACTCCAGCCCGGCCGAGCGTCGCCTCACCTTGTCGAACAGCCGGAACGAGCCGCCATAGAGGTCCTCGCTGGCGATCACATGGTCACCGGCGTCCAGCACTTCCAGGAAGGTCGAGATCGCCGCCAGGCCGGAAGCGAAGGCATAGCCCCGCGTGCCGCTTTCCAGATCGGCGATCGCGCGTTCGAAGGCGAAGCGGGTGGGGTTCTGGCTGCGGGAATACTCGAACCCCGTGTGCTCGCCAGGGCTCGTCTGGGCATAGGTCGAGGTGGCGTAGATCGGGGTGATCACCGCCCCGGTGGTGGGGTCTGGCCATTGGCCGCCGTGGATTGTCCGCGTGGAGAATTCCAGGCGGTTCTTTCCTGTGGGGGTCTCGTCGGTCACGCTGCGCGCCTGAGATAGTTGATGAGGTCGATGCGGGTGATCAGTCCGACGAATTCGCGGCCATCCAGGACGATGGCCACCTGATCCTTCTCGAAGACCGGCAGCAGGGCGTCCAGCGGATCGCCGGCCTGCAGGGTGTCCAGCTTGGCGGTCATGGCGGTGGCGACGCTCTGGGCGAAGCGCTTGTCGGGCTTGGAGTCCTCAACGGCGTCCAGCAGATCGCTCTCGTCGATCAAGCCGATCAACCGCCCGCCATCCAGCACCGGCAGCTGGCTGACATCTGCCTGCCGCATGCGGTTATAGGCGGTCAGTAAGGTGTCGTCGGGACCGACCGTGACCGCGCCGCCATCGGCGGGCGAGCGGGCGATCAGGTCGCGCAGGTCGCCGTGCAGATTGCGCTGAGTCAGGCCCTGCTCGACCAGCCAGCTGTCATTATAGACCTTGGACAGGTACTTGGCGCCGGTGTCGCAGACCAGGGTGACCACCCGCTGCGGCTCCGTCTGTTCGCGACAGTAGCGCAGCGCCCCGGCCAGCAGCGTGCCCGATGAAGAGCCACCTAAAATGCCGGCCTTGGTCAGCAGTTCGCGCGCCGCGCCGATGCTCTCGGCGTCGGGGATCGTATAGGCCTTTGAAACCAGCGAGAGGTCGCAATTGGTCGGTACGAAGTCCTCGCCGATGCCTTCCACCACCCAGGATCCGGGCTCGATCAGTTCGCCGGTGTTGACCAGGGGCGCCAGGATCGACCCCTGCGGGTCGGCCAGCACCATCCTGGTCTTGGGCGAGGCCTCCGCGAAATAGCGACCCAGGCCGGTCAGCGTGCCCCCCGATCCGACCCCGACCACCACGGCGTCCAGGTCGCCTTCCATCTGCTCGAGGATTTCCGGTCCGGTGGTGGTCTGGTGCGCCTTCGGATTGGCCGGGTTGGCGAACTGATTGATGAAGATGGCGCCGGGAATTCCGGCCGCCAGCCGCTGGGCCATGTCCTGATAGTATTCCGGGTGGCCCTTGCCGACGTCGGAGCGGGTGATGCGGACATCGACGCCCATGGCCCGCAGGTGCTGGATCTTCTCGCGGCTCATCTTGTCGGGCACCACCAGCAGGATCTTGTACCCCTTCAGCACGCCCACCTGCGCCAGGCCCAGGCCGGTGTTGCCGGCCGTCGCCTCGACAATGGTCCCGCCGGGCGGCAACGAGCCGTCAGCCTCGGCCGCCTCGATCATTGAGCGGGCGATCCGGTCCTTGATCGAGCCGCCGGGATTGGCGCTTTCCAGTTTAACGAACAATCGGCAGGGCCCGGTGTCGAACCCGAACAACTCCACCATCGGCGTGCGGCCGATCAGGTCCAGGGCGGAGGTGGCCGGCGGCGGGAGCGGCAGGTCGGAGTTTGGCATCGGTGGCGGCTCCATGTGGTGGAGGGCGATGGGCGGTCGCAGACGGAAACGCCTGGGGTCGGTTTCCGCGCCATGCTGCAAAACATATGGGCGAATTTTCTGACCCGCATAGACACAACGACGTTCTTGGATCGCCAGGGCGGCGTGGCCGCGCAAACGGCGCCCGGCTTGGCGCAGCTTCGAGCGCGGGCTAGATCGGGACCATGGCCAAGACGACCCCTGCGACGCTGGCCCTCGACAAGGCCAGCGTCGCCTACGAATTGCATACCTACGACTACGACCCCGATGCGCCGCGCGTCGGGCTTCAGGCGGCCGAAAGCCTGGGCGTTTCGCCCGACCAGGTATTGAAGACCCTGATGGCGCAGGTCGACGGCAAGCCGGTGTGCGCGGTGCTGGCGTCCGACCAGGAGGTGGCGATGAAGAAGCTGGCCGCCGCGGTCGGCGGCAAGACCGCCCAGATGATGAAGCCCGCCGACGCCGAGCGAATTACGGGCTATCGGGTCGGCGGGGTCAGCCCGTTCGGTCAGAAGAAGGTCGTCCCGACCGTAATCGACGAGGCCGCCCTGGCCCACGAGCGGGTCTTCATCAACGGCGGTCAGCGGGGGCTGCAAGCCCGCCTCGCGCCCGCCGACCTGGTGCTCGCTCTGCACGCGAAGGTCGTCGCCCTGACCTGATAGCCATTGCGTCGGGCGGCTTATCCAGCGTTAAGTTAGCAATGATAACTTTGGTCGGTCTGCGAGGTTGATCCCCACCATGTATGGGGCTGCAACAGCATCGTTGAGTGGGGCTGCGTCTTGACGCCGGCCACGGCCGAGCGCCGCCGCAACTACCATGTCGGCAATGTTCGCGGACAACTCCTGGCTGCGGCCCGTGACATCCTTCACGAAAGCGGCCGGAGCGGTCTGTCCCTGCGCGCCATCGCCGACCGCGCCGGTGTCGCGCCCGGTACGGTCTATTACCACTACGCCGACAAGGCGGCCTTGCTGTCGGGGCTGGCGATCGATGGGTTCCGCCAACTCGGCGATGCCATGCGCGAGGCCTATGACGCCGGCCCGGCGGATGGCGGCCTGCGTACGACCGGCATGGCCTATCTGAATTTCCTGCGCGAGAAGCCCGAGCTCTATGAACTGGCGTACGAGGCCCTCGACGCCGGTCGCCGCGAGGATGTGACCGCCGCCGAGGCCGAAGCCTTCGCCGTTTTGCGCCAGGCGATCATGGCGGAGTTCGCCGCCGTTCACCCGCCGGAGGTGGCGCACAAGATCGCCGAGGCGATCTGGGCCTGGGGTCGCGGCATCGCCGTTGTGGCGCTTTCACGCGGCGCGCCGGGCCATGGACCCAAGGATGAGGCCGTTGAATCAGCGGTTCGCGGCCTGGAGGCTCTAATTCTCCGTCGCTAGGATAATTGGCCAATTGCTCAATCGTCCTGTGTTTTCCTCACCTTAGCCTTTTCGCCCCTGATGGCGACCGCGACCCTTACGCCACAAGGGGCGGTAAAGTGGCTCGGTCCGGCTTTTTCATCTATTCGAACGCCGTTCGAGACATCCAGCTTTGATCATCAAGTACACACGACGGGTGACATAACGCCCGCGTCTGGCTGGGAGGTAAAACATGATCCAACCCCTGCGTTTGCGCAGTATTTTCGTTATGGGCGCGTCCGTCGCCGCCCTTTCCGCGGCCGCCGCGCCTGCCCTAGCGCAGGACTCCTTCACAATCGAAGAGCTTGTCGTCACCGCTGAAAAGCGGGAGCAGAGCCTTCAGGACGTGCCGGTCGCCGTCACCGCGTTCACCAGCGAAAAGCGCGACCTTCTGGGCGTCGCCACCGTTGAAGATCTGGCGCGCGTCACGCCTAGCGTCGCCTACACCAACAACGACCGTCTCTCGATCCGCGGCTTTGGCCGTCTGACCAACGCCATCGGCACCGACCCCAGCGTCGCGCTCTATTCGGATGGCATCTTCTCCAACTCGATGGCCGACTCCTCGACGCCGTCGCTGTTCATCGAGCGGACGGAAATCCTGCGCGGCCCGCAAGGCACGCTTTACGGCCGTAACTCGATCGGCGGCGCGCTGAACATCATCGGCAAGCGTCCGACCGACGAGTTCGACGCCGAGGTTCGCGCCGCGGTCGGCAACTATGGCGCCCACCGTTTCGACGCCATGATCCGCGGCCCGATCACCGAGGGCCTGCGCTATCTGGTCGGCGGTTCGGTTGAACGCCGCGACCAAGGCTTCATCAAGAACGAAGGCCCCGGCGGCGACACCGGCGGCCTCGAGCGCTACACCCTCGAAGCTCAGATCGAGGCGGACCTGGGTGAAAACATCACCGCCCGCCTGCGCTATACGAAGTTCGATTGGGACGACAGCTACGGCGTCGGCAACATCTTCGAGAGCGTGATCACGCCGTACGACACCGTGTCGGCGACCGGTCTCGGCAACTCGGCGCTCTATTACAACCCGACCAACGGCTATGGCGGGGTGAACCCATCCGTCGCTGATCCCTATCGGATCAACATGGACCAGACGATGGAGGGCAAGCTCTCCAACCACAACCGTCTGCACTTCGACATGACCTGGGACCTGGGCTTCGCCACCCTGAAGTACCTGGCCGGCTACCAGTCCTACAGCTACCAGACCAATGGGGACGAGGACCGCTCGTCTCGCCAGGGCCTGTTCAGCATCAACGCCGCGACCCCGTTCGGCGCCTACACCGCGCTGGGCGTCTCGCCGAACGAACGCTTCTTCTACACCGAGAACCAGAAGTGGTGGTCGAACGAGATCAACCTGTCGTCCAACTCGGATGGCCCGCTCCAATGGATCGCCGGCCTCTATCAATATCATCAGCAGTACAGCCAGCCGCAGGGCCTGCGCGTTCTGGGCGATGCTTCGATGCTCGCCCCGATCAGCCTGGCGACCGGCACGGCCGCCGCTGCTAACCCGAACGGCAACTACCTGTTCGTGGACGGCACCCTGGAAGTGAACTCCTACGCCGCCTTCGGTCAGATCGACTGGGAATTCGCGGAGAACTTCACCCTCACCGCCGGTCTGCGCTACTCGACCGACGAAAAAGAGGGCACCGACTCGGCTCGCTATGTGTCGCGTAGCCCGACCACCACCACCCTGCTGCGCCAGTTCGCCAACATCCCGCAGGCGGTTGGCCAAGGCATCGCGGTCGACTTCACCACCTTCGTCATCTGCGGCGTGGCGACCCTGGCCGATTGCCAGAAGAACCCCGCCTACGCCAACCTGCGCGCCGGCCAGAACGGCACGCTCACCCGCGACCTGAAGGCCGACTACGACGCTTGGACCGGCACTTTGGGCGTGCAGTGGCAGCCGAGCGGCGACACCAACGCCTACGCCCGCTACAGCCGCGGCTACAAGTCGGGTGGTTGGTTGGCCTCGAACGGCCTGACGCCGCAGCCCTACGCCGATCCGGAATATGTCGATAACTACGAAATCGGCTTGAAGCAGACCATGCTGGACGGCCGTCTGCAGGTGAACTCGGCGATCTTCTACGCTGACTACAAGGGCTTCCAGGCCCCGATCAGCGTGATCCTGAACGCCGCGACCGGTTCGACCGGCACGCAGTTCCTGAACCTCGACGCCCGCAACTGGGGTGTCGAACTCGAAGCTCAGTGGGCGCCGATCGACAACCTGCTGATCTTCGGCAGCTACGCCTACCTGAACGCCGAGATCAAAGAAGGTTGCTGCTTCGTCGACACCAACGACCCGCGCGCGGTGCGCCCGGGCGCCAATCCGGTCGGCCCGGTCGGCCCGGCTCGCCTGCAAGACCTGGTGGGTAACCGTCTGCCGATGACGCCCGAAAACAAGATCAACCTGGGCGCCAACTACACGTTCAACTTCTCGCCCGGCAGCCTGACGCTCGGCGCCACCTACACCTATACCGACGATCAACAGACCTCGATCTTCAGCCAGGCGAACTACACCGCCCCGTCGAACGAGATCGTCGATCTCCGCGCGCTCTGGAAGGACGCCGGCGATCGCTACACAATCATCGGCTTCGTGAAGAACGTCACCGACGAAGTCGCCTATCAGAGCTCCAGCCCGTCGGCTCTGACCGCGAACGACACCTATCGTCGGACCGTGAAGCTGAACTTCCCGCGCACCTACGGCGTGGAATTCCAATACCGCTTCTAAGGGCGACAGCTCTTTGATCGGAGAGGCGCCGCGGGAGACCGCGGCGCCTTTTTCGTTTTTGAAGGCCTGTCTCTGGCCACCCCGAGGACACGATGCTCAATCGCCTTGCCGCTATCTCCGCCGCCTTGCTTGTCGCGGTCGCCGCGCCGGCCGCCGCCATGGCTCAACAATCGTCGGCGGCCCCACCTCAACCCGCCGGACCCGAGCGCTTGGCGCCTGAGATCGAGGCTTTCGCGGCCCAGGACCGGGCCACGCCCCCCGAGCGATGCAAGGTGGTCTTCACCGGATCATCGTCGGTGCGGTTCTGGAGCACGCTGGCCGAGGACATGGCCCCGATCCCCGTCATCAATCGCGGCTTTGGCGGCTCGCAGATCTCGGATGTGAACTTCTACTTCGACCGGGTGGTCGGCCCGTATCATCCGCGGGCGATCTTCTTCTACGCTGGCGAAAACGACCTGCATGCGGGCAAGGCGGGCTCTGATGTAGTCGTCGACTTCGAACGGTTCATGACCCTGAAGACCGCCAAGCTCGGCGCGACTCCGGTCTATTTCATCTCGCTCAAGCCGTCGAAGGCGCGCTGGGCCCAGAAGACCGACCAGGACGCCGTCAACGCCAAGATCCGCGCCATGGCGTCAACCCGCGCGGACCTGGACTATGTGGATGTGGTCCCGACCATGTTGCAGGCCGATGGGACCCCAAAGGACATCTTCATCGCCGACGGCCTGCACATGACCTCGGCTGGCTACGCGCTTTGGACCGCCGTCGTGCGCCCGGTGGCGGAGACGGCGGCCAAGACGCCCTGCGCCTAGCCCAGCGAAGAGCGCAGCATCCAGACGTGCTTCTCGTGAGCGGTCAGGCGATCTGAAATCAGGCTCGCGCTGACTTCGTCGCCGGCTTCCTGCGCCGCCGGCAGGCTGGCGTAGAGCGTGGCGATCAGGGTCTCGTGGCTCTCGATCAGGTCCTTGAGCATGGCCTCGGCGTTCTTCGACGGATCGCCGTCCTTGATCGCCGACAGATTGCCAAAGGCGCCGTAGCCCTGCGGCGCAAGTTCGCCCAGGGCGCGGATGCGTTCGGCGACTTCGTCGATGGCCGTCCACATCTCGGTGTACTGGGCCATGAACAGTGAATGGAGCTGGGAGAAGTTCGGGCCCCGAACGTTCCAATGGTAGCCATGGGTCTTCAGATAGACCGCGTAGCTGTCAGCCAGCAGCTTCGACAGGCCTTCAGCAACCGCCTTGCGGTCCTTGGCGCTGGGTCCGGCGTTCACGCTCATCTCATAGCTCCCATTCTTAAGCTTCGACGCCCGCCAAACGAGCGTCCTTGGGCGAAGTTCCCTTGGCTTCGATTCGCGCCCAGGCGCGTTCGTGCAGCGCGAAGGCGATGGTCTGGAAGATCGGCTCGATCATCCCGATCGCCAAGGCCGCACGCCAGTCGCGAGTTAGCGCGTAGGCCACGGTGATGGCCACCACAAGGTGCATCATACTGTAGCTAAACGTCTTCTTGGCGGTGTGCATCGTGTGTCACCTAGTTGCGATTGATTATCAATATATCCTCGTGACGACTGATGGGAAGGGTCTTCTCGATCAGATTTTCTTTGGGTGGTCTCGCCGCCGCTTATCGCTTGGCGCCGGAGGCATTTGGCTTATCGTCGTTCACCTGACCGCCCGATAGAGGCGGCATGGGAGGAGCAAGCGATGAAGTTCACCTGGTTCAACCTGATGCCATGGCCGTATCTGCCGGATGATTTCCGGGAGAAGAACCGGTCGGTCTGGGTCGATATCGACCAGCGATTGTTCGACCCGGCCAAGAGCCACGAGGTCTACAACACCTATATGGACCTGCTCGAATACGCCGACACGCTCGGCTTCGACGGGGTCGGGGTGAACGAGCACCACCAGAACGGCTACGGCATCATGCCCAGCCCCAACATCATCGCCGCCGGCCTGGCGCGTCGCACCAAGAACGCCGCCATCGTCGTGCTGGGCAACTCCATCGCGCTCTACAATCCGCCGGTCCGCGTGGCCGAGGAATTCGCCATGCTGGACTGCATTTCCGGCGGGCGGCTGGTGGCGGGCTTCCCGGTCGGGACCTCGATGGACACCAACTATTGCTATGGCCAGATCCCATCCCTGACCCGCGAGAAGTATCAGGAAGCCCACGACCTGATCATCAAGGCCTGGACCACGCGCGATCCGTTCGCCTGGAACGGGCGCTACAACAAGCTGCGGCACGTCAACATCTGGCCGCGGCCGATCCAGCAGCCCCATCCCCCGGTGCTTATCCCCGGCGGCGGTTCGGTCGAGACCTACGACTTCTGCATCGACAACACCTATTCGTACTCCTACCTCAGCTTCTCGGGCTACCTGCGGGCCAAGGCGCTGATGCAGGGATATTGGGACCGGGTCGAGGAGCGCGGCGCGCCTGACAAGTCGCCCTATCGCGCCGGTTTCGCCCAGACCATCCTGGTGGCCGAGACCGACGAGGAAGCTGAGCGGCTCTATTCCGAACACGTCAGCTATTTCTACAATCGCTGCCTACACGTCTATCCGGGCTTCGCCGACGCGCCGGGCTACCGGACCATCAAGACCATCCAGTCCGGCGCGCTCTCGCAATACGCTCCGCCCAAGGGCGGCGGCTACACCGAGCTGACCTGGAAGGATCTGGTCGAGCAGGGGCACATCATCGCCGGCAGCCCCGAAACCGTCCGTCAACGGATGGAAGACCTGATCAAGGGCCTGAACGTCGGCAACATCTTCTGCCTGATGCATGTGGGGAACATGCCGGCCGACAAGTGCATGTACTCGACCCGGCTGTTCGCCGAGAAGGTGATGCCCAAGCTGCGCAACATGTTCCCGGACTTCGCCGACGACGACCGGTTCTGGGCCAAGCCGCTGGAGAACCGGGTGACGTCCGGTTCGCTGCCGGGCGAGTTCCCGACCAGCGCCTCGCTCGCCAAGACCTACGCGTAAGGGGAGGGGGAAACATGGAACTGAAAACCGTCCAGACCCGTCACGTCCCGGTCCGCTACTTCGAAGGCGGGACCGGTCCCGACCTAGTCTATCTGCACGGCGCTGGGGGCGTCACGGCGGAGGATCCGTTCCTCGCCGCCCTGGCCGCAAACCATCATGTCTACGCGCCGCTGATCCCAGGCTATGGGGACAGCGAGGAAGCGCCGACCATCCGCGACATGCTGGATTTCACCCTCCACACCTGGGACGTGATCGAGGCGCTGGGCTTGAAGGATCCGATCCTTGTCGGTCACTCGATGGGCGGCATGATAGCCGCCGAGATGGCGGCCGTGGCCCCGAACGACGTCTCACGGCTGGCGCTGATTTGCCCGGCCGGCCTTTGGGACGACGATCATCCGATCGCCGACATCTTCTCACTGCTGCCGTTCGAAATGCCGCAAATCCTGTTCCACGACGCGGTGGCCGGCGCGGCGATGATGACGGCGGGCCGCAATGTCGAGGACCCGAACTTCCTGCAGACGTACCTCGTCAATAACGCCCGACAGCTCGGCATGGCCGGCCGCATCCTGTTCCCGATCCCGGAGCGCGGACTGGTCGACCGGCTCTACCGGGTCAAGGCCAAGACCGTGATCGTCTGGGGCGACAGCGACCGGCTCGTGCCGCCCTTCTACGCGCACGGCTTCAAGAAGGGGATCGCCGGCTCTGAACTGGTTTCAATTCCCGAGGCCGGTCACATGGTCATCGTCGAGAAGACGCCGGCCGTGGTCGAGGCGATCGGGCGGCTGGGATGAGGTTTGCGCTTCGCCGTCCCGCGTGATGTCCTGAGCCTCAGTGAAAAAGGAGCTTCGGCATGGCCGGGACGGATGACCTTGAGGTCGTGAACAACGAGGCCGACGGGCGCTTTGAGGTGCGGGTGGGCGACGACGTCGCCTATGCGGAGTACCGGTTGCTGAAGACCGGCATTCTGTTCCCGCACACCGAGGTCCCCACTGCCTTTGAGGGCAAGGGCGTCGGCGGCAAGCTGGTCCGGGCCGCCATGGCGTTCGCGCGTGAGCGGGGAGAGAAGGTGATCCCGACCTGCCCGTTTGTGGCCGGGTTCATCACCCGCCACCCGGAGTATCACGACCTGGTGCATCCAGATTATCGGGCGGCGCTACGCATATAAAAGACGACGAAGCCGCCTTGGGGGAGGACGCTTGAAACACTTTGTCTCGCTGGCCGTAGCCAGCCTGATCCTTGCCGCCTGCGCGCCGCAGGCGGGGCCGCCGGCCGATCCGGCCAGTCTCGCGCCCGCCGATCCGCGCCTGGCCGAACTCTATGCCGGTTCCTGCAAGGCCTGCCATGTCGTCGCCGATTCCGGCGCCCCGCTGGTGCATGACGCCAAGGCCTGGGCTCCGCGTTGGAAACAAGGCGAGGCGGTGCTGCTCGATCACGTGGTCCAGGGCTACAAGGCCATGCCCGCCATGGGTCAATGCGCGTCCTGCACCCCCGATGATTTCAAGGCCCTGACCCGCTTCATGGCCGGCAAGGAGGGGCAGCAATGATCTCGCGTCGGACAGCTCTGGTCGCCGGTGGCGCCGGCGTCATCGCCGCGGCGGGCGGCGGGGTCTATCTCGCCAGCCGAGACAAGCCTGAGCCACCGGCGCCGCCCAGCGTCGATGGCCAGAACCATCTGTTGTGGCGCAACTGGTCGGGCATCGCCTACGCCTATCCCGCCGTGCGCAGCGCGCCGCGCGACGAGGCTGGCGTGGCTGGCGTGTTGCAGACCTCCAAGGCCCCGGTCCGGGTCGCCGGCGCGGGTCATTCCTTCACCGCCCTGGTGCCCACCAACGGCACCTTGATGACCTTGGACAATGTCGCCGGGGTGTCCGACTGGCAGGGTGACGAGGCGGTGGTCTGGGCTGGAACTCGGCTGGGCGTTCTTGGCCCGGCCCTGGCTGAGCGCGGCCGCGCCATGGCCAATCTACCCGACATCAACAAGCAGTCGCTGGGCGGCTGCCTGGGCACCGCCACCCATGGGACGGGCGCGACGATCCAGGCGATCCACGGCGACGTCACCGCCCTGCGGCTGGCCACTGTCTCTGGCGAGGTCATCGAGTGCGATGCGAGCCAGAACCCCGACATCTTCCAGGCCGCGCGGGTTTCGCTCGGCGCGCTCGGCGTCATCACCCAGGCGCGCCTGAAGACCATCGCCAACCGCAACCTGCATCGCCGAGTCTGGGTCGAACCCTTCGAGGAGACCCTGGCGAAGGCCGAGGAGCGCTGGGCCAAGCACCGGAATTTCGAATTCTACGCCGTGCCGTTCACCGGCCTGGCCGCCAACATCTCGCATGACGAGACCGACGCCCCGGCCAAGCCGCGGGGTCCCGACACCGACAGCGCCTTCCTGGAGGTGTTGAAGCAACTGCGAAACCTGACCAGGTTCTCCGCGCCGCTGCGCAAGTCCGCCGCCCAGGCGCTGCTGGGTTCGGCCGAGCCGGAGGAGGCCATCGACCAGGGCTGGAAACTGCTCTCGACCGAGCGTCCCGTGCGCTTCAACGAGATGGAATATCACCTCCCGCTCGAGAATCACCTGACCGCGCTGAAGGAGGTCGTGGCGACCATCGAGGCCAAGCGCCCCGACGTATTCTTCCCGATCGAGATTCGGCGCATCGCCGCCGACGATGTCTGGCTTTCACCGTTCCAGGGCGGTCCGCGCGGGTCGGTCGCCGTCCATTGCCACTACAAGGATGACTACGACTTCCTGTTCGAACTCATCCAGCCGATTTTCCTGAAGTATGGCGGCCGCCCGCATTGGGGGAAGCTGCACAGCCTGAAGGCGCGCGAACTGGCGCTGCTCTATCCCAACTGGAACGACTTCCTGGAGGTCCGTCGGCGCCTCGACCCCGATGGACGCCTGCTGAACCCCTATCTGAAGGAATTGTTTGGCGTTTGAGGGCGGTTTCTTCGCGCGCCGGGTGAAACTAGGGGCGCGTGGGCGGACTTTGCGTCCGCTCCTTCCGCGCGCCCGTAACCCCAACGGCCAGTGATTTGCCGGCCGGTTTCATCGGGGTCTCACAATGAAGTCGATACTCGCCGCCGCCGCCTTGGCGTTGGCCACCGCATCGTCGGCCAACGCCGCGACGCTCTTTCAATCCATTCCCGACCTGACGGCTGTGCCCGTCCAGGCCAGCTATTGCAGCAGTTGCAACGCGTTGCTGCCGTTCCGGATTTACGACACCTTCGAACTGGCCGCGGATTCCACCATCAATTCGGTGACCTTCGCCATCGACACCCGCTTCTCGCCGGGAGGCTCGACCAATGTCGGGTTCTTCAATCTGAATGGGGCTTTGCCGGGGACCGCGATCGCCGACTTCACCATTAGCGCGGCCAATTATTTGCTGACCGACACCCAGACCGATTTCATCAAGCTGGTGACCTTCGACATCGGCGCCTTGGCCCTCGACGCCGGCAGCTACGACATCAGCTTCTACAACCCGAACGGTCTTGGAATTCCCGCCTACGCCGACCCGGGCGGCAAGCTCTATCATCAGGGGAATTTCTTCCAGCCTAGCCAGTTCTATGACGGCCGTTCGGCGAGTTTCTCGCTCGGCGGCGTCTCGGCGGTTCCGGAACCGGCGGCCTGGGCGATGATGATCGTCGGCTTTGGCGTGACCGGAGGCGCCATCCGGGTCACCCGTCGCCGGACCCTGGTCGCCCTCGCCTAGGGGCGGGACTGCGACTCGGCGCGAGGGCATCTGCGCCCCTCGCGCTGAGTTTCGCCGGAACTGTGCTAAGGTGCCGAAATGAACGAAAAAACAGTCGAGAAGCCTGCCGCCGCCCCCATGTCCGCTCTTCGTCACCGTCCCGGTGGCTTCGCCAATGCGAACCTGAACAACAGAGGCGGCATCCACCGCAGCGAGAAGGCCGCCTCTGCGCGGTCGGCCGCGAAGTCCAAGCCCTGGTCGGGCGCTAAGCCCTGATCAGGGGCTGATCGCCTGATAGCATCAGGGCGTTGAAGCGCTCGCCCATCAGCCGATAGCCTTCGGTGTTCGGGTGCAGGTCGTCGGGCAGCATATGCGCGTCGGCCGCCCCGAACAGCGACAGTCCGTCCAGGTATCGGATCGCGGCGTCGCCGGCCGCCACCCGTGCGGCGACCACGTCCTGCAACAACTGCCGCATCCGCACCAGCGAGGGACCGCCTAGCGAGCCTTCATCCTCCCGGCCCGGGGAGTAGATCGGCGAGGCCACGACCAGCGGCGTCGTCTTGTGCCGCTCTCGGATGATCGAGATCATCGCGTGAGCCGAATCCGGGAAGGTCCGTTCCCGCAGTTGCCCGCCATCGAACACATTGATCCCCAGCTTCAGCACGATGGCGTCCGCCCGGGTGTCGCGGATGATGCGGGCGGCTTGGCCCGAGAGCAGGCATGAGCCGGCCCAGCCAAGATTGAGATGATCAAAGCCGGCCAAGCGGGCGGCGACCGCCGGCCAGCCGTTGCTGGCGCCTTCGGCCTCCATGCAGTGGGTGATCGAACTGCCGTGGAAGAGGATGCGCGGGCGCGGATCGGCGGCCGATGTCGCGCTCGCGCCGTCGTCCAGCTCCAGGCCGGTGATCGATACCGTCGCTGATTGCGGCAGCCAGAGTTCGACGACCTTTTCGCCGGCCGGCAGATCCTGGAAGTCGATCGCGAAGGCCTCGTCGCCCTCCAGCGTGCCGCTCTCCAGATTGATCACCGCGACGCCGGTCCCATGCGAGCGGCCGAACAGCCGCCCGTCGACATAGAGGTCATACGCGCCGCGTTGTTCATCGCCCGCCGGCTGCGCCAGTAGTCGCTGGGTGGCGGTCAGCCGAAGGCTGCGCGAGGTGGTCGACAGCCGCACGCGGCAGGCCGCGGCGCAGGACCCGACCCAACGGTTGAACGGATCGTAGAAGCCAAGCTCGGCGACTGGCAACCGCAGCGGCTGTAGCGAGTCCTTTCGCCGGCGCACATCGACCTGGCCCGTCAACAACGGTTCGATCTCGTCCAAGGACAAGGACTTCATGCGCGCCTCCCAGCTCTCGCCAGGACCTTTGTAGGGGCGACCTTAGTTCGGGTGAAGGGCGATTGGCGCGTCGGGATCGGTCGGCATGGCGGGACGAGGGGTGAAAGACGGCTCGGTGGTGCTCGGGGGCGGCGCCGCCGTGGCTTGGACCGGTGCGGGCGATGGCGCGGGCGTCGGCGCCGGAACGTCCAGTCGCGGTGTAGTGACCGCGGCCGGTTTGGCTACGGGCTTGGGCGCCTCGCGACGAGGGGCGGGGGCGACAGACGCAACCACCTTTTCGGGCGGCGCGGCGCGCGGCAAGGGCGGGGGTTCCGCCGCAGCCTGGACCGGCGCCTCGACGGCTGCCGGCAGCGGCTCGGACACGACGGGCGCGACGGTCGGCGGCGGAGCCGCTGCGACGGGGGCCGGCGCATCCTTGCTGGTCAGCATGAAGAAAGCCGCCAGGCCGGCCAGGGCGGCGAGACCCACACCGAAGCCGACGATCATCGGCGTGCGCGAGGTCTTGGCGGGGCCTCTGGCGGCGACCCGGATGGGCGCAAGCTCAGGCTCGGGTGTGGCTACAGGAGCAGGCGCGGGCGCTGGAGCTGGAGCCGGCGCAGCGGGGCGCGCCGTGAGGGGTGCGGGCGCCATGGCGGGCGTAGGGGTGGCCGTCGGCCCCGCCGGGCGCGGAGCGGGCGCGCCCTGCATCGGACGCGTCGCCAACGGCGTCAGCGGGCGCGCGCCCGGCATCGGCCGGGTGGCCAGGGGCCTCGGCGCCGCGCCCTGCGGCGTCAGCGATCCGCCACTGAGGATACCGGTCGGCCGCGTCGGTGCGGTGGAGAACGATTTGGACGGCGGCTTCGGCGGCTCAGGGGGCGGCTCGGGCGCCGGTTGCGGCTCCGCGCCTTCGGTGGACTTGGGCAGCGGGCCAATCCGCATCCGCCCCTGGGACGGCAAACGTCCCCAGGGGCTTGAGCGCGTGAACGGATTATTGTCCCAATCGGGCGGCTGCATCGGTGATCTCCAGCGCCGGTCGGTTGGCGCCGCGCGACTTTAGTCCAGACTTCGACGGTTGTTAGGCGCCGACTATCGCTGGGCGGTGCGAATTGGCGCACCGGAAGCCCTGGTCGCGCAACTGCTCGGCTCCATCATGCCGTGCATGGCCAGGCAGTAGATGTCCTCATAATAGGGGCCGGCGCTGGCCAGGCACTGATAGAGGTTCAGCTTGGCGACCCGCAGGCACATGCCGCTCTTGGGCTCGTTCAGCAGGCTCCTGGCTTTGCCTCCGTCGCCCAGCACCGTCAGCGCCGCCACCGCCAGGCCGCGCGCGACGACGGGGCTTGCCGGCCCGCCGCGCCGACCGCCTTCGGAAACCGCCGCGTAGAGCCGGGCTTCGTCACCAGCGACCGGGCGATAGCCGGCGCTGGAGATCTGCTTGACCCTGGTCAGCCGCGCCTTGGCGTCGGGCACGAAGACCTGGGACCAAGCTTGGTGTTGGACGCTGTAGGAAACCTTTTTCACCCGCAGGCCGCTGGCGTTCAGCGCCTCGCCCTGGCGATAGAGGGCGGCGTTGGCGCGGGCGGCGCCGGAGTCCGCGCCGGGCAGGGTGGTGGCCAGGTCGGGCCGCGCGACCAGCCGCTTGGCCAATTGCCCGTCCTTCCCGGCCTTGCGGACACCGGCTACGAATTTCGGATCCTGCAAGGCCGCGACGGCGGCATAGGCGATCATGCCGGCCTCCATCTGCTTGGGATCATAGGCCGCGCCGACCCGCAGGCCCTCATTGACCGCGGCGGGCCCCGAGAACTTGTCGTCGATGGCGCGGGCGTTGCGCATGAACGCCTCGAAGGCGCTGGCCTGGGCCTCGATCTGCCGATCGGCGCGGACCGACTGGGCGGCGCCCCGTTGCGGCGTCGGCGTGGCCGCGCAGCCGGCCAATAGAATAGCGGTGGCTGCGGCCGCGAGGCCCAGCCTGATCGTGAAGTCCATGACGGACCCTCCAACTAAAGAGGCCCCCCCGTCATGGGGCAGACTTCACCCGTTCATCATGAAGGAACTGTTGCCGAGCTTGGCCTTGGAGCGGCCTTAGGACGACAGGATGTCGGCCAGCGAAGGCTCGTCGGGGTCTGCCAGCTTGCTGAACAGCAGCTTGTCGATCCGGCGGTCGTCCATGTCGATCACCTCGACGCGGTAGCCGCCGATCTCGAATACGTCACCCTCGGTAGGCAAGCGCCCGACCTCGTGCAGGACCAGGCCAGCGACAGTGTGGAAGTGCGAGGTCTCGCTGAAGTCGGCGCTTAGCGCCTTGGCCAGGTCCTCGACATCGGCCCGACCGTCCACGAGGAAGCTGCCGTCTTCACGGCGCAGGATGGTGGTCGGGTTCTCGGCGTCGTGGCCTTCGTCAAAGTCACCTGCGATCATCTCCAGCAGGTCGGTCGGGGTGACGACGCCTTCAAGGGCTCCGAACTCGTCGACGACCAGGGCCATGTGCAACGGCGTCTGCTTCAGCAGGTCGAAGGCGCGCAGCAGCGAGGTGGATTCAACGATATAGAGCGGCGTCGCCATGATCTTGGCGATGTCCAGCGGCGTGCCGTCGAGCAGGGCGTCCAGCACGTCGTTCTTGTGGATTACGCCCACCGGCTCTTCGACGTCCGTCCCGCTGGTGACGACAATCCGCGAATAGGGGCAGGCGCGGATGTCTTCCTTCTGCTGCTCGGGCGTGTCGGCGAGCGAGATCCAATAGACGTCGCGGCGCGGCGTCATGGCGACCCGGACCTGGCGGTCCCCGAGGCGCAGCACCTCGCCGATCATCGCCTGTTCCTGGGGTTCGATCAGGCCGGCGCTGGCGCCTTCGGCCAGGGCGCTCTCGACCTCTTCCTGGGTGATCTTCTCGCCGCGTTGGTCGCGGATGCCGAGCAGGCGCAGGACGCCGACCGTGGACGCGGTCAGCAAGGTGACGAACGGGCCCATGGCCTTGGCCATCACGGTCAGGGGGCGGGCGACCAGCGAGGCGATGGTCTCCGGGAAGGCCATGGCGAAGCGCTTGGGCACCAGTTCGCCGACGATCAGCGAGAGATAGGTGATGATCACGACGACCACCGCCGTGGAGATCAGTTCCGAATAGTCGTGCAGGGCCGGAATGGTCTCGAGCATCAGGTCGAGTTCGCCGGCGATAGTCGCCTGGCCGTAGGCGCCCGACAGAATGCCGATCAGGGTGATGCCGACCTGGACCGCGGCCAGGAAGCGAGTGGGGTTTTCGGACAGTCGGAGCGCGGCTGCCGCGCCCTTGTCGCCCCGTTCGGCCCGGCTTTGCAGCTTCGCGCGTCGGGAGGACACCACGGCCAATTCGGACATGGCGAACAGGCCGTTGAGCACCAGAAGCAGGAGCACGACGGCCGAGGCGAAGACGATCATTAAAGTGCGGATCCAGACGAGACCCTCTGGGAGCCCCGCCGGGAGCCTAGCGGCGAATGCCCCGCCAAGCGAGAATTGATCTCACCAGCAGGGCCGCCTCGAACGATAGCCGCGAATTTAGGCGGCGAGCGCCACGCGATTGCGGCGGCGGATGGTCGAGCCGATGAGGCCAAAGCCGATGATCATCATCGCCCAGGTGGCCGGTTCAGGAATGCCCGACTGCAGGATCTGGAGATTGCCGGCGAAGCCTCCGAGGTGGATCTCGCTGTTCTGTTCCAGGCTGCCGAAGACAGCCGAGCCTTCGATGAAGTTACCGATCTTGCCGGCGGCGTAAGGCGCCAGAACCGAGCCGTAGAAGCTGTTGGAGCCGAAATCGACGGTCTGGGCTTCATAGAAGTTCCAGATCACATGCTCGCCGAGGCCGCTGTTGGCGCCGATGAAGTTCTTGGCGATCTTGGCGTCCTTGCCGCCGACATTGACCACGATGGTGTCAAAGCCCTTGGTCAGGAATTGGATCTCGCCGACCTTGTTGAAGACGCTGGTGTCGGCCAGGTCGAACACGGCCAGCTTGCCGCCGCCAGTGGCGGGGGAGAACTGGATGCGGTTCTGCAGCGGGAAGCTGACCTGATCCGTCGGGGTGAGCCCCGCCAGATAGGCCGACAGGTCCTTTACGCCGAGTGCATAGTCGGTGGCCTGGACCTGCAGGCCGGCCGTGAAGCCGGGCAGGCCGAGGTTCGATTGAATCGTCCCACCGTTCTTGTTCATGTTGCCGCTGGCCGCGCCGCCGATCTGGACGGTGCTGCCCTTGCTGCCGTTGATGTTCGACGCCGAACCGCCGATCGTCACAGTCTGGTTGCCGCCGTTCAGGTTCAGCCCGCTCGACATCGAGCCGCCGATCAGGGCGCCGGAGCTGTTGTTGAGCTGCTTGGTCCCGCCGCTCACGCTGCCGACGACGGTCAGGCCGGGCGCGGTCGAGACCGGCGCCTTGCTCCCCTTGATGAAGTAGTTGGACGAGTTGCCGGTCAGGTTGCCGCCGACGAAGGTGCGGCCCTCGACCTCGGAGCTGGACTTCAGGTTGCCTAGGACGACGAGGTTGTACTCGCGCATGACCTGAAGCCCGACATTGGCGTCGGCCAGAGCCGGGGACGCCGAAGCGATGGCGCCGATGGCGGCGATCGGGAGAACGAACTTACGGATCTGAGAAAACACGAGCGGGACCTGTGTCAGACTGGAATGCTGCGGCGCAACAATTGGGTGTGCCACTACCGCACTGCAAGAAACATGCAATGGTCTTCCCATGCTGGTTGTATCGAATTGGTGTCTCAGCATGCTTTTTCGTTGATTCACCAAAAGAAAAAGGGCCGCCCCAGCGAGGCGACCCTTCGTCACACGTTGTTTTCGACCGATCTCAGGTCGTGAAGCCGTTGGAAACCTAAAAGATTTCGAACAGGCCCGCCGCGCCCATACCGCCGCCGACGCACATGGTGACGACGCCGTACTTGGCGCCGCGACGCTTGCCTTCATGCATGATGTGGCCGGTCGCACGCGCGCCGGTCATGCCGTAGGGGTGGCCGATCGAGATGGCGCCGCCCGAGACGTTGTACTTCGCCGGGTCGATGCCCAGCTTGTCGCGGCAGTACAGGACCTGTGAGGCGAAGGCCTCGTTCAGTTCCCACATGTCGATGTCGTCGATGGTCAGGCCGTTACGGGCCAACAGCTTCGGGATCGCGAAGACCGGGCCGATGCCCATTTCTTCCGGGCCGCAGCCGGCGACGGCCATGCCGCGATAGGCGCCGAGCGGGGTCAGGCCGCGCTTTTCAGCTTCCTTGCGTTCCATCAGCACCACGGCGGCGGCGCCATCGGACAGCTGCGAGGCGTTGCCGGCGGTGACGAACTTGCCTTCTTTGACGAAGATGCCGCCCTTGAAGACCGGGGCCAGCTTCTGCAGGTCGGCGAGGGTCGTTTGCGGACGGTTGCCCTCGTCCTGGGTCAGGGTGACTTCCTTCTCGGAAAACTCACCGGTTTCCTTGTTCTGCACCATCATGATCGAGGTCAGCGGCGCGAGTTCGGCGTTGAACACGCCGGCGGCCTGGGCCGCGGCGGTGCGCTGCTGCGACTGCAGGGCGTATTCGTCCTGGGCTTCGCGGCTGATGCCGTAGCGGTCGGCCACGATCTCGGCGGTCTCGATCATCGAGGTGTGGATTTCCGGCACGTGCTCGTTGAGCCACTTATCGCTGGTGCGATAGCGGTTCATCTTGTCGTTCTGCACCAGGCTGATCGACTCCAGACCGCCGCCGATGGCGACCGTCGCGCCGTCGTTGATGATGTACTTGGCGGCCGTGGCGATGCCCATCAGGCCCGAGGAGCACTGGCGGTCGAGCGTCATGCCCGAGACGGTGTTCGGCAGGCCGGCGCGCAGGGCGGCTTGGCGGGCGATGTTGTTGCCGGTCGAGCCCTGTTGCAGGGCCGCGCCCATGACCACGTCGTCGATTTCGCCCGGATCGACGCCAGCGCGTTCGACCGCGGCGCGGATCACGTGGCCGCCGAGCTCGGCGCCCGAGGTGTTGTTGAACGCGCCGCGATAGGCCTTGCCGATCGGGGTGCGGGCTGTGGAGACGATGACGGCTTCACGCATTGGAGGAGCATCCTAGGGATTGGGGAGGAAGATCGCCCTGGGATCCGAATCCGGACCCCAGGGGTAGGCGTAGGTCGCCTTACAGGTCGGCGAACTTCTTGTTTTCGGCGACGAGCTTTTCCAGCGCAGCGGCGGGCTTGAACTGGTCGCCCATGGTGGCTTGGAATTCCTTCATCTTGGCGAGCACCTTGGCCGGACCGACTTGGTCGCCGTAGTGCATTGGGCCGCCGCGATAGACCGGCCAGCCGTAGCCGTTCTGCCAGACCACATCGACGTCGGAGGCACGGATGGCCTTGCCTTCTTCGAGGATCTTCACGCCTTCGTTGATCATCGGGAAGATGCAGCGCTCGAGGATTTCCTCGTCGCTGATCTTGCGCGGGTTGGCGCCCGACTTGACGATGAAGTCGTTGATGACCTTCTCGGTGAAGGGGCTCGGCTTGGCGACGCGGTTCTCGTCGTAGTCGTAGTAGCCGGCGCCGGTCTTCTGGCCGCGGCGGTCAGCTTCGCAAAGGACGTCGCGGATGCTCTCGCCCTTCGACTTTTCCTTCACCCAGCCGATGTCCAGGCCGGCCAGGTCGCTCATCGCGAACGGACCCATTGGGAAGCCGAAGTCGTAGAGGACGCGGTCGATGTCCCACGGCATCGCGCCTTCCATCACCAGCTTCTGGGCTTCGCGCTGGCGCGCGCCCAGGATGCGGTTGCCGACGAAGCCGGGGCAGACGCCGACCAGAACGGCGACCTTGCCGATCTGCTTGGCCAGCTTCATCGAGGTGGCGATCACTTCCTTTGAAGTGTGGTCGGCGCGGACGATTTCCAGCAGCTTCATCACATTGGCCGGCGAGAAGAAGTGCAGGCCGATGACGCTTTCCGGACGCTTGGTCACCGAGGCGATCTCGTCGATGTCCAGGCCCGAGGTGTTGGTGGCCAGGATCGCGCCGGGTTTGCAGATGGCGTCGAGCTTGGTGAAGATGTCCTTCTTGATGTCCATGCGTTCGAACACCGCCTCGATCACCAGATCGACATCGGCGAACGAGTCTTCCATCGACAGCGAGCCGGTGATCAGCGCGCAGCGTTCCTCGACCTGGGCCGCCGTGATGCCGCCGCGCGAGGCGGTGCGCTCATAGTTCTTGCGGATGGTGGCCAGGCCGCGGTCCAGCGGCTCTTGCTTCTGCTCGACGATCACCACGGGGATGCCGGCGTTGGCGAAGTTCATCGCGATGCCGCCGCCCATGGTGCCGGCGCCGATGATGCCGACCTTCTTGATCGGGATCAGGGCGGTGTCTTCCGGAACGTCCGGGATCTTCTGGGCGGTGCGCTCGGCGAAGAACGAATAGCGCTGGGCCGCCGATTGCGGGCCGCTCATCAGTTCGTTGAACAGCTTGCGCTCGACCGCCAAGCCTTCGTCGAAGGGCAGGTTAACGGCCGCTTCGATGGTCTGGATGTTGTATTCCGGAGCCAGGAAGCCGCGGAACTTGCGGGCGTTGGCCTTGCGGAAGTCGGCGAAGATCTCGGGCTTGCCGCGGGCGGCCTCGACCTTTTCGTTCTGGTCGCGGATCTTGCGCAGCGGCTTACCTTCGGAGACCACCTTCTTGGCGAAGGCGATGGCGCCTTCCTTCAGCTTGCCTTCTTCGAGCAGTTCGTCGGTCAGGCCGCCGGCCAGGGCCTCCTTGGCGCCGACGTGACGACCCGAGGTCATCATTTCCAGGGCGCGCTCAGGGCCGACCACGCGCGGCAGGCGCTGGGTGCCGCCGGCGCCCGGCAGCAGACCGAGGTTCACTTCCGGCAGGCCGAACTTCGCCGACGGAACAGCCACGCGGTAGTGGGCGCACAGCGCCACTTCGAGACCGCCGCCCAGCACCGTACCGTGGATCGCGGCGATCACCGGCTTGGGCGAGTTTTCCATCATGTCCTGAACGTCGGTCAGGCTGGGACCAGCCATCGCGCCGCCGAACTCGGTGATGTCGGCGCCGGCGATGAAGGTGCGGCCTTCGCAGATCAGCACGATGGACTTGGCGGCGTCATTGGCGATCGCGGCCTTGAAGCCTTCGAACAGGCCTTCGCGGACCTTGGCCGACAGGGCGTTCACCGGAGGTGAGTTGAGCGTGATGACTGCGACGTCGCCTTCGAGCGAGAGGTCGGTCACCGAATTGATCTCGGCCATTTGCGCATCCTCGACTGATTGGAGAGGGGCGGCTCGTGGACGTGGCCACCCTCGATTCAAACGGTTGTTTATAGGCCCCGCCAAGCCGGCGCGAGTCAAAAATCCTCTGGGTTTCCGGACGCCGAACGGGGGTCCATAAGCGATACCAACGATCACCTTAGGGGAAGCAAGACATGGCTCAGGGACTGTTCTCGTTGGAGGGCCGGGTGGCTCTCGTCACCGGCGGCTCGCGCGGCATCGGCAAGATGATCGCCAAGGGCTTCATCGACCAAGGCGCCAAGGTCTACATCTCGTCGCGCAAGCCCGGGGCCTGCGACGAAGCGGCCGCCGAGCTGGGCGAAAATTGCATCTCGCTGCCGCAGGACGTCTCGACGGTCGAGGGCTGCAAGGCCCTGGCGAAGCGGCTGAGCGCCGCCGAGCCCAAGCTCGACATCCTGGTCAATAACGCCGGCGCGGCCTGGGGCGCGCCCTTCGATGAATTCCCGGAAAGCGGCTGGGACAAGGTCATGGACCTGAACCTGAAGTCGCCGTTCTTCCTGACCCAGGCCCTGCACGGCGCTTTGAAGGCCGCCGCCAGCCACGACCAACCGGCCAAGGTCATCAATATCTGCTCGATCGACGGCATCCGCCTCAATCCGCAGGAGACCTATTCCTATCATGCCAGCAAGTCGGGTCTGATCTATCTGACCCGCCGTATGGCCGCCGAGCTGATCAAGGATTCGATCAACGTCACCGGCATCGCGCCCGGCGCCTTCGCCTCGGAAATGAACCGCGTGGCCCGCGACCAGGGTGACGAAATCGCCAAGCGCATCCCCTCGCGCCGCATCGGTCGGGACGAGGACATGGCCGCGGCCGCGATCTATTTGGCCAGCCGCGCCGGCGACTATGTGGTCGGCGAAACCATTGCGGTGGACGGTGGCGTCGCCCTGGCGACCCTCGGCGGACTTTAAAACTTCCGGACGGCCACGCTTTCGGCTGTTTTGCGTTATGACCTGACCCAAAGCAGCCGACGTCGTCCCGTTTGACCGATTCCGATACCGATCCTTCCCCGCCGCCCAGGGCGACCCGACGCCGGTGGCGGCGAAGGCGCACGGCCTTGGCCGTCGTGGCCCTGGTCGCTGTCGTGGCCGGGACCAGCGTCTATGTCACCCGCCGGATCATCGCCCGCGAGATCCTGATCGGCTGGCTGGAGGCCCGCGGCATTCCCGCCGAGGTGCAGTTCCGACGCTTCGAATTCGGCGGCTTTTCCGCGCGGGTCCGCGTGGGCGCCGAGCGCGATCCCGACGTCACCGCCGATCTGGTTGAGATCCACTATGGGCTTACGGGCTTCTGGGCCGGGCGGCCGCTTGGGATCGAGGTCGCCTCGGTCACGCTGCACCGGCCGATCGTGCGCGCCAGCCTGAAGGGCGGCAAATTCAGCCTCGGCTCGCTCGATCCGCTGATCGAGGAATTCGCCAAGCGGCCTCCGCAGGCCGGGGCGCCGAAGCCGCGGATCGAGGTCCGCGAGGGCGTCGTCCGTCTGGCCACCGACTATGGCCCGCTCACCGCCCGCGCCAATGGCCGGATGGAGCACGGCAAGCTGATGGCGCTCGACGCCCGCTTCGATCCGGCTGTGCTGAAGGGCAAGGGGCTCAGCGCCTCGACCGGTCCCTCGCAGCTCCTGCTGATCACCAATCGCAACCGGGTCGACATCCTGCTCACCGCGCCGGTCAAGGATCTGGCGGTCGGCGGCGTGGCCGCGACCAGCGGCAATCTGCGGTTCTCGGTCCAGGGACCCTATCCCGACTTCGAGAAGAAGCGCGGCGAGGGCAAGGTCATCGCGCGGCTGGATCTCGACGGCGCGGCCCTGAGCGCCGGGGATCGCCGGCTGCAGGATTTCAAGCTGCTGGCCAAGTTCGACGGCTCGTCGACGGGCTGGTTCGAGACCTTGGCCCTGGCCGGCGATGGCTCGCTTGAGGCCAGCGCCGCCGGGCTGAGCGGCGCCGGCGTTGAGGCGCGCGGTGTCCAGGCTCAGGCGAGCGTCGGCGATCTGCGCTGGACCCGTTCGGCGGGCGACGTGATCTCCAGCGAGGTCACCACCCTGATCACCGCCGCCTCGGCCCAGGCCGGGGATTTATCCCTGAAGAACACCCGCGCCGACTTCGGCGGGCTGGTGGCCTTTGACGACAGGCGGCTGGACCTTGCGCTGCGGGGCTCGCTGGCCTCGCGTGGCGCCTGGTCCGGCTTGGGGCCGGCCCGCTCTGGTGACGATCCGGCGACGGCGGCCCTGAAGAAGGCGGCCTCGGGCTTCCAGTTCACCGCCAATTCCCTGACCATCAGCACCTCGGGCGAGGAAGTGTCGGTTCGCCTCGGCGTGCCGGCCAAGATTCGCACCGACAGCGGCGGCGAAGCCTCGCTCTACCGGGCGGGCGGCGCGATCTACGCCAATGGCGCGGGCGCCTTCGACCTCAAGGTTTCGGGCGGTGGCCTGCCTGAGGCCAGCGTCAACGCCCGCAGCTACCGGCTGACCCCGGACGGCCTGGTCGCCAGCGGTCAGGTCAAGGTGGCCGGCAGCTTTGCTCCGGTGCAGGACGCCACGTTCGAGGAAGCCGGCGACCTGCGGCTGGCGAACGGCGCGCTCGACTTCACGGCCAGCGCCTGCGCCCCGATCACGGCGGCCCATGTCGAACTTGGCGAGAACGATCTGGACAAGGTCGCCGCCGAACTCTGCCCGGTCAAAGGCGCGCCGCTGTTCTCCATGCAGAACGGCGCATGGCGGCTGCGCGGCGAGGTGGTCAAGGCCGCCGCCGCCCTGCCGGCGTTCGAGGCCAGGGTCTCCGAGGCCTCCGCCCTGGTCGATCTGCGCGGCAAGGGCGCAGCGATGAGCGGCCGCGTCGGGATCGCCGGCGCCCGCATCGACGATCTGGCGGCCGAGACCCGGTTCCGCCCGGTGCGGGGCTCTGGCGAGGTGCGCGCCGTGAACGGCGGCTGGACCGGCGATCTCAGCGTCAGCGACCTGGCCGGCCGCAAGCTCGGCCAGGCCGATCTGCGCCACCGGGCCGACGGCCGCGGGACCTTGGCCTTCGATACCGGCATGCTGGTCTTCGAGGAAGGCGGGCTGCAGCCGGTCAATATCTCGCCCATGGCCGCCATTGTGGCCTCGCCGGCGACAGGCCGCGCGAGGTTCGACGGCCATATCGGCTGGGGACCAGATACGTCTTCCAGCGGCGGCACGCTCACCGTCGAGCGGATGGACTTCGTCAGCCCGATGGGGCCGGTCGTTGGCCTGACCGGCCAGGTGGCTTTCACCAGCCTGATCCCGCCGACCGCCGCGCCGGGTCAGAGCCTCAAGGCCGAGGCGATCAACACCCTGGTTCCCCTGACCGACGTCGACATCAAGTTCGGCCTGGCGAGCGAGGGCCTGACCGTCGAGGGCGCGCAACTTGCGGTCGGGGGCGGGAACCTGGCCTTCGAGCCCTTCACCTTGCCGTTCAAAGCCGGCGCCTCGTGGAAGGGCGTGCTCAATTTCCAGGGCGTGCAGGTCAAGGACCTAGTCGAGGCCTCGCCTTTCGGCGACCGCGTGGACCTGGAAGCCCGCCTGACCGGCCGCGTGCCGTTCGAGGTGACGCCCGAAGGGGTGCGGGTGGCCGGCGGTACCCTGGCGGCTATTGAGCCTGGGCGCCTTTCGATCCTGCGCGAGGCCCTGACCCCGGTTTCGACCACGCCGGCCCAGGCGGTCATCAGCGGCGCGGTCGACACCGTGCAGGTGCCGTTGGCTCAGGCCGACACCGCCCCGGGCGAAGTGAACGCCTTCAGCGAGTTCGCCTACCAGGCCATGGAGCATCTGGCCTTCGAGCAACTCGACGCCGAGGTGAACAGCCTCGACAATGGGCGGCTGGGCGTCCTGCTGCACATCAAGGGCGAGCACACCCCGCCCCAGAAGCAGGAAATCCGCCTGACCGTCATGGAACTGATCCGCCGGGACTTCATGAACAAGGCGCTGCCCTTGCCGTCAGGCACCAAGGTGGACCTGACCCTGGACACCTCGCTGAACATGGATCAGCTCCTGAAGGACTTCGCCGACTATCAGGCGCTGCGCGGTTCACAAGCGGTTCAGCCGTGACGGACCACCTTGGCTATGCTTCTTGAGGCCGTGATTTTGGAGAACCGTATGAATAGAGCTCTTCCCGCCGCGGCCGCCTTGGCTGGCGTGGCCTTCCTGAGCGCCTGTGCGCCCACCGTGCGGGTGGAGGTTGCGCCGATCACGATCTACGCCAAGCTGGACGCCGATGTGCGCCTCCGCCTCGACGATGACGTCAAGGCGTTGATCCAGCAGAATCCGAACCTGTTCTAAGGGGTATGACCATGAGCTTCTTCAAACTGATGGCGCCTGTCGCCGCCGTGGTCGGCAGCCTCACCCTGGCTGGCGCGGCCCTCGCAGACCCCGCCTCGGCCAAGGCCGCCGTCGATTCCGCCAAGGCGGCCGGCGTGGTGGGCGAGCAGGCTGACGGCTTCCTGGGCTTCGTGAACGCCGGCGCCGCCAGCGGCGATGTGAAGGCCGCCGTGGCCGAGATCAACGCCGGGCGTCGTCAACTGTACGCCCAAGCCGCCGCCAAGAACGGCGTCACCCCCGCCGCCGCCGGCGCCTCGGCGTTCCGTTCGGTGGTGCAAGGGCTGTTGAAGCCGGGCGAGTTCTACCAGAACACCTCCGGCGCCTGGGTCCAGAAGTAGGGACTAGTTTTCGCCCATCGACCAATGATGGCCGGCCCCGCGCCGGCCATCAGCGGCGCTGGGTTCGCGCTTTCGGTTGACCCATCTCAGTCGGATCAGCGGCGTGTCATGAACATTGTTCTCGTCCCCGGCTACATGTTGGACGATGACCTCTGGGCCGATGTCGCCGAGGATTTGGCTCAGGTCGGCAGCCTCTCCCATGCGGACCTATCGCGCGACGCAACCATCGAAGGCATGGCGCAGCGGCTCCTCAAAGACGCCCCTGAGCAGTTCGTCCTGATCGGCTTTTCCATGGGGGGCTACGTCGCGCGCGAGGTGGTGCGGCTGGCGCCGACGCGGGTCATGGGTTTGATCCTGATCGCCACCTCGTCGCGGGGCGACACAGAGGTTCAAGCTCAGCGAAAGGCGACCGTCGCCCGAACTCCCAGCTCATCCAAGTTCGGCGGACTAAGCCGCGGCGCGATCATGTCGTCCCTGGGATCAGCGCATGCGAATGAGCTGCTAATTGCTCGTATTCGCGCCATGAGCGTCAGGCTCGGCGGAGACGTGTTCATGCGTCAATCCAGCTTGGTTCGCACGGGGGATACCGATCAGCTCGGCTCTTTTCATTGCCCGACCTTGGTTATCGCCGCCGCGGACGATCGGCTGCGTAGCTTGGATGAGGCCGCGGAGCTTCACACCGGCATACCCGGCTCCCAGCTAGCGGTTATCCCGGGCACGGGGCACATGATCCCGTTGGAGCTTCCGGGCGAGTTGCTCGATGTCATTCGTCCGTGGCTGAGCAACCTAGCCGTGGCCGGCGCGACGAGTTGAGTAGAGCGCCCCGCATCCCAGATCCCGGCGCATAAAAAGCGAGCCCGTCCTGACCTCGCGGTCGGGACGGGCTCGAGGAGAGACAACTGGGCGCTTTAGCCCCGTGACGTCAGGCCGGAAGAACCAGCTGTTCCGAGGCGATCGCGAAGCGGGTGGTGGCCTTGCTGCGGGTCTCATCGGACACCCTGCGCCAGACTTCTTTGGCTTCGTCACGCGACTCGTACGGCCCCAATACCTGGGGCGCGCCGTTCTTCAGCTTGGTGAAGGCGAGGCAGCTATATTCGCCGCCAACGACCCAGAACCGTTCCTTGGTCATGGTACCTGCTCCCCCGGCCGAAGCCTGAACTGATCGGCTTTTACAAGCCATGACCTGCTCTAACCCTTACAGCGCGGGGAGCGAAGAGCTCATCAAGTGCAACAAAGCATAATTGTCACAACACGACGTTGTCACAATTGTAAATCTGTGACAATCAGACTCGATGGCTCCCCCCTCGACTGACCGCAAGCTGTTCCTGGGCGCGCGCATGAAGCGCATGCGCCGCGAACTTGGTCTGACCCAGACGCGGATGGCCGAGGATCTGGGCGTCTCGCCCAGCTATCTGAACCTGCTGGAACGCAACCAGCGGCCGGTCACGGCCCAGGTGCTTCTAAGGTTGGCCGAGGCTTACGATCTCGACCTGAAGACGCTGTCTTCGGACCCGGAATCGACCAACGCCACGGGCCTTTCGGAGGTGTTCTCCGACCAGATGTTCCGCGACCTGGGCGTCGCTCGCCATGAGATCGCCGAGGTCGCCGACAGCGCCCCGGCCGTCTCCGAGGCCATTGTGCGACTCTACCGCGCCTATCTGGATCAGCGCCGGCTGACCGATCTTGGCGCCATCGGCCGGCCGGAAGAGGGCGCGGCCGCAGGGTCCGCCGTCATGCCCTCGGACTGGGTGCGCGACTTCATCCAGACGCAGAAGAACTACTTCGCCGAACTGGAGGAGGCCGCCGATGAAATGGTGGCGCAGCTTGCCTACGAGCCGCTCGACTTTGCCGCGGCCGCTCGGGAGCGGCTGGCCAAACGCCACAACGTCACGGTTCGGATCGTGCCGGTCGATGTGTTGCCCGAATCCGTCCGCCGCTACGATCATCACCGCAAGCGGCTGTTCCTGTCCGAGGTGCTGACCGGGTCCGGGCGCTCGTTCGCGCTCGCCTATCAGCTCGCCATGCTGGAATACGGTCCGCTGCTCGACGCCATCGCCGATCGGTCCGGGCCGCCCGATCGTCCGACCCGCAACCTCTTGAAGGTCTCGCTGGCCAACTACCTGGCCGCCGCCCTGCTGATGCCCTACGCGGCCTTCCATGAGGCGGCCGAGCGTACGGCCTACGACATTGAACTGATCCGCTCTCGGTTCGGGGTGTCGTTCGAGCAGGCCTGCCACCGCCTGACCACCCTGTCGCGACCGGGCGCGCGCGGCGTGCCGTTCTTCATGCTGCGCGTCGACTCGGCGGGGAATATCTCCAAGCGGTTCGCTGGCGCGACCTTCCCGTTCTCGCGGTTCGGCGGCACCTGTCCGCGCTGGAACATCCACTCCAGCTTCCGGACGCCGGGGCGGATCGTCACCCAGATCGTCGAAACGCCCGACAGCCAGCGCTACTTCACCCTGTCGCGCAGCGTCAGCCGCATCGCCACCTCCTATGCCGGCGATGACTCCGAACTGGCGATCGGCATGGGGTGCGAACTGAAATTCGCCGAGCGGCTGGTCTATTCACGCGGCATCGATCTGCGCGAGCCGGTTGCCACCGCCATCGGCCCGGCCTGCCGGATCTGCGAGCGGCCGGCCTGCAAACAGCGCGCGGCCGAGCCGATCAACCGCACCCTGACGGTCGACGATTTCACCAAGTCGATCTCGCCCTATCCCTTCGCGTCAAGCTGAGCCAGAGGCGGGCGCTTTGCACCGAAAGGTGCTTTCGATACTAAGAGTTTAGCGAAGGCCTCGAACCAGAGGCCGCGCTGGGGCGGAGTGACAGGAACTTATGGCTGAACGTAAGGGGGCTCGATCGACGGACCGCTTCCAGAAGAAGCGCGAAGCCATCCTCGACGCCTCGACGATCCTGTTGAACCAGCATGGCGTGAAGGGGCTCACCCTCGCGGTCGCCGCCTCGGCGGTGGGTCTCTCCACCACAAGCGTCACCTACTACTTCAAGCGCAAGGACGATCTGGCCGCGGCCTGCATCATGCGCGGCCTGAATTGGCTGCTGGCGGCGGTCGACACCGCCTTGGCGGAAACCACGCCGCAGGCGCGGCTGCACAAGCTGCTGGAACTTTATCTGGAGCGCCTGCGACTGACGGCGATCGGCGAAGCGCCGCAGCTGCCGGCCCTGTCCGACATCCGGGCGCTCAACAATCCGCAGCGGACGGAGGTGTTCGAAGTCTTCATGCGCCTATTCCGCAAGGTGCGCGGGCTGTTCGAAACCCCGGAACTGGGCTGGCTCGGGCGCGGCAAGCGCACGGCGCGGACCCACATGCTGCTGGAGCAATTGTTCTGGGCCGCGGTCTGGTTGGCGAAATACGATCCCGAAGATTACGGCCGCATCCGGGAGCGGATGTACGACATCCTGGTCGGCGGGCTGGCGGCCGAGGGCGCGGCCTGGGAGCCGACGCCGATCCCGCTGGCCGACCTGGCGGCGCGCGAAGGCCCGGAGATGAGCCGCGAGACCTTCCTGCTGGCGGCGACCCGGTTGATCAACAGCCGCGGCTATCGCGGCGCGTCGGTGGACAAGATTTCGGCCGAGCTGAACGTCACCAAGGGCTCCTTCTATCACCACAACGACGCCAAGGATGACCTGGTGGTGGCCTGTTTCGACCGCACCTTCGACGTAATGCGCCGGGTCCAGCGGCTGGCCATGGGCATCGAGGGCGATCAGTGGGCGCGGATTTCCAGCGCCGCCGCCGCCCTGGCCGAATACCAGCTCTCGGAATACGGCCCGCTGCTTCGGACCTCGGCCCTCTCGGCCCTGCCCAGTGAAATTCGCGAGGAGCAGGTCGCTCACTCCAACCGGGTCTCCGACCGCTTCGCCTCGATGATCTCGGACGGCATCGCCGAGGGATCGATCCGGCCGGTCGATCCGTTCATCGCCGCCCAGATGCTGAACGCCACCCTGAACGCCGGCGCCGAGCTGGGATTCTGGGTCAATGGCGTGACCCAAAAGGCTGCGCCCGCCGTCTTCGCCCGCCCTGCCCTGATGGGCATTTTCGCGAAGTAGCTCACAGGTTCCCCCTGGGGGGATCTGAGGGTCAGGCCAGCGCGGCGACCTTGAGTTCCGGCGTCGTGACGCGCGCCACCTTTTCCGACCAGACCATCTCGACCACGTGCAGCAGCCGCTCGGCGGTGATCGGCTTGGTCACGTGGCCGTCGGCGCCGGCCCTTGCGGAGGCCTCGGCGTGTTCGGGCATGGCGTTGGCGGTCAGGGTGTAGATCGGCGTGCGTCGGTGAAGCTTGGCCTCGCGCCGCCGGATCGCGGCGATGGCGGTCAGGCCGTCCATCACCGGCATCTGCATATCCATCAGGATCAGGTCGAAGTGCGAGCGCGCGGCCTCGTCGACCGCCTCAGCGCCATTTTCAACCGAGATCAGATCGACGCCCGCCGCCCCCAGGATCAATTCTACGACGCGGCGATTGGTCGGGTGATCCTCGGCCAGCAGCACGCGCATGGCGTCCAGCGCGGTCTCTTCGGCCTGGCCCGCCTCGTGGTCGCCCCACATCTCGACCGCGCCGTGGCGGCGGGGCAGCTCAAGCGACAGGACGAAGGTGGCGCCGTGGCCGGGGACCGCATGCGCCGTCAGGTCCCCGCCCATCGCCTCGGCCAGGGTGCGCGATATGGCCAGGCCCAGGCCCGTTCCCCCATATTGCCGGGTGATCGAGCCGTCGGCCTGCTGGAAGCGGCCGAATAGGCGCTGGCGGGTGTCTTCGTCGAACCCAATGCCGGTGTCGGAAACTGTGAAGGTCAGGTGGGTGCTGGTCTCGTCGCGCCGGGCGGCGACCAGCAGCTTCACCTCGCCCTGGCTGGTGAACTTCACCGCGTTGCCGAGCAGGTTGGTCAGGATCTGGCGGATGCGGGGGCCATCGCCCTCGAAAGAGCCATGAGCATAGGGCTCCATCTCGACGATCAGCGCCAGGTCTTTGGCCTGGGCGCTGGCCTCAAACAGCGCCGCGCAGGCGTTGACCGAGGTGACGAGGTCGAAGGGCTCGGGCCGGATCTCCAGGCGCCCAGCCTCGATGCGGGCCAGGTCCAGGATGTCGGTGAGCAGGGCCTCCAGCGTCTGGGCAGAGGTCTCGATCAGTTCGACCATCTCGGCCTGAGGCGCGGTCAGGCTGGTCTTGGCCAAGGCCCCGGCGATGCCCATCACCCCGTTCAGGGGCGTGCGGATCTCGTGGCTCATATTGGCCAGGAACTCGCTCTTGGCCTTGTTGGCGGCTTCGGCCTCGCCAGCAAATTTCACCAGGTCGCGCTGAGCGTGATGGCGCGAGCATTCGTTGGAGGCGATGGCGGCAAGGTCGATCAGTACGTCCGCCAGCCTTTGATCATAGGGGCGAGGCTCACCGGCGGCCACGCAGACCACGCCAATCGGTTGCCCGTCGGCCAAGCGGATCGGCGCTCCGGCGTAGAAGCGGACTCCCTGCGCGCCGGCGACGTTCGGATGATCGCAAAAGCGGCGGTCCTCGAGCGCGTTGGTGACCCAAAGCAGGGCGTCGTCGTGGACTACGACCTCTGAGAAGGACTGGTCCTCGCAGACCTGCTCGTCGGTCCAATCGGGTCCGACACTGGCGTGCCAGCTACGCTTGGCGCCCACCATCACCACGTCGCCGAGGTCGAGATTGGTAAAGGCGCGGGCCAGTCGGCCGACCCGTTCGAAGGTCGGCTTCAACTCGTCCAGGTCGAGGGTGGCGATCGCCGCGAGGCGCGCGGCCTCGGCCAGCAGCGCCGGTCCTTCCTTGGACATGATCTCCCCCAGGCTTCTTTTGCGGCCGAAGATTGGGTGGCGGGGGTTAAATTTCCGTCTTTTTGCGAACCACGTTCAACTATCGCCGTTCGCGCAGCAAATCAGAGCAACTTGATTTCCCGCAGGCGCTCCTTGAGGAACTCGTCGGCGGTGATCGGCGCCAGGCCCCGGTCGGGATGAGCCGCGTCGATACAGCCGGGCAGGGTCCGGATCTCGTAGTCCGGATTGAAGTGCAGGAAGAACGGCGTCGAATAGCGCGCAAAGCCGCGGCGCTCCGGGGCCGGATTGACCACGCGATGGGTGGTCGAGGGCAGGACGTGGTTGGTCAGCCGCTGCAGCATGTCGCCGATATTGCAGACCACCGAGCCGGCGGGCGGATTGATCGCCAGCCACTGGCCATCGCGGTCCAGCACCTCAAGCCCGGCCTCTTCGGCGCCGAGCAGCAGGGTGATGACATTGATGTCCTCGTGCGCTCCGGCCCGGATGTTCGGGCCGTCTTTCGGCACCGGCGGATAGTGCAGCAGCCGCAGGATCGAATTGCCGTGATCGACCGTAGCGTCGAAGAAGTGGCGATCCAGCTTCAGATAGACCGCAATGGCCTCCAGCACCTGGCGGCCCAGGGCGTCCAGCGTGTTGAACAGCCAGGCGATCTCGGTGTGGAACTCCGGGACCTCTGCGGGCCAGACGTTGTCGGGCATGAAGGCGCGGAATGGATGGCCGGCGGGCAGGTCGCGCCCCATGTGCCAGAACTCCTTCAGGTCGAAGTGCTGGGCGTCCTTGGCGGTTTCGATGCCGAACGGCGTGTAGCCGCGCTGCCCCCCCACGCCGGCGACATAGCTGCGCTTTAAGTCCTCCGGCAGGGCGAAGAAGGCCTTGGCGGCGGCGATGGCCGCGTCGATCCGCGCCTGCGGTAGGTCGTGATCGGAGATGACCGCGAAGCCGTAGCGGGCGAAGGAGCCGCCAAGATCCTGGGAGAAGCCCTGGAAGTCGGCCTCGAAGCGCTGGAATGAAACCGGCTTGATCGCTGCTGTCGTCACGTTTGATCCTTCACCCCGGCGAACCGGGAACCTTGACCGTAGCGACGGCGTTCGCACCTGATGTTCCATCACCTGGAGATCAGTAATGCGTAACTGGACCGCCCTCGCGGCTTGCATCCTCGGCGCGGGCGCCATGTCGGCGTGCACCACGGTGGACCCCTACACCGGACAACAGGTCCGCAACAACACCGGCACCGGCGCATTGGCCGGCGCATTGGGCGGCGCGGCGCTTGGCTACCTCACCAACACCAACCGCAGCGAGCAGGGCCGCAAGAACGCGCTGATCGGGGCCGGGGTCGGCGCCTTGGCGGGCGCTGGGGTCGGCAACTACATGGATCGTCAGCAGGCCCAGCTCCGCCGCGACCTGGCCGGCAGCGGCGTCGAGGTTCAACGCCAGGGCGACAACATCGTCCTGCAGATGCCCAGCGACGTGACCTTCGGCTTCGACCGCTCGGACATTCAGCCGCAGTTCTACGACACCCTGGCTTCGGTCGCCCGCAGCCTGAACGAATACCCACAGACCCTGGTGGACGTCGTCGGCCACGCCGATTCCATCGGCCGGGCCGACTACAACCAACAGCTTTCCGAGCGCCGGGCCCTGGCGGTCGCCGACAACCTGACCAATCGGGGCGGCGTGCTGCGCGACCGGCTCTATGTCGCCGGCCGTGGTTCAAGCCAGCCGATCGCCACCAACGACACCGAGGAAGGTCGCGCCAAGAACCGGCGGGTCGAGATCATCCTGCGCCCCTATACGGGCTGATTGGCCCGATCCCCGGCCGGCGGGGCGATGATTTAGGGCGCGTTTTGGCGGCGCCCTGAGGTCGTTGTGCAAAGAGAGTGGGCTCAGCGCCCGCTCTCGTCGCCCGCCCGGTTGCACGGGTGGGGGTTTTGACACCACATACGCCCAGGTCCCGCGCCACAGCGACGGCCTTTCGACGCGAACTGGAGCTTGAATGGCGGCTGAGGCTGCGGGCATGAACCTGGGGCACGCTGTCGCCCTGCTGGCCGCCGCGGTGATCGCCGTGCCGGTGTTCCGCAAGCTCGGCCTGGGCTCGGTGCTGGGCTATCTGGCCGCCGGCCTGGTCATCGGCCCGTTCGGGCTCAAACTGTTCGCCGACCCCGAGGCGATCCTCCACGTCGCCGAGCTGGGCGTGGTGATGTTCCTGTTCATCATCGGGCTGGAGATGCGTCCGGCCAAGCTATGGTCGCTCCGCAAGGAGATCTTCGGACTGGGCGCCGCCCAGGTAATGCTTTGCTGCGCATTGCTGTCAGGCGTCGCCATGCTTGGCGGCTTGCCGGTCCAGGCCGCGATCATCGGGGCCAGCGGTTTCGTGCTGTCGTCCACGGCCGTGATCATGAAGATGCTCGACGAGCGCGGCGAAACCTCCACCGAGGCCGGCCAACGCGCCGTCTCGATCCTGCTTCTGGAAGACCTGGCGGTGGTGCCCCTACTGGCGCTCGTGGCGCTGATGGCCTCGATGAGCGGGCCGGCCGTCGATACCGGCCGTCCGGTCTGGATGGCCGTGCTGATCGGCCTGGCCTGCATCGCCGCGGTCATCGCCGCCGGCCGCTGGCTGCTCAATCCGTTCTTCCAGATCCTGGCCCGCACCGGCGCGCGCGAAATCATGACCGCTGCGGCCCTGCTGGTCGTGCTGGGCACGGCGCTGTTCATGCAGTGGGGCGGGCTGTCGATGGCGATGGGCGCGTTCCTGGCCGGGGTGCTGCTCTCTGAATCGGTGTTCCGCCATCAGCTTGAAGCCGACGTCGAACCGTTCCGCGGCATCCTGCTAGGCTTGTTCTTCCTCAGCGTCGGCATGTCGCTCGACCTGTCGGTTGTGGTGTCGGAGTGGGGTCTGATCCTGGCCGGAGTCGTGGCCTTCATGATCGTCAAGGCGGCCGGCATCTATGGCGTCGCGCGGCTGTTCCGCGCCGGCCACCGAGAGGCGATTCAGCGCGCGGCCCTGTTCGCCCAGGGGGGCGAGTTCGCCTTCGTCCTCTACTCGGCCGCGGTCGCGGCCGGCGTGTTCGATGCGCGCACCAGCGCCGCCCTGACCGCAATCGTGATCATGTCGATGGCCCTGACACCGCTGGTGGTCATCGTCCTGAACCGGCTGCTGCCGGCGCCGAAGGAATCGATGGATGGCATCGAGGCCGCCGCCGGGCTGGAGGGCCGTGTGCTGCTGGTCGGCTTTGGCCGCTTCGCCCAGGTGGTCAGCCAGCCGCTGCTGGCGCGCGGCATCGAGGTGGCCCTCATCGAGACCGACGTCGAGATGATCCGCGCCGCCAGCACCTTCGGCTTCAAGGTCTATTACGGCGACGGCACCCGGCTCGACGTGCTGCGCGCCTCTGGGGCCGACACCGCCGAGGCGATCCTGGTCTGCGTGGAAAAGCCCGAGGTCGCCGACAAGATCGTCGAACTGGTCAAGGCCGAGTTCCCCCTGGCCAAGCTGCTGGTTCGCGCCTTCGACCGCGGGCACTCCCTGCGGCTGATCGAGGCCGGGGTCGATTTCCAGATTCGCGAAACCTTCGAGTCCGCCCTGACCTTCGGCAAGCGCACCCTGATCGAGCTCGGCGTCGATGAGGTGGAGGCCGCCGAGATCGTCCGCGACGTCCGTCGCCGCGACACTGAGCGCCTGGAACTGCAGGTCGCCGGGGGGCTCCAGGCAGGCCGCTGGCTCATGCGCGGCAACATGGCCACCCCGACGCCAGAGCCGTTCTCCGTCCCGCGCCATGGCGGCAAGGCGCTCAATACCGAGGCGGCCGATGTCCTGGCCAAGTCGCCAAAGCAGCTCGCTGAATAGCGTTTCATCAAGTGATGAACTTTTTCAGCTCACCCGGTTCTCAAACATCAGATTGCGGCTAAAAGGGCTGTCATGGCTGGAAAAACCCAAAAGGACGCCGCCGAAGCCCTGGCTGGGGTGCTCTTCGACGGCATGACCATCATGGCCGGGGGCTTTGGCCTCTGCGGCATTCCCGAGAATCTGATCGCGGCGATCCGCGAGACCGGGGTGAAGAACCTCACGGTGGTCTCCAACAACTGCGGGATCGACGGCTTTGGCCTCGGCGTCCTGCTGGAGAGCGGACAGATCAAGAAGATGATCTCGTCCTATGTCGGCGAGAACAAGCTGTTCGAGAAGCTCTACCTCTCGGGCGAGCTGGAGCTGGAGTTCAATCCGCAGGGCACCCTGGCCGAGCGCATCCGCGCCGGCGGCGCGGGCATCCCGGCCTTCTTCACCAAGACCGGGGTCGGCACCCTGGTGGCGGAGGGCAAGGAGACCCGCGAGTTCGACGGCGAGCTCTATGTGATGGAGCGCGGCCTGACCGCGGACCTGGCCATCGTCAAGGCCCACACCGGCGACGCCGAGGGCAACCTCGTCTATCGAAAGACCGCCCGGAACTTCAATCCGATGATGGCCACGGCCGGCAAGGTCACCATCGCCGAGATCGAGCACCTGGTTCCAGTCGGCTCGCTCGACAAAGACAACATCCACACGCCCGGCATCTATGTGGATCGCATCTTCCAGGGCGCGAACTTCGAGAAGCGCATCGAGCGCGTGACCACGCGTCCCAAAGAAACGCAAATGGGCGAAGAAAAGGCGAGCGCCTAAGATGGCCTGGACCCGTGACGAAATGGCCGCCCGCGCGGCGAGCGAACTGCGCGACGGCTTCTATGTGAACCTGGGCATCGGCATCCCGACCCTGGTCGCCAACTACATCCCGGCCGGCATGCACGTCACCCTGCAGTCGGAGAACGGCATGCTGGGCATGGGCCCGTTCCCCCATGAGGGTGAAGAGGACGCCGACCTGATCAACGCCGGCAAGCAGACGATCACCGAACTCGATAGTTCGTCCTACTTCTCGTCGGCCGACTCGTTCGCGATGATCCGCGGCGGCCACATCGCCCTGTCGATCCTGGGCGGCATGCAGGTTTCCGAAAAGGGCGACCTGGCCAACTGGATGGTGCCGGGCAAGGTGGTGAAGGGCATGGGCGGAGCCATGGACCTGGTCGCGGGCGTCAAGCGCGTGGTCGTGGTCATGGATCACGTCGAGAAGTCCGGCGCGCCCAAACTGCTGAAAGCCTGCACCCTGCCGCTGACCGGCGCGGGCGTGGTCGATCTGCTGATCACCGACCTTGGCGTCTTTGAGGTGGGTCGCGGCAAGTCGCCCCTGAAGCTGACGGCTCTGGCCTCCGGCGTCACGCTCGATGAGATCAAGGCCAAGACCGAGGCGGAATTCGAAGTCGGGCTCTAGTTCCTCTCCCCGCAAGGGGGGCGAGGAGAAGGTCTCGCATCCAACGAGCCAAATTGCGCGTATCTCATCCAGACAGCGGCCGCCTTTCGTAGCCGCGCGAAGGTGAGATCATGAAACCGACCCGGACCGCCCTGGCCCTCACGGCCTTGTTCTGTCTTTCGGGAGCTGTCCCCATCGGGGCGGCGGCGTGGGCCGCCGGGCCGACGAAGACCGCGGTGTTCGCCGGCGGCTGTTTTTGGTCGGCTGAGAAGGCCATGGAGCATTTGCCGGGCGTGACCGATGTGGTCGTGGGCTACGCCGGGGGCGCACTCCGCAACCCGACTTACGACAATCACCAGGGCCACCTGGAGGCGGTGAAGGTCACCTACGACCCGGCCAAGATCAGCTACGCCAAGCTGGTCGATGGCTTCTTCCACAATATCGATCCCACCGATGCGGGCGGGCAGATCTGCGATCGCGGCCCATCCTACGCTACGGCGGTGTTTGTCAGCGATCAGGATGAAACCCGCACCGCCCAGGCGGTGAAGGCGCAGGTCGCCAAGACGCTGGGCAAGCCGGTGGCCACCCGCGTTCTGACCGGCGGGACCTTCTGGAAGGGCGAGGCCTATCACCAGGACTACGCCAGGAAAAACCCGGCCAGCTATAACGCCTATCGCATCGGCTGCGGCCGCGACCGGGCGCTCAAGGCTGTTTGGGGGCCGGCGGCTTCTTGACGGGCAGTCCGGTGACTGGGTCCCTCGGCATCGGCGCGAAGGTCTCGCCGATGAACATCTCGGCCCGCCGCCGCCGCTTGCTGTCGAGCCAGACGCTGACGATCTGGTAGCTGGACACCGACTTGAAGTCGGCCGCCATCTCGGGGGCGAAGGCCGGTTCCAGGCTGACCGCCAGCACTCGCTTGCCAAGTTCGGCGGTCAGCGGCTCGGTGGTTTCGGCCTGGTTCTGCGGATGTGCCTCGCGCACCCACATCTTCAGCGGCGGCTCGCCATTCTTCCCGAAGTACTCGCGTCCGTAGTAGGCCGCGGCGTTGAACATGAAGCGGTCGTCCACGGCCACGGCGCTCAGGCTGCCGGTCGGCTCGCGCAGGGCTCGGTTGGCGATCTCCTCGGTCATCTGTTCCCAGCCCTTGGCGCGCTTGAAGGCGTTGGCCAGGCCCAGGGTGTCGGCGAGCGGCGGCGTCAGCACGCAGGCTAGGAAGAGGGCGGCCACCGCCGCCTGCATCACCACCGCCCCGATCAGCCACCAGCGCGCGCGCCAGCGCATCAGCCAAGCGGCGGCCAGGACGATTCCGGCGACGTATCCCGCCCCGGCCCAGTTGGCGTTGGCGCGGCTGATAAAGGACTGGAGGGTGACGATCAGCAGGGGCGGCGCCGCATAGCAGAGGAGCAGCAGGTCGGCCGGCTGCAATTGGCGGCGTATGGTCAGCAGCACCGCGCCGCCGACCAGCACTGCGAACGGGATCGGCCCGAACACCCCGAACTGCGAGAGGACGAAGTCGCTCAGCTCCTGGAAGTTGAACAGGCTCTGGCCGCTCCAATTGGCGTTGGCGGCGGTGTGCTGGACGGTGGAGAACCCGTGGGCGGCGTTCCAGGCGAGGTTGGGGGCCAGCACTAGCAGGAAGGCGGCCAGGGCCAGGGCGGTGGTCTTCAGGCTCCAGATCACGCGCGCTTGCGGCGAAATGAGCAGGTGCAGGGCCAGGCCGATCAGGGCGTAGATCGCCGCGTACTTGGCCAGGAACGCCAGGCCCGTCGCGGCCCCAAAGCCCGCCGCCAGCCAAAGGCGGCGGCGTCCTTCGGAGGTGGGCAGTTCGACATAGGCTAGCAGCGACAGGGCCAGGAACAGCAGCATCGAGGCGTCGGTCGCCACGACCAGCGAGGAGAGCTGCACCGCCGGCATCAACAGATAGAGCGCCGCGGCCGCAAAGCCGCTGGATGATCCGTAGAGCCGTCGCCCGATCCCGTAGACGCATAGCGTCGTGCCGGCGTGCAGCAAGGGCGAGGACAGCCGGACCCAGGGCTCGGCGTCGCCGCCGATCGCGGTCGTCGTCAAGATCAGCCAGGCGACCATCGGCGGTTTTGAATAGTAGCCCCAGTCGAGCGTGCGCGACCAAAGCCAGTATTGAGCCTCGTCGGGGTAAAGCTCGAGCGGCGAGGCGAACAGAGTCACCAGCCGAACGATCGTCAGGCCGACGGTGATGAGCAGAACCGCGCGCCAGTGGTCGTCGAATCCGTATTCGGACAATCTGCTGCGGGCCAAGGGCGCCTCCGGTCTCGCGCGGAAACTCGCGCGGCGGAGCGTGTCTGTAAAGCGACAGGCGCCACCTTATTGATCTGCTGTAACGTCAAGAGGGGGATGCGTCACGAATCCGTCACCCACGGACGAATTTTCCGAGCTATAGGGCCGTCCAAGTTTGGAGGCGAAGGCTGGGGAGCCTGTCGCTCCTTGCTAGACGAATGAGGGGATCTCACATGAATAGAATGCTTGCTCGCGCACTCTGCGCGACCACTGCCTTGGCCAGCGGCCTGCTGATCGGCAACGCCGCCATGGCCCAATCGAGCGGCACCACCGCCGTTGAAGAACTGGTTGTCACCGGTTCGCGCGGTCCGGCCGATCTGAGCGGCGTCATCGTCGCCGAACGCGACCCCAAGTCGCGCGCTTCGATCAGCGAGGAATTCATCCAGCGCCAGGTGCCTGGCCAGACGATCCTGCAGTCCCTGAACCTGATGCCGGGCGTCAACTTCACGAACAACGACGCCTTCGGCTCGGCCGGCGGCGACATCACCATCCGCGGCTTCGATTCCCAGCGCGTTGCGCTGCTTTGGGACGGCGTGCCGCTCAACGACAGCGGCAATTACGCCATCTACCCGAACCAGCAGCTGGACTCCGATCTGATCGAGCGCGCCACGGTCAACCTCGGCACCACCGACGTCGACAGCCCCACGGCCGCGGCCGCCGGCGGCACCATCAACTATGTGACCCGCAAGGCCTCTGACGAATTCGGCGTCCGCGGCGAACTCGCCTTCGGCTCCAACAACTACCAGCGCTACTACGGCACGCTCGAAACCGGCGCCGTGGGCCCTTGGGGCACGAAAGCCTGGATCTCCGGCCTCTACACCACCAACGAGATCTTCACCCCGCATGACGCCCAGAAGGACGCCCCCGGGAAGATCAAGAAGTGGCAGGTCAACGGCCGCATCGATCAAGACTTCGGCGAAATCGGCTCGGCCAGCCTGATCGCGAACTACAACGAAAACCGCAACAACTTCATCAACCGCGTGAACCTCACGCAGTTCAACCAGCGCAGCCTGCCAGTCTACAATGACTCGTGCATCCCAGCCCTGCCTGCGCCCGGTCCCGGCGCACAAATCGATGTCTGCCCGTCCTTCGTCGGCGTGAACATCAACCCGTCGAACACCGGCAATCTGCGCGGTCTGTCCAGCTGGAACCTGAGCGACAACCTCATCCTGACGGTTGACCCCTCGTTCCAGTACACCCTGGCCAACGGCGGCGGCTCGGCGGTCTTTGCTGAAACCGACGCCCAGCTACGCGGCAACACCGCTTCGCCCGGCGTGGACCTGAACGGCGACGGCGATCTGCTCGACCGTGTCACCCTCTATCGTCCGAACACGACCAACACCCGTCGCTATGGCGTGACCTCTTCGCTGATCTGGAAGTTCGCCGACACCCAGAGCGTCCGTCTGGCCTACACCTACGACAAGGCCAAACATCGTCAGACCGGCGACGTCGGCTTTGTTGATCGCGAGGGCAATCCCGAAAACGTCTTCGCCGGCAAGGACGGTCAGGGCGAGCAAGTGCTGCTGCCCGACGGCACCAACCTGCGCCGCCGTGACCGCGCCTCGGTCGCCGAACTGAACCAGGTGGCCCTCGAATATCGCGGCCGGTTCATGGAAGAGCGCCTGCTGCTGAACGTCGGCGTGCGCGCGCCCTTCTTCAAGCGCGAGTTGAACAACTTCTGCTACCAGCAGAACACGTTTGACGCCTTCTGCACCACTCAGGTCGGCACCCCGATCCCGGGCACTGACGATGGCACGGGCCGCCCGCTGGTGACCTTCCCGCAGAGCGCGCTCAACTCCAACGCCGCGAACCGCTACGGCAATCCCCGCGAGTGGACGTTGAAGTATGACGACGTCCTGCCGAACGTCGGCGTCAGCTACGACTTCACCGACGATCTGACGGTGTTCGCCAGCTACGCCGAAACGCTCTCCGCGCCGCGCACCGACGACCTCTACGACCGTGTACTGGTCGATCCGGGTCCGGAAAAGGCGCAAGCCTACGACCTGGGCGTTCGCTATCAGACCAGCCAGTTCATGGCGGCGGCCTCGGTCTGGTACAACCAGTTCAGCAATCGCATCGAGCGCGTGTTCGACGAACAAGCCGGGATCGCCTTCTCGTCCAACGTCGGCGACGTCAAGCTGCAGGGCTTCGACGGTCAGGTCGGCTGGCAGCCCACCGAATATCTGAGCGCATACGCTTCCTTCTCCTACGTCGACTCCGAAATCCAAGACGACATCCCAGGCTCGACGTCGTCGCCGGTTCCGATCCCGACCAAGGGCAAGTCGCTGTACGAAACGCCCAAGACCCAGGGCGCGGTCCGAGTGACCTTCGACCCGATCGAGTCGGTCAGCCTCGGCGTTCAAGGCAAGTTTGTCGGCGACCGTTGGTCCAACCTGACCAACACCGAGAAATTCCCCGGCTACACGCTGTGGGACCTCGACGCCCGCTGGAAGCTCGACAAGTTCGGCATGGAAGGCACCTACCTTCAGGCCAACGTGACCAATCTGTTCGACGAGCGTTACCTCGGCGACATGGTCACTAACCTGACCGGTAACGGTCAGGCTCAGCCTGGCTATCGCCGGACCTTCATCCTGACCCTGCACGCCGAGTTCTAGGACTTAACGTCAAGGTGACGATCGGGGCGGCCGCAGCGATGCGGTCGCCCTTTTTCGTGGTGATGCTTGACGGGGGGCGCTGCTCCGCCCATCTGCGCGCGTTCAATAGGTTAAGGTAGGTCATGACCGTTCTCGTTCCCGCCGAGTGGGCTCCGCACCGCGCCATGTGGCTCGGCTTCCCCAGCCATGCCGAAGGCGTGTGGGAGGACGAGCTCGCCCAGGCCCAGGTCGAGGTGGCCGCCCTGGCCCGCGCCCTGGCTGGTCCGGGCCGCGAGAAGGTTCGCCTGATGACCGGGACCTCGGGCGGCGAGGCTATGGCCCGCCGGCTGGTCGGTGACGTCGCCGGGATCGAGATCGTACCCGGCCGCTTCGGCGACGTCTGGCTGCGCGACACCGGTCCGATCTTCGCCAAAGGCCCCGATGGTCCCAGCGCCCGCGGCTTCCGTTTCAACGGTTGGGGCGGCAAGTACGACATGGAGTTCGACGACGAGGTCGCCGCCCAGATCGCAGAGGCCTCCGGCGTCCCGCTGGTCGCCCACGACTTCATCCTCGAAGGCGGCGCCGTCGATCACGACGGGATCGGCACGATCCTGACCACCGGTCAGTGCGTGCTGAACGCCAACCGCAATCCCGGCTGGACGGAAGCCGCGGCCGAGGCCGCCTTCAAGGACGCGCTCGGCGCCCGCAAGGTGATCTGGCTGGGCGAAGGCCTGGCCAACGACCACACCGACGGACATGTCGATAATCTGGCCCGCTTCGTCACGCCGGGCGTCGTGGTCTGTCCGGTCGCCTTCGGGCGCGGCGACGTCAATGGCGCGGCCTATGACGACGCGGCCAAGCGGCTGGCGTCCTCGACCGACGCCGACGGCCGCCCGCTGCAGGTGGTCCGCATCCCATCGCCTGGCTGGATCGAAGGCCACGACGGTCGCGCCTCGCCGGCCAGCCACATGAACTTCATCATCGCCAACGGCGCCGTGATCATGCCGACCTATGGCGAGGGCCAAGCCGCCGACCTGGCGTTGCAGGGCCTGCAAAGCGTCTTCCCCGACCACGCGGTGATCGGCCTGCCCTCCAGCGCGATCCTGACCGGCGGCGGGTCCTTCCACTGCATCACCCAGCAGGAGCCCGCCTGATGGCCCGTACGATCAATGTCGCCGCGATCCAGACCTCCTATGGCTTGGACATGGCGGCCAACATCGAGAAGACCAAGGTCTTCATCCGGCAGGCCGCCGCCAACGGCGCGCAGGTGATCCTGCCCTCGGAGCTGTTCCAAGGGCCGTACTTCTGCGTCACCCAGGAAGAGCACTGGTTCGCCCACGCCTATCCCTGGCGCGAGCACCCGTGCGTGACCGAGTTGGCCCCGCTGGCCGCCGAGCTGGGCGTCGTGATCCCGGTCTCGATCTTCGAGCGCGAAGGCCCGCACTACTTCAACAGCCTGGTGATGATCGACGCCGACGGCTCGCTGATGGGTGTCTATCGCAAGAGCCACATCCCTGACGGCCCCGGCTATCAGGAGAAGTACTATTTCCGGCCGGGCGACACCGGCTTCAAGGTCTGGGAAACCCGCTTCGGCAAGATCGGCGTCGGGATCTGCTGGGACCAGTGGTACCCGGAATGCGCCCGCGCCATGGCGCTGCTGGGCGCCGAGATCCTGCTCTATCCGACCGCTATCGGTTCGGAGCCGCATGACCCGACCCTGGACACCGCCCTGCCGTGGCGGCGCGCCATGCAGGGGCACGCGGTCTCCAACGTCATCCCTGTGGTCGGCGCGAACCGCATCGGCTTCGAGCCTTGGGAGAACTATCCCACCGGCGGTCAGGCCTTCTACGGCTCGTCCTTCATCGCCGACCATCGCGGCGACCTGGTCTCTGAGCTGGGCTCGGAGGAGGGCATCGTCCAGGCCAGCTTCGATCTGGACTTCCTGGCCACCCACCGCGCGGCCTGGGGCTTCTTCCGCGACCGCCGCACCGATCTCTACGGCGCGCTGGCCGGTCCGCGCCCGGTCTAGCTGGATCGCACCTCGATCGTGTAACGTCGTTGCATGATCGAAACCGAACGCCTGATCCTTCGCGCCTATCGCGAGGAAGACCGCGACGCCTTCGCCGCGTTGAACGGCGACCCGCGCGTGGGCTACTGGGTCGCCAATGTCATGGATCGCGCCCAAAGCGATGCTGCGATGGACCGGCACAACGCCCACATCGCGGCCCATGGCTACGGCCTCTGGGGCGTGGCGCGGAAAGCTGATGACCAGATCATCGGCTTCTGCGGCCTGCACCCCATACCGGAGGGCGACCTGCCGGTCGGGGCGGGGATTGAGATGGCCTGGCGGCTGATCCCTGAGGTCTGGCGCCAGGGGCTGGCCTCGGAGGCCGCGGCCGCCGCCCTGGCCTGGGGCCTGGCCCACCTGGACGCGCCCGAGATCCTGGCCTTCACCGCCGACACCAACCTGGCGTCACAGGGCGTCATGCGGCGCATCGGCATGCAGGCCGATCCGGCCCGCGACTTCGACCATCCTCGACTTGCGGCCGATCACCCGCTGCTGCGCCACGTCGTCTATGTGGCGCGAAGATGAGGATCGAGACCGATCGACTGATCTTGCGGCTCTGGCGCGTCGAGGACCTCGAGCCCTTCGCCCAGATGAGCGCCGACCCGGAGATCATGCAGTGGCTTGGCGGGGTGCTGACCCTCGACCAGGTGCAGGCCTACAAGGTCCGCGCCGACACCAGCTTTGCCGAGTTAGGCATGTGCCGGATGGTGATCGAGCGCCGCGCCGACGGCGCCTTCGTCGGCAGTTGCGGCCTGATGCCCGGGCACGAATCGGTCCCGTTCGTTCCCTATACGGACATCGGGTGGCGGCTGGCGCGCTCGGCCTGGGGCCAGGGCTATGCCAGCGAGGCGGCGGCGGCCGTCATGGCCGACGGCTTTGCGCGCCTGGGCCTGGACGAAATCACCGCCATCACCGCGCAGATCAACGTCCGTTCCCAGGCTGTCATGCAGCGGCTCGGCATGCGGCGCGACGCGGCCAGCGACTTCGACCACCCGGCGTTCGAGCCTGATGACCCGATGCGCCGGACGGTCGTCTACCGGATGGGCCGCTAGGCGCACCCCGTGGGCGCGGCCTTGGCCCGGGCCATTTCCCCGCGCGCCTTGGCGATGTCGCGCTGGAACTGCGGATCGCCGTGCAGCTTGGCGACCATGGCGGCGGCCAGGGTGCGGCCGGCCTCGATGTCGCTGATATAGTGCACGCCGCAGATCGCGCGGCTGTCGCCCACCGACTTGCCGATCGACAGCATGGCATCGGCCTTGGCCGGGGCCAGTTCAGCCAGGATCAGCGCCCAGGCCCAGCCGGTCATCGAGTGGCCGGACGGATAGGAGGCGTTGGTCTTCATCCAATCCTCACGCGGAATGCAGATCGGCTTGTCGTCGCCGATCAGCGGGCGCGGGCGGTTGTAGAGATCCTTGGCCGGGGTTCCGATGGTGCGGACGTCCAGCTCCACCCGGTGCAGCACGCGCAGGGTGGTCGGGGTCTGCTTCTCGTCGATCGAGACGCCGAGCTTGCAGGAATACTGCTTGAGCGCCCCCCCGCCCCACAGGTCGTTGTCGGAGATCGCCTGGGTCCAGCGCGGGGTGCCTTCCAGCGCGCGGGTTTCCTCGTAGTGAGCCCGGTCGGCCTGGCCGCGCAAGCTGCTCGGCGTCGGCGGCGGCCCGAGCAGGGCCGCGCCATCCAGGGCGTCCACCGACAGATAGCCGGTGAGATTGGTGGGTAGAGGATTGAGCGGGGCTGGTTGGCTGGTGTCCGCCAATACCGGCGCCTGCGGGGGCGTGGTGGCGGTGCACGCGGCCAGGCCGGCGGCGAACACGGCGCCGACGATCAAGGTGAAGCTACGGGTCATGGGCTCTCTCTAGAACGGCTCCCAAGCCTTGGGAACCGTTCCGAGGAGCGACGTCCTAGCGCAGGACGGTGAGGCCGTTCTTGATCACGGTGGCGTTGCGTTCCTTCACGCGCGCCTCGAACGAGATGTTCTTGCCGTCTTTCCACAGGTCGACGGTGATCGTGTCGCCGGGGAAGACTGGCGCCGAGAACCGGGCCTGGTGCGAATAGATCTGGTCCGGATCGAAGTCGGTGATCGCCTGCAGCACGGCGCGGCAGGTGATGCCGTAGGTGCACAGCCCGTGCAGGATCGGACGCGGGAAGCCGGCCTTGCGGGCGACGTCCGGGTCGGAGTGCAGCGGGTTGCGGTCGCCGTTCAGGCGATAGAGCAGGGCCTGGTCCTCACGGGTGGTGAAGTCCACCGAGATGTCCGGCGCGCGGGTCGGGACCACATGCGGTTCCGGGGCGCCTTCCGAGGGGCCGCCAAAGCCGCCGTCGCCACGGGCGAAGGTGGAGCCGGTCAGGGTGGCGACCTTCTCGCCCTTCTCGTCGGTCCAGATGGTCTCGTTGATGATGACCGCGCCCTTGCCCTCGCCCTTGTCGAAGGCGCCGGCCGTGCGGCCCTGGGCGGTGTAGGTGCCGCCGGCGGTCAGCGGCTTGTGCAGTTCGACCTTCTGTTCGCCGTGGACGACCATCAGGAAGTTGATCTGGCTGGGGCGGTGGCCGGCCGGCATTTCCGGAGCCGGACCGCCCGCCGAGCGCGCGCCGGCGGCTAGCACGGTGGCGGCGGTCGGGATGACCTTCAGGCCCTTTTCGTAGACGAAGGGCAGCTCGGTTTCGTTCATCGGGTCTTGGCCCATGCCGACGCCGAGCGCGTACAGCATTACGTCCTTGTCCCCATACGTAAATGTGCGGGGAGCGGTCTTCTGATCGAGAATGTCGGGATAAAAGATTGCCAAAATATATCCTCCGGTATGTCGCCTTGGCGGCTTGCTAGTATGGGACAGATTGAAGCGGTTCGGCCGGGCTGAGGCAAGTCGGCTGCGAGGATGTTTGCTGGCGCCCGTGCGATCGGGTAGAAGCGCGAACTTCGCCGGACGGGCTAGAACCACAAGAACCGCTCGCCTGCGCAAACACATCAATCGCCCAGGATTCATCGAAGGTATTTCATGGCGACCGCAACTCAGCCCGGCATGGGCCAGATCTCCGGCAACGTGCTTTTCTATTCCAAGCCGGAACCGCTTTCCGTCGACCTGCACAAGAACATGGGCATCAAGCGCCTGGACGGGCCGTTCGGGTTCGCCAAAGAAGGCCACGCCGTCCCGCTGACGGTGACCGAGTTTGGCGTCGCCGCCCTCTCGAGCCCGATCATCTTCGTCGGCGAGGAAAAGATTCCGCTGGCCGTGATGGGCCTGAACGCCGGTGAGAACATGTACCTCACCGACGCCGGCTACTTCGAGGCGGGCGCCTATGTGCCGGCCTATATCCGCCGCTATCCGTTCGTCTACGCCAACGACAGCGCCGCCGGTCAGATGATTCTCTGCATCGACCGCGCCGCTGAATTCATCGTCGACGGCGCCGAGGCCGACCTGCCGTTCTTCGATGCCGAGGGCAAGCCGACCGAGTACACGCAGAACTGCATCAACTTCTGCAACGACTACGAGACCGAGCGCCAGCGCACGCTGAGCTTCGTCCAACTGCTGAACGACCTGGACCTGTTTGAGGTGAAGACCGCGAACTTCGTCCCGACCAATCCGGACGGCACCCCGGGCGAGACGCAGAAGATCGCCGAGTACTTCGGCGTGTCGGAAACCAAGCTCAACGCCCTGCCGATCGAGAAGTACACCGAGCTGCGCGACAACGGCGCCCTGGCTCAGATCTACGCGCACATGATGTCGCTGGCCGGCTGGGATCGCCTGCTGGCCCTGGCCATGACCCGCGCGCCGCAGACGCCGCAAGCCGCCAACGCCTAAGGCGTCACGGCAACCGCGCTGAACTGAAACGGCGGGCTCGCAAGGGCCCGCCGTTTTCTATTCTGGGCCTAGCGCGCGAAGACGCTGCGGGTGAGGCAGGAGAAGACCAGCCGTCCCGCCTCGTCGAGCAGGTCGTGTTGGGCGATGACGATGCCTTTGCCTTCGCCCACCGGATCCTTGCCCATCACCGTCATACGGCCGCGCAGCACCTCGCCGGCCGGCGGGTTGCGCGCCCAGCGCAGGGCGTCGACGCCCAGGCGCTTGGTCTGCGGCCACTCCAGCGCCGAAGCGGCGTCCAGGCGGCACCACATGGCGTAGATCATCGAGTCGGGCGCGCCGCGTTCCAGCGGCCAGCCGGGCGCGAAGGCGGCGATGAAGGCCTCCAGGGCGGCGGGATCCACCGGCAGCTCGCCTAGCGAGACCACCTGACCCATTTCGATGTCATCGAACGACGCGGGCACTTGATACGCACTCCACCGAAAAACGCTGATTCGCCGATCATCGCGTCTAAGCGTGACAAGTCGAGCTTTTGTACTGGGTCGGCGGCGATGAGAAGGTCTAAGGAGCCTGGATGGGCAGTGGTTGGATGATCGGGGTGATGGTGGAGCTGCCGGGCGAGCCTAAGCCCCTGCGCCATTTCTTCGCGGTCGGCCATGAGGACCGCGCCAAGGCCGAGTGGACCGCCATTGATCGCGCCATGCTGATCGGCGGCGTGGCGGTGAGCCCGGTTGGCGGTCTTGAGCCGGTCCATGCGATCAGCGAACTGACGCCCCAGATCGTCAAGTCGCTGGCCCTCAAGCCCGGCGAAGTCCGAGCCCTCGGGTGGAAGTGGCCGCGTCGCTGGATCGTTGTCGGCCGCTAGCGAGCGCCCCCTCAGTCTCGCCGCTTCGCGACGATCCACCTCCCCCAATGGGGGAGGAACTAGTCTTAAGATGCTCCCCCGCTGGGGGAGCTGTCAGCGCAGCTGACTGAGGGGGAGCGCCCCGCGACGTCACCGTAGCTTTGCGATGGGCCAGGACCGGGCCATATAGCGGGCATGGCTTTGGATGTGACACGCTTCTTGGCGAAACTGGCGGCGGCCTGCGCCCTGCTGGTCGCTGCTCCCGCGCTGGCCCAGCCGGTCGATACCGGCCATTTGGTCGCCGAACTCGTGGCCCGCGATCAGTCGATCGCGCCCGGCGCGACCACCTATGTCGCGGTCCGTCAGAAGATCGACAAGGGCTGGCACACCTACTGGCGCAACTCCGGCGACAGCGGCGAGGCGACCCGTGTCGTCTGGACCCTGCCGCCCGGTTGGACGGCCGGCGACATCGTCTGGCCGGCCCCGACCCGCCAGCCGACCGGCCCGCTGATGAACTACGGCTATCAGGGCGAGGTGCTGTTGCCGGTGCCGATCACCGCCCCGGCCAACGCCAAGCCCGGCGAGACCGTGACCCTGAAGGCCGCCGCCTCGTTCCTGGTCTGCGAGGAGATCTGCGTCCCCGAGGACGCGGTGCTGACCCTCAGCCTTCCGGTTGTCGAAGGTCTGGCCGATCCCAATCCGGCCTGGAGCGGCCCGATCGCCAAGGCTCTGTCCGACGCGCCGACCCCGGCGAACTTCGCCAGCGTGTTCGCCAAGCAGGGGACCAATATCGTCCTGGCCGTGACCGGCGAGGACCTGAAAGGCGCAGACGTTTCCGACGCCTATTTCTTCCCATTCGATTCCACCCTCATCGACCATGCCAAGCCGCAGGCGATCGAGCGCGGTCCCGATGGTCTGACCCTGACCCTGACGCCCGGCTACGCCTTCCAGGAGGGCGATGGTCCCAAGACCATGGCCGGGGTGCTTTCGCTGGGCGACCGGGCCTATGAGATCAGCGCGATCGTCGGCACGCCGCCGGCTGGAGCCTCGGGGCTCGGCGCGCCTCCCTCCAAGGCCGTAGGGGGAGGCGGCGGCGCGCTCGGCCTGCCCCTCGCCGCGGCCTTCGCCTTTCTTGGCGGCTTGATCCTCAACCTGATGCCGTGCGTCTTCCCGATCCTGGCGATGAAGGCCGCCTCCTTGGCCGGCCACGCCCATGATCGGCGCACCGCCCAGGGCCAGGGCCTGGCCTTCCTTGTCGGTGTGCTGGCGACCTTCCTGGCGCTCGCCGTGGCCCTGATCGCGGTTCGCGCCGGCGGCGCGGCCGTGGGCTGGGGCTTCCAACTGCAATCTCCGCCGGTGGTGGCGGGCCTGGCCCTGCTGATGCTGGCCGTTGCGCTCAACCTGTCAGGCGTGTTCGAGGTCGGCTCCTCGCTGCAAGGCGTCGGGACCGGCCTGGCGGGCAAGCGCGGCATGGCCGGCGCCTTCTTCACCGGGGCGCTGGCCGTCGTGGTCGCCGCCCCCTGCACCGCGCCGTTCATGGCCCCCGCGCTCGGCTGGGCCCTGACCCAGAGCGCGCCGGCCGCGATCACCGTGTTCCTGGCGCTGGGTCTGGGCTTCGCCGCCCCGTTCGCGCTGGCCGCCTTCGTGCCCGGCCTGCTCACCCGCCTGCCCAAGCCTGGCCCGTGGATGGACGGGTTCAAGAAGCTGCTAGCCTTCCCAATGTACGGAGCGGCCGCCTGGCTAGTCTGGGTGCTCACCATCCAGGCCGGCGAAACCGCCTTGGCCCGTATCTTCGCCGCCGCCGTGATCCTGGCGCTCGCCGCCTGGCTGCTCGGGGTCGCACAACGACGCAGGGCGGCTGGTGAAAAGCCCTTGCTCCTGGCCAGCGTCGGCGCGGTGCTGGTGCTGGCCGCCGCCGTGGCCGCGATCTGGCCCAGCTATGGCGCCCCCCAATCCGGCCAGGCCGCCAGCGCCAGCGCGGGCGGCGCGGCCAGCGTACCCTATGAGGCCTACAGCCCGGAAAAGCTCGCCGCCGCGCAGGCCGCCGGAAAGCCGGTATTCGTCAACTTCACCGCCGCTTGGTGCGTCACATGCCAGGTCAATGAGAAGGTCGCCCTCAGCACTCAGGGCGTGGCCGAGGCCTTCAAGCAGACCGGCGCGGTCTATCTGAAGGCGGACTGGACCCTGAAGGACGCGGTGATCGAGGCCGAGCTCGCGAAGCACGGGCGGGCCGGCGTGCCGCTCTATCTCGTGTATGGCGCCAAGGGCGGAGACGGCGTTATCCTGCCGCAAATCCTGACCGAGGGCCTTATCGTCCGCGCGTTGAAGGACGCCCAGTCCCGCTGATCCGACAAGGAGCCTTGGCCCATGCCTGATTTTCGATCCTTCGCGTTCGCCGCCTCTGCCGCCGCCCTGACCCTGGCCGCCGGACCCGCCCTGGCCGCGCCCGCGATCGGCCAGCCCGCGCCGCCCTTCACCATCAAGGATGGCGCGGGCCAGACTCGTTCGCTGTCCGAGTTCAAGGGCAAGACCGTGGTTCTGGAGTGGACCAACACCGGCTGCCCCTACGTCCAGAAGCACTATGAGTCCGGCAATATGCAGGGCCTGCAGAAGGGCGCGACCAAGGACGGCGTGGTCTGGCTGACCTTGATCTCCTCGGCCCCCGGCAAGCAGGGCTACGTCTCGCCCGCCGAGGCCAAGACCTGGAAGGCGACGACCGGCGCCGGCTCCACCGCCGTGTTGCTGGATCCGACCGGCCAGGTCGGCCACGCCTATGAGGCCAAGACCACCCCGCACATGTACGTGGTCAATCCTGCCGGCACGCTGGTCTATATGGGCGGCATCGACGACAAGCCGACCGCCGACCCCGCCAGCTTGAAGGGCGCGACGAACTATGTCGCCGCCGCCCTGTCCGACGTGAAGGCTGGGCGCCCGGTCGCCAAGGCGGTCAGCAAACCCTACGGCTGCACGATCAAGTACGGCTGATAGGGCGCAAGCGCTCGCCGATCCCTAGCTGGCGGAGGCCTCCTCGGTCACCAGCGAACGATGGGCGCTGACGCCCGCCATCACGCCCGCCGCCGACGCCAGGGTGGCGTTGTGCATCGGCTGGGCCGCGTCACCGGCCGCGAACACGCGCTCGACGCTGGTCTGCTGTATCCCATCGACCAGGATGTGCGGGCCGGTCATGCCGTCGGCGAACGTGCAGCCGAGCTGACTGGCCAGCGGACTGGCCACCCGTGTCGTCGGAGCGGTGAAGACCGCTTGAGCCGCGACCTCGCGGCCATCAGCCAGCCGCAGGGCGCGGGTGGCGGCGCCTTCGCCTAGCAGCTCGACCACCGGGACCCGCTCGATGCGCACGCCGCGTCTCGCCAGTTGCGCGGCCTCTTCCTCGTTGGGCTCGAAGACCCCCTGGGTGAAATAGGTGGTCGGTCCCCAATCGGGCAGCATCAGGGCCTGGTGAACAGCGCCCGGGTGGTTGGCGATCGCCGCGATGGGGCGGTCACGCACCTCGTAGCCGTGGCAGTATGGGCAGTGCAGGACGCTGACGCCCCACCGGGCCTTCATCGATTCCAGCGGGAGTTCGTCGGCGACGCCGGTCGCGAGGATGATGCGCCGGCCCCAGGCCTGGACCCCATCCGATAGCTCGGCGCGAACGCCCTGGCCTTGCGTTTCGGCAGCCTCGGCCGTCCCGTTGAAGAAATCGACGCTGGGATAGGCCGATAGCTGTCGCAGGCCCTCACGCATGATGTCGGCCGGGGCGGCCCCGTCCTGGCCAAGAAAGCCATGGGACGCTTCGGAGAACCGGTTGCGGGGCCGCCCCGCGTCCACCAGCAGGATGCGGCGCCTGGCGCGCGCGAGCTGAATGGCGGCCGAAAGTCCTGCGAAGCTGCCCCCGACGATGATTGCGTCGTAGTCCATAATCTTCCTCACGCACCTAATAGAGTTACATGAAAATAGGCGCGAGGGCGGGTTATGCAACTCCTTTTGTGTCGTGAGTGGTTAGTGTAGGTTGAGTCATGCCCAGCGACACCCGCCTATCTCGAATGCTTCACGTCCTGATTCATATGGATCGGCACGCAGGCCCGGTGACGTCCGAGACGATCGCAGGAATGCTGGGCGCCAATCCGGTAGTGGTGCGCCGCACGATGGCCGGACTGAAGGCCGCGGGCTATCTCACCTCGGTCAAGGGCCACGGCGGCGGTTGGACGCTCACCACGCCGCTGGACCAGATCACCCTGCGCGATATTCACGAGGCGCTGGGCAGCCCCAAGATCTTCGCCATCGGCCTGGCCGACGACGACCCCAAATGCCTGGTCGAACAGGCCGTCAACGCCGCCCTCGCCGAGACGCTCGACGACGCCGAAAGACGTCTGCTCGCCCGGTTCGGCGAGGTCACCATCGGCGCGATCGCCCATGACTTCGAGCATCGCATGACGGAAGTTTGTTCAGGCTCCCCAGCCGAGGCCTGACAAGACAGCCTTCGCTAACGGCGATACGCTAGGTTGTCGCTACGTTGATCGAAGGGAATTGCATGTCGGACCTCGCCGCTGCCTGGACCAAGCTGGAAACCGCCGCCCAGGGAGCCCGCGAACGGCCGATAGCCAGCCTCTTCGCCACAGAGCCAGATCGCCTGGCGCGACTGACGCTCGAGGCGCCTGAACTCTTCCTCGACCTGTCGAAGCAGCCCTGGTCGTCGGCCGACCTGGATGTCGCTCTCGATCTCGTCCGCGCCAGCGGCCTCGAGGCTGCGCGCGCGCGATTGTTCGCGGGCGAGGTGGTCAATCCGTCGGAGGATCGCGCCGCCCTGCACACGGCGCTCCGCGCCGCCACCGGCGCGGCCTTCGCCGCCAAGGGCGAACCTGTCTCGGCCGAGATCGACGCCACCCGCGCCGCCATCGCCGCCCTGGCTGGCGCCGTGCGTTCCGGCGCCAAGCGCGGCGCCACCGGCAAGGCCTTCCGCGCCATTGTTCACATCGGCATCGGCGGATCGGACTTCGGCCCTCGCCTGGTCTGGGAGGCGCTGCGCCCGGTCGCGCCGCAGATCGAGCTGCGCTTCGCCGCCAATGTCGATCCCGCCGACATCGCCCAGGCACTGGCCGGGCTGGATCCGGCCGAAACCCTGGTCGTCGTCGTCTCCAAGACTTTCACCACCCAGGAAACCATCACCAACGCGCAGGCGGCCCGCGGCTGGCTGCGCGCGGCCCTGGGCCAGGCCGGCGACGCCCACTTGCTGGCCGTCTCGGCCGCCCCCGCCGTGGCCCAGGCGTTCGGCGTGCCGGCCGACCAGATCTTCGGCTTCCGCGACTGGGTCGGCGGTCGCTACTCGGTCTGGTCGGCGGTCGGCCTCTCCTGCGCCATCGCGCTCGGAGCCGATGTGTTCGAGGCTTTCCTGGCCGGCGGCCTGGCGATGGACGACCACTTCCTGACCGCGCCTTTGGACCGCAACGCTCCGGTCCTGCTGGCCCTGGCCCATGTCTTCAATCGCAACGGCCTTGGTCGGCCGATCCGCGCGGTTGTGCCCTACGCCCAGCGCCTGCGGCTGCTGCCCAATTTTCTGCAGCAGCTGGAGATGGAATCGAACGGCAAGCAGACCGATTCCCACGGCCGCCCCGTGGCGCGCGCCACGGCCGCTGCGGTGTTCGGCGACGCCGGCACCAATGTGCAGCACGCCTTCTTCCAGTTGATGCACCAGGGGACCGACATCATTCCGGTCGACATACTGGCCGTGGCCCACGAGACCGAGGGCGAGCGCGCCAGCCAGGCCAAGTTGCTGGCCAACGCCATCGCCCAGGCCGAGGCGCTGATGGTGGGCAAGTCCGAGGCCGTCGTACGCGCCGAACTGGCCGGCCAGCCCCAGGCCCGCATTGACGAACTGGCCCCGCAGAAGACCTTTCATGGGAACCGGCCTTCCAGCTTCATCCTGCTCGACCGTCTGACGCCCCGCGCCCTGGGCGCCCTGATCGCGCTCTATGAGCACAAGACCTTCGTCGAGGGCGTGCTCTGGGGGATCAACAGTTTCGATCAGTGGGGCGTGGAACTGGGCAAGACGCTGGCGGTCGCCATCCTCTCGGAACTGGAAGGCGGCGCGCCCGGCGTGCATGATCCCTCGACGACGAGCTTGGTGACCCGCCTGAAGGTCTAGCCGTCCAACAAGAACAGGGGAGAACGGCCATGCGCGACCTGACGGGAAAGACTGCCTTCATCACCGGCGGGGCCAGCGGCCTTGGCCTGGCGATGGCTCACGCCTTCGGCGGCGCCGGCATGAACGTGATGTTGGCCGATATCGAGGAGGCCCCGCTGGCTGCCGCGCGGGCTGAGCTTGAGGCGCGCCAGATCAAGACCGCCAGCGTGCTTTGCGACGTCGCCGACCGCGCCGCCGTGAACGCGGCGGCCCAGGCGACCTTGGCAGCTTTCGGCAAGGTGCACGTGGTTTGCAACAACGCCGGCGTCGGAGCCGGCGGCCCTATCGACCAGGTGAAGCCTGGCGATTGGGATTGGATTCTCGCGGTCAACCTGATGGGCGTCGTCTACGGCATGGAGGCGTTCACGCCCCACATCCGCGCCCACGGCGAGGGCGGCTGCTTCGTCAACACCGCCTCGATGGCCGGGATGATCTCGGTGCCAGGGATGGAGCCCTATACCGCCACCAAATACGCCGTCGTCGGCATGTCGGAGGGTTGGGCCGGCCAGCTTGCGCCCGAAAATATCAACGTGGCCGTCCTCTGCCCCGGCTTCGTAAAGACCAAGATCAACCAGTCAGGTCGCACCCGGCAGTCGCAATATGGCGGTCCCGTACCGAACAATCCGGTGGTCGGTCAGTCGCACGTCGATAACGGCATCGACCCGGAGTTCGTCGGCCGGCGGGTCCTGGAGGCCGTACAGAACGACGAGCGCTACATCTTCACCCACCCCGACATGCGCGGCCTGGTCGAGCAGCGGTTCGGCCGCATCATGGCGGGCTTCGACGCCGCGGCCTCCAGCCCGGCGCTGGCCGACCTGGACTATGTGACCCCGTCCCTGGGCGGCGCCTAACCGTTCCATCCGGCTGCGTTGCGCAGCCGGACGCCGCTGGCGTGCAGTGAGCTGGACCAGACCTCGCGCAGGGGCGTCAGGCTTTCCATCACCCGCAGTTCGACGCCCGCCTCGCGCAGGGCGCCGGGCAGGTCGCGGATCTCGCTGACGGCGATCGGCGACACTGCTTCGCGGGCGACCCACATGCCGGCGTCATCCAGGCTCTCGAACGCCGAGGCTGGAAACTCGTAGCGGGTGAGCGCGGCCTGGCTCAGCCGCTCCAGCCATGCGGCTTCGACATGGGCGATCATCCGGCTGGGGCTGTCTCCCCACCACAGATCGAGATCAGCCTGCGTGGTCTCAGGGCGCGGCCAAAGCAGGATGCGCGGGCAGTCGCGCGGGAACAGGTACATTGGCTGGCGCGGCTCATCGATCGCCCACACCAGCGGCCCGTTCAGCCATTCGCGTCCCGGCGCGCGCGGCGAGGGGACCAGCACGGCCCGCGGCTCGAACCGTGTGATGGCCGGATCGTCGCTGAAATGGAAAAGTCGCATGGCCCACGATTGGAATCCGGAGCCAGCGACGTCAACGACTCGCGTTCTTCACATTTGCCCGCTATAGCGCCTGCGTCATGACACGCCTCGCGCATCATCACGGGCATCACCATCCGACCTCGCTTGCGGGATCGGCCCAGGATCGCTTGGCCTAAAAGCGACCTCGCCCGAGCCCCCGCACCAGCGGATGGGGCTCGCGCTTTCCAGCTCCATCCGTCGAACCTTACGCTTCAAGGAACCCGACGATGGACTTTTCCACCTTCTCCCAATGCAGCCCGCGCCTTGCCGCGCGGCGCCTGAGCCGGTAGGCGAGCGGCATGACCGACGCACCCCGCCCCGAGGCCCGCGCTCCGCGCGGTTTCAATGACCGCCGCGCCCGCGACCTGGCCGCCGAACGCCAGATCCTGACCAAGGTTTCCGCCGTCTACGAACGCTACGGTTTCGAGGCCTTCGACACCGGCGCCTTCGAATATGCCGATGCGCTCGGCAAGTTCCTGCCCGACGCCGACCGTCCCAACGAGGGCGTCTTCGCCCTGCAGGACGACGACGAACAGTGGATGGCCCTGCGCTACGACCTGACCGCACCGCTGGCGAGGTTCGTGGCTGAGACGAAAGAGGGCTTGCCAAAGCCGTTCCGCCGCTACGCTTTCGGCACGGTCTGGCGCAACGAGAAGCCTGGCCCCGGCCGGTTCCGCGAGTTCACTCAGTGCGACGCCGACACCGTCGGTTCGGCCCGGCCCGAGGCCGACGCCGAGATCATCGCCATGGCGGTCGAGGGCCTGGAGGCCGCCGGCCTGCCGACCGGATCGGCGATCATCAAGATCAATAACCGCAAACTCCTGAACGGCCTGCTGACCACGGCCGGCGTCAAGGACGACGGCCAGAAGCTGGCGGTGCTGCGTGCGGTCGACAAGCTTGACCGGCTGGGTCCGGAGGGCGTGCGCCTGCTGCTCGGCGAGGGTCGCAAGGACGAGTCCGGGGCCTTCACCAAGGGCGCGGGCCTGGACACGGCCGGCGCCGAGGCCGTGCTGGCCTTCACGGCCGCCGGCGCGGGCGGCCGCACCGAGACACTCGACAAGATCGCCAATATCATCGGCGGCTCGGCCGAGGGCGATGCGGGCCTGGCCGAACTGGCGGCGATCGACCAGGCCTTGAACAGTCTGGGCGTCAGCGTCGAGCGCGCGGCCTTCGATCCGTCCATCGTGCGCGGCCTGGAATACTACACCGGCGCGGTCTTCGAGGCCGAGCTGCTGCTGAAGACCAAGGATGAGAAGGGCCGGGGCGTTCGCTTCGGCTCCATTGGCGGCGGCGGGCGCTATGACGATCTGGTCGCCCGGTTCACCGGCGAGCAGGTTCCGGCCACCGGCTTCTCGTTCGGCGTCTCGCGCCTGATCTCGGCCCTGCGCGCGGCGGGCCGCGACCTTGGCGACCAGACCCGAGGCCCAGTCGTGGTCATCGCCTTCACCCCCGACGACATGGCGCACTACTTCGCGGTGGTCAGCGAGTTGCGGAACGCCGGCATCGCCGCCGAGGTCTATCTCGGCTCGGCCGGCATGAAGGCTCAGATGAAGTACGCTGACCGCCGTCTCGCCCCGGCCGCGATCATGCTGGGCGGGGACGAGATCGCCGCCGGCAAGGTGACGATCAAGGACCTCGACCGCGGTCGCATGCTGGCGACCGACGTCGCCGACAACGCCGAATGGCGCGAGCAGCGTCCTGGCCAGCAGATCGTCGATCGCGCCGACCTGGTCGCCACCGTCCGCAAGATCGTTGACGCCCAGCAGAGCGAGGCTGGCAAATGAGGGCTGAGCCGAACCTTCCCGCCGACGCTCTCGCCGCGATCCGGGCCCCGTTCCTGGCGGCGGGTGCGGAGGCGGTCGACGTCCCGATCCTGCAACCGCTCGGCTTGATCCTCGAACTGGCCGGCGAGACGATGCGCGCCCGGCTGTTCGTGGTCCAGGCCGAGGGCGGGCAGGAAACCTGTCTGCGCCCTGACTTCACCGTCGCGGTGGCGCGTCAGCACCTGGAGAGCGGCAAGCCCGCTGGGCGCTACTTCTATGAGGGCAAGGCGTTCCGCGCCTCGCCCGACGCCGACCGGCCCGAAGAGTTCCGCCAGGTCGGCCTTGAGCGCTTTGACGACGCCGGCGCCTCGGCCGTCGAGGCCGACGCGCAGATCGCGAGCCTGGCCTGGTCAGCCGCCCAGGCGGGCGGGCGCAGCGATCTGTCGCTTTGGTTGGGCGACATCGCGCTGTTCGCCGCCTTCATAGACGCGCAAGGGCTGGCTCCGGCCTTGGCCGACCGCCTGAAGCGCGGCGCGGCTCGCCCGCGTCTGCTGGCCTCCGAACTGGCCCGCGCCGGCGCCGAGCCCCAGGCTCCGGCCGAAAGCGGCAAGCTCGCCGAGCTGTTGTCCGGGCTGTCCGAGGCCGAGGCCGCGACGGTTCTCGAAGAGGTCTGGACCCTGGCTGGGATCGAGCCGGTCGGCGGTCGTGGCCCCGCCGCCATCGCCCAGCGCCTGATCCGGCGCTCCCAGGCCGCCAGCGCCCCGGCCCTGACGGTGGAGCAGGCCGACAGCATCGCCCGCTTCCTGGCCGTGGATGACGCGCCCCAGGTCGCCTTCGCGGCGATCCGCGCCATCGCCGGCGCCAAGGCCCCGGCCCTGGACGGCGCGCTCAACGACTGGACCCAGCGGCTGGACCTGTTGGCCCAGGCCGGCGTGCCGGTCGAGCGGACGCGGTTTGCGACCGCGCTCGGACATGCCTTCGACTATTACGACGGCCTGACCCTGGAGGTTCGGTCGGACGCTCTTGACCACAATCGGGCGGTGGCGGTCGGCGGCCGCTATGACGGCTTGGCGGGAAGACTTGGCGGGGGTGCGGGTTCGCGCGCCGTTGGTTGCATGGTTCGGCCCTGGCGGGCCTGGGCGGGAGGCGAGTCATGAGCAACCCCTTGATCCTGGCCGTGCCCTCGAAGGGCCGGCTGAAGGAACAGGTCGAGGCCTGGCTCTCCGATTGCGGACTGTCTCTGTCCGTCGCCGGAGGATCGCGCGGCTATATGGCTGAGCTCAAGGGCGTACCCGGTATCCAGGTGCGCCTGCTGTCGGCCGGCGACATCGCCGAGGCGCTCGACCTGGGCGAAGTGCATCTCGGCATCACTGGTGAGGACCTGTTGCGCGAACGCGCCGGCGATGTCGACGCCCGGATCTTGCTGCTGCGCGCGCTCGGCTTCGGCCGAGCCGATCTTGTCGTCGCCGTGCCTAAGAGTTGGATCGACGTCGAGAGCATGAGCGACCTGGAGGAGGTGGCGCACGACCTGCTCGCCCGCTCCGGCCGCCGCATGCGCGTGGCGACCAAGTACCTGGCCCAGACGCGCTCGTTCTTCGCCCGTCACGGGGTGGTCGACTACCGGATCACCGAATCCGGCGGCGCCACCGAGGGCGCTCCGGCCGCCGGCTCGGCCGAGCTGGTGGTCGATATCACCACCACGGGCGCAACCCTGGTCGCCAACGGCCTGAAGGTCCTGGCCGACGGCGTCATCCTGAAGAGCCAAGCTCAGCTCACCGCCTCGCTGCGCGCCGACTGGGGCGCTGATCGCCTCGCCGCCGCCGAGCGCCTGCTGCGGGTGATCGAAGCCCGTGCCGCCGCTCACGACAGCGCCACACTCGCCTGGCCCGCCGATCCCCGCGAGAGGCCGGTGGTCGAGGCCTTGATCGCCGATGGCGCTACGCGGCGTCCGAACGGTCTGCTGGTCGCCGCGGGCCGCATCGGCCAGGCCTCGCTCGCTCTCACGGCGGCGGGAATCGGTCCGGTCACCGCCTCGCGTCCCGACTTTGTCTACGAGACCGGTTGCGCGCCTTACGAAGAACTACTCAAGCGCGTATAGAATTGACGCGGGCGTCAAAAATATTGGGTTTCGGCACAAGAAAAGCGCAGCTCGCGCAAATCTGATCGAGAATTACCTGCACAGGTGATTTCCGTGCATTGACTTGGGTCAGAAATTGCCGTTTTCTCAGTCCTGCGAGAGACATGGCGGCCACAAGATCCTCCAGTCTCCGGCGTTTCGGGGAGGAAACGCCCGCTCTATAAGAGCGACTGCTCAAAATAAGGCCCGTTGCGACTATCCCCCGCAACGGGCCAAATTTTTGCCCGACGCAAATTTTGACACAAGAGTCAAAAACAGGGGCGAGCCGTACATCCGTAGAACCGACAGGCGAGATGAGCGTACCCGACCGTTTGCGAGGAGGCCGGCCTACGCGGGTTCGACTGTCATCAACTGCGCGATCTCACCCAGATGCTCGCGCATCACCGCGTGGGCGCGGGGGCCGTCGCCGGCGGCGATAGCGTCGACCAGCGACAGGTGCAGGTCGCCTTGCCGGAGGCTGTACTCCCAATGCGGTCCATGGCCGAAGGCTCGGCCGTGCTGGCGTTGCCAGGGGGCCCGGTCGCGGACCATCGACAACAGGCCCAGGATCGCCATCAGCAGATGGTTGGAGGTCGCCGTGGCGATGGCCCTGTGGAAGGCGCTATCGGCGGCCTCATAGGTTCGCCAGTCGCGGGCGTCCCGCGTCTGGGTGGCTAGAGTTCGCAAAGCGGCGATGTCGCTGGCGCTCGCCCGTTCAGCCGCCTCGGCCGCCATCGCCGGCTCGATCACCAGCCGGGCGTTCATCAGGTCGGCGGGTGTCGCCAGTTCGAACAACACCGCGGGGCGAATAGGCTCGGCGGCTGGGCGCGGACCGGTGAAGGTGCCCTGGCCGACATGGCGCCAGATGAGCCCCTCGTTCTCCAGCATCTGCAGCGCGCGCCGCAGGGTGTCGCGACTGCACCCCAGCCGCGTCGCCAGGACGCGCTCGGGCTCGAGCCGTGCGTGCGGCCCCATGGTTTCCAACTGTCGGCGCAGCCGCTTGGCGATTCCTTCGAACGTGGTGCGCGGCGCAGTCATCCAGACCAATTCTCCGACCAATATCGATCGAACCTAACCTCGCGCCCGGCGGCGTCAATCGAGCTCCGCGTTCAGAGGCGTCCTGCGGCATGGCCCGAAAACTCCCCGTCGATCCTTTCCTGATCCTGATGCTTGGGGCTATCGCGCTCGCCACCCTTGCGCCGGCCCAGGGCGTAGCCGAACCGATCTTTGAGGGCCTCAGCACGGCCGGCGTCAGCCTGTTGTTCCTGCTGCATGGCGCGGCCCTGAAGCGCCGCGACCTTTGGGACGGCGCGCGGCAATGGCGGCTGCATCTAGTGATCTTCGCGCTAACCTTCATCGCCTTCCCGATCCTGACCTATCCTTTCACCTTTCTCTCCGGGCGGCTGATGCCGGCGGACCTAGCGCTCGGCTTCATCTATCTGGGCGTCCTGCCTTCTGCGGTGTCGTCGTCGATCGCCTTCACGGCGATGGCTCGCGGCAACGTCCCCGGCGCCATCTGCAGCGCGGCGGCCTCCAACGTCTTTGGTCTGTTGCTGACGCCGCTGCTGCTGGCCGCGATCGTGGGGGCCTCTGCGTCCGGCGCGTTCGATATCGGCGGGACGCTGCGCGAGGTCACGCTTGAACTGCTGCTGCCCTTCGCGATCGGCCAGTTCCTGCATCCCTATGTGGGCGACTGGATGGAGCGCCACTCCCGCGGCCTGACGCAGTACGACCGCTGGGTGATCGTACTGATCGTCTACACCGCGTTCTCGAAGTCGGTGCGCGAGGGGCTGTGGACGCAGCTCCCTATCCAGACTCTCGCCTTGGCGATCGGCTGCTGCATGGCCTTGCTGATTGCGGTGTTCGCGGTCGCGATCACGGTGTCGCGGCGCCTGGGCTTTTCCCGCGCCGACGAAATCGCCGTGGTGTTCTGCGGCTCGAAAAAGAGCCTGGCCTCGGGCCTGCCGCTCGCCCAGGTCCTGTTCGGCGGCGTGGCTGGCCTTGGCATGATCGTGCTGCCGATCATGATCTACAATCAGCTTCAGATCCTGGCCGGCGCGGCGCTTGCGCGCCGCTATGGCGACCAGCCGATTCAGTCTCCCGGATCGCCCGATGGAGCGATCCGGGAACTGTAGAGTTCGCGCCTACCAGATCCGAACGCGGTCGGCCGGAGCGACGTACATGCCATCGCCCGGCTTCACGCCGAACGCCTCATAGAAGGCGTCGATGTTCTTGATCGGCACGTCCACCCGGTACTTGGGCGGGGAGTGCGGATCGGTGACCAGCTGCTGGCGCATCCGGTCTTCGCGATACTTGCCGCGCCAGACCTGGGCCCAGCCGAGGAACACCCGCTGGTCGCCAGTCATGCCGTCGATCACCGGGGCCGGCTTGCCGCCCAGCGAGACGTGATAGGCGTCCAGCGCCAGCAGCAGCCCGCCCAGGTCGGCGATGTTCTCGCCCATGGTCAGGTCGCCGTTGATGTGGGCGCCGGGCAGCACTTCGACCGCCGCATACTGTTTGCCGAACTTGGTGGCCTGGGCGTTGAATTTCGCCGCGTCCTCGGCGGTCCACCAGTCGGTCAGCTTGCCGTCGCCGTCGGACTTGCGCCCCTGATCGTCGAAGCCGTGGGTGATCTCGTGGCCGATCACCCCGCCGATGCCGCCATAGTTCACGGCCGGGTCGCCATCGGGATCGAAGAACGGAGGCTGAAGGATCGCGGCTGGGAAGACGATCTCGTTCTTGGTCGAGGAGTAGTAGGCGTTGATGGTCGGCGGGGTCATGCCCCACTCCTCGTCGTCCACCGGTCCACCCAGGCGCGCGGCGCGGTAATCCCACTCGAAGGCCGAGGCTCGCTCCATATTGCCGTAGAGATCGCCGTCCTTGATGGTCAGGCCCGAATAGTCGCGCCACTTGTCGGGATAGGCGATCTTCACGCGGAACTTGGCCAGTTTCTCCTGGGCCTTGACCTTCGTCTCCGGGCTCATCCAGTCGAGGCCGTCGATGCGGGTCTTCATGGCGGTGCGGATGTCGCCGACCAGGGCTTCCATCTTGGCCTTGCTCTCGGCCGGGAAGTAGGCCTCGACATAGAGCTTGCCCAGCGCCTCGCCGATGTTGTTGTCGACCGCGTTCACGCCGCGCTTCCAGCGGGGCTGCTGCAACGGCTGACCCGACAGGGTCTTGGAGCGGAACTCGTAGTTCGCCTGGTCGAATTCCTTCGACAGGTAGGGCGCGGCCTGATCGGCCAGGTTGAAGGCCGACCAGGCCTTCAGGGTTTCGATCGGCGTGTTGGCGTAGATCGCCGCGATCTTCGGGAAGGCGGTGTTTTCGGACACCACCACGCGGTCGGCTTTCGTCAGGTGCGCGCCGTCCATGTATTGCTTCCAGGCGAAGCCCGGCGCGTACTCGGACAGCTTGGCGATCTCGAAGGGGTTGTAGGTCTTGTCGTCGTCGCGGCGTTCGGCGCGGGTCCAGGAAACCTTGGCGATCTCGGTTTCCAGCGCGACGATGGCCTTGGCGTTCTCGGCGGGGCGTTCCCACCCGGCCAGGGTCAGCATCTGGGCGATGTAGGCCTCATAGGCGGCCTTCTGGGTCTTGAAGCGATCTTCCAGATAGTAGTCGCGGTCCGGCAGGCCCAGCCCGCCCTGGACCAGATAGACCGTGTATTTCTCCGGGTCCTTGGCGTCGTCGTGCACATAGGAGCCGAAGAACGATCCGCCGAACTTGCGCATCGTGCCGCCCATCAGGCCGGCCATCTCGTCGTGTGTTTTCACCGCGCGGATCGCCGCCAGGTCGGTGGCCAGCGGCTTGGCGCCCAAGGCGTCGACCGCCTTCTCGTCCATGAAGCTGCGATAGAACGCCCCAAGCTTGGCTTCGTCGCCGGTCGCCTTGGTGTTGGCGGCCGACTTTTCGGCGACCGCGCGCATGCGCGACTGCGACAGTTCCTGCAGGGCGTCGAACGCGCCATAGCGCGAGCGGTCGGCTGGGATCTCAAGCTTATTGAGATAGGTTCCGTTGGCGTAGTCGAAGAAGTCCTTGGACGGAGCAACCGAGGTGTCGCGGCCGGACATGTCGAAGCCCCAGGGGCCCATGCGCGGCGCTTTCGACAGGTCAGGAGCGTTGGCCGCCAGCGCCGGAGCGGCTGCGCAGAGCAGGGCGGCGGCCGACGCCGCGCCCAACCAGAGGGTCTTCATGGGTGTGTGAGCCTTCAGGGGATGGAGCGTGACCCTGTACCGGCCGGGCCCGCGGAGGCACGTTACTTTTTTGTTACATCGATAGTCCCTCTCCCTCGGGAGAGGTTAGGTGAGGGGGCCGCGAAGCGGCTCTCTTCCGGGCGCAGGGGGAACCGGCTCAGCCGTTCCCCCTCGCCCAGCCTCTCCCCCGGCGGGGGAGAGGAGAGTGCCCGAGCCCTACGCCGTCGCCGACAAGGCTTCCAGCGCCTGGGCCTTGATGCCCTTGTAGTCGAGCTTGCCGTTCGGGGCCCGGACGACCGGGGCCAGCACCAGTTCGCGCGGGGCCTTGTAGTCGGCCAGCAGGCTCTTCACGTGGGCCGACAGTTCGGCCAGGGCCGGGGCCTTGTCGCCCACGAAGTCGACCACGGCGCAGATCCGTTCGCCAAAGCGCGGGTCGGGCACGCCGACCACGGCGGCGTCACGCACGCCCGGGAACTTCTTCAGGGCTTCCTCGACTTCCTCGGGGAAGACCTTCTCGCCGCCGGTGTTGATCACTTGCGAGCCGCGGCCCAGCAGGGTGATCGAGCCGTCAGCCTCGACCGTCGCCCAGTCGCCCGGGACGCTCCAGCGCGTGCCTTCGAAGATGCGGAAGGTCTTGGCCGACTTTTCCTCGTCCTTGTAGTAGCCGACCGGGGTGTAACCGCCGACCGCGACCAGGCCCCGAACGCCGGAGCCGGGCTCGACGCGCACGCCGTCCTCGGTGAAGACCGCTGCGTTCGGGCCGGTGGCGAACTTCGCCGTGCCGGCCGCCGCGCCGCCGCCCGAGGTGGACGAAGCCAGGCCCAGGGCCTCGGACGAACCCAGGCTGTCCATCAGCATGATGTGCGGCAGGTGCTTCAGCAGGCCCTGCTTGTTCTCCAGGCCCCACATCGCGCCCGACGAGACGATCCGCTTCAGCGAAGGCATCGTCCAGCGGCCGGGATTGGCGTCCAGCGCGTCCAGCATCGGGGCGGCGAAGGCCGGGCCGACGATGATCAGGCCCGAGACGCCCAGGCGATCGACTTCGTCGAACAGTTGGCCGGGGTCGAATTTGCGCGAAACCAAGGTCGCCACCGCGCCGCCGCCGATCAGGCTGCCGAACGAGATGAACTGGCCGGTGGCGTGCATCAACGGCGCGACCGGAATGGTGATGTTAAGCGGCGCGCCGCTGGCCTCCATCGCCTTCGCGCGCTCGCCGGCTTCCTCGACCCGCTCCAAGGCCCCGAGGCCGAGCAGCAGGTTGGCGCCGCCGCCCAGAGCCTTGAACAGGTCTTCCTGACGCCACATCACGCCCTTCGGCATGCCGGTGGTGCCGCCGGTGTACATGATCAGCAGGTCGTCGCCCGACCGGCCCCAAGGGGCTTCGAAGTGATCGACGTCCGCCGCGACGATGGCGTCATAGTCCAGCGCCCAGGCCGGAACCGGGTGGCCAGGTTCGCTCACGGCGATCCAGGCCTTCACCTTCGGCAGGCGGCCACGAACCTTGTCGGCCATCTCGGCGAACGAGGCGTGGAACACCACGACCTCGGCGTCGGCGTTGTCGAACAGGTAGGTCAGCTCGTCGCCGCCATACCGGTAGTTGGTGTTGAACGGCGCCAGACCGGCCTTGAAGGCGGCGAAATAGGTCTCGATGTACTCCGGACCATTATAAAGATAGGCGGCGACCTTCGATTGCTTGGCCACGCCGGCCTCGACCATGACCTTGGCCAGCGCATTGGCGCGGCGGTCGAAATCTTTCCAGGCGATGGTCTTGTCGCCGTGGATCAGGGCGGGGCGTTCCGGAGTGGCCTTGGCCACCGACTCCCACAGGTTGGCGTAATTCCAAACCATAGCGATCCTCCATCTCTTACTTAAAATATGGGCGGCATAGACGACGGCGCGGGCGGGGCTGTCAACTTTGGCCGAACACCTGTCGGCGTCAGGCCTTGAGCTTGGCCATGAGCGTGATGGCCGGGCGCGGCGGGCGAGGCGATTGGCGGTGCGTCAAAGCCGGCTCGGAAGCCCGCCCTACATCCTGATTGCGGAGTTTTTTGGCCGAACGCGCCGCTTGGACGACCTAACCGCGCCGGCGTGGGTTACGCGGGCCGCCCCAAGGCCTCATAGTGCCGCTCATCACATAAGGAGATCGCATGGAAGGTCACGTTTCGCCCGGCGAATACAAGGACGTCATTCTGTTCCTGGCCACCGCAGGCGTAATCGTGCCTCTGTTCCGTCGTTGGCGGATCAGTCCCATCCTCGGCTTTCTCGGCGCCGGCGTAGTGCTGGGCCCCTTCGGCCTTGGCGCCCTGACCGGGGTCTTTCCTTGGCTCGGCTATCTGACCATCGCCAATCCCCAGGAGATCGCCCAGCTCGCCGAGTTCGGTGTGGTGTTTCTGCTGTTCATGATCGGGCTGGAGCTGTCGTGGGAGCGCCTGCGGCTGATGCGAAAATGGGTGTTCGGCATGGGCGCCTTGCAGGTGACCTTCTGCCTGCTCGCCATCGCCGCCGCGGCTGTGGCCTTTGGCCAGACCGTGCCTTCGGCAGCCGCCATCGGCGCGGCCCTCGCGCTGTCGTCGACCGCCGTGGTCATGCAGATCCTGACCGAGCACAAGCGCCAGCACTCGCCCGCCGGCCGCGCGACCTTCTCTGTGCTGCTGTTCCAGGACCTGGCGGTCGCGCCGATCCTGGTGACGCTCACTATTCTGGGACGCAGCGGCGACGGCGAGGTGTTTTCGCCCCGGCTGCTGCTGGCCTTCGCCCCCGCCGCGCTGGGCGTCATGCTGCTCCTCGCCTTCGGCCGGCTTCTGCTGCGGCCGATGCTGAAGTCGGTCGCGCGGGCCAAGAGCGAAGAGCTGTTCATGGCCGCCTGCCTGCTGGTCGTCATCGGCGCCGGACTGGTCAGCGCCCTCACCGGACTATCCATGGCGCTCGGCGCCTTCATCGCCGGCCTGTTGTTGGCCGAGACCGAGTACCGCCACGAGGTCGAGGTCACCATCGAGCCCTTCAAGGGCCTGCTGCTGGGGCTGTTCTTCCTCTCGGTCGGCATCGGCCTCGACATTTCCCTGCTCGCCGCCAAGCCGCTCCTGATCCTTGGCATCTCGCTTGGGCTGGTGTTGCTGAACGCCACGGTCGTGTTCGGCCTGGGGCGGCTCTTCGGCCTCACCACGCGCGGCGCCCTGGAGGCAGGGCTGCTGCTCGCGGGCGGCGGGGAGTTCGCCTACGTCATCCTATCCTCGGCGATGGGGGAGGGGATTGTTCCGCGCGGAATTGGCCAGATGGTGCTGGTGTCCTCCACCATCTCGATGATGTGCATCCCGGTGCTCGCCGCGCTCGGCCTCAAGTTGGGCGGTCGCAAGGTGGGCGGGCAAGGCCTGTCGCCCGAACCCCCCTTGCCGACGGACGCCACCGAAACGCCCAAGGTCCTGGTCGTCGGCTATGGCCGGGTCGGGCGCCTAGTCGGCGACATGCTGCACCGGCACGACATTCCCTGGGTCGCCGCCGAGCGCGACCCCCGGCTGGTCGAGAGCGCACGCCACGCCGGCGAGTCGATCTATTTCGGCGACGCCTCGCGTCAGGAGTTTCTGAAGCGTTGCGGGCTTGAAACCGCGCCCGCCCTGGTGGTCACCATGGACGCCCCAGAGGGGGTGGAGGCGATCGTTGCGACCGCCAGGGCCATGCGCCCCGACCTGACCATCGTCGCCCGCGCCCGTGACGCGCGCCACGCGGCGCGTCTCTATGAACTGGGCGCCACCGACGCGGTGCCCGAGACCGTCGAGGCGAGCCTGCAACTGTCCGAAGCCGTTCTGGTTGAGATCGGCGTGCCAATGGGACTCATCATCGCATCCATCCACGAGCGCCGCGATGAGTTCCGAAGGGCCCTGAATCGGCCGGAGGCCCTCGGTGGCCGTACGCGCCGCTATCGCCGGGCTCAAGAAAGCTGAAGCAATTTGGGAACTAAGCTGGACCCGCGACGTTGAGGCCTCGAAGGAAGCGAGGATTCGCGTCCTGGGCGAGGGGCCAAATGTCTTTTGACACGTGTGAGGGATTTATCGCGTACGCTGAACGCGGTTCAACGAGGGCGCACGTGGCCTTCTTCACTTTACAAGAATTTACAACGGCTTCGGGCGATGTTGAGATGCGCCGAATGAACGCGACTCAGCTAAGCTTTAGCCGTAAAGAACAAGATTCAGCTCTCAGGCGGGTACCAGGCGTGCCGTCGAGAAGCTGGACGGGAGACGTGTCTCTCGCCCCGAAGTTGATTGCCGAGGGGAAGAATGTCTATCGTCCTGGTGTATTTTCGTAGGCGTCAGCGAATTGGCGAAGGTGTTGCCTTGGCGACACTTTCGTAATGCTTCGGCCTTGATATAACAGCGCTGGGTCATTTGGCCGCAGCAGAGGGCAAGAGAGGGCTCTGAATATGAAATTCAAACTCCTAGCGGGGGCCGCCCTGGCTGCGGTCTTCGCCGCTTCCGGCGCTTCCGCGCAAGTCGCCGGCTGGTACGGCGCCGTGGATCTCGGATATCACCTGCCGGAAGGCATTGAAGCCGACTCGTCCAACAACGGCGCTAACGGTCAAGCTTACAACTGGGACATCAGCCAGGAAGACGATTGGGCTGGTTTCGCCCGTCTCGGCTACCAGCTGAACGAACATTGGCGTGTGGAACTCGAAGGCGGCTATCGCCCGGGTGACATCGAATCGATCCGTGGTGGCAGCACCAACTCGATCCTCGGCCTCTGCACCCCCGGCGTCGTCCGCAATGCGGCGGCTCCGAACTGCGGTTCGCCCTCGGGTGAAGTCGAAGCCTGGACCGTCCTCGGCAACGTGATTTATGACATCCTTCCGGGTTCGGTCATCAATCCGTTCATCGGCGCCGGCATCGGTATCAACCACGTCAAGGTCAACACGGTCGGGCAGTTCTCGAGCATCCCGGCTACGCCTGGCCTCGTTCCCTATCCCGCCACGAACCCCTCGATCCAGAACCTGACCATCGACGACGATGACACGGCTCTGGCTTGGCAAGTTCTGGCCGGTCTGGCCTGGCGTGCGACTGACCGTCTGAACGTCGACCTGACCTACCGCTACCTCGGTGGTTCGGATCTCGACTTCGCTTCGGTCGGCTCGCACTCGGTCCAACCGGGCGTGTTCTCCGGCGAATACCGCGACCAATCGGTGACCCTGGGTCTCCGTTACTCGTTCGCGCCGCCGCCGCCCCCG
>NZ_JAUXXE010000031.1 GCF_030681155.1 Phenylobacterium sp. | reverse complement strand
GACGTCCAGATCTTTGAACCGTTGACCAGGTAGTGATCGCCCTTGTCCTCGGCGCGGGTCTGCAGCGAGGCGAGGTCCGAGCCCGAGCCGGGCTCGGAATAGCCTTGGCACCAACGCACCGAGCCGGTGATGATCCCGGGCAGGTGTTGGCGCTTCAGTTCCTCGGTGCCGTACTCGATCAGGGTCGGGCCGAACATCATCACGCCCATGCCGCCGATCGGGTTGCGGGCGCCGACCTTGGCCATTTCTTCTTGCAGCACGCGGGCTTGCTGGCGGCTGAGGCCGCCGCCGCCGTACTCTGCCGGCCAGGTCGGAGTGCCCCAGCCCTTGGCGCCCATGGCTTCGCGCCAGGCCTTGGCGTCGGCGCTTTCCTTGCCGCCGCCCATGGCCGCGAGTTGCGCGGCCGGGTCGGCCTGCAGGGCCTTGGGGAAGTTGGCTTCCAGCCACGCCTTGGCTTCGCCGCGGAAGGTTTCGATGTCGCCGCCAAAATCAGCCATGAAATTCGCCTCTAGAAATGTCGTCGATCAAAAACAAAGGCGCCGCCCACAATAGCACGGTGCCCATCGCGGTTACTTGGGGTCTGGCAGGCCGAGCACGCGCTTGGAGACCACGTTGATGTTAATCTCGGAAGTGCCGCCCTCGATGGAATTGCCCTTGGATCGCAGCCAGCCGCGGACCGCCAGCAGTTCGCCGGGCGCATAGCCTTCGCCATCCCAGCCCAGGCCCTGGTGGCCCATGGCCTCCACCATCAGTTCAGACCGCTCCTGAGCGAAGGAGGCGGCGGCGTACTTGATGATCGAGGTCGCCGCACTCGGACCGTTGGAGGCCCTCGCCTCGGCGGCGGTGCGGGCGATGGTCTGGCCAAGCGCCTGGAAGTTCATCTTGTTCTGGGTGACCCGTTGACGCAGGTCGTGGTCGGCCACGCGGCCGGCTTCGTCGACGCCGGCATAGGTCTTGGCGATGGAGCCCAGGTCGCCGGCTGCGCCGCCGGCCCCGCCGCCGCCGCCAAAGCCGCCCGAGATATTCTGGCGTTCATACTGCAGCAGCCGCTTGGCGATCTCCCAACCGCCGTTGACCTTGCCGACCAGGGCGTCCTTGGGCAGTTGGACGTCGGTGAAGAAGGTCTCGCAGAACGGGCTCTCGCCAGAGATCAGCTGAATGGGCCGGGTTTCCACGCCCGGCTTGGACATGTCGATAAGCACGAAGGAGATGCCTTCGTGCTTCTTCGTCGTGTCAGTGCGGACCAGGCAGAAGCACCAGTCGGCCTTGTCGGCGTAGGAGGTCCAGATCTTCTGGCCGTTAATCAGCCAGTGATCGCCTTTGTCTTCGCATTTGGTTTGAAGCGATGCGAGATCGGAGCCGGCGCCGGGTTCCGAATAGCCCTGGCACCAGCGGATTTCGCCATTGATGATCTTGGGCAGGTATTCCTTCTTCTGCGCCTCGGTCGCGTATTCCAGCAGCACCGGGCCCAGCATCCAGATCCCGAAAGAGGCCAGCGGCGCGTGATAGCGGCCGGCGGCCAGTTCCTGGTCCAGCACGCGCGCCTGCTGCGGGGTCAGTCCGCCGCCGCCGTATTCCTTGGGCCAGGTTGGGGCGGTCCAGCCCTTCTGCGCCATCTTGCGCATCCACACGATCTGCGGGTCGCCCGAGCCGGCGAAGGCGCGTCCGCCCCACATGGCTTCGGGGTCGCTCTTGATCTTGGGGTCGCGGAGTTCCGCCGGATAGTTGGCTTCCAGCCAGGCCTTAACTTCGGCGCGGAACGCGTCGAGTTCGCCGGCGCCGAAATCGGCCATGGAATCCTCCCGTGATCGGATCTGCTTTTACGCCGGCCACATTAGCGTCGGGCGCCTCAAGAGCAAGGGAAACGAAACGGTTGTTTGACGTGGTGGTAGCGCGCTGCGTAGACGCCAAATCAGGCTATATGTCGGCTACCTAGGACGGCTTTTGGCGGGCGAATGAAATTCTGGCGGGAAGTTAAACCGGCGCTGTTCGCCGTCGCGCCAACTGTGGCGGCCATTCTCGCGCTGTTTGCGGGGATCATGCTGCTGGCCTCTGGGGCCACCCCGACAATCCCCGACCGCTTCCTGCGCATATATGAAGTCACGCCGGTCGTGCTGATCGAGATCAGTCACTTCCTGTCGAGCATCCTTGGCCTGATCCTGGTTCTCCTGGCCTTCGGGCTGCGTGCGCGGCTGGACGGGGCGTGGGCGGCGAGCGTCGCCACCCTGCTGATCGCCAGCCCTTTGGCCCTGCTGAAGGCCTTCGCCTGGGAGGAGGCGGCGACGCTGGCTCTGTTCGCCGCCGTCCTGATCCCGCTGCGTGGCGCCTTCCCGCGAAAGGCGCGCTTGTCGCAGATGGAGGTGACGCCCGGCTGGTTGGTGTCGGCCTTCGCCGTGGTGTTCGGGGCCGGGCTGCTGGGTCTCTGGTCGTTCCAGCATGCAGACTATGGAGACCAGCCGTTCTGGCGGGTAATGGCTGATGACGACGCCGCCCGCGCCATTCGCGCCTGGGTCGGTGCGGCGATCCTTCTGTTCGCGTTCGGCGTCTGGCGGATGCTCGCCTCGGCCGCCACGCCGCGGGTGGTGGGTGAGGACGATCCCGAGCTTGAGCGTGTGCGGGCGATCCTGGCCAAGGCCGAGGACGCCGAGCCCGGCTCCAACCTGGCCCTGCTCGGCGACAAGCGGTTCCTGTTCTCGGCGTCGGGCGAGAGCTTCCTGATGTTCGGTGTGAGGGGGCGCTCCTGGATCTCGCTCGGCGCGCCGGTCGGCCGCCCCGACGAACGCATGGACTTGATGTGGCGGTTTCGGGAATTGGCGGACGCCCACGCCGCGCGTCCTGGCTTCTACGGTTTGGACGCCGAGCACCTGCCCGATGTGGTCGAGCTGGGCTTCGCCATCCACAAGGTGGGAGAGAGCGCCGCGGTGGCGCTGGACACCTTCAGCATCGAGGGCACCAAGCGTGGAAACCTGCGGCGCGCCTGGCGTCAGGCCGGCGAGGCTGGCGCGTCCTTCGAGGTGTACCCGCCCGAGCGCGTGCATGAGATCATGCCGCAGATCCAGGCGATTTCCGATGCGTGGCTGGTGCATCATGCCGGTGGCGACAAGAGCTTTTCGATGGGCGGCTTCTACCCCTCGTACGTCGCGGAGTTCCCGGTCGCGATCGTGCGGTTTGAGGGCAAGATCATCGCCTTCGCCACCCTCTGGACCACGGCCTGCAAGAGCGCCTTCTCCATGGACCTGATGCGCTACATCGAGGAGGGGCCTCGGCGCATCATGGACTACCTGTTCGTCGAGTTGATTGAGTGGGGACGCCGCGAGAACTACCAGGCCATCGAGTTCGGCATGGCCCCGCTGTCAGGCCTTGAGGACCGGCCCCTGGCCCCTGTGTTGTCGCGCGTGGGCGCGCTGATCTTCGAGCGGGGCGAGGAGGTCTACAATTTCCAGGGCGTGCGGGCCTACAAGGGCAAGTACGATCCGGTCTGGCGGCCGCGCTACATCGCTGCGCCCCACAAGTGGGCGATACCGTTGATCCTGGCCGATATGGGGCTGCTAACCTCTGGCGGCGTCTCCGGGCTGGCGAAGCGGCCGAAGGGATGAGGCTCAGCGTCCGGTCTTGACGCCTAGCAGGTTCACGATGTGGACGATCAGGAACATCGCGAAAGCCGCGGCCGTGACCATGATGAAGCGCCAGGGCATCATCCTCGGGCCCTTGATGACGTTCGGGGGCTTCGACCCCCGCCATCCGGCGAAGGCTGCGACGATCAGCAGCACGGCGCAAAGCACCAGGGTCAAGTTGAGGTCCATTCCCGTCCCGCCTACCTCAGGCTATGGGGGCGGGTAAAGGCGAGACGGCGTTAACCTTAACTCGGCATTAACCGAATTTCGTCTTGTTCTCACTCTACACACGGTAATCCACAGGCTTTCGCCCTGGGCGCAATATCTAGTGTTAAGGATCCGTTTACATACCACGGATCGGTGTTAGCGTCACAATTGGGCTGGGAGAACGATTCGAATGACGTCGGGGGCGCCCTGGAGTGTCAAAGGGATCGACCCTAAGGCGAGGGAGGTCGCAAAGGACCTAGCCCGCCGCTCCGGCATGACACTCGGAGAATGGCTCAATCGCGTGATCCTCGAGGACGAGGGTCCCGAAGAGATCACCTCTCAAACCTATTTCGACGAAAGGGCCGAGCGCCCGGAACGCCCGCAATTCACGCCGCGACTGGTCGAGAGCGCCGAAGCGCCGACTGCTGAGGCTGAGCGGGTGGCGGTCGCTCTTGATCGCCTGAACGGCGGCGTCGAGCAGGAAGGCATCCGCAAGACTCCCGCCGCTATCGCCGCCGAAGTGGTGATGCGCCAGGCCATGGCCCGCATCGAAGCCGCCGAACGTGAACATGTCGCCGTCGCGGCCCGTTTCGAGGGCGCGATGCAGGAGGCCCGGGCCGAGAACTCGCGCCTGGCCGAACGCCTACGGCGGGTTGAGTCCGAGGCCGCCGGTCCGCGATCGGCAGAAGCGCTGCGTTCGCTGGAAGCCGCGCTTGGCAAGATCGCCCATCACCTGCACGAGGGCGAAGGCCGGACCCGCGACACCCTCGCGGCGATGGAGCTGCGTCTTCAGGAGATCGGGGCTCAGGACGACGAAGCCGCGGTCGCCCTGATCGAGGAAGTGGTCAACCGCGTCGATGCGCGGCTCAGCGACGCCGAGGCGCGCACCGCCGATGCGTTCGTCAGCCTGGGTCAGGCGTTCGCTCACCTCGACGAGCGAGTGGACGCCGTCGATCGGGGCGGCGCCGCCAGCATCGACCGTCGTCTGGAAGACCTGGCCGCCACGCTGTCACAACGGGTCGATATCGTCCGCGAGGAAATCGCCGAGAAGATGCAGGCCGCTGCTGACGGCCGGTTCGGCCGCATGGAGCAGCAGCTCGGCGAAATGGCCGCGCGGGCCGCCGAACAGGTGTCGAGCGAGGCCATCGAAAAGATGGGCCGCGAGGTCCTGACCATGGCCGACACCCTGAACCGTAGGGTTCAGGACGCCGAAAACCGCAGCGCTGACGCCATCGAACAGGTCGGCGGCGAAGTCGCCCGCATCGCCGAGGCGATGGAAGCCCGGTTCGGCCGCTCGGAAGGCGCCCATGCCGAAGCGTTGGAAAAGCTTGGCTCGGAAATCGCCAAGATCACTGAGCGTCTGACCGAGCGGATCGGCAGCTCCGAACGCCGCGCGGCCCAGGCCATCGACGATGTCGGCGAACAGGTCGCCCAGGTCAGCGAGCGGCTCAGCCAGCGCCAGGAGCGTTCATCCGAGGATCTGGTCGAGCGCATTCGCCAGAGCGAGGAACGCACGGCGCGCCTCCTCGACGAGGCGCGCGAAAAGGTCGATCGCAGCCTAGCTGAATCCCAGCGCCGTCTTTCGGAACAGGCCCTGGCCGTTGCGCCAGCTCCCCGCCTGGTGCGCGACGAGCCGCTCTCGCCTTTCACTCCCGATCCGTTGCGCGATCTGGGTCCGGCCGAACCGACGGCCGACCCTCTGGCCTTGCAGGCCTTCGCCGCCGGCGAGGCGGGCGCTGAGCCGCAGGTCGCACCTGCCGTCTCCGCCGATGACGAGCCTGAGGCGCCGGTCGCCGCTGCATTCCCGGACACGACCGAGGCCGTGTCGTTCGATGCCGAGGACTTTGAAGCCGCCGACGGCTTCACCGCCGCCGCGCCGAGCGATCCGGTTGAAGAACTCGAGCGTGAAATGGCCGCGGCGGCAGTTGAGCCGGAACCGGTGCTCACATCCGAGCCCGAAGCCGCGCAGCCGGTCGCCGAGGACGCTTTGTCGGCCGCCCAGCCCGATGGCGAGGCGGTTGTCGAGGCGGCCGAACTCAATGCGGCGGCCTTCGATCTCGCGCCGCCGGACGCCGAACTGCAGGAACTGGCGGTAGAGCCGGAGCCGGAACGGCCGCTGACGACCCGTGAAGTCATCGAGCAAGCCCGCGCTGCGGCGCGGGCCGCTTCCAGCGGAGACTCCAAGAAGCTCGGCGCGAAGGTCGAGAAGCTGCACAAGCCCGCGGCGCCCTCGTTGTTCTCCAGCTTCGGCATGCGCCCCAAGCGCGCGGCGGGCGGAACATTGCAGACCGCGCTATTGGTTGCGGGCGGCGCGGCGTTCCTCAGCCTTGGCGCAGCCAGCTACTTCGTCGCCGACAGCGAGCCGCGTGGCGCGCCGCCGCAGCGCGTCGCCGACGCCCTGGCGGTGTTCGAGAGCGACAAGGCAGGCGAGATCTCGACGGGCGAGGCCGACACCACGCCGCTAGCCGCCGTCGCGATCGCGCCCCAACCAATGGGCACGGTGCGTCCGCCCGTGGCGGCGACCGAGTCGGCCGAGCTCGCGACTCTCTATACCGACGCCGTCCGCGCCATCGAGACCAAGGCGCCCGGCGGGCTGGATAACCTGCGCAAGGCGGCCAATCTCGGCCACTCGCCGGCCCAGTTCTATCTCGCCAAGCTTTATGAGAACGGTGAAGCCGGGCTGGCCAAGAACCTGGCCGAGGCGCGTCGCTGGACCGAACGTGCGGCCCAGGGCGGCAACCGGCATGCGATGCATAATCTCGGCATCGCCTTGATCGAGGGCAAGGGCGGCCCGAAGAACGCCGTCATGGCGGGCCAGTGGTTCCGCCGCGCCGCGGATCTGGGTTTGGTCGACAGCCAGTACAATCTCGGCGCCCTCTACGAGCAGGGTCTGGGCGAACCCCAGAACGCGGCCGAAGCCTACAAGTGGTACCTGGTTGCGGCCCGCACCGGAGATGAGGAAGCCCGGAAGAGCGCGGCCCGGGTCCGGGCCGGCCTCTCGCCCGAGGCGCGCAGCGTGTCGGAACGCGCTGCGCAAGGCTTCCGGCCGACCCCGGCCAATCCCTCGGCGTCCGGCGTAGAGACGGCGGTCGCTCCGGCCGCCGCCGTGGTCACCGCCCAGCGGGTTTTGTCGCGGCTCGGCTTTTACCAAGGTCCGATGGACGGCGTGTCGTCGCCGGCCCTGACCATGGCCGTGGCCGCCTATCAACGCGAACAGGGCCTGGTGGCGAACGGCAGCCTCGACCAGACCACGGTTTCCCGGCTGCAGGTCTTCACGCGGTGACGCGCGCCGAGTAAGGGGCGCTCTTGGACATCTATCTGCCCATAGCCGAGGTGTCGGTGAACGCCCCCATACTGATCGCGCTCGGCGCGGCGGTGGGCTTCATCTCGGGCCTGTTCGGCATCGGCGGCGGCTTCCTGATGACGCCGGTGCTGATCTTCCTTGGCATTCCCCCAGTGGTGGCGGTGGCGAGCGAGGCCAACCACGTCGCCGCGTCCTCGACCTCGGGCGTGATCTCCTACACCCGCCGCAAGGCGGTCGACTTCCGAATGGGGGGCGTGCTGGCCGCAGGTGGCGCGGTCGGCTCGTTCATCGGGGTCGAGATCTTCCGCTGGCTGCGTCTGCTTGGCCAAGCAGACCTCGTGGTGGCGCTCTCGTACCTGATCTTCCTCGGCGTCATCGGCGCCCTGATGCTGAGCGAGTCCCTGACCTCGATCCTGCGCCAGCGGCGCGGCGCGCCCCCCAAGCGGCGCAAGGATCGTCGCCCGCCTTGGCTCTATGGCTTGCCGTTCAAGATGCGGTTCCCCCGCTCGCGGCTCTACATCAGCGTCATTCCGCCGCTCGTGCTTGGCGTATTCGTCGGCATACTTTCGGCGATCATGGGGGTCGGTGGCGGCTTCGTGCTGGTGCCGGCGATGGTCTATATCCTGCGCATGCCCGCAGGCGTGGTGGTCGGCACCAGCCTGTTTCAGATCATCATCACCACCTCGCTGACCAGTGTGCTGCAGGCCGGACGTAACCAGACGGTCGATGTGGTGCTGGCCACCTTGCTGCTGATCGGCGGGGTTCTCGGGGCTCAGGTCGGGGCGCGGGCCTCCTCGCGGTTTCGGGCTGAGGAATTGCGGGCGCTGCTGGCCTTGATCGTGCTGGCTGTCGGCCTGCGCATGGGCCTTGGCCTATTTTTCACGCCGGCCGAGCCCTTCGTACTGATGGCGGGGAACGGCTGATGCCCTACGCCGCTCCGCCGGAAACGCCGCCCGCCGCGGTCTCGGCCGCCCTGACCACCACCAATGTGCGGGTGACGTCGAGCTTCCGCGGCGCGCGCATCGTGCTTTACGGGGCGGTGTTCGATCCGACCGCCCAGCCCAGCGACGTGGTGGTGATCGTGCGGGGACCGGAGGCGCCGCTGCGGATGGCGCGCAAGACCCGCGTAGCCGGCGTCTGGGTCAACTCCCGGCCGGTGGTGTTCGAGGGCGCGCCCGGCTTCTACATGGCCGCCTCGACCCGGCCGCTGGGCGAAATCGCCAGCTTCGGCACCCTGCGGCGGCTCGGGGCCGGCGTCGATCATCTGGCGATCAACGCGCCGCTCGAAGAGCGCACCGAGACGCGCTACGGCGTGCGCGACGTGGTCGTCAGCCGGCTGGGTCAGGACTATCTGGATTGGCGCCGCGCCGTCGTGCGGCTGAAGGAACAGAGCGGTCTCTACGCCGCCGACGAACAGGGCGTGACCTTCGTCGACCGGGGTCTGTTCAAGGCCGAGATCGACCTGCCGACCGCCGCCCCCATCGGGGTCTATACGGCCGAGATATTCCTGTTCCAGAACGGCCAGCCGGTGTCGCGGCGCATGCGCGGCCTGACCGTGGAAAAGGCCGGGATCGAGCGGGCGCTTTACCTCTTCGCCCACAACAGGCCATGGTCCTACGGCTTGGTCTCGGTAGCGATCGCGCTCGCCGCCGGCTGGGCCGCCTCGGTCGTCTTCCGGAGGAACTGACCGCTTGGACATGCACACCAACACCGAAGTTCACGCCGAAGCCTCCGCGCCGACGGCGCTCTGGGTCATCGCGCTACTGTGCATGGCGCCGTTCCCGGTTTCGGCCGTCGCCTATGTGTTTGGCCCGGCGGACGTGACTGGGCCGGCGTTGACGGTGTTGCTGACCTGGTCGGCGGTGGTGCTGGGCTTTCTGGGTGGTATTCGTTGGGGGCTGGAAAGCGCTCGCGCCACGCCGCGCTGGACCAGGTTGGGAGCCTCTATCGTTTCACCCGCCTTCGCCTGGGCGCTTGTATTCGCGCGGGGCTCGCTGGATACGCCCTGGCTGCTGTGCGGGTTTTTGGGCGCCTTTATCCTGCAGTGGCTCTTTGACCATTCGGCGCCGGACGTACCCGCCCGCTATCCGCGGTTGATGACCACCCTGACCCTGGGCGCGTGCATCTCCCTGGCGCTGGCCTTGGAGCAGGCCCTCAGGATGTAGGGTTAGTCGCCCGCCACCGATCGCCAGCCGACGGCGTGGACCCGGTCGGCGCCCAGCGCTCCGCATAGCGGCGGCTGGGAGAACAGGCCTGCGAAGGCCGCGTCCCTGATGTTCAGGCCTCCGGCGTAGGCGCCGAAGGCCGGCACGACCATCCGCGAACCATCGGTCACGAAGCACCGCCGCCGTACGCTGCCGCGCGAGGCGACAACGCGGGCGCAAGGGTGCAGGTGGCCGGCGACCTCGCCGACCTGCGGCCCCTCGACAGGCTCATGGCGCAAGGTCAGGCCGGCGACCGAAAGCTCGTCGGCGACATCTCCCGGCAGGGCGCGCGGCCCATCGGCGTCATGGTTGCCAATCACCCAGATCAGCCGCGTCGCGCCGGCCAGGGATCGCAAAGTCTGGGCGTCGTCGCGGGCCAGTCGATCCTCCGACTTGCGATCATGGAAGGTGTCGCCAAGCAGGACCACGGCGTCCGGCAAGGTCGCCATCACCTCGGCCTGCAGCCGCCGCAGCGTCTCGCGCGTGTCATAGGGCGGCAGCATCTGGCCGCGCATGGCGTAGGCCGAGCCCTTCTCCAAATGCAGGTCAGCGACAACGAGGGTTCGCTGTTCCTCAAGCCATAGCGCGCCGCTGGCGCGCAGGGTCACCGCCGCGCCGTTCAGGCGGGTGCGCAAGCCTCCGCAGGGGCTGGCCGCGAAGGCGTAGGCGGGGGAGGGCGAGGCCAGGGCGCTCAAGACAGGGCCTCGGCGATCAGATCTTCCTCGGCCTCGGCCAGGATCATTTCACCGGCCTGGCCGGGCGAGCGCTCCTTGCCGATCTCCAGCAGTATCGGCACCGAGAACGGCGAAAGGTGCTCCAGCGGCGAATGACGGATGCGCCCCTGGATACGCTCCAGCAGCAGGCCCAGGCGGGCGACGTCGATCAGGCCGGTCGCAGCGTCTTCGCGTGCGCAGCGCAGCAGCAGGTGGTCGGGTTGGTGTCGGCGCAGCACGTCGTAGATCAGGTCCGTTGAGAAGGTCACTTGCCGCCCGGTCTTCTCGTGCCCCGGGAAGCGTCGCTCGATGAGGCCGGAGATGATCGCGCAGCCCTTGAAGGCGCGCTTCATCATGAAGCTCTCCGCCAGCCAGGATTCCAGGTCATCGCCCAGCATGTCCTGGGCGAAGAGTTCGTCGAAATCGAGCCCGTCCATGGGTTTCAGGGCCCAGATCGCCATCGCATAGTCGTTGCAGACAAAGCCCAGCGGCGCGGCGCCCATCCGCTCCAGCCGCCTCGTGAGCAGCATGGCCAAGGTGGTGTGGGCGAGCCGCCCTTCGAACGGATAGACCACCATGAAGTGACGCTTGCCGCGCGGAAAGGTCTCCAGCAGCAGGTCGTCGGCCGGCGGGATCAGCGAGTGGTCGCGCTGGACTTCCAGCCACTCTCGGACATCGGCCGGCAGCACCTTCCAGTGCTCCTGGTCGTACATCAGCTCGCGGACCCGCCCCGCCAGGAAGGTCGAGAGCGCGAACTTCGACCCGCCCCAGGACGGCATTTTCGGATCGCGATTGGTTGCGGGGCTGACCAGCACCTCCGTGCCGGTGACGCCGACCAGCGCCCAGACCTGGCCTGCGAACACGAAGGTGTCTCCGGGGTCGAGCATCTCGAGCATGCCCTCCTCGACCTCTCCGATCTTGCGGCCGCCGCGCCGCGCCTTGCCCATTGCGATGCGCACCGTGAGCACGGCGGGCGAGACGATGGCGCCGACGTTCAGGCGGTGGCACTGGGCGGTCTCGGCGTTGCGCACGCGCCACAAACCGTCCTGGCCCACCACGATCCGGCGGAAGCGGTCATAGGTCTTGAGCGCGTAGCCGCCGGTCGAGACAAAATCGACGACCTGCTCGAAGTCCTCCCAGATCAGGTCGCGATAGGGGCCGGCCGAACGCACCTCGTCATAGAGCGCCAGGAGATCGAACGGCTCGGAGCAAGCGCAGCCCATCACGTGCTGGGCCAGGACGTCGAGCGCGCCGATTCGGGTGGGTTCGCCGTCGAAACGGTTCTCGGCTATGGCCTCCCGGGCCGCCTGGCATTCCAGCATCTCGAAGCGGTTGGCGGGCACGAACAGGGCGCGGCTGGGCTCGTCCAGTCGGTGGTTGGCGCGGCCGATCCGCTGGACCATCCGCGATGCGCCCTTGGGCGAGGCCAATTGGATGACCAAGTCGACGTCGCCCCAGTCGATGCCCAGGTCGAGCGTGGAGGTGCAGACCACGGCCCTGAGTTCGCCGCGCGCCATCGCCGCCTCCACCTTGCGACGCTGCTCGGCGGCCAGGCTGCCGTGGTGCAGGGCGATGGGCAGGTTGTCGTCGTTGAGACGCCACAGTTCTTGGAAGGCGAACTCAGCCTGGAAACGGGTGTTGACGAATACCAGGGCGGTCCGGGCTCCCTTGATGGTGTCGTACACCTCCTGCATGGCGTGTTTGGCGGTGTGGCCGGCCCACGGCACCCGGCCTTCTGACAGCAGCATATCGACGATCGGCTGGGCTCCGGCCGGACCGCGCACGAGATCGACGGTTTCGTAGACGGCCCTAGATGCTTCCTCGCTGGGTGAGCTGGCGGCGAAGCCGACTGAGGGGGACTTCGCCCCCGGTACGGCTGCGGCCCCCTCCACCACTTCGAGGTCCCCCTCCCCCACAGGGGGAGGATCTGGATCGGGAATTTTTCCATAGGCCAGCCAGCGCCGGATCACGTCGGGATCGTCCACTGTCGCCGACAGCCCTACCCGTCGCAGGTTCGGCGCGAACTGCTGCAGGCGCGCGAGATCGAGCGCCAGCAGGTCGCCGCGCTTTGTCGAATGCAGGGTGTGGATTTCGTCGAGGATGACGCAGGAGAGATTCTCGAAGTAGAGCCGCGCGCCCTCCCAGGCGCAGAACAGCGCCAGTTGCTCAGGCGTGGTCAGCAGGATGTCCGGCGGCTTGACCCGCTGGCGGGCCCGCCGCGCCTGACCGGTGTCGCCCGTCCGGCTCTCGGCGACGATCGGCAGGCCCATCTGAAGGATCGGCGCCATCAGGTTGCGCTCGACGTCCACCGCCAGCGCCTTCAACGGCGAGATGTAGAGGGTGTGGATGCCCTGCGGCGTGTTGGACGGCGGCCGCTGGGCCAAGTCGATCAGGCTCGGCAGGAAGCCGGCCAAGGTCTTGCCGCCGCCGGTCGGCGCGATCAGCAGAGCGTCGCGGCCCTCTCTAGCCTTGGCGATCATCTCCAACTGGTGCGCGCGCGCGCTCCAGCCCCGGCTCTCGAACCAGGTGGCGAATTTCTCGGGCAACAGGTCAGGCGGCGTGGCCGCGGCGTCAGCCATCACCGCATATGATGTTCCCGTTCCGTTTCAGGCAAGGTGCTTCTCGACGCAGCCTTGATGTCCGCGTTGCCGCGCTATGCGAGCCACATCCGATATGCCGCGATCACGAACAGTAGGATCGCCAAGCCGACCCAGAGTTTGTTCACTTTCGGTTTGTCGCCCAGCCCCTTTGATTGGTCGCTGCGACCAGCGCTGATCACGCGGAAGAACTGCAGGTCCTGGCCGATCTTGCCCTCCGGCTCCCAGCCGCCAAGGGTTTCCGCCAGTTCCAAGGGAGCCATGAACAGGAAGTCTTCGGCGTCGTCGTCTTCTAGGTTCCGCTCGGCGAGATGGCGGTCACGGATCGCCGCGAATTCGCTCGGAGGATCCCCCGCCACGATGAGGCTACCTTCAACCTCCTCGTCGTAAAGCCGGTCGGTTTCGCCCGGCGCTTCGGTCGCTACCGACCAGATCTGTCGGCCGTCTTCATAGCCCCAGACGCTGCTCGTGCAGTCGTTGCCTTCGGCCCTGGCCGCGACCAGCGAAGCGCCTCTAGACAGTTCCGCAATACGATCCAGCGGCAGCTCATCGTAGTCGGTGACGATGAGCACGCGGCCCTGAGCCGTGATCGCCCATGCAAAGTCGCCTCGCCTCGGATAGTCGAGGGGCTCACCGCGATCAACGAGGCCAAGGCGGGAGAGCACCTCGTCCTTGTCGAGTCCGGTTACGGAAACCCAGTCGTGCGCGTATCCCATGTGCCCCACCCTCTAAAGGTGCGGCCAAATTGTGTTCCCGGTACGTTCTTGTCAAGCTTGCCAGGCGAGGACGTATCGGATTCAGGCGCTCGCCTGGTTCTCCAGCCGGGTGAGCCAGTAGTCGGCGTCGTATGTCGGGTCGCCGGTCAGGTAGCGCCACAGCTTGATGCGGTTGAGCATTTCGAGCCGCCCGGTGTCCTGTTCGAACCAGGGCTCGGGCGTCATCAGGATTTCCTCGATGCTCTCCGGCGGCTGAGCTTTCACGTAGAAGATCGGCCGCTGGGCCGACTGGGGTTGCAGGGTGGAAAGGTCGAACTTCCGCGCTTGGGATCGGCTCGGGTTCATACGGATCTTGAACATGGTGCGGGTGCGCTCGGCCAGGTTCACGCCGCCGCCGTGCCAGACGCCGGAATGCAGGAAGAGCAGGGTGCCGGCCTCGCAGACCATGTGCTGTTGGCCGCGGATGTTCTGATAGCGGCCGAGCGCCACCTCGCTAACCTTGCGCAGATGGGTGCCTGGGATGAACCGCGTGCCGCCCATCTCCCGCGTCACCGCGTGCGGATAGTACATGATCTGCACGTCGAAGGCCGTGCGCGGGTCGATGGTCGAGTCCTGGTGGGTGTGCTGGGATACGCTCTCGCCGCCGGAGTGATAGGCGGGCGGGAATGTCACGTGCAGGAAATGGTGGTCGAAGGTGGGGTCCTCGCCGACCAGGCTGCGAATAGCGCCGGCCACCAGCGGCAGTTCCAGCATGCGGTTGACGGCCGAGCCTTGTGGGTAGGCGCGCGCCAGCGGCGTGCCGGCTGCAACCTCGGGAACGCCTGCCTCGGCCAGCAGCCGGCCATAGGCTTGGCGCAGCGTGGAGTCCGGCTGCGGCGAGGCGATCTCGCCCATCTCCGCCAGGAACTGGGCATTGATATCGTCCGGAACGACGCCATCGAATCGCAGGAACCCGCGGGCCGTGAAGCTGGCCATCTGACTGGCGGTGAGCAGGGGCAATCCGGTCATGCCGCAACCTCCACAAGGCGTTCGAAGAAGAACTCGTACTTCAGGTAGCTGACGTCGAACTCCGCGCCGCGTTGATGCGGCAAGATCTGCGAGGCCTGGAAGAGCCGCCAGCCATCCTTCAGAGCATCAACGCCAGTCTTGTAGGGTGGAGTGTCTGTATCGCCGGCCATGGGGCGGGTCTCGCCTGTGCCATCATAGACCGCCCAGGCCACAGTCGGCGCGTCGAGCGCCGAATTGGCCAAGTATAGGACCAGCACTTTCTGGCGCGTCATTTGTCTCTTCCCTGTCCCGGACTGTGTCGCCAGGTTGGCTGTGATCATGGACTCAGGCGCGAGAGCAGGACAACTTCTATTTGTCTCCAAATCGGCTGACGTCGCGGAAGATCAAATTGAGAACGTCGCCGCTGACATCTGGCGTGAACGTCGCTAAGTCCAAGGGGTGAACGCCCCTTCCACCACCCTTGATCTCGCCCCGGCGCTCGTGGTGCTGCCGGGACCGCGCGCCGCTGTCGCCGATGGCGGCGGAACCCAGGCGGTGCGTGCACCCGATGCGCGGGAGTTGTTTGAGCGCGGTCCGGTCCTGGTCGCTCACGCCTCGATGACCGCAAAGCGCTTGGGACTCTATGCGCCGGCTCGCGCCTCGGGTCTGTTCGACGCCATGGAGCTGTTCGCTTTTGTGCGGCCAGCGCGGTTCTGCGCGCCGTCCGCGGCGGGGCTGGCCCTGGCGCTGGGACTGCCCGAGCCCAAGGGCGCGCCGGCCCAGGCCCAGACCTTGCGCGAGGCCGCGCGGGTGCTGCTGGCCGAGATCGCCGCGACCCCCGAACCCAGCCGTGAGGAAGCGTTGGCCATTGCCGAGACCCTGATGCGGGTCGGCTGGGCCTGGGGCCCGCCCATCGTGGCGGCCCTGCGCTCCGGTCCGGTCGGCAATCAGTTCCGGACCTCGGGCCTGGACGTGTGGACCAGGGTCATGGAGTGGGAGGACCAGGCGCCCCCGGGCGAAGCCACCTCCACCCCCATCGCCGGCGAGGACGCCGCCAAACGGCTGGCCGAGCTGCTGCAACGCTCCGGGCTGGACGAGAGCCGTCCGGCCCAGGCCGAGTACGCCTCGGAAGCCGCCTACGCCTTCCAGCCGCGCGAGCGTGAGGGCGAGCCCCGCATGATGTTGGCCGAGGCGGGCACCGGGGTCGGCAAGACGCTCGGCTATCTGGCCCCTGCCTCGCTGTGGGCGGAGGCCAACGGACCCTCGGTGTGGATCTCGACCTACACCCGCGCCCTGCAGCGCCAGATCGAGCGCGAGAGCCATTCGATTTATCCCGACCCCAAGGTCCGGGCGCGGAAGGCCGTGGTCCGTAAGGGGCGCGAGAACTACCTCTGCCTGCTGAATTTCCAGGACATGGCCAACACCGCCCAGCTTGGCGGGGCGGACCTGATCGGCATGGGCCTGGCGGCGCGATGGGTGCGCGCAACCCGCGATGGCGACATGACCGGCGGCGACTTCCCAGCCTGGCTGCCCACCCTGTTCGCGGTCCCGGCTGCGGGACAGGCCAGCGCGGCGAACCTGGTCGATCGGCGCGGCGAGTGCATCCACGCTGGCTGCTCGCACTACCGAACCTGCTTCGTGGAAAAGGCGATCCGGGGCTCACGCAAGGCCGACATCGTGATCGCCAATCACGCCCTGGTCCTGACCCAGGCCGCCTTCGACGGGGCCCGTGCGGCGCGCGGTTCCAAGGGTGACGGCGAAACCACCCAACTTAAGCGCATCGTCTTTGACGAAGGCCACCACCTGTTCGACGCTGCCGATGCGGCCTTTTCCGCCGCGCTGTCGGGGCAGGAGACCGCCGAACTGCGCCGCTGGATGCGCGGGCCGGAGGGCCGTGGCCGCCGGGGCCGGGGGCTTGAGGCGCGGCTGATGGACATGCTGGGCGATCGCGAGGACGCGCGCACCGCCCTGACTGACGCGCTGCACGCCGCGGCCGCCCTGCCGGGCGAGGGCTGGTCGGGACGGATCGCCCCGCCCAACGGCGAGGTGAACCCGATCGGCCCGATCGAGCTTTTTCTGGTGGCGGTCATCGAGCAGCTTCGCGCCCGCGCCGCGCCCTCGGACGTCGGCATGGAATGCGCGGCGCGGCCGGCGCTCGACCGGGTTCGCGCGACCGCGCGGGACGCCGCCGCCGCCCTGGCCAAGATCGAGGCGCCGCTGCTGGCCCTGGCCCGCCATCTGGAAGACCTGCTGGACGAGGAAGCCGCCCAGATCGTCACCAGCGATCGCGGGCGGATCGAGGGCGCGCTGCGTGGCCTGGACCGTCGCTGCCGCATGCAGCTTCCGGCCTGGCGCTCGATGCTGCGCGCCATCGACGAGGACGCCGAGGACGACCCCGATTTCGTCGATTGGTTCGACGCGACCTTCCTCTATGGCCGGGTGGTGGACGCCGCCAGCCGCCGTCACTGGGTCGATCCGACCGAGCCGTTGACCAATGCCGTCATCGCCCCCGCCCATGGGGTGCTGGTCACCAGCGCGACGCTGTCCGACGCCACCTTGGACGACCCCTTCGCCCTGGCCGAGATGCGCACCGGCGCCGCGCGGCTGCCCGACCGGCCCAAGACGCTGAAACTCGCCTCGCCCTTCGACTACGCGAACAATGCGCGGGCCTATGTGGTCACCGATGTCGGGCGCGACGATCCTCGGCAGGTGGCCGCGGCGATGCGTGAGTTGTTCCTGGCGGCCGGCGGCGGCGGTCTTGGCCTGTTCACCGCAATCCGCCGGCTACGCGCCGTGCATGAACGCATCGCCGCCCCGCTCGCCGACAAGGGCCTGGCGCTCTACGCCCAGCATGTCGATCCGCTGGAGGTCGGCGCCTTGGTCGATATCTTCCGCGCCGAGGAGGACGCCTGCTTGCTCGGCACCGACGCGGTGCGCGACGGGGTCGACGTGCCGGGACGCTCGCTGCGGCTGCTGGCCTTCGACCGTGTGCCGTGGCCGCGACCCGACATCTTGCACAAGGCCCGCCGCACCCGGTTCGGCGGCAAGGGCTATGACGACAGCGTCGCCCGCGCCCGGATCAGCCAGGCGTTCGGGCGCTTGATCCGCCGCGCCGACGACAAGGGCGTGTTCGTGATGCTGGACGCCGCCGCTCCGACGCGGCTGTTTTCCAGCCTGCCGGAAGGCGTGCGGGTCGATCGCCTGGGTCTGGTCGAGGTGATCGAGGCGGTGACGGAGTTCCTCCAAACCTCGTCATCCTCCGGTCAGCCGCAGGCTGATCCGGGGGACCCAAGCGGAGTCGCCTAACCTGCCGGGCCGCTTGGGTCCCCCCGATCGTCTTGCAGACGACCGGAGGATGACGAGGTTTCTAGTGGCCCGCGCTCTTCGAGAAGACGTTGATCACCACCACCCCGGCCAGGATCATGCTCATGCCGATCATCGCTGGAAGGTCGAGCTTCTGCTTGAACAGCACCCAGGCGATGGCGGTGATCAGCACGATGCCGACCCCCGACCAGATGGCGTAACCGACGCCGACCGGCACCGTCTTCATCGAATGGGACAGGCACCAGAAGGCGAAGCCGTAACCCGCGATGGTGATCAGCGAGGGGCTTAGTTTGGAGAAGCTGTCGGAGGCCTTGAGCGCGGTGGTGGCGATCACCTCGGCGACAATGGCGAGGCCCAGCCACGCGTAACCGTTCATGCTCGTTCCTGTGAGGCTCCGAAGAGGGACGCGCAATATGGGGTGGTTCGGCGCCGGTGACCACGGCTCGCGTCTCCTTGACTTGCATCGGGGCCAGTGCGGGTGGAAGCATAAGGATGTCGGGGTTTCTGCGCCCGTCCCCAAGGCGGGCGCCTGGACTTGGGAGGACGGACCATGGGCAGACCAGGTTCCGGCTCGACACGCGCCATCGCCCTTGTGGGGGCGCCGGGAGCCGGCAAGACAACCCTTCTAGAAGCCATGTTATTCGCGAGCGGCGCGATCCCGCGTCAGGGCGAGGTCGGCGCAACCAGCGTCGGCGACGCCAGTCCGGAAGCGCGCCAGCGTGGCCAGTCGACCGAGTTGAACATCGCCGGCTTCGAGTTCATGGGCGACCGCTACGCCGTGATCGACTGTCCGGGCTCGCCGGAGTTTGCGGGCGCGGAGGACTATGTGCTGCCCGCTGTGGACTTGGCTGTGGTGGTGGCCGATCCCAATCCCGTTCGGGCAGGTCTATTGCAGCCGATCCTGAAGGCGCTGGAGGATCGCGGTGTCCCGCATGCGGTCTTCGTCAACCGCATCGACCAGGCGCGCGGCGGCCTTGACGAATTCATGGCGACCCTGGCGCAGGCCTCCACTGCGCCGCTGGTGGCGCGCCAGATCCCATTGGTCGAGCAGGATAAGGTCACTGGTTTCGTAGACCTCGCCCTGGAACGGGCCTTCGCCTATCGGCCGGGCCAGGCCTCGCAGCAGATAGACCTGGTGGGCGATTTGGCGGCGCAGGAGGCCGACGCGCGCTTCCACATGCTCGAGCAGTTGGCCGACTTCGACGATGACCTGATGGAGCAATTGCTCTCGGACTTCAATCCAAGCCGCGATGCGGTGTTCGCCGACCTCGTTACCGACTTCCACGGCGGTCTGATCGTGCCGGTGTTCTTCGGCTCGGCCTTGAACGGCTTTGGCGTTCGGCGGCTGTTGAAAGCGCTGAGGCACGAAACGCCCGATGTCTTGGTCGCCGCTGGACGGATGGAGTTCGACGGTCCGTGCAGCTATGTCTTCAAGACCTCGTTCGCCGGCCAGGCGGGCAAGGTCGCTTATGCGCGGGTCATGGGCGGGGAGTTGACCGACGGCGACGAACTGACCGCCGAAACCGGCGAGAAGTCCCGGGCCGGCGGGCTGCTGGCGGTCTCTGGGCTCAGCACCCGTAAGATCGACAAGGCCCATCCCGGCGATGTGGTCGGGATCGCCAAGCTGGAGACGGCGAGCGCTGGTCAGGTATTGTCGATGGACGGCAAGCCCCGCCGTTGCGCGATACCGGTGGTCCGCGTCCCGACGCTTTATGCGATGTCCATCGCCGCCAAGGACCGCAAGGACGATGTGCGGCTGTCTGCGGCTCTGGCCAAGCTGGCCGAGGAGGATCAGGCCCTGGAGGTCACCCTGGATCCCGAAACCCAAGAGACCCTGATATCGGGGCGCGGCGAAGCCCATCTCCAGGTCACCGTTGAGCGACTGCGTCGGCGGTTTGGGCTGGAGGCGACGACGCAGGCGCCGAAGGTCTCCTACAAGGAATCGGTCCGCAAGCCGGTCACCCAGCGCGGTCGCCACAAGAAGCAGACCGGCGGTCATGGCCAGTTCGGCGACGTGGTGCTGGAAATCAGGCCGCGCGCCCGTGGCGAGGGCTTCGCCTTCTCACAGAAGATCACCGGCGGGGTGGTGCCGCGGCAATGGATCCCCTCGGTCGAACAGGGTGTGCGAGACGCGCTTGAACGCGGGCCGCTGGGCTTCCCCGTGACCGACGTCGAGGTGGTGCTGACCGACGGCTCCTATCACAGCGTCGATTCCTCGGAGATGAGCTTCCGAGCGGCCGGCAGGTTGGCCATGAGCGACGGCCTGCGGGCCTGCGCGCCCTATCTGTTGGAGCCGATCGAGAAGCTGACGATCCACGCGCCCCAGGCCTCGACTTCGAAGATCACCCAGGCGGTGTCGGCCAGGCGCGGCCAGATTCTCGGCTTCCAGCCGCGTGAGGGCTGGAGCGGGTGGGACGACATCGAGGTCTGCCTGCCAAGATCGGAGCGCCAGCACCTGATCGCCGAGCTTCGCGGACTGACCCAGGGGTTGGGCGACTTCACCGCTCAGTTCGACCACATGGCCGAGATCCCCGGACGGCTGGCCGAGGAGATCGTCAAGCGCGAGCGGCCGGCGGCGTGAGCCCTCTCAGTCGGCTTCGCCGCCAGCTCTCCCAGAGGGGGAGCATCTAGGCTTTGAGCAGATCCTCCCCCTTTGGGGGAGGTGGCGCGCGTAGCGCGACGGAGGGGGAACTAGTGCTTGCCGCGATCACGGCCGAAGTTCGGCTCGGCGCTTTCCTGGCCGGCCGCGATGATGCCACGGCGGATCTCGCGGGTCCGGGTGAAGAGGTCGTGCAGCTTGTCGGCCTCGCCCCAGCGGATGGCCCGCGACAGCGCCTGCAGGTCTTCGGTGAAGCGGCCGAGGATCTCCAGCACCGCGTCCTTGTTGGCGACGAAGACGTCGCGCCACATGGTCGGGTCCGACGCGGCGATGCGGGTGAAGTCGCGGAAGCCGCCGGCGGAGTACTTCATCACCTCGGCCTGGGTGACCTCCTCCATGTCGGCGGCGGTGCCGACGATATTGTAGGCGATCAGGTGAGGCAGGTGGCTGGTGACGGCCAGCACCAGGTCGTGATGGCGATCGTCCATCTGGTCGACATTGGCGCCCAGCGCACGCCAGAATTCCGACAACTGGCCGACCGCCTCGATATAGGGCTCGTCGGTCCTGGCCTGGGGCGTCAGGATCACCCAGCGGTTCTGGAACAGTTCGGCTAGGCCCGCGTCGGGGCCAGAGTGCTCGGTGCCGGCGATCGGGTGGCCAGGAATGACGAACACGCTATCGGGCAGGGCGGCGGCCAGGGCGTCGGAGACCGAGCCTTTCACTGATCCAACATCGGTCACAGTGGCGCCGGGTTTCAGAGCCGCGGCGGCGGCCTTGGCGGCCTCGCCCATGGCCAGCACCGGCACGGCCAGCACCACGAGGTCGGCGTCCTTCACGGCCTGCGCGATGTCGGCCGTGACTTCATCGGCGTAGCCGAGTTCGACGATGCGGTTGCGGTGCGCCTCGCTGGCGTCGGCGACGGCGACAACGCCGACCACGCCGGCTTCACGCGCCGCCCGGATCACCGAGGAGCCGATCAGCCCGCAGCCGATCACCGCCATCCTAGGATAGATCACGCTCACGCCGGTTCGCCCTTCATGAAGTCTTGCAGCGCCTCAACGATAGCCCGGTTGTGCTCTTCCAGGCCGATGGTGATGCGCAGGTGATTGGGCAGGCCATAGCCGGCCACGTAGCGGACGATCAGGCCGCGCGCGCTCAGGAAAGCGTCAGCCTCCCGCGCGGTCTTGCCCGGCGCGGTCGGGAAGCCGACCAGCACGAAATTGGCCGCCGACGGCAGGGGTTCGAGGCCCAGGCCCCCCAGTTGCTGGGTCAGCCACGGCCGCCACTGATCGACGAGGGCGAGCGAGCGCTCTTGGAATTCGTCGTCGGCCAGCGCGGCGACGGCGGCGAGCTGGGCCGGGATATTGACGTTGAAGGGCAGGCGAATGCGGTCGATGGCGCCCGCCATTTCCTCCGGCATATAGGCCCAACCGACCCGCAGGGCAGCTAGGCCGTGCAGCTTGGAGAAGGTGCGGGTGACCACGACATTGTCGAACTCGCGCACCATCGACATGCCGTCTTCATAGGCCGGGTCGTGGCAGAACTCGGCATAGGCGCCGTCCAGGCAGAGCACCACGCTGGGCGGCAGGGCCGCGTGCAGCCGCCGAATCTCTTCGGCCGAATTCCAGGTGCCGGTCGGGTTGGCCGGGTTGGCGACGAAGACGATGCGGGTGCGGGCGTCGACCAGTTTCAGCAGCTCATCGACATCGACGCGGTAGTTCGGCTCGCGCGCCATTCGGACTTCCGCCTGGCAGGCGCGGGCTCCGATGGCGTAGGCGCCAAAGCCGAACTCGCCCTGGACGATGTTGTCGCCCGGCTCGAGGAAGGTCTGGTTGAGCAGCTGGAAAATCTCGTCCGAGCCGCAGCCGAACAGCAGGCGCTCCGGCTCCAGGCCATACTTCACCGCCAGCGCCTCGCGCAGGGCGGTGGTGCGGCCATCGGGGTACATCTGCAGTTGGTCGAAGGCGGTCGAGAAAGCCTCGCGGGCTGCGGGGCTGGAGCCGAGGATGTTCTCGTTGGCCGACAGCTTCAGCGGATGCTCGACGCCGTCGATCTTGGACTTGCCAGGCACATAGGGGGCGATGTCCATGATGCCCGGCTTGGGCGTCGGACGGGGAGCAGCGGCGCGATCGAGAACGATATCTGACATGGGCGGAAAGGGCCGGTCGTGACGGGGAGGACGCCTGTCCTTACACGTCCAGCTGTGCCGGCGCAGCCCCGATGACGCCGCTGAGGCGGCCCGGCGCACGGGCCAGGCGTTCGTCATCGGCCTGGTAGAAGCCGAGCAGGGCGAACAGCTTCAGCCCGCCGGCTTCGGCGATCAGGTCGCCGGCGACGCCGTCGCGGCCCAGAGCTTCCTCTATGGACCGCGGGGAACCGCCGGCGTCGGTGACCCAGTAGGTCAGGTCCGATCCGGTCGGTTCGACATCGACATCGGCCACGGCCAGCGCCGAGAGCGGCCCCCAGGCGGCGAGGCAGGGGAGGGCGGCGAATACTTTCAGCTTCGGTTCGGCCAGCAGACGGCCCCACCAGGGCGTATCGGAGGCCAGGGCCAGGATGGCGACGCCACCGGGCGTCTTGGCCGCCGCCAGGGCGTCCTCGGCCCGAGCGACTTGGCGCAGGGATGGGGCGGCGCCGAAGCGAAGGCGTGCGCCTTCGACCGCCCGGCCAGGATCGCGGCCGCCGAAGACGGTGAGATGGAAGGCGCCTTGGCGCGAGAGGCTGTCGCCGATCAGTTCGCGCCAGATCCGCACGACCAGGCTGGGACGGGCGGCGTTGCGGGGCTTGTCGAGCAGGGCGCGGACCACTTGGGCCTCACGGCCCGGGCGCAGGGCGAACTTGGCGCCGTCGCCGGCGGCGGCCTTGGCGGCCGCGACCTGGATGGCGAGGCCGGCGCGTTCGTCGACAAGCGTCAGAAGCTGAGCATCGATCGCGTCGATACGGGTCCGGACAGCGTCCAGGCTCGGTGCGGCGGTCTTGGGATCAGCCTCAGCCATTTTGTCCCCCGAAAACGAAGGTTTGGCGCTTAGGTCATTGCGGCGAAGGGCGCAATAGGCGCTGTCGCCGCAAGAAAGTTGCACAAGAAACCGCTTGTGGCGCCTGCCCGCGCACGCTTGCGCCTGTGCGGCTTGCTGGACGCATATTCCGCCCCATGCGAGCAATTGGGAAGGACGAGGGTGGGGCGATGCTGAACGCGGATCGAAGGTCATTTCTGGCTCTGGCCGGCGGCGCAGGGCTGGCGCTCGCGGCGGGCGGGATCGTCGCCGCGCAACCGGCCGGCTTGACGAGGATGACCGGCGGGGTGGTCCCGATTAGCCCAGCCGAGTGGCTGTCGCGGATCGCCAAAGCGCAGCGGCTGATGAAGGATAGCGGCGTGTCGGCGCTCATCATCGAGCCGGGCGCTTCCCTCACCTATTTCACCGGCGTGCGGTGGTGGCGGAGCGAGCGGGTGACTGCGGCGGTCATTCCGGTGACGGGCGAGGCGCTGATCGTCACGCCCCATTTCGAGGAGCCGTCGGTCCGCGAAACCCTCGCCATCCCGGCCGAGGTCAGGGTCTGGCAGGAGGACGAAAATCCCGCCGCGCTCATCGCCGGGTGGCTGCAGGAGCGGAAACTCGCGCGCGGCTCGATTGGGATCGAGGAGACCGTACGCTTCTTCGTCAGCGACGGCGTCGCCCGGTTGCTGCCGGATGTGCAGATCGTCTCAGGCGCCGACGTCGTGCGCGGCTGCCGGATGATCAAGTCGCCGGCCGAGATCGCGCTGATGCAGACCGCGACCGACATCACCGTGGCTGCCTATCGCTACGCTCACACCCGGATCGAGCGCGGCATGACCCCGGCCGACATCGGGGCGATCGTAAAGCGAGCGACGGTGGCGCTGGGCGGCCAGCCGGAATTCGAGCTCATCCTGCTCGGCGAGGCCGCCGCCTATCCGCATGGTTCGGAAAGGCCGCAAGCGGTGCGCGACGGCGAAGTCGTGCTGATGGATTGCGGCTGCAATGTCGAAGGCTACCAATCCGACGTCTCGCGGACCTTCGTCTATGGCGAGCCGAGCGTTGCGCAGCGCAAGGTCTGGAACCAGGTGGCTCGCGGTCAGCAGGTCGCCTTCGAGGCGGCCCAGGTCGGCGTTCCGGCCGGCGCGGTCGATGACGCGGTGCGGGCCTACTATGAGAGCTTAGGCTACGGTCCGCGCTACAAATTGCCGGGGCTGTCGCACCGCACCGGCCACGGCATCGGCCTGGACGGTCACGAGCCGGTCAATTTCGTCCATGGCGAGAAGACCGGGCTCGCGCCCGGCATGTGCCTGTCGAACGAACCAGGGCTCTACCTGCCCGGGCAGTTCGGCGTGCGTCTTGAGGACTGTCTGTACATGACGCCGACGGGGCCTCGATGGTTCTCGACCCCGCCGATTTCAATCGACCGGCCGTTCGGCTAGTAGACTTCCGGCGCCGGTCCGATGGCGACCGGACCAAGCGTGGTCTGGCCCGCCTCGAAGTTGATGTTGGCCTGGGCGGTGTTGCCCGACCCCTGACGAGCCGAGGCGACAATGGCGGCGGCGGAGGCGGCTTGCTGTCGGATGAGGCCGGTGTCGACCATGGCGCCGATCGCCTTGGGGGCCTCGCGCAGATTGACGTCGAGCCGCCCGCTCAGGCGCCCGTCGCGCGCGACGCTGAGGATGCCGCTGTTCGATCCGATCATCACGTCGCCGGCGGTGACGCCGGCCTCGCGGACCGTCATGCGTCCGCCTGCCGCCACCCAGTTGCGGACCATCTGCGGCCAGCTATCGCCTTTCATGGCGCTGATGTTCGAGAGCGTGGAATCCAAGATGATCGAGATCGGCTTGTCCCCGGCCATCCGCGCGAACAGGCCCGATAGCTGGGCCTTGCCGTTGTCGACCTTCAGCATCACAGCAGCCTGATCGTCGGGCCCGCGACGCAGATGCATCTGCACCTTGTCGGCGGCGGTCAGCGCGAAGGGATTGGCGCCGGCGGCCGGGGCAAAGGCGAGCTTCGTGCCTTCGAAGGAGAAGTTCGGCAGGGCCGTGTTCACTTCGGAGATGCTGGCGTGAATGATGTCGCCGGTGACGTTCACCGCCCCGCCGCGCGGACGGGTGAAGGTCAGACCGACCGGCGCCGCGATCACCCAGGTGTCGAGGCCATGCAGATAGGCCTGGGTCTCCAGGCGAGGGGCGGCCAGCCCCCAGCCCGAGGGCTCGCGGATGGTCGGGTTGGTCAAGGTGATGTTGAGCCGGAACGGGTAGCCGGTGATCCGTCGCTGGGTCCACGAGACCTGATACCCGGCGGCGCGCAGTCGCTCGGCGCCGGCCTCGATCTGCCGGCCGGCCTCGGCGTGGGCGTAGATCCAGACACCGGTCCAGGCGACCACCGCCACCAGGGCGATGATGAACGGAATGTACAGACCCCACCGTCGGCGTTTGCGGGGGCTCGCCGTATCGGGCACAGGGGAGGCTGGCGGATCGGTTTTGGTGCGGCGGGCCATGTCTGTTGAGCGTTGGGTTTTCGGTTATGGGTCGCTGATGTGGCGGCCGGGGTTTGAATTCCTCGAGCGTCAGGCGGCCACCTTACACGGGCGGCGTCGCGCCTTCTGCATCTATTCCGTGCACCATCGCGGCACCTATGAACGTCCCGGGCTTGTCCTCGGCCTGGCTCCGGGCGGCTCCGTGCGCGGGGCGGCCTATCGCGTTTCCGAGGAACTCTGGCCGGAAGTCTATGCATATCTGCGGGAACGCGAACAGCCCACAGAGACCTATGTCGAGGCGAGCGCCTTTGTGCGGGTAGCCGATGGTCGCCGGATCCAGACCCTGGTCTTCCTGTCCGACACCCACCACCCGCAGTGGGCCGGGGCGCTATCGTTGGAGCGGCAGGCCGAGCTGATCGCCGGCGCCACCGGTCTGTCGGGGCGCAATGTCGAGTACCTGCGCGACCTGATCATGCACCTACGCCAGGAGAGCGTGCGCGATCACGCCATGGAGAAATTGCTGGGCATGGTCGAGGCGCTGGAACTGGTCGCCAAGTAGGCGCTGGCCGGCGCTACAGCGTCAGCAGCTTGGTGGACGCCGTTTCGATGCGGTCCTGCAGCAAGCGCATGAACTCCGCCCGCTTTAGGCCCGGAGCGATAGGCTCGAGATACTCGAAGACGATGGTGCCCGGCTTGCGCATGAAGCCATGCTTGGGCCAGTGGACGCCGGCGTTCGTCGCCACCGGATGCACCGGGACGTCGATCTCGCGATAGAGGGCGGCGATGCCAGGCTTGTAGTCGGCCGGGGCGCCTGGCACGGAGCGCGTGCCCTCGGGGAAGATCAGCAGTTGTCGGTTCTCGGCGAAGCGTTCCTTGGAATCGCGGATCAGCTTGCGCAGCGCCGTCGAATGTCCCGCGCGGTCCACGACGATCATCTTGGCCCGCATGCCCCACCAGCTGAAGAACGGGATCCAGGTCAGCTCCTTCTTCATCACGAAGCAGGCGTCCGGCAGATAGGCGAATTGGGCGAAGACATCGAACATGCAGTGATGCTTGGGGGCCACCAGGGCCGCGCCTTTCGGCATGTGCTCCTTGCCGCGAACCTCGACCTTGATGTCGCAGACCACGCGCAACAGCCAGATGATGCCGCGCGCCCAGACACGCATCAGCTCCATCGCCCAAGATCTCGGTCCGAGCAGGAACGGCGAGAGACCGACCGCGACGATGACCGACCATACGTAGAACAGGGCCACGAACAGGATGGAGCGGAGGGCGATCAAGCAGTTCAGCCTTTCTTCGGCCCGGTCGCGGGCGTGGGCGTTTCGGCGTCGGCGCGCGGTCCTAGCCCAAGGATGGCTTCCCGGCCAAGGATCGCCAGGTACTTGCTATACTCCATCACCATCAACCGTGCGCCGCCGCTGGTGCGCCACCAGCGATTGGCCTTCAGGACCGGCGTGATGACGGGGTAGGGGGTCAATTCGACGTTCGGCATCGCGCCGCGCAACTCCAGCATGGCGCGCGGCATGTGATAGTCGGCGGTGACGACGATCAGGCTGTCGAAGCCCATGGCGCGAGCCCACTCCTGGGTCTCGCGCGCATTGCCGACAGTGTTGGCGGCGTCGAAGCCCAGGTCCACGCAGCAGTCATACAGCCGGCGGACAGCGCGGCTTACGGTTCGGATGTCTTCGCGCGAGGCCTCGCGGTTGACACCGGAGACCAACATGCGCTGGGCCTTGCCGTCCTCCAGCAGCTCCATGGCCGCGCCGATCCGGGCGTTGGAGCCCGCGCCGGTGAGGGCGACGATGCCGTCCGCCGCTTGGGGCTCTGGCGCCGGGGTCGAGCGATCGACCCGGGCGGCGAAGGCCAGCAGGCCCGACGCCCAGATCGCCGCAACCACCAGCAAGGCGATCAGTCCTCTCATGCGAGGTCCCGGATCATGGCTTGGGCGGTCAGTCGTGCGGCGAGCGCGGCCACCGCCCCGGCGGCCAATGGCGCGGGCAGCACAGCCAGCAAGTCGAGCCAGGTGATCGGCAGTACGGGCGTCAAACCTTGGCCTCCCCCCGCCAAGCGTAGAATGGCCCCCATGATCGCCGCCGCGCCGGCGCCGAACAAGCCCGCGATCGCGGCCATCTTTGCAAACCGCAATTGGAACAGGCCGGCGATGAAGCCGTCTTCCGCCCCGGAGAGATGCAGGACCTCTACCACCTCTCGCCGGGCCGCGAGGCCCGCGCGGGTGGCGAAGGCGACGACGGCGGCCGCGGCCGTCGCGATCAGGCCGAACACCGCCATGCCCACCCATCGGGCCACCTGGGCCGCATGCTGGATGTCGGCCATCCACACAGAGTGGTCGTCGACGACAGCGTCCAGGCCCTGGGCCTTGAGCGCGCGGTCGAGAGCGATGGCGTCCGCCGGGGCGGTCTTGGTCAGTTGAACGGCGACAAGCCTGGGCACCGGCAGATCAGAAAGGTCGGCGGCGCCCAGCCATGGCGCGATCAGGGCCTCGGCCTTTTCCTTTTCCAGGGCCCTGGCCTCGGCCACGCCTGGCACGCCGGCCAAGGTTTCGGCTGCGCGCGCCGCCGCGCCATCGGGCGTTTCGTTGGCCTTGGGGCGCACGATGATGGTCGCTTGCCCGTCGAGCTGGCTTGTCCAGTCCCGCGCCGCGCGATTGGTCGCCAGCACTGCGATCAGGGTGAGGCAGGCGAGAAAACATAGCGTCGCCACCACGAAGGTCAGCGATCCATCGCGAGAGTCGGCCTCTGGCAAAAACGGAGCGGGGCGCCAGCGGCCGATATCGAAATCACTCATGGCCGCGCCCCGTGGGCGGTCAGACGGCCGTTTTCGAGGTGCAGGACCGGCATCCCCGATCGGGCCACCAAGTCCTCGTCGTGGGTTGCGAACAGAACGGTGGTGCCCAGCCGGTTCAACTCGACGAACAGCTTCAGGATGCGCAGCCCCATCTCCGGATCGACATTGCCGGTGGGCTCGTCCGCGAGCAGGATTTCTGGGCGGTTCACCACGGCGCGGGCGATGGCCAGGCGCTGCTTCTCGCCGCCCGCCAGAGTGGCCGGCATGGCGTGCATTCGATGCTTCAGCCCGACCCAGGCCAGCAGTTCGGCCACGTCGTTGCGGTAGCTGTCCGGCTTTCGTCCTTCGATCCGCAGGGGCAGGGCGGTGTTGTCGAACGCCGACATGTGCTCCAGCAGCTTGAACTCCTGATAGACCACCCCAATCCGGCGGCGAAGGAACGGCTGGTCCTCGCGCGCGACAGTGGAGACGTCCTGGCCGAACAGGTGCATCAATCCCTTGGAGGGCTTCGCGGCCAGGAACAGCAGTTTCAGCAGCGAGGTTTTGCCTGCGCCTGACGCTCCGGTCACGAAGTGGAAAGACCCAGGCGCGAGAGTGAAGGTCAGATCCTTCAGAATCTCAGGGGCACGACCATAGCGCATCGAAACATCATCGAAGCGGACAACGGCGGGGTCGGCGTCAGGGGCGCCTGTGGCGTTCGGGTTTCTGGACATGGGGGCCGAAATCGGCGACCTCGGATGAGGTTGCTGGAGCGTCCGATTCGGCCGTCATGATACTGACCTGTCCAGAGTGCGCCACCAGCTATTTCGTGGATGATTCCAAGATCCCCACGGAAGGCCGCGCTGTGAAGTGCGCCAACTGTGGTGCGCGCTGGACCGCGACTCCAGAATTGCCCCCCCTGGAGTTTCCAACGCCTGAGCCGGTGGGAGAGTTTGCGTCCGACGCGACGGCCGTGGGCCTGGACGAGCGGCCGATCAGAGAGCTGCCCGGCGAGGCCTTGCCCAAGGTCTTCCGCGCCAAGGCCGACACCGATCGCCGGGTCCGTGAAGCGGCCACGGCCGGGGTGATCTGGGCCGGCATGGCCGGGGTCCTCGCCGTGCTGATCGCGATCGCCATCATCTTCCGCGTCGATGTCGTGCGGCTGTGGCCGCGGACGGCCAGCGCCTATGCTGGCGTCGGCTTGCCGGTGAACAGCCTGGGTCTGGTGATCGAGGGCGTGCGTTTCGAGCCTGCGCTTCAGGAAGGCCACGCCGCGCTCGCCGTGTCCGGTATGATCCGCAATATCGAGGACAAGTCGGTTGTGTCGCCCGCCTTGCGCATCAGCCTGCTCAACGCCGACGGCAAGGTCGTGGCCACCAAGATCGCGCGGCCCGCCGACGCCAAGATCCCATCGGGCGACACCCGGCACTTCGCCATCGCCCTACTCGATCCGCCGGCGACCGCGCGTGAGCTTGAAGTGGCCTTCGCGCCGCATGAGCCGGCGAACCCTAAGGTTCGGCCGTCGGAGGCCGCTCCGCACACTCAGACCGCCGCGCCCACTCTGCGGCCAGCCACAAGCGCGCCGACCCCGGCGCCAGTCGAAGCCCAGCCGCTCGCGGCCGGCACGCCGGACGCCCTGTCTTCGCATGACTGAAACCCCCGCCAACCGTGAACCCGTCGTGCTGCTCTCGGAAGCCGAGGTGGCCGCGCGGGTCGAGGCCCTCGCCCGCGAGATCGCCCCGCGCATTGACGACGACACGGTCGCCGTCTGCCTGCTGACTGGCGGGCTGTGGTTCGCCTCCGATCTGACCCGGGCGCTGTCGAGGGCCGGTCGTCATGTCCGTTTCGACGCGCTCTGGCTGGCCTCCTATGGCGATGAGCGCGCGAGCCTTGGCCGCTGCGAGGTGCGCGCCGACCTGCAACGCCCCTTGGCGGGCCGCACCGCCTTGATCATCGACGACGTGATCGACACAGGCCTGTCGCTGTCGGAGGCTCAGCGCCTGGTTCGCGACGCCGGGGCGAGCCGCGCCCTGACCGCGGTGTTTGCATCCAAGCCCTGGCCGACGCCCCGGGCCATCGTGCCGGACTTCGTCGCCTGGCAGGCGCCGGCCCGGTTCCTGGTGGGCTACGGGATGGACGCCGCCGGCGCATTGCGTGGCCTGCCCTATATAGGCGCGCTCGACTAGGCCGACAGGCGCGCCGGCGTTTCGGCGTGATGGCACCAGGCGCCTACCGCATACAGCAACTCGGCCGGCTGGATCGGCTTGGGCTGGGCCTCGTCGAAACCTAGGCCCAGCAGGCGCTCGCCCTCGCCGGACATGGCGTCGGCGGTGAGGGCGATCACCGGGATGTCGAAACGGCCAGCCTCCCCAGCGCGGATGCGGCCCAGCGCCTCGATGCCGTCCATCCGGGGCATGTGGACATCCATCAGCACCACGCCGAAGTTGCCGGTCCGAAGTTTCTCCAGCCCATCCAATCCGTCGTCGGCCAGGGTGACCACGGCCCCGGCGGCCTCCAGGATCGCCTTGGCGACCGCCTGATTGACCTTGTTGTCGTCGACCACGAGGATTTCGCGACCTTCGAGACTGATAATCTCGTTCTGGATTTCCGCCTCGGCCGGAGCCTGGCCGGCGGGCAGGGGCAGGGCGACCCGGAAGGTCGTGCCGGCGCCCGGTTCGCTGGTGACCGAGATGTCGCCTTCCATCATCTCCGCCAACTGGCGGCAGATCGAGAGGCCCAGGCCCGTGCCTCCAAAGCGGCGAGTGGTGGAGGCCTCGGCCTGGGAAAAGGCTTGGAACAGCTTGTCCTGTTGATCCTGGCGCATGCCGATGCCTGTGTCGGTCACCAGGATTTCGATCCCACGCGGGGCGAGCGGCGCGATACGGACGGTGACCTCGCCTTGCTCGGTGAACTTCAAGGCGTTGGAGATCAGGTTGAGCAGGATCTGGCGGACGCGCACCGGATCGCCGGCCAACCACGCGGGGGTGGCGGGATCGATCTCCAGCACGAGCTCCAGACCCTTCAGGCGCGCGGTCTCGCTCCACATCAGGAATATCTGGCGACCCAGCTTGTCGACATCGAAGCTGACGGCCTCGAGTTCCAGCTTGCCGGCCTCGATCTTCGAGAGGTCGAGGATGTCGTTCAGCACCGCCATCAGGCCATCGCCCGACTGGACGATCATATCCAGATAGCCGGCCTGTTGAGGGGTGAGCTTGGTGGCCGCCAGGGCGTGGGCCATGCCCAGTACGCCGTTCATCGGCGTGCGCAGTTCGTGGCTCATCATCGCCAGGAAGGCGGACTTCGAGCGGCTGGCGTCCAAGGCGTGGGCGCGCGCGGCCTCCAAGGCTCGGGCGTTGCGCCGGATCGTATGGGCGACGTTTGCGATGACGGCGCCCAGACCCACCAGGGCCAGGAGCAGCAGAGCCAGCTCCCATCCACGGAAATCAGTGAGCATGATGGGTGCGAGCGTCAGGGCCACGAACGGCGCCGGCGCCAGGAATACGAAGCCGGCCCAGCTCAGGGCGGCGTATTTGAGCGACGCAATCAAGAGGCCGAGCAGGATGACTACACCTGCGACCTGAAGCGCCGGATCGCCGTAGAACAGGCAGACGCTGGCCATGGTCGACCAGACGGCGCTGAAGCCGAGGATCGGCGCGAGGCGTTCGACGACCGGCGGCCGGCGGCCCAGGCGCGCATATCGTGCCCGCGCGAAGAAGAGCGACCCTTCAAGGGCGATATTTGCCAGAATCCAGACGCAGGCGGCGGAAATTCCGAAGCCGATCAGCAACAGGACGGCGGCCAAGCCGACACCAAACAAACGGTTGCGCCAGCTACGCTTGCTGACCTCCAGGGTCGAACCGGGTAGCCCGTCGTCGAGCATCTCGCCCCACGTCAAACCCTGAAAGCCCTGCAAGCCTTGCACTCTTGTCGTCTCCACTGCTGTACCCAACTATGGCTCAGCTAGTGTGCAAGAAGAGTTTAGGATTAACGACCCAGCGCGAAGGACTTCATAGCCAGGGCGCGGACGCTTCCTTGGCCAGCATTTCCTCATAGGTCGGACGCGGGCGGACCACGGCGTAGTCGTCGCCCTTCACCAGGACTTCCGGAACCAGCAGGCGGCTGTTGTACTCGCTCGACATCACCGCGCCGTAGGCGCCGGCGCTCATGAACGCGATCAGGTCTCCGGCTTCCAGCGGCGGCAGGGCGCGTTCTCGGGTGAAGGTGTCGCCGGTCTCGCAGATTGGGCCGACCACGTCATAGACCACGGGATCGCCGGCGCGCGGCTTCAACGGGGCGATCTCGTGATAGGCGTCGTACATGGCGGGGCGGATCAGGTCGTTCATGGCCGCGTCCAGCACGACGAACTTGCGACCGCCGGGCCGCTCGTGGATGTGCTGCACCTTGGCCAGCAGAACCCCGGCGTTGGCCGCGATCATCCGGCCGGGCTCGAAGGCGTAGGCAATGTCCAGGCCGTTCATGGTCTTGGCGATCATGCGGGCGTAGTCGGCCGGCGAGGGCGGCGTCGGCTGGTTGAAATAGGGCACGCCCAGGCCGCCGCCGAGATCGAGCCGCTGAACCGACAGCCCCTCGCCGCGAAGGCGCTCGACCAGGCCGCGCATCTTGGTGAAGGCCGCCGCCATGGGGGCTAGGTCAGTGATCTGGCTGCCGATGTGGCAGGTGACGCCGACCGGGTTCAGTCCCGCGTCGTTGGAGGCGTTGGCGTAGAGGCGTTCAGCCTCGGAGAACGAGACGCCGAACTTGTTGTCTTCCTTGCCGGTGGCGATCTTGGCGTGGCCGCCGGCCGAGACGTCGGGGTTCACGCGGATGGCGATGGTGGCGCGGGTTCCCAGCGACTGGGCGACCTGGCTGGCCAGCCGCATCTCAGGCTCGGACTCGACGTTGATCTCGGCGACGCCGGCTTTGAGAGCGAAGGCCAGTTCATCGGCGGTCTTGCCGACGCCGGAAAACACGATCTTTTCCGGCGGGACGCCAGCGGCGAGCGCGCGCCGGATCTCGCCTTCGGACACCGTGTCGGCGCCGGCGCCCAGACGGGCCAGGGTCTTCAGCACCGCGAGGTTGGAGTTGGCCTTTACCGCGAAGGCGATCAGCGGATCACCGCCGTTGTCGCCCTTCACGCCCTCGGCGACCAACGCATCGCGCAGGACCGTATAGTGGCGCTCAAACGTGGCGCTCGAATAGACATAGACCGGCGTGCCGACCGCTTGCGCGATGTCGGCGAGAGGTACGCCCTCGCAGAAGAGCTCGCCCCCCTTCAGCTCAAAGTGATTCATCGGGGGTTCGCGTACGGATCCGGAAGCGCGCCTTGGGGCGCGGTGGCGGTGGGGTTCTGGGCGGAGTCGATCGGCAGGGTGCGCGGCGGCGCCGGGCGATCATCGCGGTTGCGCGGATCGACGGTGCGGATCGTGCGGCCCGGATTGGGGCCAGCGTCGACGCCCGAGCCCGCGCCGACCATCGGGCCGGGACGTTCCAGCGGGCCCATCTTGCCACAGCCGGCAAGGGCGGCGGCGCCGATCAGCGCGATCGCGACTAGCGGACGAAGGGTCATTACAGCTTCTCCTTCCAACGCGCGATCTGGGCGCGGACTTGTTCCGGCGAAGTTCCGCCGTAGCTCTTGCGGCTGGCGGCCGAGGCTTGCGGCGTCAGCACTTCGTAGACGGCCGCGGTGATGCGGGGTTCGATCGTCTGCAACTCGGCGAGCGGCAGGCCCGGCAGGTCGCAGCCGATGGCTTCGGCCCTCTTCACAGCCGCGCCGGTCACATGGTGGGCGTCGCGGAAGGGCATGTCGAGGGTGCGGACCAGCCAGTCGGCCAGATCCGTCGCAGTCGAGAACCCGGCGCCTGCGGCCGCGGCCATGCGTTCCGTCACTGGTTCCATGTCGGCGACCATGCCGGCCATGGCGGCCAGGGACAGTTCGAGAGCGTCAAAGGCCTCGAAGGTCGGGACCTTGTCCTCCTGCATGTCCTTCGAATAGGTCAGCGGCAGGCCCTTCATCACCACGGTGAGTTGGGTGAAGGAGCCCAGCAGGCGCCCGACCTTGGCGCGGATCAGTTCAGCCGCATCCGGGTTCTTCTTCTGCGGCATGATCGACGAGCCCGTGGTGAAGGCGTCGGTCAGCTTGATGAAGCCGAACTGCGGCGTCATCCAGATCACGATTTCTTCGGCCAGGCGCGACAGGTGCGTGGCGCAGATGGTCGCCGCCGCCAGGCTCTCCAACGCAAAGTCGCGATCGGCGACGCTGTCCAGAGAATTGGCGGTGGGGGCGGCGAAGCCGAGCGCCGTCGCCGTCGCGTGACGGTCGATTGGGAATGGCGAGCCGGCGAGCGCGGCGGCGCCGAGCGGGCATTCGTTCATCCGGGCCCGGGCGTCGGCAAAGCGCGAGGCGTCACGACCGAACATTTCCACATAGGCCATAAGGTGGTGACCGAATGTCACGGGCTGGGCCGGCTGCAGGTGGGTGAAGCCCGGCATGAGGGTCGCGGCGTGCGGCTCGGCCTTGTCCAGCAGGGCGCTTTGCAGGGCCTGAATTTGCTGGATGGTGCGGTCGGCGGCGTCGCGAACCCAGAGGCGGAAGTCCAGCGCCACCTGGTCATTGCGCGAGCGGGCGGTGTGCAGCCGGCCGGCCGCTGGGCCGATCAGCTCGCGCAGCCGCGCCTCCACATTCATGTGGATGTCTTCGTATTCATCGCGGAACGGGAAGGTTCCGGCGGCCATTTCGGCCTCGATCGCCTGGAGGCCGCCCTGGATGGCCGCCTCGTCCTGGCTTGTAATCACGCCTTGCTTGAGCAACATCGCCGCGTGGGCGCGAGACCCGGCTAGATCCTGGGCCGCGAGCCGCTTGTCGAAGCCGATGGAGACGTTGATCGCCTGCATCAGTTCGGCCGGTTTGGACGAGAACCGTCCGCCCCACATGGCTTGGCCCGCGCCTTGCGGGTCTTGCGCCGGCTTACCGGAAGCAGTCGAGGAAGAGTGCGTCATATGAGCGAAAAATCAGGTGGTGAGGCCAAGGGCGAACCCAAGGCGATCCCATTGAAGTGGGCGCTCCGGGGCGTCGCCGTGCTTGGCGTCGCCGGGATTGTCTACATCATCGCCCAGGCTTCCATAAACCCCCAGCGGGAAACGAACTTGAAGTCGCTGGCCACTGGCGAGATGGCGAAGTTCGTCACGCCGGTTGAGGCGGCCCCCGCGCCGGTCAATAGCTTCCAGGATCCGACAGGCGCGCCCAAGCGGATCGCCGACTTCCGGGGCAAGGTGACGGTGGTCAATCTGTGGGCCACCTGGTGCGGCCCCTGTGTCATCGAGATGCCGACGCTGGCCAAGCTGGCCGCCGATTATCAGGGCAAGCCCGTGGAGATCGTCGCGATCAGCGTCGACCGTCCCGACGACGCCGACAAGGCCCGGGCCTTCATCGCCAAGCACGCACCGCTCGCCTTCTACCACGACCCGAAGATGGCCCTGCCGTTCGCCTTCAAGCCAACGGCGTCGGGCATGCCGACCACCATCATCTACGGCGCGGACGGCGTCGAACGCGGTCGGTTGGCTGGCGGCGCGGACTGGGGCGGGAAGGACGCCAAGGCCCTGATCGACAAGGTGCTGGCGGAAAGTTGAACCCAGCGCCGTGTTGACGGTGCAGCCGGGCCGTGTGCAAAAATTTGGCCCGCAATCCGGACTTGGGCCTGCTCACGTTCTGACCGCCGATTTGTGGGCCGAACTCGCCGCTTCCCAGACGACTGAGATTGTTTCCGGGCGACCTGGCGGGGTTCCGCCGCGCGCCCAACGCTTGTCAGGGAGACAAGAGCGTTATGGCCACCGGCACCGTCAAATGGTTCAACGCCACCAAGGGCTTCGGCTTCATTCAACCCGATAACGGCGGCAAGGACGTCTTCGTCCATATCTCCGCCGTGGAACGGGCCGGAATGCGCGGCCTGAACGAAGGTCAGAAGCTGGACTACGAAGAAAAGGAAGAGCGCGGCAAGATCGCCGCGGTTGATCTCAAGCCTCTCTAGAATTCACGCGCAATCCTGTGGGCGTCGGTCCTTTCGCGGGCCGGCGCCCTGCTTTCAAACTGGCTAGGCCAGTTCTTTCTGACGCGATTTCTGCCCGGCGTCGGGATCGGTCATCACCCGCAGCAGATTGACCAGCGATGAGCGTGCTTCCTGCGGCAGGCGCTCGAAGGCGGTCAGCAGTTCCAGCGCGCCCGGCGTTCGCATTCGGCTGAGCAGATCGACGTCGCCCTCGCCAGCAGGTGTGTCCAGCACGTCCATCAGGTCCACAACCCGGCATCGCAGGGCTCTTGCAATCTGGACGAGCCTTGAAAACGAGATCCGGTTAGCGCCGTTCTCGTATTTCTGAATCTGCTGGAAACTCACGCCGCATTGTTCGGCCAGGGCTTCCTGCGACATGCCGATTGTTCGTCTACGGATCCGGACGGCGGCGCCTAGCGCCACATCCATGGGATCGGGGGTTTTGTTCGAAGGCTCCGCAGACATCTTGGTCTCCTCACCCCTAAACGTCCGCCCGAAGGGATTGCTCCGGGGTTCGCGTTGGATTCTCGGAAGTTAAGTCCCATATTTTTGCTTTGGAAAGCGTGCATTTAGCCGCCGGCTGCGCGATAGACGAGCATGCTCAGCGAACATGTTTGCTGGAATTGGAGTAGTCGGCGCCTGAAAGCTCGGCAATTTGAAGAAATCGAGCCTGAAGCGTGTCGTGAGGACCTGAAACGGGCCGAACCTTAGCCATAATCGGCAATAGCGCAGTCAAAACGCGCTGATTTCGGACCCAAAGGTTGTATGCCGCTTGGAGCCGCGCGGCAGCCGTGAAGCTTCATCGCTCGCGTAAAACGCGCATTCCGAGCGGCGGCTGATATTGGCTTGGCCGCTCGGTGGGTGTTCAGCCCCCTATTCGACGGCCAGCGCCGTCACGGGCGGCAGCCTATAACTGCCGTCCAGCATCGCGAGCTTTGGCAAATAGGCTCGCATGAACAAGGCGAAAGGCGCCGGAGGGGCCGGCAACCAGTTGGCGTCGCGCTCGCCGCCCGGAGGCTCATGGCCGATCCAGATGTCGAGGGATCCGTCCTCATTATAGGTCAGGCCGGCGGTGCGATCGCCGATGGAATAGCGGCCTATCGGGTTGTCGGCGAAGAAGAACTGACCGTCGGCCGTGGCCTCATAGAGGCTGAGCGACCAGAAGCTGTTCACGGCTGGCAATTGATCGGCCGGGAAGTGCAGGCGCCAGGGCTTGTGTCCGTCATAGATGCCGCCGCGCTCGCCACGACCGCGCATGTACATAGCTTCGACCGGCGGCAGAGCCGCCAAGCCGGCCAGCGCGACGCCGGCCCGATAGGCGTAGCTCTGCCCGAAGTTCCCCAGATCGGCGCGCGGATAGAACCAGCCGTCAATCCAGTTCGCGCCCCCGCCCCCACGCCGCACCGCCACGCGAGCTTCGGCGACCCCAGCCTCGATGGCCGCGGCCTCCTCGGCGCTGAAGCGGTCGGGCGAGAAATCACCCGTGCCGAGACCCAGGGCCGCAATCTTGCGCAGCAGGGCCAGGTCGGTCGCCGGCGGAGGATTGGCGACCATCAGTTCATCAACGCTGGCGAAGTACTCGTTCCAGGGGGCCGAGCGGCGGGCATAGGTCTTGGCCAGCGCGATCGCAGGGCCCTGCAGCGAGAAGCCGGACTGGATGGCGCGGGCCGCCTCGAGGTCCGGCGCGCCGTCGACCAGGATGCGGGCCAGGGCCCACACATGATTGGTCGGCGAGCGCACCACGTTCGCGCCTTCGGCCGCCTCGTTCGGTCCCACCAGGCTGAACGTTCCGCCGTCGGGGCCGGTTGTGCGGGTTCCAAGAATTGCGAAGTTGTTGGTGTAGGCGTCCATTAGCGCCAGAGACAGGTAGCGCTCGCCCGCGGCTGGCACGGTGATGGTGACGGGGCCGGCGCTCAGGTCGATCTGGGCGCTGGTGTAGAGGGTGTCGTTGTTGGGGGTGGTGACCGCCCGCATCTTGTGGTCGGCCAGGTCGCGCATGTGGCCAAAGGTGTTGATCTCCCCGCCGAACCCGCCGCGACTGGCGCGAGTCATGGCGATCTCGATCAGGGGCAGGGCGTAGATCCAGGCGTCGCGCGCGGCCTCTCGCAGTTGGTCATGCGTGGAGAGGGGGATCTGCGTACTCGACATGTGAACGACGCCCAGGCCGCGGGTTGATGCACGTCACCCTCGCGGCCGAAGGGCGACGGGCGGCAACCTGCCGCGCCGCCCCACCGATGGCAATCGCTCCTAGGCGAACACGAAGTCCGCGGCGGTCAGAGAGCCGGCTGAAACGCCGACCAGAAGCACGGTTTGGGCGCCCAGGGTGATCAGGGTATCAGCGCCCTGACTGGTGATGTGGCTGGACAGGGCCGTGAAGTCGGCGGCGTCGCTGGGCGAGATGCGGATGTGGTCGCCTTCCGCCCGCGAGAAGTCGGTGACTACGTCATGGCCGTCTCCGCCGGCGAAGTTGAACAGGTCCGCGCCAGTTCCGCCGGTCACGGTGTCGTTTCCAAGATCGCCGGAGACGTAGTCGTCGCCGGCCCCGCCCATCACGATGTCAGAACCCTGTCCGCCCAGGACGGTGTCGTTTCCGAGATCGCCGGAGACATAGTCGTCCCCGACGTTGCCTTGGACGAAGTCGAAACCCTGGCCGCCGACTGCCGTGTCGTCGCCCAGGTCGCCGAACACCAGGTCGTCGCCGGTATTGCCTTGCACGAAGTCCGCGCCCTGGCCGCCGCGGGCGATGTCGTCGCCTGCGCCGCCGGCAAGGGAGTCGTCACCGGTGTTTCCGTGAATGAAATCAACACCGCCAGCGCCGCTGACGCTATCAGCGCCTTCGCCCGCCGAGACCGTGCCGCCCGTCGAGGGCAACGTGATCACGTCTTTGCCGTCGGTCGGGGTATTCGGGTCGGGATCGGGGCCAGGAGGCGGGCCGACAATGGTCTCGACCGCATAGTTGTTCGAAGCGGTCGTGCCGATTCCGGCGTTTCCTGCCGCGTTGGCCACGCCGGTGTTGTCCAGGGTGACGAGGTTGGTGGTGTCGGAGATTCCGGCGCTCGGAGTCAGTGTCGCGGTCCAGGTTATGCCGCCATCGCTGCTGCTCACGTTCGAGAGCGTGCCGTTGGCGATGTCCAGGTCGGCGTTGGTGAAGCCGCTCACCGCTTCGGAGAAGGTGATCGTCACCAGCGAGGTCTCGCCGATCACCAAAGCGTCGTCGGCGACGACAATGGTCGCCGTCGGGCGCGCAGTGTCGATGGCGTAGTTGCCGGAGTTCATCGTGCCCGAGCCAGCGTTGCCGGCCAGGTCGGTCACGCCGGCATTGTTCACGGTGATGAAGTTGGTGGGGTCGGAGATTCCGGCGCTCGGAGTCAGTGTCGCGGTCCAGGTTACGCCGCCATCGCTGCTGGTCACGCCTGAGAGCGTTCCGTTGGGGATGGCCAGGTCGGCGCTGGTGAAGCCGCTCACCGCTTCGGAGAAGGTGATTGTCACCTCCGCTGTGTCGCCGGCCTTCAACGTTGCGTCGCTTATTGCGATGCCCGTCGCGGTCGGGCGCACGGTGTCGATGGCGTAGTTGCCGGAGTTCATCGTGCCCGAGCCAGCGTTGCCGGCCAGGTCGGTCACGCCGGCATTGTTCACGGTGATGAAGTTGGTGGTGTCGGAGATTCCGGCGCTCGGAGTGAGTGTCCCGGTCCAGGTTACGCCGCCATCGCTGCTGGCCACGTTCAAGAGCGTTCCGTTGGCGATGTCCAGGTCGGCGCTGGTGAAGCCGCTCA
>NZ_JAUXXE010000028.1 GCF_030681155.1 Phenylobacterium sp. | reverse complement strand
CGGCCGTGGCCTGCCCATTTCCTGCTTCCTCAACACGGTGAACGACAACCTCGACGGCATCGTCGGCACCTGGACCGAAAACGACTGGCTGGCCTCCAACGGCGGCGGCATAGGCACCTACTGGGGCAAAGTCCGCTCCATCGGCGAGAAAGTGCGCAATTGCGGCGCGACCTCCGGGATCATCCCGTTCGTGCGCGTGATGGACAGCCTTACCCTCGCCATTTCGCAAGGCTCGCTGCGCCGCGGTTCGGCCGCGGTCTATCTCGACATCCACCATCCGGAGATCGAGGAGTTCCTCGAAATCCGCAAACCCTCGGGCGACTTCAACCGCAAGTCCCTGAATCTGCACCACGGCATCTCGATCACCGACGAGTTCATGGAAGCGGTGCGCGCCGGCGAAATGTTCGGCCTGCGCTCGCCCAAGGACAACGAGGTCCTGCGTGAGGTCGACGCCCGCTCGCTCTGGCAGAAGATCCTCGAGATCCGCCTGCAGACCGGCGAGCCCTACCTGATCTTCTCCGACACCGTGAACCGCTCGATGCCGCAGCATCAGCGCGAACTGGGCCTGTCGGTGCGCCAGTCGAACCTGTGCTCGGAGATCATGCTCCACACCGGCGTCGACCACCTGGGCCACGACCGCACCGCGGTCTGCTGCCTCTCCTCGGTCAACGCCGAGAAGTTCATGGAATGGCGCGACCACCCGACCTTCATCGAGGACGTCATGCGCTTCCTCGACAACGTGCTGCAGGACTTCATCGACAGCGCGCCGGCCGACATGAAGAACGCCGCCTACGCCGCCATGCGCGAGCGTTCGGTGGGCCTGGGCCTCATGGGCTTCCACTCGTTCCTGCAGATGCAGAACGTGCCGTTCGAAAGCGCCCTGGCCAAGTCCTGGAACATGCGCCTCTTCAAGCATCTGCGCCGTCAGTGCGACACGGCCTCGCGCGTCCTGGCCGAAGAGCGCGGCCCGTGCCCGGACGCCGCCGACCGCGGCGTGATGGAGCGCTTCAGCCACAAGCTGGCCATTGCGCCCACCGCCTCGATCTCGATCATCTGCGGCGGCACCAGCGCCGGCATCGAGCCGATCCCGGCCAATATCTACACCCACAAGACCCTGTCGGGCACCTTCGCGGTCAAGAACCCCTACCTGGAGCGCATCCTCGACGAGAAGGGCAAGAACACGTCCAGCGTCTGGGACTCGATCCTGGAGAACGAAGGTTCGGTCCAGCACCTCGACTTCCTCAGCCAGGATGACAAGGACGTCTACAAGACCGCCTTCGAGCTGGATCAGCGCTGGGTCATTGAGCTGGCCGCCGACCGTACGCCGGACATCTGCCAGTCGCAGTCGGTGAACATCTTCCTGCCGGGCGATGTCGATAAGTGGGACCTGCACATGCTGCACTGGCAGGCCTGGGAGCGCGGCTGCAAGTCGCTCTACTACCTGCGCTCCAAGTCGGTGCAACGCGCGGCCCACGCCGGCGGCGAAGGCATCGTGATGATGGACACCGGCCCCACCGAACGCGTCGATTACGACGAGTGCCTCGCCTGCCAATAGGAGAGCCGCCTTCGGGCCCGCTCGCTTACTTTCGCTGTGACTGGGATCATCGGCCCAGCGAGGATCCGGTCGCGATCTATTACGAGGTCGATCAGCTAGGGCGCGTGTCCCGGCTGATCGACGTTTTCGCGGGCGGCGGCAAGGACCGCTCCGCGGTCTCCGACTTCGGCGGCGGGGAAGGCGAACTTCCCGGCGAGGCCAGCTTGGTCGAAGGCTCGTTCCATGAGGCCGCCGCGAACCTGATCGCCGGGCATGCGGTCACGCACGACGACGAGCGGCTGAGCCTCACGCCCATCAGCGCCGACGATTTTGAGGCGGAGTGGCGCGCCGCCGCGTCGCGAGGCCGCCCCTAGCCCGCCATCCTCGGCAGGCCGTCCATGATCGCGGTCAGCGCCAGCACGGTTTCGCGTTCCATGGCGCTGTGGCCGGCGTTGGTCATCACGAAGGTCGCCGGCTTCGCCCCCAGCGCCTCCAGGTTGGCGACCAGGCGCGAGGCCTGGGGCAGCGGGCAGACCTGGTCGAACCGCCCATGCACGATGTGCGTCGGGATCGCCGCGATCTTCGCAAGATTGGCGATGATGTAGTCCGGCGCCAGGAACAGGTCGTTGGCGAAGAAGTGCGCCTCGATCTGCGCGAAGCAGAGCGCGAAGGCTTCCTCGCCGAACTTGCCGGCGTCGTCGCTGGCCGGGATCATGTTGGAGATCACCCCCTCCCAGACCGACCAGGCCATGGCCGCGCGCAGTTGACGCGCGCGCTCGGCATCATCGGCTGGGACCATGTCGAAGATCGCCTTGTAGGCGCCCATCATGTCGCCGCGCTGCTCGGGCGCGATGACCTCGACGAAGGTCTTCCACTCATCGGGATAGGTCACATAGGCGCCGGGTTCGCTTAGGGCGAAGGGCGCCTGTTCGTAGGTCGCCGCGTTGCCCTGGTACATGTAGAGCAGGTCTTCCTGGGTCCCCAGGAAGATGCCGCGCAGGATCAGCGACTGGACGTTCTGCGGGTGGGCGATCGCATAGACCATGGCCAGGGTGCTGCCCCAGCTTCCGCCGAACACATGCATCTTGCCGTCGATCCCCAGCGCCTCGCGCAGGGCGTTGATGTCGGCGACCAGGTGATCGGTGGTGTTGTGGGTCAGGGCGACCTGCGGCCCGGCGACTGCGACCGACGGCTCGCTCTTCCCGCAGCCGCGCTGGTCGAACAGGATGACCCGATAGCGCTCCGGATCGAAGAACCGCGACATCACCGGCGCGCATGCGCCGCCCGGCCCGCCGTGCAGGAACATGACCGGCTCGCCGCTCGGGTTTCCGTATTCCTCCCAATAGAGCTTGTGGTCCGGGGCGCTATCGACCTGCAGCAGGCCCGAGCGGTTCGCCGCGCCCTGCGGATAGGCCCACTCGTCAACGACCTTGCTCGTCGTCTGCAGCTTCGAAAAATCCATGGCCAAACCTCGCCTGCGAAACCGTTCGCCCCCGCCTTCGGCAATGGGCCGAAGAGGCGCTCTTGGCTACCGTTTTCGATGTTAGCCTCGCGGCGGCTGAATGAGACACGGGCGCGGCGATCGCTGTCGCCAGCGGGGCAAACCACCGCTGCCGTGAAACCGGCGCATCCACACCGATTGACCGGTAAACTTCTGGGTGTAGCGTCTCGGTCTAGTAGGGGGCTGTGGCGATGCGCGGCGGGTCGATATTGAATCTTTGGCGCCTCGGCCTCTTCAGCCTCGTTCTGACCCTCGGTCTCGCGCCGACAAGTCATTCGGCGGTTCCTGCCGCACATTCGCCAGACGCCCTTCCTAGTTCGGTCCTGGACTTCGCACGGCCGGGCCAACTCGTTCCGGTCGGTGCAGGGCGGTTGTTGAACCTGCGATGCATAGGCTCAGGCTCGCCGACGGTGATTCTCGACGCGGGTGGGGGGCAGTTCAGCATCGCGTGGCGGAAGGTGCAGGCCGAAGTCGCCACCTTCGCTCGGGTCTGCTCCTATGATCGGGCGGGCTACGGCTTTAGCGACCCCAATGATCGACCTTCAACGGCTACGAACATTGTAGATGACTTACGCCAAGCTCTCGCTCGCGCTGGAGTCGAGGGCCCCCTGCTGCTCGTGGGGCATTCAGCCGGCGGCCTCTATGTGACTTTCTATGCTGATCTGCACCCCACCGAAGTCGTTGGGCTGGTGCTGGTCGATCCAGCCTTTGCCAGCCAGAACCATGACAATGCCTTGGCTGTCTGGTCGGCCTATCCCGAAATTCTTGCGGAGCAACGTCGCCAGCAAGTTGCTGGATGGAAGCTCAAGCAAGATTGCGCCGACCTCGCACGGGCAGGGCAGCTGAAAGCGGAGGCCCTACGAGCATGTCCATGCATCACCGCGCCCAAGGATCAGCCCGAGCTTGCAAGCTACGTCGTCTCCTACTGTAGCGGGGCCAAGCAATACGAGGCGATGTTGGCTGAGGAAGCGGCGCTAACAGGAACGGTTGGCGATTCATCCTCAGTATCGACTGCGCAAGAGGCGGCGGCCGCGCAATCCTTCGGAACAACGCCCCTGATCGTCCTTACCAGCGCGTCTGGCTGGCGCTATGCAGGTCGTGAAGAGCCGAATGCGTTGCTGACCATGGTTTGGCGCGCGGGGCACGTCGGCCTGGCGGCCAGATCCAGTCGCGGCAAGGTCGTGGTGGTCCCGAACTCGGGCCATCTCATTCAGAGCAACAAGCCCCATGCGGTTGTTGACGCCATTCGTGAGGTCATCGACGCCGCGCGTCGAGACTGAGCTGAAGAGTGCGCGGATCTGCTCAATGCCGTTGTGTGATCCTAGCGGCGTTCCTGCGGCTCAGCCCGATCCCGGGATGGACAGGCACTCCATGATCTCCACCGCGTCGCCGGGAAAGATCGAAAAGTGCGGATGGCCTTCGAACAGGCTGGCGGCCTCGGCGTGAGACTGCGCCTCGATGACCACATAGCCAGACAGGTTGTTGTGGGTGTCGGCCACGCCCTCCGGCGAGACTCGCTTCGTCACCCCTAGCGGTCCGCCAGCATCGACAATCTGCGTGGCGTTGCGGCTCATCCAGTCGCCCCACGCCGCCATGCCTTCCGCGATCTTGTCCTGCGATAGCGGCTGGGCCTGTCCTTCGGGTGGCGTCGTCCCAGTATAGACTGCCAGGAATTTCGTCATCGCCTTGCCTCCGTTCGTCCGCTTCGGGGCTGCCAGCTAAAAGACGAACCACGCGGCGGCGTTCCGACACTGAAGATCGACCACCGACCGCTTGCTGGACTTCGACGCCGCCGAGGGCGACCGGATGGTTGTTCCTGAGCTGATGGTCAGGCGCCTGAAAAGCCGCCGTTCTGTGCCGGATTGGCACGGAGTTGGGCTCGCCTGACGATCAACTAAGGTGTGAACCCGATGCCACTCTCATGACGGGAACGGATTTTCCGATTGCGCCATTCCATCATCGTGGGATGGTTGTTGAGCCGCACGCTCAACGATGCGGTACGGGAGGTTCGCCATGAGGCTGTTGGCTTGTGTAGCCATCGCCTTCGGATTTGGGGCTGCGACGGAGGTCGCCGCGCAAAGTGCGCCGACGATATCGGGGTCTGCGCGGCTTATGGATGCGGCGTTCGCGCCCGATTTCGCGCCTCGCACCAGACCCGCCGACGACTTCTCCAATCTCATTGAGCGCGAGCAGGTGCGCCCGGACGGATCGCCGGTCCGTTGGCGGACTAATGAGTTGAAGCTCGGCGAGACCAAGTCAGGCGCGGTCGATTCATTGCGCATCAGCGTCGGCGGCGGGCTGCATTCGCCCAGCGGCCTGCCCCAGAACCTCGACAACCGCACCGCCCAGTTCGACGCCGACGCCTACGAGATCGCCGTCACCCGCGATTGGAAGCCGGTGCGCTTCGACGCCGGCGATCTGGATGTCAATCTGACGCCTCATACCGGTCTTGGGGTCACCAACGCCGGCGGCCAGGCCGAGGCGGGCGCCACCCTGACGGTGGGCCAAAAGCGCGACGACGTGGCCGTGGACCGGCTCAACGATCTGGGCGTTCGCGACGGCGCCGCCTATGGCGACCAAGGGCGGTGGTATCTGTTCGCCGCCGCCAGCGGCCGGGCGGTCGGCCTCAACATGCTCAACAATGGCGAGGGGTGGGACCGGGACGGCTGGAGCACCGATCGCGCCAGCGCCTTGATCGGCGACGCCCATGTCGGCGTCGGCTACCGCAAGGGCGCGATGCAGACCTCGTTTGGATACATCCACCGCGAGATAAAGGGCGAGCACATGATCTTTGGTCAGAAGACCAAGGAAGACTCGATGCTGGCCTTCTCCCTGTCGATCAAGCCGCAGAAATAGCGTCTCGACCAGGGCTTGAGATATATCGATATTTTGCTATTGAAAGCGCCGCAGCGCGCTTCGCGCTTCCGTAAGCGTTTACGTCAGCCAACGCATCCGCCCTACCCAGCCGGGCGAGGGGTCAGGCCCGCTTACGTGGGTTGGATGCATCGTGCGGCGCTTACGGAGTCTCCCATGTCTACATTTCCTCGCCGTCTGCCCGCGCGTTTCGCCGGTGTCGTCATGCCTTTCGTGCTGTCGATCCTGATGACCTTCCTGGTGTCGGGGATCTCGACGCTCAAGAGCGTCGGCGCCACGCCCGGCATGCCCGCCGCCTGGATGGGCGCCTGGGGCGTTTCATGGCTGGTCGCCTTCCCGGCGCTGCTGCTCTTGCTCCCGGTTGTCCGGCGCATCGTCGCCTTGGTGGTCGAGCCCGCCTGACCTTCGGAGCCGCGCTTGGCCTGCTCTACGTCCCCAGGAACGGCTGCAGATTGCGCCGGATCCTCGCCAATACCGGCTCGCTCGCGTCCGGCTTCACGAACGGCAGTCCGGTAATGGTCTCGAACGCCTCGATGTAGACGTTCGACACCGCCTGGATGATCTCCTCGGGGATCTCTGGGATCGGGTCCCTGTAGGGGTCGCACCGCTCGCCGACCCAGCTTCGGACGACGTCCTTGTCGAAACTGTCGGGGCGTTCGCCCTTGGCCAGGCGGTCCTCATAGGTCCCGGCGCGCCAAAAGCGGCTGGAGTCGGGCGTGTGAATCTCGTCGGCCAGGACGATGTGGCCGTCCGCGTCGATTCCGAACTCATACTTCGTGTCGGCCAGGATCAGCCCGCGCGTCGCGGCGAGCTCGCGGCCGCGGGCGTAGAGGGAAAGCGAGATGGTGCTGACCTCGTCCCACTGAGCTGCCGTCACCAGCCCCTGTTCCACGATCTGTCCCGGCGACAACGGCGCGTCATAGTCGCCGTGGGCGGCCTTGCTGGTCGGCGTCAGGATCGGCGCCGGAAGCTGCTGGTTCGGCGCCATCCCGTCCGGCAGCCGTATGCCGTACATCTCGCGCTGGCCTGCCTGGTACCGGGTGAGGATCGAGGTCGAGGTGGTCCCCGCCAGATAGCCCCGCACCACCATCTCCACCGGCAGCATTCGCAAGCCCCGGCACACCAGCACATTGGGGTCGGGATAGGCGATCACGTGATTGGGGCAGATGTCGCCAGTGACGTCGAACCAGTACCGCGCCGTCTGGGTGAGCACCTGGCCCTTGAAAGGTACGGTGCAGAGGTGGCGGTCGAAGGCGCTCAGCCGGTCACTGGCGATGATGATCCGCCGACCGTCGGGCAGATCATAGTTGTCGCGCACCTTGCCCTGATAGTGGTTCGGCAACTCCGGCACGGGGTGAGTCATGATGGTCTCCTGGGTGAGATGGGTGAGATCATCCAGGGTGAGGTCGCGCCCGGCCTCCAGCGCCAGCAGGGCGACACCCAGCAAGGCGATGGCGGCGTCCAGCTTGCCGCGTTGAGCCGCGAGACTGTCGCGCTGCAAGACCAGGATGTCGGCGAGGCTGGCTTGATCATCCACCAGCAGCGCCCTGATCTGCTTGAGCGAAAGCCCAAGACCGCGCAGCGCCATGATCTGGTGCAGCCGCGCGGCCTGCGCCGGGCCATAGGCCCGCCAGCCGGCGGCGCTGCGGCCTGGCGCCACCAGACCCTCGCGCTCGTAGACGCGCAGCGCCTTCGAACTGACGCCGAGGCGCGCGGCCATTTCACTGGGGCCAAGCCAAAGCTCAGGCACTTGCAACCTCCCTTGAACCCGTCCCCGCTTAAGGGCGGCCCTTAGGGCCGGTGCAAGGAGAGAATTTCACGCGCCCATCCGCTCGGCCCACAGCGCTGTCAGCCGGGGATCCTCGTCAACGCGCCGCACGATCTCGCCCATGCGCGGGGCCGCCTCGTAGAACCGCTTGCGGCGCGGGTTGAACCGCGAAACCACCGCGACATAGAGATCGAGCACCGAGAGCTCGTCGCCGAGCAGATAGCGGCCAGGCGCGACCTGGCCCTCCATGATCGCCCAGCACTCGGCGATGCGGTCCAGAACCCTTTGCTCCAGCGCCGCATGGCCGGCCCGATCGGGGACCAGCCGTGATGGATCGTCCTTCACCCAATAAAGCGAGTAGATCGCGCTGGAGACGAAGCTCATCCAGCGCAGGAACTGCGCGCGCTTCGCATCGCCCGGCGGCGGCCCTAGCCTGGCGCCCGGATGCTGCTCGGCCAGCCAGACCAGAATCGCCGCGCTCTCGGTGACGATCTCGCCAGATTGAAGCACCAGTGCGGGGACTTGCCGCATGGGATTGGCGGCCAGGACCTTGTCTCCGCTCTCGCGGTCATCGGGGTCGAAGGTGTAGGAATCGATCAGGTCATAGTCCTGTCCGGCTAACTGCAAAGCCGCCTCGACCGCGACCGCGCCAGAACCTTTGGCCCCATAAAGGGTTAGCTTGGGCATCTGGTTTTCTCCCCAGGAGTTCACAACATCTTGGGGGCCTAAGCCACGTCGGCACTAGATGTTGGTGAAGTGTGCGTTAAGCTCAGAGTCGTCCTATCCGAATCCGTCCAGTTGGAAAGTCCCGTCGGTGACCGCCACATCCTCCCTGCCAGGCCTGCTCACACCGTCGTTCGCCTACAAGCCGTTCCGGTATCCGTGGGCCTATGACTTCTGGAAGAAGCAGCAGCAGGTCCACTGGATGCCCGAAGAGGTGCCGCTCGGCGAAGACCTCAAGGACTGGGCCGCCAAGCTCAACGACAAGGAGCGCAATCTCCTCACCCAGATTTTCCGGTTCTTCACTCAATCGGACGTCGAGGTGAATGACAACTACATGGAACGCTACAGCCGCGTCTTCAAACCTACCGAGGTGAAGATGATGCTGGCCTCGTTCTCCAACATGGAGACGATCCACATCGCGGCCTACGCCCTGCTGCTCGAAACCATCGGCATGCCCGATAGTGAGTTCACGGCGTTCCTGGATTACCAGGAGATGCGCGACAAGCACGATTACATGCAGAAGTTCGGCGTCGATTCGAACGCCGACATCGCCCGCACGCTGGCCATGTTCGGCGGCTTCACCGAGGGGCTGCAGCTCTTCGCCAGCTTCGCGATGCTGCTGAACTTCCCGCGCCACAACAAGATGAAGGGCATGGGCCAGATCGTCTCGTGGTCGGTGCGCGACGAGAGCCTGCACTGCGAAGGCATCATCAAGCTCTACCACGCCTTCAACGCCGAGACCGGCGCGGTGACCAAGTCGGTGGCCGACGACATCATCGACTGCTGCAAGACGGTGGTCGGCCTGGAAGACGCCTTCATCGACCTGGCGTTCAACGCCGGCGAGGTTCAGGGCATGACCCCGGACGACATCAAGAACTACATCCGGTTCATCGCCGACTGGCGCCTGCGCCAACTCGGCCTGCCGGAAGTCTACGGTAGCGTGAAGGAAAACCCGCTGCCCTGGCTGCAGTCGATGCTCTCGGGGGTCGAGCACGCCAACTTCTTCGAGGCCCGCTCGACCGAATACTCCAAGGCCGCCACCAAGGGCCAATGGCACGGCGACGCCGGCGTCTGGGCCGCCTTCGACAAGACCCTGGCCCGGCGCGGCGACGTCCCGGCGGAGTAGGGGCTAACCAGGTGCTCCCCCGCTGGGGGAGCTCCCGGCCACTTGGCCGGGTGAGGGGGACTTGCGACTCCTGCCGCACACCCCCTCCGTCGCGCTATGCGCGCCACCTCCCCCAACGGGGGAGGATCTAGGCGCCCTTCACTGCCAGCACATGCAGCCAGGTCCGCTGCACGCCGTCGAAGCCGCCGCCTTGGCCGGTGGTGACGTCCAGCGGCTCCCAGGCTCCCGCTGCGGCGTAGGCCGCGCGCAACCGCTCCTCGCTGGGGAAGTTGTAGTAGCGGCCCAGGCTGTCGCGATCTCCGCCGTCGCCCGACTTGAACCCGGCATAGAACCGCCCGCCGGGCTTCAGCGCCCGGTGGATGCGCGCCAGCACGTCGGCCAAACCGTCCTCTGGCACATGCAGCAGGCAGGCGTTGGCCCAGACCGCGTCATAGGCGGCGACATCCTCCAACTCCTCGAACCGCATCACCCGCACCGGCCGGCCCAGTCGCGCCTCCGCTTCCGCCGCCAGCCCCGCCGAGCCGTCGGTCGCCGTCACCTCGAAGCCGGCCGCGCTCATCAGCTCGGCGTCCTGCCCGCCGCCGCAGCCCAGCTCCAGGATCGCCGCCCGCGGCCGCAATTGCTCCAGGAACGCCCGCAGCCGCACCGGCTCGCCTCGGGTCCGCGCCGCATAGACGCCCGCCTCGCGGTCGTAGAAGGCCAGGGTGTCGGCGTCGTGCAGCGGGGTCGGGGCGTTCATGGGTCATCCTTCGGGCTGGCCACCACCTCCCACCGCGTCCATTCTGTCGTCAACGCCGATCACGAAAACAGAAGGGGGAAAGCGCCATGACCAACCTAGTCGAGGTTTCCGACGCCGGCCACGTGCGGACCATCCGCCTGAACCGTCCGGAGAAGAAGAACGCGCTCAGCCAGCAGCTCGCCTGGGGGATCGTCGCCGCCGTCGACGAGGCCGCGCGTGACGACAATGTCTGGGTGGTGGCGCTCACCGGCTCGGGCGACGCCTTCTGCGCGGGCCTGGATCTCTCCGGCGCCGAGCCCTTCCATCCCGCCCCGCCGATGACCGCCCAACTCGACGACATCAGCTGGGTCGGCCAGTTCCTGCTCGCCACCCGCAAGCGCTGCGACAAGCCGGTGGTCGGCGGGATCAACGGCGTGGCGGTCGGTGCGGGCCTGGGCCTGGCCATGGCGACCGATGTTCGCCTGATCGCCTCCAGCGCACGGCTGATGGCCGGCTACACCCGCATCGGCGGCTCGCCGGACGCGGGCCTGACCATCACCCTGCCGCAGGCCATGGGCTATGAGCGCGCCATGCGCTTCATGATGGAGAACCGCACCCTGACCGGTGAGGAAGCCGTGGCCTGGGGCATGGCCGGCGAGGCCGTCGCCGACGACAAGTTCGAGGCTCGCCTGGCCGAGTACTGCGCCCAACTCTGCGAGTGGTCGCCGATCACCCTGCGCCTGCTCAAGCGCGGCATGGTGAAGTCCTACGAGTCCCACGATATGGAGCAGCAGCTCCGCTACGAGGTCTCCAACATCGGCCGCGCCTTCGGCAGCCAGGACGGCAAGGAGGCCCGCAAGGCCTTCCTCGAAAAGCGCAAGCCGGTCTTCACCGGCCGGTAAAACTCACCCCCAACCCCGCGCCGCCGGCCGAAACCGGCGGCGCGAAGCGCTAGGCCTTAGGCGGGCATCCGGTGCATGGCGCACAGCTTGTTGCCGTCCGGGTCGCGCAGATAGGCCAGGTACATCTTGCCCATGCCGCCGGCGCGCACGCCGGGCGGTTCCTCGCAGGTCGTGCCGCCATTGGCGACGCCGGCCGCGTGCCAGGCGTCGGCCTGCTCGGGCGAGTCGCAGGCGAAGCCGATGGTGCCGCCATTGGCGTGGCAGGCCGGCTGACCGTCGATCGGCGCCGACACCGCGAACACGCCGCTCTTGCTCATGTAGAACATCCGGTGCCCGTCCACGAACGACGGCGGCACGTTCAGCGTGGCCATCAGCGGGTCATAGAAACTCTTGGACTTCTCCAGGTCGTTGGTCCCGACCATCACATGCGAAAACATCTGGCTCTTCTCCGTGCTCTTGATTGGCTGACCCGCTCAGCGGCCTGCCCCCGGGCGCCATACCATTGCAAGCTGCGCCGCGTGACAAGTTCACGCCCACGTCAGGCGCCGCTTGCCCCGGCGCCGCAACGCGGTGAAGCCCTAGAGCGGCTGCGCCGCCCCCTCACCTGGCCTCTCCCGAGGGAGAGGAAGTAGGTCGAGGACCATCCCCTGCGCAGACCCATTCCTCTCCCCGCTGGGGAGAGGCTAGGTGAGGGGATCGGCCTCGCCGCCGCAGAGCCCTGGAGCGCCCGCGGGATCACCCCCCGATCAGGATCTCCACCCGCCGGTTGCGCTGGCGCCCGGCCTCGTCGTCCGAGCCGTCGGGTTTGGCGTTCGCCGCCACCGGCCGCGCCGCGCCGAATCCCTGGGCGGTCAGCGTCACAGCGGCGCTCCCCAGCCGCGCCTTCAGCGCCGCCTCCACCGCCTTGGCCCGGCGCTCCGACAGCGCCTGGTTATAGGCGTCCGACCCCTTGGCGTCGGTGTGCCCCTGCACCTTGATCGGCTTGCCCAGCGGCCCGGCCCCGGCCGCGATGGCGTCCAGCACCGGCAGCGCCTCCTTGCGGACCTCCGCCTTGTCGAAGTCGAACAGCACGTCGCTCTGCAGGTTCAGCCGCAGTTGCTCGCCCTCGACCTTCGCGCCCAGCCCGGGAAACCGCCCGCTGAGATCGGAGGCCAGGTTCGCCAGCGGTTCGGACCGCCCGGTCGTCGCCTGCGCCATGCCGGTCAGCGGATCGATGCGCGCCTTCAACACATCGACCCGCGCTCGGGGCAGGGCCGCCCGCGCCGCCGCTTCGGCCCGCGCACTCGCTCCGTCCAGCGGCCCCCACGGCTCGGCCAGGGCTGGCCCGCCAAGGAAAACGGCCCCTGCGGCGGCCAGGACCGCCACGCCGCGCATCGTCGCCATCCGCGTCACGGCGGGGCTCAGCGGTCGCTCAGGGGAATGTTCTCGATCGCCTCGACCTCGGGCAGGATCAGGCTGACGGTCTTGATCTCGGCCGGCGGCGCCGGGAACTTGCCCCACCATGTCCCGGCCAACGGCGCGTCCTTGGTCACCTTGACCATCATGTCCGGCGGCGTCAGCGGCATGCCGTCCGCGTCGGTCAGCAGGAAGTATTTGCGATCCCCCGCCACCACCGCGATCTCCTCCTGGGCCTTCTTCGGATTGCCGTAGAGGGTGTGGAAGTCGGTCCCGCCGCCCGGCGCGCGCACCGGCCCAAAGCGGATCTTCACGGTCAGGATTCCGTTCTGCCGCACCGCCTCGACCACCTGGGCCTCGGCGGTCCCGTGCGAGGTCATGCCCCGCGCGATTACGCTCTCCTTGGCGGCGGCCTGCACGTCCTGCGCCTGCGCCTTGGCTTCGGGCGTCGCCGCCGCGACCGGCCCCGGCGCCTCGCCGCCCGGCGCCGCACTATCCCCGCAAGCCGCCAAACCCAGGGTGGCGGCCAGGGCCGCTAGAACCGAACGCGTCGCCATACGGATATTCCCACCAAAACGCTCGGCCAGAACGCGGCCGCAAGCGTCATGAACGCGCGAGGGCGGGGATTGGCTGTCGAAAAAGGGCGGTGGAGGCCAGCAATGCTGGGTGGCGGACTTGACGTGGCTCTGGCGGAGCAGACCTACGCGATCCTCATGGCGGAGAGGGTGTTATTTTGCCAGACCTTATCTAACTGTACGAAAAATAATAACTTTCTTCGGTCGGCTGTAGCGGTTGCGATCAGCGTTTGTGACAGCCTCCACCTTTCATTGGAACTGCCATCCGAGCGGTTAGACCGGGTACTTGAGGACTACGTTCAGCACGAGGTCTTCTGCCAACATGGCAACCTTCGCCCTGGTGATCGTCACACCTGAGGGATGTGCGGCGGAGTTCCGCGTCCCTAGCGCCGTTCCGAGTATCCGTCGGACATCGGGAGAAATGATCTTCGCAGTCTTGCAACGGTCTAAAAACATCTCCTCGCCGAGAATAGAGAACTCATCTCTCGCTGTGACCTGGCCAACTTTCTTAGCTGTGCGCTGATCAGGATGCGCGGCTAGGGCAGCATTGAAATCTGAAATCTTGTGGGTCAGGATGTAGTTGAACATGTGGTCTAGAGCAAAAATCCAGACCATAATGAGAGAGGCGCGATAAGCTTCGACGCCAAAGCAGTCGAGAGCTTCCTTCATCCACTCCTTGCCTGGGCCATCTGGAAGTTGTTCTTCCAGCGTCCGAAGCTCGGTGGGTATCTCTACGGTATGAGTTTCTCCACCCAACTCCTGCGCAATAGTTTCACGGCGATGGCGCTCAAGCTTGTAGCCGCCAGTCCCAACCTTCACGAAACGGCGAGGCTTCGTTGACAAGCCCCGTGACAGGTACTGTGAAATCGACTTCGGCACTGCAAGGTCGCAATCTCGGAAACAATCGCCGATCTTTTTTACAGTAGCACTGGGCTCACCCCGGTCCTCTGTTAGGAAATAGACAAATAAATCAATCCTCTGCGTGTCCGAAAGGTCTTTAACATTCCTTACAGAACTGTAGAAACGAATCGCAGGAGAAGTCATGCGACGGCCTCATACGGATTGACGGTCGCGCTCACTTCTTAGCCTTCTCCTTCGGCGGCAAGTCGTGGTCGATGAAATTCCTGCCCGTGGCGGTCAGCTTGATGCTATCCAAGATCTTGGCGTCGAGGGTTGCCTTTCGTGCTGATGCCGTGCGCAGACCTGAAGCCACGTCGGTCGGCTCCTTCCACGTTTTCGTGAGACGAAACACCGTTCCAACGTGATGTATGCTGACATTCTGCACCTCTAGAACCTCAGACAAGTAGTAGATGACGGCTACGTATTTATCCTCGTTGGAAGCGGGCCGTTTTTCTTCAATGAAGTCCTCAAAGGATTGCTTTCCCGCCGGCCGCAGGTCCAAGTCCTTGACCAGCTTCCATTCGCCACGTGTATCCTTCGCAGATCGCTTATGCTTCGCCGTTCCGTTGGACGCTTTCGACCCAGCCGCCTTGTCAGGCGCGGCGTCAGCTTTAGCCACATCGAGCTCATGCTCGGGCGCTTCAACAGGAGCCGCAGCAGCCGCGTTTCGCGGAGCATGTCGCCGGCCTTCGAACGCAGCCACCAGGGCAGCAAACGCCTCTTGTTGCACCGCCTCCGACGTAAACGAGTTAACCGCTGTAGCGATAGACTCCATGCGCTGAAGGAGCGCGTCCAGGTCTTCTTGGGCCAATGCTTTCTCCCCGGGATTTAATTCACGGGGTTTAATCCCCGGTTCCTAAACTTCACTCTAGTCTGGGTTAGAATCGCTTTTTGGACAACTGTGCCGAGCAAGTCGGATTATCGGCGACCAAAAAATGGTGTGCTGTTGAGAGGCAGTCCCTCTGATCCTCAGCAGGCCATGCGTCCCCGTACGCCCCCTCGCGAATCGTAAAGCGCAAAGACCCTGTATTGAATACGACCACTTACGATACGCGCCGCGAAGGAAATGTTCCCGATATGTTCTATTCCCTTCGCGCCCATGCTACTCTCCCCCAATGCCCGCGCGCGCCTATCGACACACCCACCCCCTCGCCCGCCAGCACCTCCTCACCCGCGTCGCCGCCGGCGAACGGCTCATGGATGTCTGCGCCGAGCCGGACATGCCCTCCTATGGCAGCGTCTATGCCTGGGCGCGGGCTGAGCCGGGCTTCGAGGCCGAGCTGACCGCCGCCCGGCGGCGGGGCGAGTTCATCCGGGGTGGAGCGTTTGACGAGGCCAAGGCCGAGGCCCTGCTGACCCGGTTGCGGGCGGGCGAGCCGATCACCTCGATACTTCGCGACCCGGCCATGCCCAGTCGCCGCGTCTACGCCTATTGGCGCGCCACCCAGGCGCCGTTCGCCGAGCAGGTGTATCGCCTGAACCAAGTCCGTGCCGACGCCCGCGTTCAGCGTGGACGCGACCGCTGGCGGCCGTTCGATCAGGCCTTGGCCGACGCCATCGTGGTGCGCGTTTCGCGAGGCGAGCTGCTGGCCGACATCCTCAATTCCGCCGCCGGCCTGCCCTCGCGCGGGGTGGTGATCCGTTGGCGGCGGCTGCAGCCGCAGTTCGACCAGGCGCTGCGGATAGCCGTCCATGTCGCCCGCCGTCGCCGCGCCCAGACCCCGGCCGGCTGCACGCCGCAACTCACCCAGGTCATCGCCGATGAGATCCGCCAGGGGGAGTCGCTGTCCAGCCTCTCGCGGCGGCCGGACATGCCGTGCTCGGCCACCCTCTATTCCTGGGTCCGCAAGCACCCGGCCTTCGCCGCCGAGATCGCGCGGGCCTGCGAGGATCGCGAGGACTGGTTCACAGACCAGGTGATGATGCTGGCTGACGGACCTGGTGACCTGAAGGGGCGCTATCGCCAGATCTCGGCCCTGAAACACCGGCTCAGCCGCTTGCAATATCGGCCGGGCGCCAGGCGGGCGCGGGCCGAACGCTAGGCCCATTCCTCTCCCTCGGGAGAGGCTAGGTGAGGGGGCGCCGCGCAGCGGCGCTCTGCTGACGAAGGACACAGCCGCACAGCTAGATGCTCCCCCTCTGGGGGAGCTCCCGGCCGTTTGGCCGGGTGAGGGGGATTTTGACTTCTGCCGCAAGCCCCCTCCGTCGCGCTGCGCGCGCCACCTCCCCCAGCGGGGGAGGATCTGAGGAAATGAGTGTCTAGCTCCTAGCTGTTCCAAGGCCCGCGCTTGGGCGCGGCCGAGGTGGTCGGCACCGCTGTGGCCGAGCGGCGTCCGCCGCTGACGATCGGCTGGACCGGCGGCGGCGCGCCCCGCCCGTTCAGTTTCATCAGCGCCGCGACCCGGTTGGCGGTCGCCGGGTGGGTCGAGAACAGGTTGTCCGCGCCGTGGCCGTTCAGCGGGTTGATGATGAACATCTGGCCGGTGGCCGGATTGCGCTCGGCGGTCACATTGACGATGCCGTGGGCGTAGGCCTCGATCTTCTGCAGGGCGCTGGCCAGGGCCTGGGGATCGCCGCTGATCTCGGCGCCGCCCTTGTCGGCCTCGTACTCGCGGCCACGGCTGATCGCCATCTGCACCAGGGCCGCGGCCATCGGGGCCAGGATCATCAGGGCGATGGTGCCAATGATGCCGCCCGGACGCTCGCGGTCGTTGCCGCCGAAGAACAGCGCGAAATTGGCCAGGGACGAGATCGCCCCGGCCAGGGTCGCGGTGATGGTCATGGTCAGGGTGTCGTGGTTCTTCACGTGCGCCAGTTCGTGGGCCATCACCCCGCGGATCTCGCGCCGGTCCAGCATCCGCAGCAGGCCCATGGTGGCCGCGACCGCCGCGTTCTCGGGGTTGCGGCCGGTGGCGAAGGCGTTCGGCTGCTCGGTCTCCATCACATAGACCTTGGGGCGGGGCATGCCGGCCTTGTCGGACATCTCGAAGACGTCGCTGACATAGTTGCGCAGGAACGGGTCGGTGGTCCCCGGATCGACCTCGCGCGCGCCGTACATGCGCAGCACGATCTTGTCGGAGTTCCAGTAGCTGAAGAAGTTCATCGCCACGCCGATGGCCAGCGCGATGGCCATGCCGGTCGGCCCGCCGATCAGATAGCCGATCCCGACGAACAGCGCCGTCAGCCCGGCCAGCAACATGAAGGTGCGAAGGTGATTATGCATGGCGCTCGATATGGGGTGGAGGAGGCGTCTTGCGCAAGCAGGCGCGCGCGTCGAAGCTGGAAGAGCCCTCACCCCACCCCAGCGGGGAGAGGAGAAGAAATCCCTCTCCCTCGGGAGAGGTTAGGTGGGGGGGCCGCGCAGCGGCTCTGCTGACGAAGGACACAGCCACACTGCTAGATGCTCCCCCGCTGGGGGAGCTCCCGGCCGTTTGGCCGGGTGAGGGGGACTTCAACGCCTGCTGCTGCCCCCTCCGTCGCGCTGGCGCGCGCCACCTCCCCCAGCGGGGGAGGATCTAAAAGGACAGGACCCTACCCCACCCGCAGCGTCGCGGCGGCGGCCATGATCCGGTCGGTGGGGGCCTCGGCGCCGGCGGCTTCGTTGCGCATCAGGGTCTCGACCTCTTCCGGCGGCATCGGACGGGCGAACAGATAGCCCTGCATCAGGTCGCAGCCGGCGGCGCGCAGGAAGATCGCTTGGGCCTCGTCCTCGACCCCCTCGGCGACGATCCGGGCGTTCAGCGACTTGGCGGCGTTCAGCATGGCGCGGACCAGCTTGGAGACGCGCGGATCGCGGCCAACCCCGCCGATCAGCGACTGGTCCAGCTTCACCGTATGGATCGGCAACTGCAGCAGGGCGCGCAGGTTCGAATAGCCGGTGCCGAAGTCGTCCAGGGCGATGCGCACCCCGTGCGAGGCCAGGCGCTCGATGTGGCGGCGGGCCATCGACAGGTCGTTGACCAGGAAGGTCTCGGTGATCTCGACCGCCAGGGCCGTGGCCGGCAGGTCGGTGCCCGCCAGCCTGCGGACCAGGTTGCGCGAGAACGACGGGTCCAGCAGCTCGCGTTGCGAGACGTTCAGCGAGACGGTGTCGATCAGGCCTTCGGCCACCCAGGGCGCGGCGCGTTGGCAGGCCGATTGGAAGATCATCCCGTCCAGCTCGGCGATCAGGCCCAGCTCCTCGGCCAGCGGCACGAAGACGCCTGGCGCGATCATGCCGCGCTCGGCGTGGTCCCAGCGGGCCAGCACCTCGACGGCGCTGATGCGGCCGTCGGCGGCGTTCACCAGCGGTTGGAACCAGGGGACGATGTGGCCGGCCGGGATGGCGCGGCGCAGTTCGGCCTCCAGGCTGTGGCGGGTGGCGCTGGCCTGGCGCAGTTCGTCGTCGAACGCCGACCAGCGGCTGCCGCCGGCCGACTTGGCCCGGTAGAGCGCCATGTCGGCGAAGCGTTGCAGGTCGCCGGCGTCGGTGGCGTCGGCCGGGAACATGGCGACGCCGATCGAGGCGCCGGGCGCGATGGCGCGGTCGTAGATGGTGTGGGTCTGGGTCAGCAGCTTGGTGATGGCGTCGGCCCGCTTGCGCAGGTTCTCGCCGCTGGTGACCAGGGCGAACTCGTCGCCGCCCAGGCGGCAGACCACGTCGCCGGGCAGTGCGGTGCTGCGCAGGCGCAGGCCGATCTCGATCAGCAGCTGGTCGCCGGCGTGGTGGCCCAGGCTGTCGTTGAGGGTTTTGAATCTGTCGAGGTCGATGACCAGCAGCGCCACCGAGGCGCCGGCGGCCTGGGCCGCTTCCAGTCGCTCGATCAGGGCGGCGGCGAAGGCGCCGCGGTTCAGCAGGCCGGTCAGGCCGTCCGTGCTGGCCAGGTGCAGGGTCAGGGCCCGCTCGTCTTCCAGTTCGTCCACCCGGGCGGTGAGCGTCTGGGAAATGCGGATCAGCTCCTGCCGGGCCTTGGCCAGTTCACGCTCCGCCGCCTGGGTGGCCAGGCGCTCGCGCTCGAGCTGCTGGGCCAGGACGGCGGCGGCGATCAGTTCCCCTGGGGCGTCCATAGGGCGCTACCGGCAGGTGGTGGCGTGTTGCGGGAAATTGAGCCCGCCTGGAACAAAAACCTTCATCGCCGACCCCCTCTCCGAACCCGTTCAATGATCGCGGGTATGCCGGAAAGGGTGGAATCGTCCGTTAACGGGCGGCGATAAAGTGTGGCCTAGGCGACTTTTGGCGCAGGGTCGGCTGGGGGCGCCTGGGATGGGTCCTCGATCTGCCCCTCCCACTTGGCGACCACCGCGGCGGCCACCGAGTTGCCCAGCACGTTGGTGGCCGAGCGACCCATGTCGAGCAGGTGGTCGACGCCGAGGATCAGCAGCAGCCCGGCCTCCGGCAGGTCGAAATAGGTGAGCGTCGCGGCGATGACCACCAGCGAGGCGCGCGGCACGCCGGCCATGCCTTTGGAGGTGACCATCAGCAGCAGCAGCATGGTGATCTGCTGGCCGATCGACATCTCGATGCCGTAGGCCTGGGCGATGAACAGCACCGCGAAGGTGCAGTACATCATCGAGCCGTCGAGGTTGAACGAGTAGCCCAGCGGCAGGACGAAGCTGGAGATTCGGCGCGACAGCCCGAACTTCTGCAGCTCTTCCAGGGTCCGCGGATAGGCCGCTTCCGACGACGCCGTGGCGAAGGCCAGCAGGGCCGGCTGGCGGATGGCCCGCAGCAGGTCGATCGCGCGCTTGCCGACGATCAGGATGACCGCCGCCGACAGCAGCGCCCACAGCACACCCAGCGACGCATAGAAGCCCAGCACGAATTTCGCATAATCCGCCAGGACGCTCAGCCCCTGCGTCGCCACCGTCGCCGCGAGCGCGGCGAAGATGGCTAAGGGTGCTGTTTTCATTACATAACCTGTCACCTTAAGCATAATCGCGGCGACTTGGTCGACCAGGGCCGTGACGGCCGGGGCCTTGTCGTCGAGGGCCGAGACGGCCGTGCCGACGAAGATCGAGAATACCACGATCTGCAGGATTTCGTTGTTGGCCATCGCCTCAACGATGGATTTCGGCACCAGGTGGGTGACGAACTCCTTGAGCGTCAGCTTGGTGGCGTCCACGGCGCCGACGATGGTCGACGGGTCCTGCACCAGACCCATGCCCACGCCGGGCTGGATCAGGTGAACCATGAAGAGGCCGATCAGCAGCGATATGATCGAGGCGCCGATGAACCACGCCATGGTCTTGATGCCCACCCGGCCGATGGATGCGGCGTCTTCCATGTGCGCGATGCCGGCGACAAGCGTCGAGAACACCAGCGGGGCGATGATCATCTTGATCAGCCGCAGGAATACGTCGGTGATGATGGTCAGGTTTTCGGCGACGCCCTTGGCCTGATCAGCGGCGAGGAAGTGGTTCACCCCCCAGCCGACCAGCACCCCGAGCGCCATGGCTCCCACAATAAAGGCGGTAAAAATTTTGTTCATGGTGGGACCCCCGAGCGCTTAGAGGCGACCTTGTGGCCGAGAATAGGGGCTTTCGTCCATAGCGTAGCGAAAGTGAGGCAGGGACATCTCGCAACCTTCACAAGAGCAGGCTAAACTGACCCATGTTCAATGAAAACAAGGCGGCCGCCATCGTCGAGCGGCTCAACACAGAATACCAAGACACGGTCAAAGCCCTGCGTGGCGCGTTGAAGACCTTCCTGGCGGGTGGCCCCCCGCCGACGCCGGCGATGCGGGCCGAGGGCATATTCGCCTATCCTGAATTGCGGCTCACCTGGCCCCACGGCCACAGCTATCCCAGGCTCAGCCGCGCCTACGCGCGATTGTCGCAACCCGGGGTCTATACGGTCACGGTCACCCGGCCAGATCACTTCCGGGACTATCTGATCGAGCAAATCAGCCTGTTGATGGCCGATTTCGACGTGACCATCGAGGTCGGTCGCTCGCGTCAGGAGGTGCCGTTCCCCTATGTGCTGGACGGTACCGTGGATCTGGCCATGGCCGACATCAGTTCGGCTGAGATCGCTCGACATTTCCCGACCACCGAGCTCGCACATATTGGTGATGAGATCGCCGACGGCTTCTGGAACGCAGGCCTGGAGCCCGCCAGGCCGCTGGCGCTGTTCGATGGTCTGAGAACCGATTTCTCCCTGGCCCGTCTCACCCACTATACCGGCGCTCCGGCCGAACACGTTCAGCAGTTCATCCTCTTCACCAACTATCACCGCTACGTGGACGAGTTCGTGCGTTGGGGTTGCGAGCAGTTGAAGGCGGGAGGGCCCTATACGGCCTTGTCAGCCTCCGGCCGAGTGATCGTCACCGCCGAGACCGAAAATCCCGAGCAGGCCATCGCCGATGGATCCTGGCGGCGTCACCAGATGCCGGCCTACCACCTGATGGCGGAGGGGCGACGCGGCATCACCCTGGTGAACATCGGGGTCGGTCCCTCGAACGCCAAGACGATCACCGACCACCTCGCCGTCCTGCGTCCTCAGGCGTGGCTGATGATCGGCCACTGCGGCGGGCTGCGTGGTTCGCAAACCATCGGCGACTATGTGCTGGCTCACGCCTATCTGCGCGACGACCATGTGCTGGACGATGTGTTGCCGCCGGAAATCCCGATCCCGCCGATCGCGGAAATCCAGGTCGCCATGGGCCGGGCCGCCGAGGCGATCACCGGCGAGACCGGCGAGATGCTGAAGCGCCGCCTGCGCACCGGCACTGTGGTCACCACTGACGACCGCAACTGGGAGCTTCGGTTCTCCTCCAGTTCGCTGCGGTTCAATCAATCGCGGGCGGTGGCGATCGACATGGAGAGCGCCACCATCGCGGCCCAGGGCTACCGGTTCCGGGTGCCGTACGGGACGCTGCTCTGCGTGTCCGACAAGCCGTTGCACGGCGAGATCAAGCTGCCGGGCCAGGCCAACGCCTTCTATGAGCGGGCCATCGGCCAGCACCTGCAGATCGGCATCGCGACCATGGACCTGTTGCGTGAGGAAGGGCCGCGGCTCCATTCGCGCAAGCTCCGCAGCTTTGACGAGCCGCCGTTCCGGTGATGGGTGACATGAAAACTGCGCGCGACGAAATGCCGGTCGCCCCTATCTCGTAATTTCTTGGCGAAATCGCTAAATCGACGACCATGAGCGCACGACACATCGAATTCGAAGGCATCGACAACTTCCGCGACTTCGGCGGATACGGAACCGCCTGCGGGCGCGGGATCAAGGCGGGGCGGCTGTTCCGCTCGGCGAACCACGCCTACGCCACCGAGGCCGACCTTCAGACCCTGCGCGACTTGGACGTACAGGTCATCGTCGATCTGCGCCGTCGCCGTGAGCGCGAACGCGAGCCGTCCAAGCGGTGGGACGGCTTCAAGGGCCAGGTTATCGAGAACGATATCGACGGGCCTGAAGCCGACTGGGCCGACGCTCTGAAAGCGGCCAGCGACATCAGCGCCGACTGGTTCTTCCGCGACAGCCTGGAATTCTATCGCAACGCTCCGCATGCGGAGCGGATCGTCGATCTGTTCAGCCGCTATTTCCACGCGCTGGGCGAGACCGACGGCGCAGTGGTCGTTCACTGCGCGGCGGGGAAGGATCGCACCGGCATGATCTGCGCGATCACCCATCACATCGCCGGGGTCCATCGCGACGATACGCTGGCCGACTATCTGGCGACCAACGACGAGACCAAGCTTGAGAAGAAGACCGCATTCCTGGGGCCGTGGATCCGAGACCTGACCGGGGTCACCCTCAGCGACGCGGCGCTGCGTCAAGCGGTCAGCGTGAACGAAGCCTTCCTCGCCGAGGCCTTCGCCGCCATCGATGAGAGCCACGGTTCGGTCGATCGCTATCTGGAAGAGGTTCTGGGCGTCGATTCCAAGCTGCGCGGCGCCATCGAGGCGCGCATCCTCGGCTGACACGAGGCTCGTCATATCCTAATCGTCCCCCGCAAGTATGTGAGGGGACGACCAATGCAGAGCTTCCAACCACCGCGGCGCATCCTGATGGGGCCTGGCCCCTCCGACGTCAGCCCCCGCGTGCTTTCGGCGTTGGCGCGCCCGACCATCGGCCACCTGGACCCTGAGTTCCAGAATCTGATGGAAGAGATCAAGGGCGCGCTCAGCCGGCTTTTCAACGCCCCTGACCATGCCTGCGTGCCGCTGCCGGCGCCGGGAACGGCCGGCATGGAAGCGGCGATCATGAACCTGCTGGAGCCCGGCGACCGGGCGGTGATCGCGATCAACGGCGCCTTTGGCGGCCGCATGGCCGATATGGCCGATCGCGCTGGCGCCGAGGTCGTCACGCTGGAATTCGAATGGGGCAAGCCTGTTGATCCGGCGGTGGTCGAGGAGGCCCTGAAGGCCGCCCCCGCCAAGGTGTTCGCCTTCGTCCATGCCGAGACCTCGACCGGCGCGCGCAGCGATGCGGCGACGCTCTGCGGCCTGGCCCGCAAGTACGGCGCGCTGTCCATCGTCGACTGCGTCACCTCGCTGGGCGGGATCACGGTGGACGTTGCGGCGTGGGATGCTGATGCGGTCTATTCGGGCACACAGAAGTGCCTTTCGGCGCCTCCTGGCCTGTCGCCCATCGCCCTGTCGAAGCGGGCGCAGGCGGCGATCAGCGGCCGCAAGACCAAGGTCCGCAACTGGCTCTGCGATTTCAATCTGCTGATGAGCTACTGGGGCGGCGACGGCGGCCGGACCTATCACCACACCGCGCCGATCAACGCGCTCTACGGCTTGCACGAGAGCCTGGTTGCCCTGTTCGAAGAAGGCCAGCAGGCCGTTCTGGTCCGCCATGCCCGCACCCACGAGGCGCTGGCCGCCGGGATCGAAGCCATGGGGTTGTCGTTCCTCGTCGCCGAGAAGGATCGTTTGCCGCAACTGAACGCCGTGATCGTGCCGGAGGGCGTCGATGAGGCGGCGGTTCGCAGCTTCGTGCTCGCCAAGTGGGACCTGGAAATCGGGGCCGGCCTCGGCCCGCTCAAGGGCAAGGTTTGGCGTATCGGCCTGATGGGCGCCTCGGCCACCCCGTGGCACGTTCGCCTGTGCCTGAACGCCCTGGCCGAGGCTCTGGAAGCTCAAGGCTTCAAGGCCCATGGCAAGGCGGGCTTGGCCGCGGCCGACGCCAAGCTGGGCTGACTTTTTCCTCCCCCGTTTACGGGGGAGGGGGACCGGCGAAGCCGGTGGTGGGGGTTGGTTCTATCTCGGAGCTTGCCGCGGGGGCCCCCCCCCCCCCCCCCCCCCGGGCCCCCCCCCCCCCCCCCCCCCCCCCC
>NZ_JAUXXE010000008.1 GCF_030681155.1 Phenylobacterium sp. | reverse complement strand
CGCCAAGGCGCTGGACACCCACCTGACCAACGTCATGAAGCTCCAGGACACCCTGGACGCTGGTGTCGGCAACCTGGTGGACGCCGACCTGGCCAAGGAAAGCGCGAAGCTGCAGGCCCTGCAAACCAAGCAACAGCTTGGCGTCCAGGCCCTGTCGATCGCCAACCAGTCCTCGGGCATCCTGCTCGGACTGTTCCGCTAAGACCATCCAGGGCGCGCTCGCGCTCCCAAGACGACGGCGGGAAGGGATACCTTCCCGCCGTTTTCCTTTTTGCCTAGCTCGCTGGGGGCAGCGGCGCGGCCTCGTCATCGTCACGCTCGGCAAAGGCGATCTCATCGGCGCAAGCCCGAGACGCGGCGGCCTGATCAGCGATCTTGTTCCGCAGGGTTTCGACGCCCAGCGCCCCAGCCTTGGCGTCCAGGACATCCAGAGCGCCGGCCGCCACGACTTCCCGCGCGTCGACCGCGCGAACGCAGGGATCCTTTAGACGACCCCATAGCGGCAGGCCCCGGACCTTATCGACAGCGCCAGCGCATACCTGGCGCACATTCTGAATAAGCGCCCGCTTGGCCAGGTCGGGCTTGTTGACCGCCACCGCCGCGATTTCCTCGCTGCCGGCCTCCATCGCCCGCTCGCAGGGTTGCAGCGCGGCCCGCAGGTTCAACATCTCCAAGCTGGAGGGCGCCGCTGGGGCCGATGAGGCCGCTGGCTTCTTGGGTACGAAATCGCTGGGCTTGTCACAGGCGCCGAGCGCCAAAGCCCCACACACGACCACTGTTCTCAGCAAGACGAACACTCTTCCAACGACGGACGAGCTCCGCCACCCAGCAATAAGTCCCAAAGCGCCGGTTGGATGCGGTCCCGACGCAAAGCTTGGCGGTCGACCGGGCGCTAGTTAGGTGCTTCGGCCACCAGCCTCCAAGCGCGCTTGGCCAACAGATATTCCCGGTTCACGATCATGTCCGGCTCCAGCCCCAGCATCACCGCGGCGATGTCCTGCGAAACGGCACGGCTGTTTATGTAGTAGCTGTGAAGGGAGCGTTCGTCGGCTCCGGCCGCGATGTTCCGGCAGTCCACCAGCACAACCTTCTTGGGCAACATGTCCACCAGTCGTGGGCCGTCCGAGCCCAGGCGATCGGGATTGGCCTTAGTCTTGTCGGAGATCAGCAAGGCCCGGTCGCGCGGATTGAAATAGACCGTCACCTGCCGGCCGATATAGGGCAGCGGCTTCAGCTTATCGTCCTGCTCGAACGTATCGTCGTCCTCGTCCGGCGCCGCCAGCAGGATCTGGTCGAACAGCCGCACCAGGCTCTTGGGTTCCTTGGCGATCACCGCCTGCAGACCGTTGCGCAGGACATAGACGCCCATGCTGTGAGCCAGCAAATGAAGCTGGCGCTGGCAATAGTCGTTGGGCCCAAGTTCCTCGGTGACGAAGGTCTTCAGCCGCAGGAACGCGCGCGCCAGGGCCGGCCCCGAGGCCCGGGCGTCCTCCCGGTCGCTATAGTAGGACATCAAAGGGACCGCGGCCCCGTCGGACGGCCAGCTAAACACCACCACATTTAGCGCCCGGCCGTCGAACTGCACTTCACGCGCCAGTTCGGCTCCGGCGGCCAGCGCGCCCATGAAGCTGACATTGAAGCCGTGGATAAAGACCAGCGTATCGGACCGATCGCCGGCCATGCACCGGTGCAACTCCCGCAAGAACCGGTCGCTGCCCTTTATCTTGAAGCCGTTCTCGGCGGCCTCTTCCGGATAGACCTCGACCTTGCTGGGCTTCGATCCTGCGCCAAAATCGGCGTACCCATAGCGCAGCGCCGCCACCCCATCGGGGTTGAACGTCTTGCCGAATATCTCGAGCTTATTGTCGGGCAGATGGTTGCGGTTGGTCGCAAAATGTACGCGAAGCTGCGCCATGAGCTTTCCCCACCTAAGTTAAGGCAGAGTGCAAGTCTAAGGCGACCAACCGCAAGCCAAATCCCGGCCGGTAGGGTTACTCCGCAGCCATCGCCAGGGCGCTGCCGCGGGTGAGCGAAGTCTTCGCGGCCAGCGCGGCCTTCGCGGCTTCGTACTCATTGGCCAGGCGATCGACCAACTGCCCGGCTGTCGGGATATCCTTCACCGCGCCGATGCCTTGGCCGCAGCCCCAGATGTCCTTCCAGGCCTTGGCCTTCTGGTTGCCACCCGATCCGAAGTTCATCTTCGAAGGGTCGGCTTCAGGCAGGTTGTCCGGATCCAGGCCGGCGGCCTCAATGGAGGGGCGCAGATAGTTGCCATGCACGCCGGTGAAGAGGTTCGAATAGACAATGTCGTCGCCGCGCGAGGCCACGATCATGTCCTTGTAGCCGTCCATCGCGCGCGCTTCCTGCGTGGCGATGAAGGCCGAGCCGATATAGGCGAGGTCCGCGCCCATGGCCTGGGCGCCCAGGACCGCCGCGCCATTGGCGATCGAGCCCGACAGGGCGATCGGCCCCTCGAACCATTCGCGCAGTTCCTGCACCAGAGCGAAGGGAGACAGGTGCCCAGCGTGGCCGCCTGCTCCGGCCGCCACGGGGATGAGGCCGTCGGCGCCCTTCTCCACCGCCTTGCGGGCGAAACGGTCGTTGATGACGTCGTGCAACACGATGCCGCCATAGGAGTGCATCGCCTGGTTCACGTCTTCGCGCGCGCCCAGCGAGGTGATGGTGATCGGCACCTTGTACTTCACAGCCATCTCGACATCCTGCTCCAGGCGGTCGTTGGTCTTGTGAACGATCTGGTTCATGGCGAACGGGGCCGACAACCGGTCGGGGTTTTTGGCGTCCCAGGCGGCCAGTTCCTCGGTGATCTGCGCCAGCCACTCATCCAATTGGCTCACCGGCCGCGCGTTCAGCGCCGGGAACGAGCCCACCACACCGGCCTTGCACTGCGCGATCACCAGTTCGGGACCGGAGATGATGAACAGCGGCGAAGCAATCACCGGGATACGCAGGCGCTCGGAGAGTATGGGAGGCAGGGCCATGAGGGCGTCCTTTTGAATGGCGTCGATCTAATTTTTACAGCGTACACACAAACCATGCGGGCGTGCAAGCACCGCTGAATCGTGACCCCGCGTGAACTTGACGCGCTGGCTGGAGACGGCCCAATGGCTCCCGATGAGCGATGCCCCGAACACTCTCGGCGAGTTCCCCGCCGCCACCGTCGCCGAATGGCGAGCCCTGGTCGAAAAGACCCTCAAAGGAGCGCCGTTCGAGAGCCTCCAGCGTACGACGCTGGAGGGTTTGCCGATCGCCCCGCTTTATGACGGCGAGACCGCCGCGCCGAGCTTCGCGCCGCGTCCGCATGACGCCGAACGGCCCTGGGACGTCCGCTCGATCATCGCCCACCCCGATCCGGTTCGCGCCAACGCAGAATTGCTGGCCGATCTGGAAGGCGGCGCCGCCTCGGCTCTGATCATCATTGATCCAACCGGAAAACACGGCGTCGCGGTCGGTTCGGCCGAGGAACTGGCGCGCGTGCTCGATGGCGTCATGCTGGAGTTCGCGCCGGCCGCTCTCGACGCTGGCCTGCTCGGTCCCAAGGCGGCCGACTGGCTCGCCGCGGCCGCTAAAAGCTCGCCGACCGCCCTGCTCTCCTTCCATCTGGACCCATTGAGCCGCTTCACGCGCGACGGCGTCAGCCCTGGGCCGATAGAGAGTCACGTTGTCTCCGCCGCGACGGTCGGGGCTCGGCTGATCGCGACCTTCCCGAAGGCGAGCCTGTTCCTCGCCTCCGGCCGGGTGGTTCACGAGGCCGGCGGCGGCGAGGCGGGCGAACTGGCCTTCGCCCTAGCCGCCGCGCTCACCTACGCCAAGGCCCTGGTTCGGGCGGGCTTGTCGATGCAGGACGCCTTCGCCGCCATCCACCTAGGGCTTGCGGCCGATACAGACTACTTCGCGACCTTGGCCAAGCATCGCGCAGCGCGGTTGCTATGGACGCGTCTGGTCACCGCGTGCGGCGTGGATGTCCCGGCCCGCATCGAGGCGCGCTCCTCGCACCGCATGCTGGCGGCGCAGGATCCCTGGACCAATATGCTGCGCCTCAGCTCGGCGGCCTTCGGCGCCGCGGTCGGCGGCGCCGACGCGGTGGTGCTCGGCGCCTTCACAGATCCGCTTGGCCTGCCCACCGAGTTCGCGCGGCGCCAGACCCGCAACGCCCAGCTTGTCCTGATGGAAGAGGCCCACCTCGGCCGGGTGTCGGACCCTGCCGCCGGCTCTGGCTATGTCGAAGCCCTGACCGACGAAATGGCGCGCGCCGCCTGGGCGCAGTTCCAGGCCATTGAGGCGCAGGGCGGCCTGATCGCAGCGCTCGCCTCCGGCCACGTCGCCGCCCAGGTCGGCGCCGTCGTCGCCGCCCGTGAGGCCGCCGGAACGCCAAAGATCGTCGGCGTCACCGCCTTCCCACCGACCCAGGACGCCCCGGTCGAGGTCCAGCATCCCGCCCCGCGGGCGACCGACGCCCCGTCCGCCCGGCTGCCCGGTCCAGACGGCCATTGCCCGCCGCTTCGTCCGATCCGTCTCGCCGAGCCGCACGAGGCCGCACAATGAGCAAGTTCCCCGACTTCGCCACCCTGCCCTTCGACGGCGCTGCAACCACGCGCGCCATCGTCTCGGGCGACGTGTGGGATACGCCGGAAGGCGTGGCCGTGAAGCCGTCCTATGGTCCCCAGGACGTTGAGGGCCTCGCTTCGGGCTATCCGGGCCTCGCGCCGTTCCTGCGCGGCCCCTATCCGACCATGTACCTGACCAACCCGTGGACTATCCGCCAATATGCGGGCTTCTCCACGGCCGAGGATTCCAACGCGTTCTACCGGCGCAACCTCGCCGCCGGCCAGATGGGCCTGTCGGTCGCCTTCGACCTCGCGACCCACCGCGGCTACGACAGCGACCACCCGCGGGTGAAGGGCGATGTCGGCATGGCCGGCGTCGCCATCGACTCCATCTTCGATATGCGCACGTTGTTCGACGGCATCCCGCTCGACAAGATGAGCGTGTCGATGACCATGAACGGGGCGGTGCTGCCGATCCTGGCGCTCTACATCGTCGCCGCCGAGGAACAGGGCGT
>NZ_JAUXXE010000007.1 GCF_030681155.1 Phenylobacterium sp. | reverse complement strand
ACCGCCGAGGTGGAGCAGCTGGCGGAGGACTTCGTGCTCGCCGCCCTGCGCGCCAAGACCGCCGGCTTCGACGGGATCGAGATCCATGGCGCCCACTCCTACATCCTCTGTCAGTTCCTCAGCGCCGGCCTGAACCGCCGCACCGACCGCTACGGCGGCTCCCCGGAGAACCGCGCCCGCATCCTGCACGAGATCATCGACGGCATTCGCGCCCGCTGCCGCCCCGATTTCACGCTCGGCCTGCGACTGTCGCCCGAGCGCTTCGACCTGGAACTGGCCGAGATCCGCGACCTAGCCCAGGCGGTGATGGCGCAGGGAAAGATCGACTATCTCGACATGTCGCTCTGGGACGTGGCCAAGGAGCCGAACGAAGAGGCGTTCAAGGGCCGCACCCTGATGTCCTACTTCACCGAGCTGGATCGCGGGAATGTCCGGTTGGGCGTGGCCGGCAAGATCATGAGCGCGCAGACCGCCCGCGAGTGCCTGGCGAACGGCGCCGACTATGTCCTGATCGGCCGCGCGGCCATTCTGCATCACGACTTCCCGCAAAAGGTCGCCGCCGATCCGAACTTCACGTCCATCGCCCTGCCGGTCAGCCGCGAGCATTTGACGGCCGAGCGCCTAGGTCCGGCTTTCGTCGAGTACATGAACAACTGGAAGGGGTTCGTCGCGCAGCCGGCGGCCGTGTGAGCCCATGCTGTCCCATGTCTTCATCGGGACGAACGATCCGGAACGGGCGACGAACTTCTATCGCCCGATCATGGAGGCGCTCGGTTACCCGCTGAAGTTCATCGACCAGGAGCGCGGTTGGGCGGTCTGGACCTCGCCGGGCGGGGCGCGGCCCTACTTCCTGGTCGGTCGCCCGTTCGACGGCGAGCCGGCTCTGGCCGGCAACGGCCAGATGATCGCTTTGCTTGCGCCCAGCCGCGCGGCCGTGGACGAGGTCTACGCCCTGGCGATGTCAGGCGGCGGCCGCGACGACGGCCCGCCTGGACCGCGCCCGCAGTATCACGGCGACTATTATGGCGCGTACTTCCGGGACCCGGACGGCTGCAAGCTCTGCGTCTGCCGCCACGACCCGGATTAGAACCGCCTTACCGGAACCGGATCAGGGCTTCCTGCGAGGCGGAGGCGACCAGCTTGCCGTCGGCTGAGAATATCGAACCACGGTTGAAGCCACGCCCGCCCGACGCCGAGGGGCTGTCCTGCACATAGAGGTGCCACTGGCTGAAGTCGCTCGGGTGGTGGAACCACAGAGCGTGATCAAGACTCGCGACCTGCAGGCGTCCGGAGTTCCAGTCGACCCCATGCGGACGCAGCGAGGTATCCAGCAGCGTCATGTCGGACGCATAGGCCAGGGCGCATTGGTTCAAAGCTACGTCGGGGCCCAGCGGATCGCGCGCCCGGAACCACACCGATTGGGTCGGGTCCATGATCGGCGCCTGACCGTAGGGCATCGGATCGACAGGCCGGACCTCGATCGGCCAGGTGCGGCGCTGCTCTGTCGAGCCCGCGGCCGCGCGCAGTTCGTCCTCGTCCATCAGGCCGTCGGGACCGGGCGGGGTCGGCATTTCAATCTGATGCTCGAAGCCGGTCTCGGGGACCTGGAACGAGGCCGACAGGTTGAAGATCTGCTGGCCGTGCTGCAGCGCGGTCACCCGGCGCATGGTGAAGCTACCGCCGTCGCGCACGCGCTCGACCTTGAGCAGGATCGGGATCTTAGGGTCGCCGCCGCGGATGAAATAGGCGTGCATCGAATGGCAGACGCGGCCGTCGATCGTGCGATACGCCGCCGTCAGCGCCTGGGCGATCACCTGGCCGCCATAGATGCGCCGCGTCTCGCCTTCCGGCGTATGGCCGCGGAACATGTCGAGGTCGATGGCCTCGATATTCAGGATGCTGACCAGCTCGCTCATCAGAAGTTCGCGCTCGGCATGTCCTTGAGACGCGGCGCGATGCGGTCCTTGTCGGACAAGATCGCCTCGCCGGTGATCGGCCAGTCGATGCCCAGATCAGGGTCGCTCCAGAGCAGCGCGCCCTCGGTCTGCGGCGCATAGAGGCCGTCGACCTTGTAGAAGATCTCGCAATTGTCGGTCAGCGTGCAGTAGCCGTGCGCGAAGCCGCGCGGCACCAGCAGTTGCTCGCCGCCCTCGGCGGTCAGATTCGCGCCGACCCATTGGCCATAGGTGGCCGATCCGGGCCGCACATCGACCGCGACGTCATAGATCGCCCCGCGCAGCGCCCGCACCAGCTTGGCCTGGGCATGCGGCGCTTGCTGGAAGTGCAGGCCGCGTACGGTGCCGGCGGCGGCGTTGAACGCCTGGTTGTCCTGAACGAAGTCATGCTCCAGCCCGGCCTTGACCATGGCCTGGCGGCTCCAGGTCTCGGCGAACCAGCCTCGCGCATCGCCATGGCGCTTGGGCGTGATAAGCAGAACCTCGGGAATCAAAAGCGGCGTGATCGACGTCATGGCTGCCCGGTAAGTTGGAAACCGCCACCGCATGGACGAGCGCGCGCAGGAAGACAAGGCGCAAGCGCCCACGATCACCGTCTGCATCATCGCCTACAACTCCGGTCCGACCCTGCGGACATGCCTGGAGCGGCTGGCGGGCCAGACATTCCAGGACTTCGAAACCCTGGTGATCGACAACGCCTCGCCAGACCCCGGTGACGCCGCGATCGCGCGCGAATTTCCCTTCGTTCAATTGATCGAGAACAGCGAAAACCTGGGCTTCGCAGGCGCCGGGAACCAGGGCGCAAGGCTTGCGCGGGGCCGTTGGTACGTGCTGCTCAATCCCGACGCCTTTGCTCAGCCGAACTGGCTGGAGGAGCTGGCCGGCGCGGCCGAGCGCTATCCCAATCTGCTCTCCTTCACCTCGCGCCAGTTGATGGACGAGGATCCTGGCCTGCTCGACGGGCTGGGCGACGTGATGTCCGGCTATGGCATCCCCTATCGGGGCGGCTATCTGTCGCGCGATCCGGGCGACACGCCGGAGGGCGAGGTATTTTCCCCCTGCGGCGCCGCGATGATGATCGACCGGGCGCTATTCCTGAAGCTCGGCGGGTTCGACGAATTCTTCTTCTGCTATTCGGAGGACGTCGATCTCGGCTACCGGCTGCAACTCTCCGGGGAGCCGACGCTGTTGGTCCCGAGCGCGGTGATCCGCCACGTCGGTTCGGCCTCGACCGGAGGGCGAAAGTCGGAGTTCGCGGTGTTCCACGGGACCCGTAACCGCTTCTATGTCGTCTACAAGGACACGCCTGCGATCCTGCTGCCGGTCGTCGTGCCGCTGCACCTGATGGGCGTGGTCTATATCTCCAGCCGCCGAGAGAACTGGCCGCACGCCCATATCGTCTGGCGCGCGTTCAAGGAGTCGCTGAAGGGCCTGCCGACCATCCTGAAAAGCCGCCGCGCCGTGCAGCGAGCCCGCCGCGCCAGCGCCTGGGAGATCGCCAAGGCGATGACCTGGAACCCACGCGACCTGACCGGCCGTCGGCCGGTCATTCGCCCTTTGCGGCCCAGTCGATCAACCGCGCCATGAAGGCCCCGCCACGCTCCATTTGAGTCCGCTCAACATATTCGTCGGGCTGGTGCGCCTGGTCGATTGAGCCAGGTCCGCAGATGACGGTCGAGAAGCCCGCCTCCTGGAACTGCCCGGCCTCGGCCGCGTAGGGCACGACACGCGGCGGACCGTTGTCGCCGGCCAGACGGCGAGCGAAGGCCTCGGCCGCGCCGTCCTTCTCGGGCGACAGGCCCGGCGTGCCCGACCGGCGCTCGATCTTGGCCCCCGCCACCGGGAACAGCGCCTTCAGCCTGGCGTCCAGCGCTTCGACCTCGGCGACGAACGGAGCCAGGATCTGCATCGGAGCCTGGCCAGGCGCGCTGCGCAGGTCGAACTGGAAGGCGCACTCGCGGGCGAGGATATTGCCGGCCGTGCCGCCATGGACCACGCCGATGGTCAGGGTGGTATGCTTGGGCAGGAAGGGCGAGGCCGGATCGGCTTCCCGCTCCAGCCGCTCGGCCAGGTCCGACAGCGAAGCCATCAGCTTCACCGCCTCCATGATCGCCGAGACGCCCAGATGGGTCTGGCTGGAATGGGCTTCCTTACCGTTGACCGTCACCTTGAAGGTAGAGATGCCTTTATGGCCGGAGACCGCCACCATGTCGGTCGGCTCGCCCACCACCACCAGGGCCGGGCGCGGCAGCTCGGCGCCGATCACTGCAATCATGTCCGGCGCGCCCAGGCAGCCGATTTCCTCGTCATAGGAAAAGGCCAGGTGGACCGGCTTCTTCGGGTCTGACGCCACCAGCCCCGGCACGGCGGCCAGCGACAGGGCCAGGAACCCCTTCATGTCGCAGGTCCCGCGACCATAGATGCGGCCATCATCCTTCGCGGTCAGCTTGAAGGGGTCGGTGGTCCAGGCCTGACCATCGACCGGCACCACGTCGGTATGGCCCGACAGCACCACGCCCCCCTCGACGTTCGGGCCGATAGTCGCCAGCAGGTTCGACTTCGTCCCGTCATGGTTCGGCACCCGCCGATGGGCGACGCCGTGGCGGTCGAGATAGGCTTCCACCCACTCGATGAGGGCCAGGTTGGAGAGCCGCGAGGTGGTGTCGAACGCCACCAAGGTCTCAAGGATGTCGAGCGCGCGAGGCGTGAGGGCTTCTGAAGTCGGCATGACCTGACCCTAGACCTCGCCCTCGCCTGTCTCCAAGTCAGGAAGGCTGAAAGCTTGACGGATTAGTCAGGAACGCGCCCTAGACGGGCGCCATGATCCTGACCCTCTCCTGCCCCGACCAACGCGGCATTGTCGCCCGCGTCTCCGCCTTCCTGTTTGAGCGCGGGGCCAACATCCTCGACGCCCAGCAATATGACGACCAGGAGACCGGCCGGTTCTTCATGCGCGTCGTGTTCGACGCCTTGGACGCAGACATCGAACTGCTACGGACCGAATTCGAGACCCTGGCTCAGGGCTTTTCGATGCGCTGGAGCCTGCGTGATCCGAAGGTGAAACGGAAGGTGATGATCCTGGCCAGCCAGCAGGATCACTGCCTGGCCGACCTGCTTTATCGCTGGCGGCGCGGCGAACTGCCGATGGAGATCTCGGCGGTGGTGTCGAACCACCCCAAGGAGACCTACGCCAATCTCGACATCTCCGACGTGCCCTTCCACCACCTGCCGGTGACGCGCGAGACCAAGGTAGAGCAGGAAGCGGCGATCTGGCGGCTGATCCAGGAGACCGAGACCGAGCTGGTGGTCCTAGCCCGCTATATGCAGGTGCTGTCCAATGATCTCAGCGCCAAGCTCGAAGAGCGCTGCATCAACATCCACCACTCGTTCCTGCCAGGCTTCAAGGGCGCACGGCCCTATCACCAGGCCCACGAGCGCGGCGTAAAGGTGATCGGGGCCACCGCCCACTACGTCACCGCCGATCTCGACGAGGGCCCGATCATCGAGCAGGACGTCGAGCGCATCAGTCACCGCGACACCCCTGCCGCCCTGATCCGCAAGGGCCGCGACATCGAGCGCCGCGTCCTGGCCCGCGCCGTTCGCTGGCGGCTGGAAGACCGAGTGCTGCTGAACGGCGCCAAGACCGTGGTGTTCACGGACTAGCCTGTGTCTCTCCCTCGGGAGAGGTTAGGTGAGGGGGCCGCGCAGCCGCTCTTCGGCCTGCGCGACCGCCCGCCCCTCACCCGGCCTCTCCCCAACGGGGAGAGGAGAAGTCTCCCACCATGCCCCTGAGCGTCTTCGGCATCGTCCTCTTCGCGGCCCTGTTGCACGCGAGCTGGAACGCCATCGTCAAGGGCGCGCCGGACAAGCTGCTGACCACCATACTGGTCGCGGCCTCGGCGGCGGCGATCTCGGCCCTCGCCCTGCCGTTCCTGGCCCAGCCGGCCCGCGAGAGCTGGCCGTTTCTCGCGGCGTCGGCGGTGCTGCAGGTCGGATATTATCTGCTGGTCGCCCGCGCCTATCGCGGCGCGGACATGAGCCAAGCCTATCCGCTGATGCGCGGGACCGCGCCGCTGCTGGTCGCTCTGGTCAGCCGGTTCTGGCTGGGCGAGCATCTCAGCCCGGCCGCCTGGGCGGGCGTCGCCTTGATTTGCAGCGGCGTGCTGAGCCTGGCGTTGGCCGGACGCGGAGCCAATGTCCAGGGCGTCCGCGCGGCCCTGCTCAACGCCGTGGTCATCGCCAGCTATACTCTGGTCGATGGGGCCGGAGTGCGCGCCTCGGGCGAGCCAGTCGCCTATACACTGTGGCTCAACCTGCTAAGCGGCGTCCCGCTGCTGGTCTGGGTACTGGCCGCACGCTGGCGGACCTTCCTGCCCTATGCCCGCGCGCACCTTGGCCTGGGGATAATCGGCGGCGCGGGCACCCTGACCTCCTACGGACTGGCGCTCTGGGCCATGACCCACGCCCCCGTGGCGGTGATCGCCGCCCTGCGTGAAACCTCGATCCTGTTCGCCACGGTCATCGCCGTGGTGGTCCTGAAGGAAAGACTGAGCCCCGCCAGGATCGCGGCGGCCGGCCTCATCGCCGTGGGGGCCATCGTCCTGCGGTTGGCGTGATCGGATCACAACAAATATTTACATCGTATAATAGTGCCGTCATCCTGCTTCAGACGAGACGCGGAGCGCGACCTTGACCGACCTCATCCTGGCCATCGCCCATCACCTGTTGATCTTCAGCCTGGCGGGCATACTCGCGGCCGAGTTGGCGATGATCCGGCCGGGCCTAGCGGGCGCTGGGCTCAAGCGCCTAGGGATCATCGACCTGCACTACGGCCTGATCGCCGGGTTGATCTTGGCGGTCGGCTTCGCCCGCGTGTTCTACGGGATCAAGGGTCCTGAGTTTTACCTCGGCAACCATGCCTTCTGGGCGAAGATCGCCGCGTTCCTGGTGGTCGGGGTGCTGTCGGCGCCGCCGACCGTGCGCATCCTGCAATGGCGCAGGCGCGCCAAGGCAGAGCCGGACTTCGCGCTCTCCCCCGCCGACGTCGCCGGGGTGCGGCGGTTCATGATCGCCGAGGTCGCGGTGTTCGCCCTGATCCCGGTCTTCGCCGCAGCGATGGCGCGGGGGTATGCGGCGTAGGGGCGCCCACCCTCGTCATCCTCCGGGCTCGCGAAGCGAGATCCGGGGACCCAAGCGGGCTCAGCCATATTCTGCAAATCAGCTTGGGTCCCCCGGATCAGCCTTCGGCTGACCGGAGGATGACGAGGAGTTGCGCTAGCCGATCCGGCTCGACATGCCGCCGTCGACGAACAGCACCGTACCGGTGATGAAGCGCGCTTCGTCGGACGCCAGGAACAGCGCCGCATAGGCGGTGTCCCAGGCCGTGCCCATCTGGCCGCTCAGCGGCACCCGTGCGTTGCGCGCGTCGCGCACCGCCTGCTGCTCCTGACCGCTGGCCGAGGCGATGCCCGCCACCGCCATCGGCGTGTCGAGCAGGCCCATGGCGATGGCGTTGCAGCGCACGCCCTTGCCGGCGTTGGCCTGGGCGATGCTGGTGGTCAGCCGGTTGAGCGCCGCCTTGGAGACCTCGTATGCCACCTGGGCGCCGCCAGCGATCGAGGCCAGGGACGAGATGTTGACGATCGAGCCGGCCCCCTGCTCGCGCAGGGTCGGCAACACCGCCTTCGAGACCTGCCAGGCGCCCTTCAGATTGACCGCCAGTATGCGGTCGAAGGCGTCCTCGGTCAGCTTGTGGGCCGGACCATCCCCGCCTCCGCCGACGCCTACATTGTTGACCACGATGTCGATGCGCGGCCAGCGCGCCTTGGCGGCCTCGATCATGGCGACGCACTCGTCAGCCTTGGTGATGTTGGCCGCGAAGGCGGCGGCCTTGCCGCCCTCGGCGACAATCATCGAGGCGGTCTCCTCGGCGCGCTCGGCGAGCCGGTCGACGCAGAGAACCTCGGCCCCCTCACGCGCGAACAGCATGGCCATGGCGCGGCCGTTGCCGATGGTCTCACCCGGCGTCTGGCCTGCGCCGACGACGATGGCGGTCTTGCCCGCGAGCCGCATGTTCAGAATCCCTTCAGGTCGGGATCGAGGGTCTGCCCGGCGTCGAGCTGCACGCCGAACGAATTCAGGATCATCGAGACCTGAGTGTACTGGCCGGCGGTGAACACCACGTCCATGCACTGCTTGTCGCTGAAGTGCGCCTTCAGGGCGGCCCAGGTGGCGTCGGTGATGAACTGGTCGTGGTGCAGCTCGTCAGACGCCCGCAGCAGGGCCTGATCGGAAGGGCTCCAGCCAGGCGCATCCGCGCCGCCCTTGATCCGCGCGACTTCGTCCTCGGTCAGACCGGCGCGGACGCCGATCGGCACGTGCTGGGTCCATTCGTAGCCCGACTTGCAGAGGAAGCCGATACGCAGGATGACGATCTCGCGCTCGCGGGCCGGCAGGTCGTTCTTCTTCGACAGCACATAGTTGCCCCAGGCCAGAAAGCCCTTCGCGGCCTTCGGGGCCTGGATCATAGTGCGGAAGATGTTGATCACCCGCTCACCCATCGGGGCGACGATCTCCTGCTGCTCGGCGTCCATTTCGGCGTTCTGAAGCGGCGCGATCCGCGGGCTGGTGAGACGCATCTGCTGGTTTCCCCTTGGTCTGGTTTGGCCGACACCAAACAGGGGCGCAGCGCCGGGCGCAAGCCTTCAAGCGCCCGGTATGGAGGCCGCCCATGCCGCAACGGAATGCTGAAAATGCCTGGCCTCCGGCGGTCGGGGAGCCGACACTGCCGCCACAAATCACATTGGGGACCAGGAAAATGGCGATCTCACTCTACGACGTCAGCGTAGCTTCATTCCTCCAGACGCTGAACGGCGTGGCCGGCTTCCTGGAGCGGGGCTTGGCGCACTGCCAGGACAACAACATCGACCCACAAGAGATCGTCGAGGCGCGCATGTGCCCCGACATGTTCGACTTCCGCTTCCAGATCATTTCGGTGGCGCACCATTCGCTCGGCGCGATCGAGGGCGTGAAGGCCGGGGCGTTCTCGCCCGGTGGCGATCAAAGCGTGACCGACTACGCCAGCCTGCAGAAACTCATCAATGATGCGATCGCCGGGCTCAAGGCGCTCACCCCCGAGGAGGTCAACGCCCTCGAAGGCAAGGACGTCGCCTTCGTGTTCGGGGACCGGAAGATTCCGTTCACGGCGGAAAACTTCCTGATGTCGTTCTCGACCCCGAACCTGCATTTCCACGCCACGACCGCCTACGACATCCTGCGCGCGCGCGGCGTGCCGGTCGGCAAGCGCGACTATATGGGTCCGCTGCGCATGAAGGTGGCCTAGGCCTACCCTAGATCCTCCCCCAGTGGGGGAGGTGGATCGACGCGACGCGTCGAGACGGAGGGGGAGAGCCCTTGGCGACAACGGCCAAAGTCCCCCTCAGTCAGCCCATCGGCGGACTGCTCCCCCAGAGGGGGAGCATCTCCGGCCTAGCCCTGCTGAATACGGCCAGGCGCCGGCAGCACGTCGATCAGTTCGATGCGGAAGATCAGCACGCTGTTGCCGGGGATTTCGCCGCCGCCCGCGCCTTCTTCGCCGTAGCCCATTTCCGGCGGCACGAAGAGGATCCACTCATCGCCCGGACGCATCAGCTGCAGGGCTTCCTTCCAGGCCGGGATCAGGGCCGGCAGCGGCATGGCCGCCGGCTGGCCACGATCATAGGAGGAGTCGAAGATCTTCCCGGAGACCAGTTTGCCTTCGTAGTGAACCTTCACCTCGTCCTGCGGACCAGGCTTCAGGCCGGTAGTGGGGCCGGACTTGACGATCTTGTACTGCACGCCAGACGGCAGGGTCTGGACGCTTTCGGCCTTGGCGTTGGTCGCCATGAAGGCCTTGGCCTCGGCTGCCGATTTCGCCATCTCGGCGGGATCGGCGCCGCCCTTGTTGCAGCCGGCCAGCGCCAGCACGGCGGCGAGAACGGGGATCAGAAGCTTCATGCCGGGACCTTCCTAGACAGCGCGGGGCGGATAGCCGGACTCGCGCAGGGCTTCCATGATTTCCTGGGTGTGCTGGGCGTCGCGGGTCTCGATCATGATATCGAACTCCGCGCCCTTGGCCGGGACGTCCAGCGCCAGGCGGTTGTGGGCGACCTCGACGATATTGGCGCCCATCTGACCGATCACCGCCGAGACGGTGGCCAGCAGGCCAGGACGGTCGTCGCCGATGATCCGCAGCGAAACGAGCCGCTGGTCGCGGACCAGTTCACGGGTCAGAACCGAGGCCAGCAGGCGGGTGTCGATGTTGCCGCCCGTCACGATCAAGCCGACCTTCTTGCCCTTGAACTTGTTGGGATAGGCCAGCAGGGCCGCCAGGGACGCGGCGCCCGCGCCCTCCACGACAGTCTTCTCGACGTTGCAATAGAGGGCCACCGCACGCTCGAAGTGGGGTTCCTCGATCAGCAGGACATCGTCGATCAACGGCCGGGCGATGGCGTAGGACAGCTCGCCGACCTGTTTGACCGCGATGCCTTCGGCGATGGTCGCCCCGCCGCTGGAGCCGTTCACGCCGCGCATCTTGGCGGTGAAGGATGGATACATGGCCGGCTCGACGCCGATCACCTCGACCCTGGGATTCAGCGACTTGGCCACCGTGGCGCAGCCAGCGATCAGCCCGCCGCCGCCGATCGGAATGGGCAAGGACTCCAGGTCCGGCACGTCCTCGAACATCTCAAGCGCCACCGTGCCCTGGCCGGCCATCACCTGTAGGTCGTTGAACGGGTGGATGAAGGCCAGGTCGCGCTCGGCCTGAAGCTTCATCGCCACCTCGGACGAGGCGTCGTAATTGTCGCCCTCCAGCACAACATTGGCGCCGTGCGCGCGGGTCTGCTGCACCTTCACGAACGGCGTGGAGCGCGGCATCACGATGGTCACCGGAATGCCCAGTCGCGCGGCGTGATAGGCCAAGCCCTGGCTGTGATTGCCGGCCGAGGCGGCGATCACCCCACGTCCGCGTTCGTTGTCCGACAGCTGGAGCAGGGTGTTGAGCGCCCCGCGCTCCTTGTAGGCCGCAGTGAACTGCAGGTTCTCGAACTTCACCCACACCTCGGCCCCGGTAATCTCCGACAGGGTCCGCGAATGACGGCAGGGCGTGCGTTCGATGTGCCCCTTCAGTCGCTCGGAGGCGGCGCGGATGTCGTCGATGGAAAGCGTCATGTCAGAGCCGATGTGGGAGGAGGGGCCACGTCTAACGGCGCAGCCCCCTTATCGCAATGCGGGCGGTTCCGTGGGCAAGGCCTGGGCGCTTTCGGGCCGGCATCTGACGTCGCTACGCGGATCCAATTGGACCCACAAGTTCCCACTTCGTTCTTGCCCGCGACAAGACTTTCGGACAGGATCTCAACTCAGGCGAGTGGGGGACAAGCGATGATCAGGCCTTGTGCGGAACTCTATGCGGATTTTCCAGATGACCAGATCGAGGATGAGGATGGCGAGATCACCCAGTTCGGCGGGCGCGGGGTCGCCGAGGCGATAGCCGCCATTCTGCGGCTCTTGGGATACGATGTCTCGCCACCTCAACATCGACAGGAAAACGGCTGGAACTTCGAAATCACGCACCAAGGCAAGAGGGTGTGGATGCAGGTGTCGGACCTTGGCGAGGTGTATATTCTTGCGACCGAGTACAAGCCGAAGTTCAGTTTGTTCAAGAAGAGCGACCCCACCTACCCGGAGCTTTTGACGCGGTTGAACGCCCAATTGCGGGCCGATTCCCGCTTTCACAAAGTGTGGTGGCGCCTGAGGAACGATGTGCTGGCCGAGGCGCCAGGCGCCAGCGAACCGGTGGGCGTCTAGACTTGCCGCCGCCGCCTCTCATCCCCCCTGCCGCGACGGCCGCCGAGGCGCGCGCCTTGCTGGAGGCCACAGGCTGGCGGCAGGTCGGCGTGGGCGATTGGTCCTGGGTCCTTGCCGATCAGACCGATGCTATGGCCGCGCGAGTGACGCCCTTCGATCCAGCTTATCGGCTACATGCCCAGGCCTGCCTGGACGGACCGCCGAACCGGTGGCTGCCGAAGATCGACGCCATCCTGCCGCTGCGGCGTGAGGGTTATGTCGTGGTCATGGAGCGGCTGTGGCCGGCCGAGGAGGAACGTGCGGCGGCTTTCTGCGCCGCACTCGGTATTCGGAACGACAGCGGCTATGCGCCGCCTGGCGATCTTCCATTCTCCGAGGCCGACGACCACCTCATCGCGCTAAAGGCGCGCATCCAGGCGCTGATCGACGAGGGCGCCGAGCGTTTCAAGCTCTGGGGCGGATCCGATATCCGGCCCGGCAACGTCATGGCCGACGCAAAGGGCCAGCTGAAGCTGGTCGATCCGGTCTTTGTTCGGGGCCTGGGAATTGTCGAAGCGGTGCGCGACGGCCGTCACGACCTGCTGATGGATTTCTCTCGAGAAGCGCTGGAAGATTTCATGACCATCCCGCCCTTCCAACCCGGTGAGGACACCGACGCCCTGCGCCGCCGCCTCAGCGAGGTCTACGCCGCCTAGAGCAGGTCGCCACGGCCCTTGGCCTTCAGGGCGTCAACGCCCGCGCGGACCGCGGTCGGCGCATCGCGGCGGGTGACCAGCACCACGCCATTCTCGACCACCACCACGATATCCTCGACCCCCGCCAGCACTACGACCGGGCCGTCGGTGCGGGCCAAGCAGTCGCGCGTCTCGACCGCGACAACATCACCCTCCAGGGCGTCGCCCGAGGCGGTCTTGGGCGACAGCTCCCAGAGCGCGCCCCAATTGCCAATGTCGGCCCAGCCGATATCGGCCTCGACCACGCTGGCGCGGTCAGTCTTTTCCATGACGGCCACGTCGATGGCGATGCTGGGGGCGGAAAGGAAAGCCTCGCCCAGGGCGACGAGATCGCCCGCGCGGTGAGCGCCGGCGAGGGCCGCCTCGGCTGCGGCCGCCACCTCCGGCGCGAGCAGCCGGGCCTGGTCCAGGAACGCGCCCGCCTTGAACATGAACATGCCGCCGTTCCAACTGTAGTCAGGATCGGCGACGAAGCGTTGGGCGGTCTCAAGGTCGGGTTTCTCCACAAAGCTCGCGACCTTGCGAACCGCACCCTGGCCGGTGGCCTGGATGTAGCCGTAAATCGTCGCCGGACCCGTGGGCTTGAGACCGAGCAACACGATCTCTCCGGCCTCGGCCGCCGCTCGGCCCGCCTCTATGGCGGCCAGCAACGCGCCCACGTCGGCCACCAGATTGTCGGCGTGCAGCAACACCATCAGGGCGTCAGGATCGATTTGCGCGCCATAGGCGGCCACGGCGACCGAGGCCGGCGCGGTGTTGCGCGGCGCCGGTTCGGTGATGATCGCGGCGGGCGCAATGGCGACCTCGGCCAACTGCTCGCGCGCCATGTCCGCCTGGCTCGCCGCGCAGATGACGACCGGCGGTTCAAAGCCCTCGCCGGTCAGTCGCAGGGCGGTGTCCTGGATCAGGGTGTTGGAGCCGCCGAGGCGATGGAACTGCTTGGGCCGGGCGGTGCGGGAAAGCGGCCACAGGCGCGTGCCGGCGCCGCCGGACATCAGCACGGGGATGATCTTGCGGGACATGGTGAGGCTCAAGCTGCGTCCGCCGCCGGTGGGTCGAACTCGGAGACGAGATGCCCGGGGGCGACCTCGCGCAATTGCGGGGCATAGACCGGCGCGGCCGGGTCGGGACTAAGCTTCGAAGGCAGGAACCGCAGCGCACTGCGCGGGTCCATCGGCGAGGGCGGCTCGCCGACCAGGCGAACACGCTTGCGGCTGCGTTCGCGGACCGGATCGGGGATTGGCGCCGCCGACAGCAGGGCCTGGGTGTAGGGGTGTTGGGGCGCGGCGTAGAGCCGTTCGCGGTCGGCCTCCTCCATCACCCGGCCCAGATAGAGCACCATCACGCGGTGGCTGATCTCGCGCACCACCGCCAGGTCGTGGCTGATGAAAATCATCGCCAGGCCCATCTCCTTCTGGAGCTGGATCAGCAGGTCGATAATCTGCGCACGGATGGAAACGTCCAAGGCGGACACCGCCTCGTCGCAGATCACCAGTTTTGGGCGCAGGATCATGGCCCGGGCGATGCCGACCCGCTGGTTCTGGCCGCCCGAAAGCTCGTGCGGATAACGGTTGATCAAGGCGGGCGACAGGCCCGCCCGCCCCATCATCTCCCGCACGGCCAATTCACGGTCCGCAGACTTCAGGTCCGGCTGGAAGACACGCAGCGGTTCGGCGATCGAGTCGCCGATGGTCATGCGCGGATCGAGGCTGGCCAACGGATCCTGGAATACGATCTGCAGGTCGCGACGCGCGGCGCGCATAGACTCGCGGTCGGCATGGGTGATGTCGCGCCCGAGCACCGTCACGGCGCCGCCGGTGGGCGCTATCAAGTTCAGCACCGCGCGCGACAGGGTGGACTTGCCGCAACCGCTCTCGCCGACCACGCCCAGCGTCTCGCCCTGACGCACCTTGAACGACACGCCGTCGACCGCGCGCAGCAGCTTGTGGCCGCCGAACAGGCCGTGATTGACCGGGAAGTGAACCTCGATGTCCTTGGCCTCGACAACGACCGGCGCGTCGGCGGCCACGGGCGCGAGGGTCGGGCGCCCGCCTCGGTCGGCGCGGTCGAGGCGCGGGATCGCCTCCAGCAGGGCGCGCGTATAGGGGTCTGTCGGCGTGGAGAAGATCGCCTCGGCCGGCCCCTCCTCGACATAGGCGCCGCTCTTCATCACGCAGACCCGGTCGGCGAGGCGGGCGATCACGCCCATGTCGTGGGTGATCAGCACCATGGCCGTGCCGGTTTCGCGGCCAAGCTCGGCCATCAGATCGAGGATCTCGGCCTGGACGGTGACGTCGAGCGCGGTGGTCGGCTCGTCGGCGATAAGGAGTTCGGGCGAACAGGCCATGGCCCCGGCGATCATCACCCGCTGGCGCATTCCGCCGGAGAGCTCGTGCGGATATTGGTCGAGCCGGCGCGCGGCGTCGGGGATCCGCACCCGCTGCAGCCAATCCTTGGCATGGGCGCGGGCGGCCTTGTCGGACATGCCCAGATGCAGCCGCAACGGTTCGGCGATCTGCTCGCCGATACGCACATGCGGCGTCAGGGCGGTCAGCGGATCCTGGAAGATCATGGTCATCTTGGACCCGCGGATCTTGTTCAGCGCGCGCGGCTTCAGGCCCAGGATCTCCTGGCCCTGAAACTTGGCCGATCCGGAAAGCCGGCCATTGGCGGCGGTCAGGCCCATCACCGCCATGAAGGTCTGGCTCTTGCCCGAACCGCTCTCGCCAACGACCCCCAGGACTTCGCCGCGATCGACCCGCAGAGAGACGCCGCGCACCGCATTGACGATCCCGTCATGGGTCCGGAAATCGATCTTGAGGTCTTCGATGGAAAGGACGGGAACGGCCAAAGCGACCTCGACGCTGAAAAGTAGAGGCGGACCATAGCCCGCGATGTAGGCTTTGCGAAACCACGCGCCGCAACTGGCGTCTGGCGCTATAGAATGGCGAATGTGAGCCCGCTAGTGACCCCGACCGCCCCGCCCCGTCCGGCCCTGTTCCTCGACCGTGACGGCGTGTTGAACGAAGACCCCGGCTACGTCCACCGCTGGGAGGACTTCCATTGGATCTCGGGCGCTCGCGAGGCGGTCGCCGCGTTCAATGCGGCCGGGTGGTGGGTGTTCGTGGTCACCAACCAGTCCGGGGTCGGGCGCGGCTACTACGCCGAGGACGACGTGATCGCCCTGCACGCCAAGATGTCCGAGAGCCTAGCTGAGGCCGGAGCCCACATCGACGCTTACTATTACTGCCCGCAACATCCGGACGCGGCGCTCGAAACCTACCGCCATCCCGATCCGCCAGATCGCAAGCCGAACCCCGGCATGATCCTTCGCGCTCTGAACGAGTGGCCGGTGGACGTTTCGCGTTCGATCATGATCGGCGACAAGCCGTCCGACCTGGAAGCCGCCCGCCGGGCCGGAATCCGGGGGCTGTTGTTCTCGGGCGACGACCTGATGGCCTTCCTGAAAAAGGAGCTCGCGCCAGCATGACGGCAGCGCCAATGATCGACGTCCGGGGCGTCGTCTACGACTATCCGACAGCCCGCGCGCTGCATGGGGTGTCGTTCACGGTGGAGGCCGGCGCCGTCCTGGCCATGGTCGGCCCGAACGGGGCGGGCAAGACGACCCTGCTGCGCTGCATGGCGGCCCTGGACAATCCTATCGAGGGCGAGATCACGGTCGCCGGCCTCGACACCCGCACCGATCCGCGTGGCGTGCATGCGGCGATCGGCTATCTGCCCGATTTCTTCGGGCTCTACGAAGAACTCTCCGTCCGCCAGGCGCTCACCTATGCGGCGCGTTCGCGCGGCATGTCGACGGTCGATACGCCCAAGGCGGTGGATGAGGCCGCCGCACGCGTGCAACTGACCGACCGGATCGAAATGCGCGCCGGCGAGTTGTCGCGCGGCCTCAAGCAACGCCTCGCCATCGCCCAGACCATCGTCCACCGCCCGCGCGTGCTGCTGCTGGACGAGCCGGCCGCCGGTCTCGATCCCGAGGCCCGCCGCTCGCTATCCGACCTGATCCTGCGCCTGGCCGGCGAGGGCATGACCATCGTGGTCTCCTCGCACATCCTGGCTGAGCTTGAAGACTACTCCACCCGCATGCTGATGATCCGCGACGGGGCGGTGGCCGGCGGCGGCGTGGTCGCGGCCGGCTCTGGCGCACGCGATGGCCTGCGGGTCAGCGTCTCCTTCACCGACCCGCCCGAGGATCTCACCGATCGGCTTACGGCCATCGGCGTGACGCTCGAGCGTCAGGAGGGCGACGAGGTCCTGCTGCTGGCCCCCGATGGCGAAGACGATGCGGCCCTGCTGGCCCGGTTGATCGGCGCGGGCCTGAAGGTCCGCGCATTCCAGCCTACGCGCCGCACTTTGGAAGACGCCTATCTGGCCGAGGTCACCCGATGAACCCCGAGTTCCAGCGCAACCTCTGGCTTGAAGCCTCGCCCCGCCGCATCGCCTGGGCGGGCGTCGTGCTGCTGCTGATCTATGGCGCGGCCGTGGCCTTGACCCGCAACAACCCTTACGGCGCCTTCCCGGCGCTGGGCGGGGTCGGCGCGGTGGTGTTCGTCGCCTGCGCCATGCTGTGGGGCGCGCGCGCCAGCGGGAACTCGATCCTCGCCGAGATCGCCGACCGCACCTGGGACTTCCAACGGCTCTCGGCCCTGCCGCCATGGACCATGACCTGGGGCAAGCTGTTCGGCGGATCGAGCCTGGCCTGGATGTGCGCCCTGACCGGCCTCCTGATGATGGTGATCGCCGGGGTGGTCGGCGGCGTCGTCGGGCTGGGCGTCACAGTCATTTTCATGCTCGCCCTAGCTGTCCTTCTGCAGGCCGTTTCGCTGGGCGCGGCGCTCATTGGGGTCCGCAAAGCCCGCGCGGAGGGACGAACGGCCCGCGCCAGCGGCGTGCTCGGCGGGCTGATCATCGGCGCGATCCTGCTGTCTTGGGTCGCCGGGTCTGCTGGCTTCCAGCGCGGCATGGGCACCGAGGGTTTCGGCGCGCTGTTCAGCGCGAACGGCATGGTCGACTGGGGCGGACGCCTGTGGCCGGCCGCGGGTTTCCGCGCATTGGCGCTGTCGCTGTTCGCCGCCTGGGCGGTGGTCGGCGCATGGAGGCTGATGCGCCTCGAACTGCAAATGCAGAACGCGCCCGTCGTCTGGCCCGCCTTCCTGATCTTCCTCGCCATCTTCGCCGGCGGCTTCATGCTGCGGACCCAGGGTCTCGCAGCCGGCCTCGCCGTCGGCTCGCTGGTCGTGGCGCTCAGCGCCTATGCGGCCGCGTTCGCCGAGCCCGCCGACCGCGTTCGGCTGCGCCAATTCGTTCAGTTCGCCAGCAAGGGCGATTTAGCCCGCGCCGCGCCGCTCACGCCCGCGCCTCTCGCGCCGCTGCTGATCGCCACCCTCCTGGTGCTCGCAGCCTTCGCCACCTCCAACGGATCGCTGATGACGCCGGAACTCGGTCAGGCCGGCGCCTTGATCGCCTTCCTGCTGCGCGACCTAGGAGTCATCGCCTTGTTCCGGATGGGCGAGCGCCCGCAGCGCGGTGACTTCTCGGCCGTTGTGGCCCTCGGCCTGCTCTATGGCGTCGGCGGCAGCATCGGTTGGGCGGTGGGCCACGAAACGGGCGGCGCCCTCTTCGCCCCGCTGGCCCATGCGCCCCTGATCAGCTTGGTGTCGGGACTGGTTCAGGCTGCTGTGGTCTGGACGCTGGCCGTCAGGCGGATCGGGCTCAGCGCCCCTCCATCTGTTCCAGCATCCGTTCCAGCGACCTGAGCTCGTCGGCCTCACCCGCCGGCTTGTCCCAACGGATACGGCTGATACGCGGGAAGCGCATGGCGACGCCGGACTTGTGCCGGGTGGAACGTTGCAGACCTTCGAAGGCGACCTCGAACACCAGGCCGTGGTGGATGTCGGCGCGCACGGCCCGCACCGGTCCGTAGCGATCGACAGTGTTGTCGCGCACGAACTTGTCGATCTGCTTCAGCTCCTCATCGGTGAAACCGAAATAGGCCTTGCCCACCGGGGTCAGAGCGCGGGCGCCATCCTCCCCCTCGGTCCAGACCCCGAAGGTATAGTCGGAATAGAAGCTCGAGCGCTTGCCGTGGCCGCGCTGGGCGTACATCAGCACCGCGTCGATCAGGAACGGATCGCGCTTCCATTTGAACCACGGCCCCTTCGGACGCCCGGCCTCATAGATCGAGTCCCAGCGCTTGAGCATCAGGCCCTCGGCGATCTGGGCGTCGCCGGGCGGGGGTTCGCCGCGCAGCGCGGCCAACTCGGCCCAGGTCGCAAAGGGCTGCATCGGCGACAGGTCGATCCGGCTGGTCTTCAGCCGCCCGACAAAGGCTTCCAGCCGCACGCGGCGCTCGGCGAAGGACAGGACGCGTGTGTCCTCGCCCGCCTCGGACAACAGATCATAGGCCCTGATTGCAGCGGGGAAGTTCATCAGCAGCTTGGCGTCCACGCTCTTGCGGTTCAGCCGTTGCTGCAGGTCGGCGAAGCTAGCCAGGGCGCCGTCACGCATCACCAGCAGTTCGCCGTCAATCGCGCCGTCGAACTCCAGGGCTTCCAGCACATCGGGAAAGGTCCGCGAGATGTCGTCGCCGTTGCGAGTGTAGAGCCGGCGCAAGCCACCCTCGTTCACCGCCTGGACCCGAATGCCGTCCCACTTCCATTCGGCGGCGTAGTCGGCGGGATCGAGCTTGCCGAAGTCGACCGCCTCATCGAGGGCCTGGGCCAGCATCACCGGCCGGAAGCGGCCCGGCGAGTTCGCCGAAGGCCGGTCCGAACGCCCCTCCAGCCAGGCGAACAGATCCTCATAGGGCGGATGGAGAGCATGCCACACCTCCTCGACCTCGGCGACCTGAACCCCACCCAGATCGGCCGCCGCCTGTTTAGCCAGCCGGGACGAGACTCCGACCCGCAGGCCGCCGGTCATCAGCTTGAGCAAGGCCCACCGCCCGGTCGTTTCGAGGGAGTCCAGCCAAGCCTCGATCAGGCGCTGAACCTCGGTGCGCGAGGCGCCTCGCAAGGCGTCGATCACCTCCGACAGTTCCGGCTCACGATTGGCGCCGGGTCGGGATGGCCAGACCAGCGCGACCGTCTCGGCCAGATCGCCGACATAGTCGTAGGACCAGCGGAACAGGGTCGGATCCATCCGCTCCTCCACCGCCTTGCGGATGAAGGCCGGCTTGGCCGCATTGAACGACAGGTCGCCGGTCAACGCCGCCAGCGCCCAGCCACGGTCGGGGTCCGGCGTCTGAGCCAGATAGTCGCGCACCAGGGTCAGCTTGGCGTTCCGCGAGCCGGTCAGCGACAGTCGGTCCAGCAGCTCGGCGAAGGCGCGCATCAGTCCTCCGCCTCGTCGTCGTAGCCGACGAGGGCCAGCGCCCGCGCTTTGATCCCGTGCAACTCGGCCCAGCGAGCCAAGGCTTCTTCTCTGCCATGGGTGATCCAAAGCTCGCCGGGGCGGATTTCATCGACCGTGGCGATCAGTTCATCCCAGTCCGCGTGGTCGGAGATCACCAGAGGAAGCTCGACGCCCCGCTGACGCGCGCGGGCGCGCACCTGCATCCAGCCGGACGCGAAGGCGGCGACCGGATCGGGGAACCGCCGCGACCAGCGGTCGGCCAAGGCCGAGGGCGGCGCGATGACGATGGCCCCGGCGAAGTCCTGCTTGGTGGCGGATGTGGCTGGCTCCAGCGGTCCAAGGTCGATCCCGTGGGCCTCATAGAGCCGGTTCAGCCGCTCCAGCGCGCCGTGGACGTAGATCGGCTGATCCCAACCGGCCTCCCGCAACAATCGGATCACCCGTTGCGCCTTGCCCAGCGCATAGGCGCCGACGATGTGCGAGCGCTCCGGGAACTGGGCCACCGAACGCAGCAGCCGCGCGATCTCGTGGCCATCGTCGGGGTGACGGAAAACCGGGAGCCCGAACGTCGCTTCGGAGATGAAGACGTCGCAAGGCACGGGCTCAAACGCCGGGCAGGTCGGATCGCGACGGCGCTTGTAGTCACCCGACACCACCATGGTCAGGCCCTTCCAGCGCACCACCGCCTGGGCCGAGCCCAGCACATGTCCAGCGGGGACCAGGCTGACCTCCACGCCATCTCTGACGACGCTCTGACCATAGGCCAGTGGCTGGGTGCTTCCCGCAAAGTCCTGGCCATATCGCTCGGCCATGATGGCCAGGGTCTCCGGCGTCGCGATCACGGTTCCGTGGCCGGCGCGCGCGTGATCGGCATGCCCGTGCGTGATCACCGCCCGCGTCACAGGTGACACCGGATCGATGAAGAAGTCGCCGGGCGCGCAGTAGAGCCCCTGGGGCTTCGGGCAGAGCAGGCTCTCTGGACGGATCATGGCTTCTGATATGGGCCCGGCGGCTGCGCACGGTAGGTTACAGAGTATTCATATTGTGAAATCGACATCATGACCGAGACGTAACGAGTATTCGAGAGTGACGTTCCTTATACCTGCGACATCGGGACGCGGACGCCGGGTCCCACGCAAATCAAAGGAGCTTCCCATGTCCAATAATTTCGCTTTCAACGGTATCGCCAACCTCGTCCTCGCCGCCACGCCGCTGCTCGCCGTCGTCCTCGCGGTCTACACCCAGGCTTTCGGCCAGATCTAAAGGCGGCGTCCGTTGACCCGCCGTCACGTTGACCGATAGGCGGAGGCGCCTCAAACAGCGGACATGACAATGTCCCCAGAGGCCCTTCGCGAGATAGCGCGGAACATGGTGGAAACCGTTCCGCAGGCCTCCGCCCTCGGCTTCAAACTACACTCCATCGAGCCTTCCAGAGGCTCCATTCTGACACCCTGGCGCGAAGACCTGGTCGGCGATCCCGACACCGGCGTCATCGCCGGAGGGGTGATCACCGCCCTGCTTGATCATGCCTGCGGCTTGGCCACCATCTCCATGGCCACCGACAGCAAGACCCCGTTCTCCACCGCGACCCTGGACCTGCGCATCGACTATATGCGCGCCGCCACGCCGCGCGCGGACATCATCGCCGAAGCGCACTGCTACAAGCTGACCCGCAGTGTGGCCTTCGTGCGGGCCCACGCCTACGACGGCGATCCAGCCGACCCCATCGCCACGGCCCAGGCCGCCTTCATCCTCAAGCGGGGTCCCGTCGCATGAGCGAAGCCGCCGAACGCCTCGAGACCTTCCTGGGCCGCGTTCCGTACGTCCGCTTCCTCGGCATGCACGCCAAACTGGCTGGCGACGAAATGACCGCTACCCTGCCGTTCGCCCCGCACCTGGTAGGCAACACCGTGATGCCGGCCTTGCACGGCGGGGTCCTTGGCGCCTTCATGGAGATGACCGCCCTGGCTCAGCTCTCAGTGATCTCGCCCCCGAGTAGCCGGGTTCCAAAGACCATCGACATCGCCATCGAGTACCTGCGCCCCGGCAAGGCCCAGGTCACCTATGCGCGGGCTGACGTGCGAAAGGTCGGCCGCCAGATCGCCAATGTTCACGTCGAGGCTTGGCAGGAGGCGCGCAGCAAACCGGTCGCGTTCCTGCGCGGCCACTTCCTGCTCAGAGGCGCCTAGGCCGCCGCCTGACGGTCGGCGCCCTTGTGGCGCGCGGCGTGGGCGGCGAGCGCGAAGTCGAACACCGCTATGGCCGCCACCACGCCCAACGCCGTCAACGCCACCGCCCGCCGAGGATTGTCGCGCCCGACCGCCCGGCTGAGCATGGCCAAATCCATGACGTCGCCGCCGGCGCGTAGCCAGAACCAGGGCGAAGGCTTCACCGGCGAAAGCAACCCCGCGCCGGCCGCGAGTTCGCGAGCGCCGAACGCGCTCATCGCCTGCTCGTCTTCAATGCCGATGAACCGCGCCACCTTGTTCGGCGCGGCCACCGCGAACAGGCCGACGCCCACCGAACACAGACCCAGGACTCGTTTCACCACCAGCAGAACCATTCGCGCCTCCTCGCAAAGCTAAGGTGCAATGACGCCGGACGAGGCCTTGAGTTCCGTCAAGTGGCCGGCAGCGCCTTCCGCTCCGCCGCGATCTTCGCCAGCTCGCCTTCCGCGGCCTTCACCGCCGCGGCGTCTTCCTTGGCCTTGGCCTGCATGAGCTGGCCCGACGCCTCCATCTCACGCACCGGCAGCAAGTGGCTGTCGTCGGCGCGCTTGAACGGCTTGGTCTGGATGCGTTCCAACACCTTGCGCTGGCGCTCGGCCTCCGCTCCCTCGCCAGTCCCATAGCTGAAAATGAACGCATCGATCTTGGCCTTGAGAGCCGGATCGAGGTCCTTGCGCCAGACCATCGGGTCCTCGGGAATCAGCGGCGAGGTCCAGATCACCTCGATGTTGCCTAAGGTCTTCTTCGACAGGTCGGTGCCCATCATCGCCATGCGGTCCATCGAGGCGGTGTTATTGGTGGCCGCGTCCAGCAGGCCCTGACCGACGGCAAAGAGGTTCGCCTCGTGATTGGTCGAGCGCACGGTGCGGAAGCAATCGTTGGGATCGATGCCGCGCGGGGCGAACAGATAGGTCATCGGCGCCAGGGTGCCGGAGGTCGACTTGGCGTCGCCCATCCCGAAGGTCAGGCTCTTGTCGCACTTGAGCAGCTTGTCGAGCGTGATGCCTGAGCCCTTCCGGACAACCACAACGGCGTTGTAGCCGTCCGGCCCGTTCGGCTTCACGGTCCGCGCGAACACCTCGCCATTGGCGCGGCGCACCGCCTCCAGCCCCGACTGATTGGTGAACCAGCCGACATCGGTCTGCTTGAAGCGCATCGCCTCGATCAGGGCTGTGTAGTTGGTGCCGAAGAACGGCTTCACCGGAATGCCGATGGCCTTTTCCATGTCGGCCAGGAAGGGCCCCCAGTCGTCCATCTGGGTCTGCCGACCCTCGGTCGACATGATCGAGAAATTGACCGCCACCGGCTCGGTCGGCGCCGGTTCGCTCGCCTTGTTACAGGCTCCTAGCGCCATAATCGAAGACAGGACGGCGGCAAGGCCAAGGCGTCGCGTGATCATCAGAATTTCCCCCGGGGCGGTTCGGACCGGCTTTTCCTCCGGTTCCGTGACAACCCGACGACGAAGATGAGCGCAAAAGTCTGCTTGAGGCGAGGGGCTTAGGGCGGTACGGCCGCAGCATGTCTCAGAACACGCTCCAGAACCCGTCCCTGCGAGGCCTCTCTCATCAGGCCCGTGAAGCCAAAAGCTGGCCCTTCGAACAGGCCCGTCTGCTGCTGGACCGCGTGCTCAAACTTCGCCTGTCGGACGCCGAGCGCGACCTGGCCGCTACCTTGTTCGCCCAGGGCGATTTCGCCCAGGCCGTCGCCACCCTGCCGGCGCTGAACAAGCCGGTCGTCTTCCAATGCGGTTTCGGCGCCTCGGGCCTGCCGCACATGGGCACCTTTGGCGAGGCCGCGCGCCCGACCATGGTGCGCAACGCCTTCCGGGCCCTGACCGAAGACGCTATCCCGACCAAGCTGATCGTCTTCTCCGACGACATGGACGGCCTGCGGAAGATTCCGGACAACGTTCCCAACCGCGAGATTCTGGAAGAAGACCGCGACAAGCCGGTCAGCAAGGTCCGCGACCCCTTCGGCGAGCACGAGAGCTTCGCCCACCACAACAATGCTCGGCTGCGCGCCTTCCTCGACGGCTTCGGTTTCGACTACGACTTCATGTCGTCGACGGACTGCTACACCTCGGGCCGCTTCGACGAGGTGCTGCTGCGCGTACTGGCGCGGTTCGACGCCATGCAAGCGGTCATGCTGCCGACCCTGGGCGAGGAACGCCGGGCCACCTATTCACCGTTCCTGCCGATCAGCCCGAAGACCGGCCGCGTGCTGCAAGTTCCGACCCTGGAACGCAATGTCGAGGCCGGCACGATCGTCTTCGCCGACGAAGACGGAACCCTGACCGAGGTCCCGGTCACCGGCGGCCATGTGAAGCTGCAATGGCGTCCCGACTGGGCCGCCCGCTGGACCGCGCTGGAGGTCGACTTCGAAGCCTCCGGCAAGGATCTGGTCGACAGCGTGCGGGTGTCGAACAAGCTGGTGAAGGTGCTGGGCGGCACGCCGCCGGAAGCGTTCCACTTCGAATTGTTCATGGATGAGAACAACCAGAAGATCTCCAAGTCCAAGGGCAACGGCCTGACCATGGAGGAGTGGCTGCGCTACGGCGCGCCCGAGAGCCTCGCCTACTACATGTACCAGTCGCCTAAGTCGGCCAAGCGGCTCTATTTCGACGTGATCCCGAAGGCGACGGACGAGTACCTGCAGCAACTCGACGCCTACAACCGTGCGCGTGCCGACGGCGCCAACGGCCCGGCCATCGACAACCCGGCCTGGCACGTCCATCGCGGCGCGCCGCCGGAGCGCGGATCACCGGTGTCGTTCTCGCTGCTGCTGAACCTGGTCTCGGCGGCCGACGCCTCGACCAAGGACATCCTCTGGGGCTTCATCAGCCGCTACATCGCCGGCGCCACTCCTGAGACAGAGCCGACCCTGGACCGCCTGGCCGGCTACGCGATCAACTACTACGAGGACTTCGTGAAGCCCTCGAAGAAGTTCCGCGCGCCTGACGACAAGGAACGCGCGGCGATGACCGCTCTGGTCGCCCGCTTCAAGGCGCTGCCGGCCGACGCCGACGCCGAGACCATCCAGAACAATGTCTTCGAGGTCGGCAAGGACGCCGGGTTCGAACCGCTACGCGGCTGGTTCCAGGCGCTGTACGAAGTGCTGCTGGGCCAGAGCCAAGGCCCGCGCTTCGGCTCCTTCGCCGCCATCTTCGGCCTCGAGCGCACGATCGCCCTGATCGAACGCGCCCTGGCCGGCGAACTGACAGCCTAACGACCAAGCTCATCATCCTCCGGTCAGCCGGAGGATGATCGGTGCTAGTTCAGCACCCCGTAGTCGTCGTCGCCGATCGGCATGCCCGGCGGCGTTTCCGGCTTCACCTTCGGTGCGGCCAGCAAGGCGAGCGCATCGCGGTCGGCCAGCAGGGCGACCAGCCGCTGGCGATGAGCCCTATCGGCCGCATCCGCGCCGCCCTTGAGCCGCGCCGGCAAGCTGCGCAGGCGTTCGGCGATCTGCGAGGCCGCCGCGGGCGACAGCTTTGGATCGCGCTCGGCCTGCGCCAAGTCGAACACCAGGCGGGTCTGCACCCGGCGCGACACCTCGCCCAGGCGCCCAGGCGCTGGCGCGAACACTGTCTCGATCAGGCGATCCAACACTTCGCCGACGCCGATTTGGGCCGGATCACGCCGATGCTGATCGATAAGTCGGGTCAGGCGGTCTGGCGCAAGCAGGTGATCAAGCGTCATCCCGGCTGCAACATCGGCCGCCACCAGCGGGTCGAAAACCGGCCCGCCGGCGCCGGCGAACACCTCGATCACATACTGCCGGTCCGGGTCGCCTGACTGGGCCGACGACAGCATGGTGGTCAGGGTCTCGGGCGTGTCGAGATCCTGGGGCGCGAGGGTCGCAAGCAGCGAGGTCAGCGCCTGGCGCTGGCGATCGGCTGAGATCGGCGGTGAAATCTCGCGGCCGTCTCCGATCACCGAATAGGCGTAGTCCACTCCCCCGACGAGCTTGGCCGCCGCCTCGAGCTGATAGCGGTGCAGCAGATAGATCGGCACATACTTGCGCTTCAGGTTCGCCACCGGCTCGCCGGGCTTCAGCGCTCCAAGCCCAAAGCTCTCCAGCGCCACACGACGCACCTCCATCATCCGGTCGAGTTCGGCGGCAGGGTCAGCGCCGTCGTCCCAGAGACTGCCCCAAGGCTGGGCCGCGCCCAGCGGGCGGGCGTCGGCGTCGCTGACATAGCGCTCGCCACGCTTCACCATCGCCGAGGTCTTGGTCAGCAGCGCCTCCCCGCCGTCGCCATAGAGCCAATCGACGGTGAACCGGTCCCAGGGACCAATGCCGACGCCATAGGCGTCCGAGAGGTCGATCCGGCCTTGCTTCAACGTCACGCGCGGGGCCGGATAGTCCATCACCGAGGCGCGGTCCTGGGTCGAGGCGGCGAAATTGTGCGCAAAGCCGATGGAGTGGCCAACCTCATGGGCCGATAGCTGGCGCAACCGTGCGAGGGAAACCTGGATCGGGTCGTTGGGGCCGCCGGTCCCATTGCGATGGGCGCCGACCAGACCCTCGAAGATCAGCATGTCCTGGCGCACCCTCAGGGCGCCTAGCAACACCGAGCCCTTCACGATCTCCCCGGTGCGCGGATCGGTGACCGCCTGCCCGTAGGACCAGCCACGCGTGGCCCGGTCGACCCAGTTGATGACGTTGTATCGAACGTCCAGCGGATCGACCCCTTCGGGCAGCACCTTCACCTGGTAGGCGTCCTGGAAACCGGCTGCGTCGAACGCCTGCGCCCACCATGCCGCACCCTCAACCAGAGCCGTGCGGATCGGCTCAGGGGCGGCGCGGTCCACATAGAAGACGATCGGCTGCTTGACCGGCGATTTCGCCGCGCCCGGATTGGTCTTCTCCAACCGGAAACGATTGGCCAGCCGATAGACGATCTCCTCGCCAAGCGGCGCGGCATAGTCCAGCACCGTGGTCGAGAAGCCGCCGCTGCGCGGATCGAAGACACGCGGCTCGTAGCCTGGGGCCGGAAGCTTCACCAGCGAGTGGCGCACCTGCAGGGTGATCAACTTGGGATCGGGCGCGATGTTGCGCACCTCCGGCCCGGGGGTATCGGACGCGAAGGTCTGGCGCGCTTCGAACTCCAGGTTCTCGGGGAACACCTTCACCGCCGAGGGATCGGCCATGCTCAGCTCGGGCACGAGTTTATACCCCGCCTCGCCGGCCCGCTTCAGCGCGTCGGCGATGCCGATGGCGTCACGGGTCAGGAAGCTGGAGATGTCCACCAACAGGCGGCCGTCAGGCGTGGTCTCGACAATGTCTCCCGCCCAGACGGTGGACACTGAGAAGGCGTCACGGGCCGCCGCCTGCTCATCGGCCGGCGCCCCGGCGGCGCGGAACTTATGGTTCTCGAACTCGGCCACCACCTTCTTGCCGATGCGGCGGAAGGCCAGCACCTGGGTGTCGCCCAGCCGCGCACGATCCAGGCCCACCGGCGCCGAACCGAGACCGGTCTTGAGGGCGGTCAGGTAGAGATAGCGCCCGCTGACCCCGTCGGCGTCGGCGGCTGGCAACGACAGCAGGATACGGCCCCTCGCCTTGTCCACGTGCACCGGCAGCAAGCCGTCCTGGCGCACCGCCCCGACCAATGCCGAGGGCGCGCTCTCGGCGGCCAGGACCGGCCCCGACGCTGACAGGCAAACAGCGATCACCACCGCCGAGGCAGTGGACCGCAAAAGACCTCGAACCATGAAAACGCCCCTTTCGAAAACCCAAGCTAGCGGCGGTCGCGAGGCTGGGTCCAGCCATCACGTGTAGCTGACTGAACGCCGATCACCTTGACGTAAACGGAAGCATCGTTTTACGGTGTCAGTAATAGAAAATAGCGTCCAGGGAGGATGCCTCATGCCCGTTGACCTTCGCCGGCCCAACCGCACCTTCAGCATTCGGCAGCTCTGCCTCGAATTCAAATGCACGCCGCGCGCCCTGCGCTTCTATGAAGACAAGGGACTGCTCTTCCCGGCCCGCGACGGGCTCAACCGGGTCTATTCCTACAAGGATCGGGCCCGCCTGCAGCTCATCCTGCGTGGCAAGCGGGTCGGACTGGCCTTGGCGGAGATCGGCGAGATCCTCGATCTCTATGAACTGAACGATGGCGGGGCGGCTCAGAACGCCAAGTCATTGCTGAAGTTCCGTGAACGGATCGTCGCGCTCGAATCGCAACGCTCGGACATCGACCACGCCATTGACGAGCTGCGCCGTGGCTGTGACGCGCTGGAAAAGCACCTGAGCGCCACGCGGCCTGACCTGCTGCCCCGCGCCGCCGACTACGACCAGGTGCTGCGCGCCCGGTTGGGCGATCTCGAACATGTGAAATAGTGGGCCAGCGGGCGTCGCCCGCGACCTGCGTTCAGACTAGTCTACTTAAGGCTTCCGACTAGGTCGGAGGCCCTTTTGCCGTCAACCGGAGCGGACATGCCCTATCAGCCCCCCGTACGCGATCACGTCTTCCTTCTGCGCGATGTGCTGGAGATCGAGAAGTACGCCAACCTGCCGGGGTTCGCCGAAGCCTCGATGGACGTCATCGAGCAGATCATCGAGGAGGCCGGCCGCTTCACCGGCGAAGTGCTCGCCCCGCTGAACTCGGTCGGTGACAAGGAAGGCTGCACCTGGAACTCCGACCATACGGTCAAGACGCCAACTGGCTTCAAGGACGCCTACGCCAAGTTGGTCGAGGGCGGGTGGCCCGCGCTGGGCGCCGAGCCCGCCTATGGCGGTCAGGGTCTGCCGCATGTGGTGAACCTGTCCTTCTCCGAAATGTCCTCCTCGGCCAACATGGCCTTTTCCATGTATCCGGGCCTGACCCATGGGGCCTATTCGGCGATCCTGAACGGCGGATCGGACGAGCAGAAAAGCCTCTACCTGCCCAAGCTGGCCTCGGGCCAATGGGGCGGGACCATGAACCTGACGGAGCCGCATTGCGGCACCGACCTTGGCCTGCTGCGCACCAAGGCGGTCCCGCAGGCTGATGGCAGCTACAAGATCTCCGGCGGGAAAATCTGGATCTCCGGCGGCGAGCACGACATGGCCGAGAACATCGTCCACCTGGTGCTGGCTCGCATCGAGGGCGCGCCAGCCGGTACGCGCGGCATCAGCCTCTTCATCGTTCCAAAATTTATTCCGGATGCGGACGGAAAGCCGGGCGCGCGCAACAGCGTCTATTGCGACGGCCTCGAAGAGAAGATGGGGATCCACGGCAACGCGACCTGCGTGATCCGTCACGAGGAGTCGGTCGGCTGGCTGGTCGGGGAGGAAAACCGCGGCCTGTCGTTGATGTTCGTGATGATGAACGAGGCGCGGATCGGAGTCGGCCTGCAAGGCGTCGCCCAGGCTGAGGCCGCCTATCAGGCCGCCGCCACCTTCGCCAAGGAACGCCTGCAAGGCCGCTCGCTGACCGGACCGAAAAACCCCGACGGCCCCGCCGACCCGATCATCGTCCACCCCGATGTGCGCCGGATGCTGATGGACAGCCGCGCGATCATCGAGGGCGGCCGCGCCTTCCTGTTCTGGACCGCCCTGCAGGGCGACCTTGCCCACGCGCACCCCGACGAGTCCGTTCGCCAGAAGGCCGGCGACTACATGGCGCTGATGACGCCGGTGGTGAAGGGCTTCCTCACCGACCGGGGCCTCAAGGTCTGCTCCGACGCAGTCCAGGTGCACGGCGGGTCAGGCTTCACCGAGCACTTCCCGGTCAGCCAGTACATGCGCGATGTCCGCATCGCCCTGATCTATGAAGGCACCAACGGCGTCCAGGCCCTGGACCTGGTGGGCCGCAAGCTGGCGGCCGACGGCGGCCGGGCGGTGATGAGCTTCTTCGCCGAGATCGACGCCTTCGTGGAGGCCAACTCGGGCGACGAGACCTTGAAGCCGTTCACCGAGGGCCTAGCCAAGGCCAAGACCGAGCTGCAGGACGCCACCATGTGGCTGATGCAAAACGGCCTGATGAACCCGGATAACGCCGGCGCCGCATCGACCGACTACATGCATCTCTTCGGCCTGACTGCGCTGGCCTATATGTGGGCCCAGATCGCCAAGACCGCCCAGGCCAAGGTGGCGGCCGGCGAGACCGATCCCTTCTATTCCAGCAAGCTGATCATCGGCCGCTACTACGTGGAGCGGATCCTGCCCGAGACCAGCGGCCACCTGGCCAAGCTGAAGAGCGGCTCGGAGCTGATGATGGCCCTGCCGGCGGAGGCGTTCTGATGGCGAGCTACACCGCCGACGTCGCTTGGAACCTGCGGGACGGCGAAGACTTCGCCAAGGGGCGCTACAGCCGCGGTCATGTGATCAGTTTCGACGGGGGGCTGATCGTCCCGGCCTCGGCCTCGCCCCACGTGGTCGGCAAGTGGGCGGTCGAGGAAGCGGTGGATCCCGAAGAAATGTTCGTGGCGGCGCTGTCCAACTGCCACATGCTGACCTTCCTGCATAAGGCCAGGCTGGCAGGCTTCATCGTCACCTCCTATCGCGACCATGCCTCGGGCGTGATGGAAGAGATCGCGCCCGGCCGCGCGGCGGTGACGCGGGTGACGCTAAAGCCTCAGATCGAGTGGGACGGCGATGCGCCGGACGCGCAGGCCTTGGCCAAGCTGCACCACGAGGCGCACGAGGAATGCTTCATCGCCAATTCGGTGAAGACCGAGGTGACGGTGCTCTAAGCACCCACCTCGGAGACCGCTCATCCCGGCGAAAGCCGGGACCCAAGCGGCGTCCGGGCACACTGAACCCGAGCTAGGTTTGCGAGCCGGCTTGAGCCCCGGCTTTCGCCGGGGTGAGCGGTCCGGTCAACTCTTCCAACCTGACCCGCAGCGCCTCAGCGTCCTTCAGGTCGCACTCCCAGATCGTCTCGACCCGCCATCCCTGCTGAGTGAGCGCAGCCTCGGCGGCGGCGTCGCGGGCCTTGTTGCGCGCCACCTTGGCCAGCCAATACTCCTGATTGGCCTTGGGCACCCGGCTTCCCCGGGCGCAGTCATGACCGTGCCAGAAACAGCCGTGGACAAAGATCACCAGCCGCCGTCCGGCCATCACGATATCGGGCGAGCCAGGTAGATCCTTGCGGTTCAGGCGATAGCGAACCCCAAGCGCGGTCAGAGCCTTGCGCACCTTCAGCTCCGGCGCCGTATCGCGCCCCTTGACCCGGCGCATCACTGCCGACCGCTTCTCCGTGGAGAAGACATCGGTCATGGTCGCAGGACCTTTGGCGTCCGGCCAAGGCGCAGCGTCCCTGTCAGGACGTAGGCCGCGATCTGGCGCGCGCCCGGCGCCTTGGACCCTGGGGTGAAGAACCAGTCGCGCACGAAGGGTCCTACCCAGCCGCCCGACTGGAACAGCGGCGTCAGCCAGCGCGAGATGAACTGATAGAGGCCGGCATGGCGGCGCCGGGCCAGTTGATATCCCCGGACCGACTTCGCCACCTGCGGCGTGAGGCGCTCAGCCAGTTCCACCGCATCGATGAGGCCCAGGTTTGCGCCCTGGCCCAATTGCGGGCTGGCGCCATGGGCGGCGTCGCCGATCAGCAGAAAGCGGCCGTTCGACCACCCGCCTGTGCGCACATCGCGATAGGTCGCCCGCGAGAACGCCTCCGCGCCCTGGAACTGCGCCAGGATCGGCGCGGCCTGCGGCCACATCGCCTGCGCCCGCGCGCGCCATGCGGCGATATCACCGGCCATGAACTCGTCCATCTGCGTCACCGGCAAGGACCAGAAGAAACTCACCAGATCAGTATCGCCCGCCGGTCCACGGCCGATCGGCAGCACGCCCATCATGGTGCTGGCCCGATCATAACGCTGAGTGAGGGCCCCGGCGAAGACGCCGTCTGGGTCGCGCGCATTCGCCCAGACCGCCCCCCAGGGATAGACCGGTGCCCTCGACCTCGGGCGCACCAGGCTGCGAAGCTGCGAGCCCGAGCCGTCGGCGATCACCACCAAGTCGAACGGACCGTGCGAGCCGCCGGCCGCATCGATCAGACGCGGCGCCTCAGCGTCTTCCCAACCGACGATCTCGACGCCGGTGCGCAGTTCGACCCCGGCCGGGGCCAGGGCGTCATGCAAGACACCAAACAGGGTGGCGCGATGGACGCCCACGCCAAACGCATCGGGCCGCCAGTCGGCGTAGCGCATGGCCATGATCGGCCGGCCCGAAAGGTCCCGGCCGTCCAGGGCGTCAACCCGCGCGCCACGAGCGATCACCGGCTCGGCCAGGCCCAGCGCCTTGAGCGCCGCCAGGCCTGAAGGTTGGAGAAGCAGGCCGGACCCTAGCGGACGCGGCTCGGAAAAGGCTTCCAGCAGGACGACCTGATGGCCCCGACGCGCCAGGGCCAACGACGCCGCCATGCCGGCGACGCCGCAGCCCACCACTGCGATCTTCATAGGGCTGGAACGGGTCTAGAGCCCGTCGAACAGCGCCGTCGAGAGGTAGCGCTCGGCGAAGCTCGGGATGATCGCGACGATCAGCTTGCCGGCATATTCGTCCCGCGAAGCCAGGTCGAAGGCCGCGGTCAGGGCCGCGCCCGACGAGATGCCGACCGGAATGCCTTCTTCCTTGGCGATGCGCCGCGCCATAGCGAAGCTGTCGTCGTTGGAGACCTGGATGATCTCATCCATCACGCCGCGGTCGAGGATCGAGGGCACGAAGCCCGCGCCGATGCCCTGGATCTTGTGCGGGGCCGGCTGGCCGCCAGACAGCACGGGCGAGGACTCAGGCTCCACGGCGACCATCTTCACCGAGGGCTTGCGAGCCTTCAGCACCTGACCGATGCCGGTGATGGTGCCGCCGGTGCCGACGCCCGACACCACCGCATCGACGCGGCCGTCGGTGTCGTTCCAGATTTCCTCGGCCGTCGAGACCCGGTGAATCAGTGGGTTGGCTTCGTTGTCGAACTGCTGGGGCATGACCGCGCCCGGCGTCGCTTCGACGATTTCCTTAGCCCGGGCCACGGCGCCGGCCATGCCACGCTCGGCCGGAGTCAGTTCCAGCTTGGCGCCCAGGATCAGCAGCATCTTGCGGCGCTCGATCGACATGCTCTCGGGCATGACCAGGGTGATCGGATAGCCCTTGGAGGCGGCCACGAAGGCGAGCGCGATGCCGGTGTTGCCGCTGGTCGGCTCGACGATGGAGCCGCCGGGCTTCAGCCGGCCCGTGGCCTCCAGCCATTCGATCATGGCGACGCCGATGCGGTCCTTGACCGAGGCCAGCGGGTTGAAGAACTCGAGCTTGGCGACGACCTCGCCCTTGGGCTGCAGCGCCTTGGTCAGGTTCGGTAGGCGGACCAGCGGGGTGTCGCCGATCAGGTCGATGACGGAATCGAAGATCTTGCCGCGGCCGGAACGCTTGTGGCGGGCTGCGTCGTAGTTGGAGGCGTCGGCCATGGCTCTCTCGTGTCTCTGGCTGGGAGCGTGAGCGGCTAACCTAAGGCCCCGAACGGGATTTGGAAGCGCACTTCTTCTAGAGCAACGCCGAGCTTGCCTATTCGGCGGCGACGGCGGCCCCGGCCGGCGCCAGCAAGGGCTCCAGAATGGTCGCCGCCAACCACCGAACGACCGGAACGACGACCCCGTCGCCGGCGACATGCAGGGCGCCGGTCGCAGCGGTCGGCAGGACATAGCTGTCGGGCAGGCCCATCAGGCGTGCGCCTTCGCGCGGCGAGAGCAGCCTGCTCCGCACCCTATCGCCTTCGATCACCACCAGGGTCTGGCGCGAAGACCCGCCGCGCGGCGTACGCAAGCAGCCGGCCAGACCGTCGAACCGCACTTCGGAGCGCTGCACCTTCTTGCCGTCCGCCACTCGCATCCGATTGAACACCGCGCCGACCGACCGCGCGCCCGAGCTTTTCGCCGCCTCGATCCGCGCCCGGTGTAGAGGCGCCATCAGATCGAGCAGGCGCTGGGTGCGCGCGGCCTCGTGCCAGGCAACGTCGGCGTCAGGTTCGAGCAGGCTGGCCAAGTCGGTATTGCGAACCGCCGGAGCGTCCGGCCCCCACCAGATCCAGCGGGCGGCGAGGTCCGCGGGTAACCGGTCGTAGGCGTCTCTTACCGCGCGGGTCTGAAACGGGCTTTCGCCGATCAGGCTCGGGTGCGGCGGCTCGCGCGTGGCGATCACGAACACCCGGGGGCGCGACTGCGGCACGAACCGGCCGGCGTCGATCTCAAGCGCGCCGAAGCTATAGCCCTGGCCCGCCAGAGCGCGGCAGAGGGCGGCGAAGTCGGCCCCGCCGTGCGAGGTCAGCAGCCCTGACACGTTCTCGATCACCACCGCGCGAGGACCATCGGCGCCCAGGGCTTCGATCAGCCGCCAGAAACCGAAAAAGGCCGAGGAGCGGCCGCCGCCAAGCCCAGCTCGCGCGCCTGCGAGGCTGAAATCCTGGCAGGGCGAGGACGCCCAGGCCAAGTCCACACGCGGCGGAAGCGCCCCAGCTTCCAGCTTCCAGACATCGCCTTCATGGAAGTGCTCCGCCGCATCGGGGAAGTTCGCTCGGTAGGTCGCCGCCTTCAACCTGTCGAAATCGTTGGCGAAAGCACAGTTCCAGCCAGGGCCGAGGCCCAGGCGCGCCATGCCGCCGCCCGCGAAAAACTCGTAAAAGTTGAGAGACCGACTCATTATGCTGACTCTACCTTCGTTCGGTCACCGCGAAAGGACGCCCTTCATGCGACATGCTCTCCCCATTCTCGCCGCGCTCGCCCTCGCCGCCTGCCAACCCCAGGCGCCGGACGGCAAGCCCGCGTCCGCGCCGGCCGATGCGCCACCGGTGGTCGGCGCCGCGCCGACGGAAACGGCCGGGGCCCTGCCCGACGCGTTCAAGGGCGATTTGCACGTCGTCGGCACAGAACCGTTCTGGTCGGCGCAGGTCCGCGAGAAGGACATCGCCTTCAACATGATGGATCCGGCCACGAACCTGACCGGCCCGAACAACGGCGCGGTGATGCAGGACGGCAAGGCGGTCTGGGAGACGGTGATCGGCGGCAAGCCGCTCAAGCTGACCCTGACCCAGCAGGCCGGCTGCTCGGACGGCATGTCGGACCTGAAGTTCCCCTTGGCCGCCGAGATCGTCCATGACGGCAAGACCCTCAAGGGCTGCGCTTCCAAGGAATCGGAACGCCCGCGCGAGCAGGTGGCGCCGTAGGGGCGCCCTTGACCTGAGCCCGTCTCAGGGCCGGTAATCTCTCCAACGTCGATAAGAACGATCAGGGAGATGGCCATGGAACGGGCTTGGGACCTCGTTATCCGGGGTGGAACGCTCGTGGACGGCTCGGGCGGCGCGCCTTTCGAGGCCGATGTCGCGGTCAAGGACGGCGCCATCGCGTTCGTCGGCCGGGTGGGCGGCGCCGGGGCGCGTGAGATCGACGCGCGCGGCAAGATCGTCACCCCCGGCTTTGTCGACATCCACACCCACTATGACGGCCAGGCCACCTGGGATGGCCACATGCAGCCTTCGGCCTGGCACGGCGTCACCACCGTGGTCATGGGCAATTGCGGGGTTGGCTTCGCGCCCTGCAAACCAGAGGATCACGACCGGCTGATCCGGCTGATGGAAGGCGTGGAGGACATCCCCTTCCCGGTCCTGACTGAGGGCCTGCCCTGGAATTGGGAGAGCTTCCCAGACTATCTCGACAGCCTGGCGGCGCGACGCTTCGACGTCGATATCGGAACCCAGCTGCCGCACGCGGCGCTGCGGGTCTATGTAATGGGCGAACGCGGCGCCAATCGCGAGGATGCCACGCCCGCCGACATCGCCGCCATGGCGAGCCTGGCCAAGAGCGCGATGGAGGCGGGAGCCCTCGGCTTCTCCACCTCCCGCACGCTCAACCACCGCACCAGCGATGGCCAGCCGACCCCGACCCTGACCGGGTCGGAGGACGAACTGACCGGCATCGCGCTCGGCCTCGCCGCCGCCGGAAAGGGCGCCTTGCAATTCGTCTCCGACTTCGCCGAACCGGAGGAAGAGTTCGCCATGCTGCGCCGAATTGTCGAGCGCTCCGGCCGACCGATGTCCTTCTCCCTGGTCCAGAATCCCCGCTATCCGAACCAGTGGCGCACCCTGCTGGAACGGTTGTCGGAGGCCAATGACGGCGGCCTGACCATACGCGGCCAGGTCGCCGGACGGCCGGTGGGCATCCTCTTTGGCCTGGAGCTGACGGTGAACCCTTTCAGCCGGCACGCCACCTATAGCGAGATCGCCGGCCTGCCGTTGGCCGAACGCGTCGCCCATCTACGCGACCCGGCCTTCCGGGCCAGGCTATTGGCCGAAAGCCCTGAGCCGGCGCCGGGCCTCGGGATCAACATGATCCAGAACTGGCCCGTCATGTTCCTGATGGGCGACGAACCCGACTACGAACAGACGCCTGACCGCACGCTTGCGGTCCTGGCCCAGGCGAGCGGCGTGACGCCCCAGGGCCTGGCGCTCGATCACATGCTGCGCAACGAAGGACGCGGCATGCTCTACCTGCCGTTCCTGAACTATGCCGACGGCTCGCTCGACCCGTCCTATGCGATGCTCAACCACCGCGACACCGTGCCGGGGCTATCCGATGGCGGGGCCCACGTCGGCATGATCTGCGACGGTTCGTTCCCGACGTCGAACCTGACCCACTGGACACGCGACCGCACGCGCGGCCCAAAACTGACGCTAGAGGCCATGGTCCGCATGCAGACCCATGACACGGCCCAGGCAGTCGGGCTGCACGATCGCGGCCTGATCCAGCCTGGCTATCGCGCCGACCTCAATGTGATCGACTACGAAGGCCTGACGCTGAAGGCGCCGGCCGTCGCCTACGATCTGCCGGCGGGCGGCAGGCGCCTGGTCCAACGCGCCGACGGCTATGTGGCCACCATCGTCGCCGGCGAGATCACCTATCTGGACGGCGAACCGACAGGGGCCCTACCCGGCCGGCTGCTGCGCGGCGCCCAGGCCGCGCCACAGGCGATCGCGGCGGAGTAGTCCCGTCCCACCAGTTCGTCATCCCCGGGCGCTTGTCCCGGGGATCCATACGCGCCCGCCTTTCAGGCAAACCCACGACCTCGGAGTCTATGGATGGCCGGCTCAAGAGGCCGGCCATGACGAACTGTTGAGGGAGGGGAACGGCGGGAACGCCCCAGAGGACATTGGCCGCAGCATCTTTCCCTCCCCATGACCGGCGGGCATGGCTATGTACGGCCCCATGCCTGCTTCCCTCGATGAAGCGCGGGAAATCCTGCGCCGCACTTTCGGACATGCCGAATTCCGGGGGCGTCAGGCCGAGGTGATCACCGAGGTGCTGGCCGGACGCAGCGCCATGGCGGTGTTGCCCACCGGCGGCGGCAAGAGCGTCTGCTATCAGATCCCCGCCATGATGCGGCCCGGGCTCGGCCTAGTGGTCTCGCCGCTGATCGCGTTGATGGCCGACCAGGTCGCAGGCCTGCAGCAATCGGGCGTCGCCGCCGCCCGCATCGATTCCACCGGCGAATCCTGGGAACGGGCCCAGACCTGGGAGCGGATCGAGCACGGCGAGCTGGACCTGCTCTACATCTCCCCCGAAGGCCTGATGCAGCCCTCGATGCTGGAGCGGCTGTCGCGCACGCCCCTGGCCCTGATCGCCATCGACGAGGCTCACTGCGTCAGCCAATGGGGCCACGATTTCCGGCCGGAATACCGGATGATGGGCCGCCTGGCCGACATCTTCCCCAATGTGCCGAGGCTGGCGGTGACCGCCACCGCCGACACCCGGACCCGCGAAGACATCCGCACCGAACTGCGGCTGCAGGACTCCGCCGAGTTCGTCGCCAGCTTCGCCCGGCCCGAGCTCGCCCTCTCGGCTGAGCGCAAGCGCGGCGCTGGTCACAAGCGGGTGCTGGAACTGGTCGCCGCCCGGCCAGACCGCTCGGGCGTGATCTATGCTGGCTCGCGCGACGGGGTCGACAAGCTGGCCGAGACCTTGCGCGGCGAGGGCGTTCCGGCGCTCGCCTATCACGCCGGCCTCGACAAGAACCTGCGCGCCGAGCGCCTGGAGAAGTTCCTGGAAGCCGACGCTGCGGTGATGGTGGCGACCATCGCCTTCGGCATGGGCGTCGACAAACCCGATGTCCGATATGTGATCCACGCCGATCCGCCGGCCTCCATTGAGGCCTATTGGCAGGAAATCGGGCGGGCCGGGCGCGACGGCGATCCGGCCGAGGGCATCACCCTCTACGGCGCCTCCGACATGGCCTGGGCCTTCCGGCGCCTGGACGGCCGCGACGTCGACGAGAGCGTCAAACAGGTCCAGGGCCGCAAGGTCCGCCAGCTCTACGCCATGCTCGATGGCGCCGCCTGCCGAGCCGCCGCGGTGCGTCGCTATTTCGGTGAGGAGGGGGTCGACGCCTGCGGCCAGTGCGACCTTTGCCTCGGAACCGTCGAGACCGTAGACGCCACCGAAGCCGCCCAAAAGGCGCTGTCGGCCGTGCATCGCATGGGCGGCCGGTTCGGCCGGGTGCGGCTGGTCGATCACCTGCTGGGCAAGACGAAAACGCCATCCGCGTTCGAGGCCGGCCTATCGACCTTCGGCGTGGGCCAGGAGCTGAGCGCCGCCGGCTGGCGCGACCTGTTCGATCAGCTGCTGTTCGATGGTCTGCTGCGGGAGAACCACGAGGACGGCTACCCGCTGATCGGGCTCGGTGAGCTTGAGGGCGTGAAGGCGGTCTATCGCGGCGAGCGACGGGTCGCCCTGCGCAAGGGGATGGACGACCCCGAGCCCGGCGCCCGCTCCAGCCGCGCCCGCAAGAAGACCAGCGGTTCGAGCGCGGCGACCGTTATCGCGCCGCACGACCAGCCGCTGTTCGACGCCCTGCGCGCCTGGCGGCGCGACGAGGCCGCACGCCAGCACCTGCCGCCCTATGTGATCTTCCACGACCGCACCCTGGCCGAGATCGCCGCCAAGAAGCCCAAGGGGCTGCCGTCGCTCGCGGCGATTTCGGGCGTCGGCGAGGGCAAGCTGGAGCGCTACGGCGAGGCGGTGCTGGAAGTGCTGAACGCCGCCACGGTTTAGGCGGGGCGCGGTCGACGCCCGCCGCAACGCGGTTAATATCGACGCAATGCTCTGTGCCTATGGTCGCCTCATTCGAGGGGACAGGCGATGGCGGTCGCGATCCTGCAGGCGCGCATGAGTTCGACGCGGCTGCCGGGCAAGGTCATGAAATCAGTGGCGGGACGGCCGATGCTGGAGCGCCAGATCGAACGCCTGCGCCGATGCTCGACCCTGGATCGGCTGATCGTGGCGACCAGCGACGACGCATCCGACGATCCCCTCGCCCAGTTCCTTCAGACCATCGGCGTCGAGACGTTTCGCGGCTCCTTGCATGACGTGCTCGGGCGCTATGTCGGCGCGGTCGAGGCCCTCGGCGTGAACGGCCCGGTCGTGCGGCTGACCGCCGATTGTCCCCTGGCCGATCCCGAGATCGTGGATGCCTGCGTGCGGCTGCAGGCCCGGCTTAGCGTCGACTACGCCTCAAATGCGCAGCGCCGAACCTATCCACGCGGATTGGACGTCGAGTGCTTCAGCCTGGACGCCCTGCTCGCCGCCGGACGCGAGGCGACCGACCCCTATGACCGCGAGCACGTGACGCCCTTCCTCTATCGGAACCCCGAGCGGTTCAGCCAAGGCGATCTGGTGCAGGACCGAGACGAAAGCGCGCTGCGCTGGACGGTCGATACCCCGGAAGACTTGGCCTTCGTCGAGCGCGTCTACGCCGCCCTCTATCCGACCAAGCCGGACTTCAGCTCCGCTGACATTCGCACCCTCCCCTTCTCCCATTTCGAACCTGATCTCTAGGAGCCTCCCATGACCGGCACGCCGGCCGACCCCAAATCCGCCTGGGCGGGAGACTTCGGCGCTGAATACACCGCGCGGAATGTCGCCTCCGACGAGGCCTTGCGCGCCCGGACCCTAATGTGGGGCCGCATCGCCCAAGCCTTCGCGGGCGATCCGCCCAAGTCGGTCCTGGAGGTCGGCTGCAACCTCGGCCTCAACCTGCGGGTCATCCCCCAGCTGCTCGACGCCGAGCTTTCGGCGATCGAGCCCAACCCTGCGGCGCGCGAGCGGGTGGTGGCCGACAAGATCCTGCCGCCCGAACGGCTGCACGCCGGCTTCGGCGACAACATCCCGCTGGCCGATGGCGCGGTGGAGTTGGCCTTCACCTCCGGGGTGCTGATCCACGTCGATCCGGAACGCCTGCCCGCCACTCTGGACGAGATCCACCGCGTCTCCTCGAAGTACATTCTCTGCGCCGAGTATTTCTCGCCGCGCGCCGAGACCCTGCGCTATCGCGGCCAGGAAGGTCTGCTGTTCAAGAACGACTTCGGCGGCCTCTACATGGACCGTTTCCCCAACCTGCAGCTCATCGACTACGGCTTCTTCTGGAAGCGCGCGACCGGCCTGGACGACCTGACCTGGTGGCTATTCCGCAAGGCCTAGCCGACCATCGTCCAATCCAGCGGCGTCCCGCGCTTGAGGGCGCGGCTGGCCTTGCGGCCCAGCACCTCCGGCAGGTGCTTGGGCGGCAAGCCAAATCCTGGCCTGATCGACCGCACGTTCTCCGGCGTCAGGGCTTCGCCCTCCGCGACGTCGGCGACCACGTAGAGCGAGCGGCGGAAGTCGCGATTGGAGGCCTCCGAGGCCACCTCGTCGTAGCGCACCGAGCCCAAGGCCAGCCAGGCGTCGTGGCACTCGGTCACAAGCCGTGCTAGCTCGGGCGGCTCCAGCGAGAAGTCGGAGTCGACCCCGCCCTCGGCTCGGTCGAGCGTGAAGTGCTTTTCGATAAAGCAGGCGCCCAGCGCCACCGCCGCCACCGAAACCGTCACGCCCATGGTGTGGTCCGATAAACCCGCCACAGCGCCATGCTCAGCGGCCAGATGCGGCAGGGTCAGCAGGTTCATGTCCGATGGGGGCGCCGGGTAGCCGCTGGTGCAATGCAGCAGAATGATCTCGGTGGCCCCTGCGCCGCGCGCCGCGGCCATCGCCTCGGCGATCTCCTGCGGCGAAGCAAGACCCGTGGACATGATCAACGGCTTGCCGGTTCGGGCGCACAGTTCGATTAGCGGCAAATCGACCAGCTCGAACGATGCGATCTTGAAGGCCGGCGCGTCCAGGGCGGTCAGCAGCTCCACCGCGGTCGCGTCGAATGGCGAGGAAAAGATCGTGATCCCAATCGCCTTGGCGTGATCGAACAGTTGCTGATGCCAGGCCCACGGGGTGTGGGCCTCGTCATAGAGTTCGTGCAACCGCCTTCCGTCCCAAAGGCCGCCATGCACCGTGAAGCCCGGGCCGTCATGGTCGATGGTGATGGTGTCGGCGGTATAGGTCTGCAGCTTCACGGCGTCCGCGCCGGCCGCCTTGGCCGCGTCGATGAGGGCCAAGGCCCGGCCGATGTCGCCGTTGTGGTTCCCCGACATCTCGGCGACGATATAGGGCGGATGACCGGGGCCGATCTTGCGGCCGGCGATGGTGACGATGGGCTGGCTCACGCCGCACCTCCAGACTCAAGCCGCCGCAACCCGGCGGCCCTGAGACATTCTACGCCTCAGGATAACAGGCCTGGCATGCGCTTGGCCCCCCAGTCGACGCCCGCAACGAGGCGCCGGGCCGGTCTCGCGACCGCCCGCCGTATCTGCCCCCGGTCGTGGTTAAGGGACGGTGTAGTCGCCGCAATCGAGCTCCATTCAGCCCGTCTTGAGCTCCAGCCCCTGCAAGCTGCCCTCGGCCCGCCAATCTTCCAGCAGTTGGATGAAGGCGATGGATCCCTTGCCATAGGAGCCGTTACGCGCGGCCAGGGCCGAAGGCTGACCTTCGTTGTTGTAGTAGCCGGGGGTGCATTCTTCGGCGAACTTCGCGCGTTGAAGGGCCGAGGCGACGATGGTCTCGACCCACGCCGCTTCGGCCTCCGGCGAGGTCTCCACCAGGGTCACCCCATTCTCCTGCGCGTGAGCCACGATGTAGGCGATGTGCTTGCCCTGCTCGTTCAGCATGTGCGGGTAGTTCACTGTGAAGCCTGACTGGCTGTTGCTCATCACAAAGCAGTTCGGAAAATCGCGCACATGAATGCCGTGGAAGGTTGAAACGCCCTCGCTCCACTTCTCCGTCAGGGTCTTGCCGCCCCGTCCGTGGATCTCATAGCCGGCCCGGCGAGCATACTCGGTGCCCACTTCGAAGCCGGTCGCGTAGATCAGGCAATCGATCTCGTATTCGACCCCGTCCACCACCACGCCCGTCTCGGTGATGCGCTCGACGCCGCGCCCCTGCGTGTCAATCAGGGTGACGGTCGGCCGGTTGAAGGTGTCGAGATATTCGTCGTGGAAGCAGGGCCGCTTACAGAACTGGTTGTAGTAGGGCTTCAGCGCCTCGGCGGTGGCCTGGTCACGAACCACCTGGTCCACCCGGCCACGGATCTGCTCCATCTTCTGGAAGTCGGCGAGTTGCACCAGGGTGTCGGGATCCTGCGCCCCCGCCCCGGCCGCCTTGCTCCGCGCGATCATGCCCAGGTTGCGGATGATGTCGGTCCAGCCGTCATTGACTAGGTCCTCCTTGGCGAAGCCGCCCGAGACCAGAGTGTTGAAATTGTCCATCCGCGCCTGCTGCCAGCCCGGCGTCAGCTCGCCGGCCCACTCGGGATCGGTGGGCCGGTTGTTGCGCACGTCGATGGAGGATGGCGTTCGCTGGAAGACGAAGAGTTCGGCGGCGGCGGCCCCGACATGCGGCACGCATTGAACCGCCGTCGCGCCGGTGCCGATGATCCCGACCCGCTTGCCGGCCAAGCCCGTCAGGCCGCCGTTCGAGGTCCCGCCGGTATAGTCGTAGTCCCAACGGCTGGTGTGGAAGGAATGCCCCTTGAAGGTCTCGACGCCGGGAATGCCGGGCAGCTTGGGCCGATGCAGCGGGCCGTTGGCCATGCAGACGAAGCGCGCCTTCATGGCGTCGCCGCGGTTGGTGGAGATGATCCAGCGCCCGCCGGCCTCGTCCCAGGCCATGCCGGTGACCTCGGTCTGGAAACAGGCGTTGGAATAGAGGTCGTACTTCTCGCCGATGGCGCGGCTGTGGGCCAGGATCTCCGGCGCGCGGGAATACTTCTCGACCGGCATGTAGCCGACCTCTTCCAGCAGCGGCAGATAGACGTAGGATTCGACGTCGCAAGCCGCGCCTGGATAGCGGTTCCAGTACCAGGTCCCGCCGAAGTCGCCGCCCTTCTCGATGACGCGAATGTCCTTCACCCCGGCCTCGCGCAGCCGCGCGGCGGCCAGCAAGCCGCCGAAGCCGCCGCCGATCACCACCACCTCGACCTCATCGGTCAGGGGCGCGCGGGCGAAGCCGGGCGCGACATAGGGGTCGTCTAGATAGTGAGCGAAGTCGCCGGCGATTTCCCGGTACTGAGAATTGCCCTCGGTCCGCAGGCGCTTGTCGCGCTCGGCGCGGTACTTTTCGCGCAGCTTGTCGGGATCGAAGCCGAGCCCGCTCTCCGCCTGGATCGTGTCAGCTGAATCGGCCATGCGTTCCTCCCGAGAACATCTGGCCTCATCGAACCTCCGATCACCTTGGGGAAGGCAACGGCCGATGCGAGGCCGGGATCAGGGCGGCCATCCGCTCATCAACGCCATGCCGCCAAGCACGAAAAGCGCGACGAACAGGGTCGTGCCGACCAGCACCAGGATCGGCCGCCAGCCCACCTTGGCCAGATCCCCCAGCGCGGTCTTCGCGCCCAGGGCGGCGATCGCGGCGACCAGGCACCAGCGCGAGGCGTCCTGCAACGGATCGCGGATCCAGTCACCGACCACGCCGGTGGAATTGATCGCCACCAGCGCGGCGAAGGCGATCAGGAACACCGGAATCAGCGGCGGGCGCTTGGCGTTCGCCTCAGCCGAGCGGCGATAGATCAGCGAAATGATCACCACCGCCGGCAAAAGCAGAGCGACCCTGAACAGCTTGACGATCGTGGCGGTGTCGCCGGCTTCCGGCGAAACGCTGTAACCCGCGCCCACCACCTGGGCGACATCGTGAATGGTGGCGCCGAAGAACGTGCCAGCCGCCACGTCGCTGAAATGCAGCATGGCCGCGAGCGTCGGATAAAGGATCATCGCCAAGGTCGACAGGGTGGTGACGCCCACCACGGTTAGGACGACGTCACGCTCGTGCGTCTCGCTGCGCGGCAGGACCGAAGCGATCGCCAGCGCCGCCGAGGCGCCGCAGATCGCCACCGCGCCGCCCATCAGAACCCCGAGCGGCCCTCTCAGCTTCATCGATCGCGCCATCAGCCAGCCGACCAGAATGGTCAGGACGACCGCGACCGCCGTCAGCGTCAGGGCGCCGGCGCCCACCGACCGAACCTGGTCAAAGGTGATGCGCATGCCCAGCAGGGCCACGCCGATCCGCAGGATTTGGCGCGCGGCGAAGTCGATGCCCGGGCGGCAACGAGGGTCATCACCGGTGAAGTTCACCGCCATGCCCAGCAGCAGGGCGAACAACATGACCGGCGCTTTGTAGTGCTCGGAGAGCCATTGCGCCGCCAGGGCGACGAGACCGGCGATGAGCACGCCCGGCGCATATCGCCGCACCTTTGCGACCAGGCTCTCACGCGGACCAGGCGTCCCGCCCAGCCGATCTGGCGCGCCTTCCAGCGAGTCCAGGGAGCGAAATGCAAGATCGCCGACATCATCGCGCATCATGGCGAACTCGCTGGTTGAGCCGGATCGCGGCGCGGCCTCGAACAATAGATGCGCCCGGTCATCAGCAGCAAGCCGCCCGAACCCCATGCGGTCCAAGACGTCAATTGCAAATCGTTCTTATTAACGCCTATAGAACCCCTCACAACGATAGTCGGGGATGCAGATGGCTTTGAGAACGGCGAGCGCGGCGCGTGTACGGGATGTCCATCTGGCGGCTGGAGCGAGCTTGATCGCCCTGGCTTTCGGCACGCAGGCCTTCGCCCAGACCAAGAGCGGCCCGACCGAGGTGTCCGAATTGGTCATCACCGCGGCCCGCACCACCCTGCCGGCCAGCGCCCTGCCGATGACCGTGGACATCGTCGACGCCGACACGCTTTCGCAACAGGTGTCGATCAGCGGCTCGGTGGTCGATGCGATCTCCTCGCTCTCCCCATCGTTCTCGCCAACCCGCCAGAAGCTGTCGGGCAGCGGCGAGACCCTGCGCGGCCGCTCGCCGCTGTTCGCCATCAACGGCATTCCGCAATCGACCCCGATCCGCGACGGCTCGCGCGACGGCTTCACCATCGACCCGTTCTTCATCGACCATGTCGAACTGATCTACGGGTCGAACGCCTTGCAGGGCATCGGCGCCACCGGAGGCGTGGTCAATCAGGTGACGGTCGGGCCGCCCAAGGAGGACGGCCTGTCTGGCAGGGTCCTGGCCCAGGTCAGCAGCGACACTCGGTTCCACGGCGATGGCCTGGGCTGGAAGACGGCGGGTCTGGCGGGTTATCGCGCCGGGGCCTTCGACGCCACGCTGGGCCTCGCCTATGAATCCCGCGGCGCCTTCTATGACGGCCGTGGCCGGCGGATCGGCGTCGACAACACCCAGGGCGAGATCCAGGACTCCACCAGCACCTCGATCTTCGGCCGCTTCGGCTGGCAGATCGACGAGAGCCTGCGCATCGACCTTGTCGCCAACCGCTTCGAGCTGAAGGGCGACGGCGACTATGTGATCGTCGCCGGGGACCGCACCAAGAACCGCCCCGCCAGCAGCATGCGCGGGACCATCCAGGGGCGGCCTGCCGCCAATCGCGTCGAGACGCTGTCGGTGGCGGTGACCGACGACGACCTGGTTGGCGGCGACCTGACCGCCCAGTTCTTCTACAACCGCTCGCGCGACACCTTCGGGGGCGACCGCAGCGCCACTTTCCAGGACGCCCGCCTCGCCCCGATCGGCACGCTGTTCGACCAGTCGTCGAACCAGTCGGAAAAGATGGGCGCGAGGATCGGATATGAGCGGGAAATTCCGTTCGTGCCGGGCCTGAACACCACCTTCGGCCTCGACACCATGAAGGACCGCACCGAGCAGTCGCTCATTCAGACCAAGCGCGCCTGGGTGCCGCCGACCCAGTTCCAAAGTATCGCGCCGTTCGTCCAGGCCAATCTGGCGCTGCTGGACGACAGGCTGCACCTGGCCGGGGGTCTGCGCTACGAGTCGGTGACCTTGAAGGTCAGCGACTACACGACCCTGGCCTCCTACGGCTCGCGCGCGGTGGGCGGCGGCGATCCGTCCTTCGAGGCGACCCTGCTGAACGGCGGCATCGTGGTGAAGCCGACCCAATCCCTGCGCCTCTACGCCAGCTACGCCGAGGGCTACACCGTGCCCGACGTCGGCCGGATCCTGCGGGGCGTGAACCGCGACGGCGTCGACGTGGACAGCTTCCTCGACATCAATCCGGTGGTCTCCGACAACCAGGAGATTGGGGCCGAGTGGAAGCGCGGCCCCATCGAGGCGACCGCCGCCTATTTCTGGTCGACCTCCAAGCTTGGCCAACTGCTGGTGCTCAACCCCGCAACCGCCGTCTACGACGTCCAGCGGCAACGGGTGGAGATCGAGGGCCTGGAGCTGAACGTCACGGCCAAGACGCCGGTCCCCGGCGTCACCGCCTCAGCCGGCTACGCCAAGCTGAAGGGCCGCGCTGACAGCAACGGCGACGGCTCGACCGATATCGACCTCGACGGGGCGAACATTTCGCCCGACCGCTTCAACTTCGCGCTCAGCTATCAGCAAGGGCCGCTGGCCGCGCGCCTGCAAAGCCAGACCTATCTGCAGCGCAGCTACGAGGGTGCCGATCCGCGCAACAACTTCCAGGGCTACACCCTGGTCGACGCCACCGTCCGCTACTCGGCGCCGGTCGGCGACGTGTTCTTCAGCGTCCAGAACCTGTTTGACCAGCAGTACCTCAGCTACAGCTCCGACACCTCCAACCCAGCCGACAATCTGCGCTACTTCGCCGGTCGCGGGCGGGTCTTCACCCTCGGTCTGGAACGCCGCTTCTGATGTCGATCCTGCGTCTCGCGCACCGGTGGGCGGGCGGGCTGATCGGCCTATCCCTGGCCATACTGGGGTTGAGCGGCGCCATGCTGGTCCACAAGGACGACTGGCTGCGGCTCACCACGCCCCACGCCGCCGAAGCGCAGATGCAGGACACCGCCACCCTGGCCGCCGCAGTCCAGAGGATCTTCGAAGATCCCGACCCGCCGCGCTCCATCGTGCTTGCCAGCAAGCGCCTGGGGCTGCATCGGCTGTCCTATATCGACAAGGAACGTGGGGCCTATGCCGACCAGACCGGCGAGATCGTCGCGCAATGGTCCTCGAAATGGGAGCGGCCGGAGATCTGGCTGTTCGACCTGCACCACTATCTGTTGGTCGGCGACACGGGAAAATTCGTCGCCGGAGCCCTGGGGCTGGCGGGCCTCGCTTTCGTCATCACCGGGGTGATCCTCTGGTGGCCGACCCGGCGGCTGTTCACCTTTAGTCTATGGCCCGCGAAGATGTCGCGCGCCGCCGTGGTTCGCCAGCACCGCGACCTCGGCGTGCTGGTCGCGCCCCTGTTGTTCATCTCGCTGCTGACCGGCGTCGCCATGACCCTTCCCAAGGTCGAGGAGGTGATGCTCGCCCCCTTCTCAAGCCCCGCCGAGATGAAGGCGTCTGAAGGCGCGCCGAAAGCCAAGGGCGGGCCGTTGGCCCCCGACACCGATTGGCTGGAATTGCTGAACGCCACACGAGCGCAGTATCCTGGCGCTGAGATCCGCACCATCGGCCTGCCGACCAAGCCGGGCGCCCTGATCTCGGTCAGGCTACGCCAGCAGGCCGAGTGGCTGCCGAACGGTCGGACCATGTTCTGGTTCGATCCCGCCACCGCCCAGCAGGTCGCCACCCGCAACGCCCAGACCCTGCCGACCGGGCTGCGGATCGCCAATCTGGAATACCCGATCCACGCCGCCAAGGTCGGCGGCCTGCCCTATCGGCTGGTCATGACCGTGTCAGGCCTGGCTCTAGCACTGCTCGGAAGCCTCGCCGTCTACACCTTCTGGGCCAACCCGAAATTCCAGAAGCGCAAGCGACCCTCGACCCCGCACGCTCGCGCCTAACCCTTGTCACCGCGCGGCCTCCGCCGGTCGCGGCCAGGGCGCCGGGTGGTCAGGGCGTGGTGGCGCCCACGGTGTAGTGCACCTGTGCGCCCGGTCCGAGCGGCAGGTCCAGCAACACCCAGCCCACCGTCATGCCGATCCCGACGACCATGAAGGACAGGGCATAGGGCAACATCAGCGCCAGCAGCGACCCCACACCAATCCCGCGGTCCCATCTTTGACCGAACGCTAGGATGAGCGGGAAGTAGCTCATCAGCGGGGTCATGATGTTGGTGTAGCTGTCGCCCATGCGGTAGGCGGCCGTGGTCATCTCAGGACTGATGCCCAGGAGCATGAACATCGGGACGACCACGGGTGAGAGCGCGCTCCACTTCGCCGACGCAGATCCGATGAAGAGATCCAGAAACGACGAGAGCAGCAGGACGCAGACCAGCAGCAGCGCCGGCGGCAGGGCCATTGCCTGCAGCGCTTCTGCGCCATTGATCGCGATGATCGGGCCGATCCGCGACCAATTGAACATGGCTACGAAGTGGGCGGCGAAGAACACGAAGACCAGGTAGGGCGCCATGGTTCGCACCCCGTGCTGCATCATCTCCACCACGTCGTTCGCCGACTTCACTGCGCCGGTGGCTCGACCAAACGCGACGCCGGTCAGCAAGAACAGCAAAAAGAACCCTGCAATCAGGGAGCCGTAGAGCGGCTGCAGGCGGGCGGGGCCTTCGGCCTCCTGGTTGATGAGCGGGGTGTACCCCGGCCACAGGGCGAGCGCCGCAAAGGCGCCGATGACGAGCAGGGTGACCAGGCCGGCGCGGCGCAGTCCCTTGCGCTCGTCGGCGGTGAGGTCGGACTTTTCCAGATCCGCGCGCAGGTCGTCATCGACGACGCCGCTCCAAGGACCCAGGCGCGGCTCGATGACCCGATCTGTGACGTACCAGATGATCGGCGTGAACAGCACGACGATGGCGCAGATATAGTACCAGTTGCCGAGGGGGTTCATCGTCCAGTCCGGCTGAACGATCCGCGCGGCTTCCTGGGTGAAGCTCAGCAACAGAACGTCAATCTGCCCAGGCAGGAGATTGCCGGCATAGCCTCCCGACACCGCTGCAAAGGCGGCCGCCAGCCCGGCCAGCGGGTGACGCCCGGCGACCGCAAAGGTGATTGCAGCCAGGGGGATGAAGACGACATAGGCTGCGTCGGAGGCATGGTGAGACACCATGCCGATCAGCGCCACGATCGGTGTCAGCAAAGCCTTGTTGGCGTTGCCCAGCGAGGCCCGGATCAACGCGGAAAATAGTCCCGACCGCTCGGCCACCGCTGCGCCAAGCATGATGGTGAGCACTAGGCCCAGCGGCGCAAAGCCGGCGAACGTGCGCGGCATCTCGATGAAAAGACGCGCGATGTTGTCTGCGGAGAATAGGCTTGAGGCCCGATAGGTCAGGATCCCGTTCGCCAGCTCGGCATGCTCGGGGGCCTTCGCGCCTGAATAGGGCAACGTCGCCTGCCAGCCCAACGCCGCACCGAGCCACGAAAGCAGCATCAATGCGAAGATCAGATAGAGAAAAATGATCGTTGGGTCGGGGAGCAAATTGCCCGCGCGTTCGATCGCACCCAGGAAGCCGCGCTGTCGGTCGGGTCGGCGTTCATAGCTCATGAGGGACTATTGCTCCGGCTTCACCACACCGCCTCTCCGATAGGGGGGCGGTGTGTCTGGTCAAGCCTGAAGCCATCCCCGCACCAAAAAGTGCGACAGGAATAGGCTCCTGACCCCAGCTTTTTGGAAGCAGCCCCTGTGGAGACCGCTCCTAGACGTCGACTTCGGCGTCCAGAGCGTTTTCCTGGATGAACTCGCGGCGCGGCTCAACCAGATCGCCCATCAGGCGGGTGAACATGTCGTCGGCGTCGTCGGCGTGGTTGACCCGAACCTGCAGCAGCGTGCGGGCTTCGGCGTCCAGGGTGGTTTCCCAGAGCTGGTCGGGGTTCATCTCGCCCAGACCCTTGTAGCGCTGGACTGACAGGCCGCGACGGCCAGCTTCCATCACCGCGTTGAACAGGTCGAGCGGCCCACGCACGGTGGCGGTCTTGTCCTTACGGGTGAAGGTGGCGACACCCTCGAAGGTCTCGACCATTCCGGCCGCGCGTTCCGACAGGCGGCGCGCATCGGCGGCGCCGAGCAGCAGTTCGTCCAGCACGATCCGCTCGGACACGCCGCGCTTGATCCGCGAGAAGACGTAGCCGCCGGTGGCGGCCTTCTCGCCGGTCCAGGCGCCGTCGCCCTCCTCGGCGTAGAGGTCCAGGCGCTTGGCCGCCTTGGTCACGTCGCCGCCGTCTTCGGTCAGCAGGCCCGCAATCGCCGCCTGTTCGATGGCGAAGGCCGGAGCGCGCGAGGACAGTCGCTCGACATTGGCCTTCGCGCCGCGAGCGCTCTGCACCAGAGCCAGCAGGTCGGCGCCAACCAGACGTTCACCCGAGGACAGATCCAAAGTCGCGCCCTCGACACCCTCGTCGATCAGATAGTTCTCAAGCTCGGCATCGTCCTTCAGATACCGGGACTGCCGGCTCTTGGTCGCCTTATAGAGCGGCGGCTGGGCGATATAGAGATAGCCGCGCTCGATCACCTCCGGCATCTGCCGGTAGAAGAAGGTCAGCAGCAGGGTCCGGATGTGGGCGCCGTCTACGTCGGCGTCGGTCATGATGACGATCTTGTGGTAGCGCAGCTTGTCGATGTTGAAGTCGTCGCGCCCGATGCCGGCTCCGAGCGCCGTGATCAGGGTGCCGATCTGGTCTGACGACAGCATCTTGTCGAAGCGCGCGCGCTCCACGTTCAGGATCTTGCCGCGCAACGGCAGGATCGCCTGGTTCTCGCGGTTACGCGCCTGCTTGGCCGAACCACCGGCGGAGTCACCCTCGACCAGGAAGACTTCCGACTTGGCCGGGTCCTTCTCCGAGCAGTCGGCGAGCTTGCCGGGCAGCGAGGTGATGTCGAGCGCCGACTTGCGGCGGGTCAGTTCGCGGGCCTTGCGCGCAGCTTCCCGCGCCGCGGCCGCCTCGGCGATCTTCTGGACGATCAGCTTGGCTTCGTTCGGGTGTTCCTCGAACCAGGTCGAGATGCCTTCGGAGACCAGGCTTTCCACCGCCGGGCGCACTTCGGACGAGACTAGCTTGTCCTTGGTCTGAGAGGAGAACTTCGGGTCCGGAACCTTGACCGACAGAACGCAGGTCAGGCCTTCGCGCGCGTCCTCGCCCGACAGCGAAACCTTCTCGCGCTTGGTCGCGCCGGAGCTCTCGGCATAGCCGGTGATGATGCGGGTCAGGGCCGAGCGGAAGGCCGCAAGATGGGTGCCGCCGTCCTTCTGCGGGATGTTGTTCGTGAAGCAGAGGACGTTCTCGTGATAGCCGTCGTTCCACCAGAGCGACAGGTCGAGCTCGACATTGTCCTTCTTGCCGCGAACCACGATCGGGGTCTTCAGCAGGGGCGTCTTGGCCTTGTCGAGGTGGCGCACGAACGCCTCGATGCCGCCCTCATAGTGCAGCAACTCGACGAAGGGCTCGGCTTCGCGGTTGTCCTTCAGCCAGATCGTCACGCCGGAGTTCAGGAAGGCCAGTTCGCGCAGACGATGCTCGAGCGTCTTGCGGTCGTATTCCACGAACGAGAAGGTCTCGGTCGAGGCCATGAAGGTGACCTCGGTGCCCGACAGGAACTCGCCGTTCTCGCGCAGCGGCGCATCGCCGGTGACGATCAGGGGCGAGACCGCATCGCCGCGGCGGAATTCCATCTCATAGGCCTTGCCGCCACGATAGATCTTCAGGCGCAGCCAGTCCGAAAGCGCGTTGACCACCGAGACGCCGACGCCGTGCAGGCCGCCGGACACCTTGTAGGAGTTCTGGTCGAACTTACCGCCGGCGTGCAGCTGGGTCATGATGACCTCGGCCGCAGAGACGCCTTCGCCCTCATGGATATCGGTCGGGATACCGCGGCCGTCGTCGGTGACCGTCACCGATCCGTCGGCGTTCAGGATCACCTCGACGCGCGTCGCCCAGCCGGCCAGGGTCTCGTCGATGGCGTTGTCGACCACCTCATAGACCATGTGGTGCAGGCCAGAGCCGTCATCGGTGTCGCCGATGTACATGCCCGGGCGCTTGCGCACCGCATCCAGGCCCTTCAGGACCTTGATGGACTCGGCGCCGTACTCGGCCTGTCCGTTGTTTTCGGGCGTGTTGTCGGGAATCTGCGTCTCGTCGGTCATTCGGTATCCAGAATCGCCAGGCTGGAGCCGTCCACATGGACGCCCTGGGCCCGGCCCTTCAAATCCTCGAAGAGATGCTCGTCCGTGCCGGTCAGGAACGCCTGCAGCTTGAGCGCCTCGATTTCGTCGAATAGCGCAGCTCGCCTTCGGCGATCCAGATGCGCAGCGACCTCGTCTAGCAACAATATAGGGTTTGGAGCCGATTCTGCACGCGAAAGACGCGCTGCCTGGCCCAAAACAAGGTTCAAAATCAGGGCTTTCTGCTCACCCGTCGAGCATTCCGCCGCCGGCCTGTCCTTTTCGGCGTGGATCACGGCCAGATCTCCGCGATGGGGCCCCGTCAGGGCCCTCCCAGCCGAGGCGTCACGCTCCCGCGCGCCAGCAAGTGCGCGGATCAGACGCGCCTCGATTTCGGCCAGATCGACGCCCTCGCCGGCCATCTTCTCCCAATCCCCGGTCAGGGTCAGCCGCGCCTGCGGGAATGGACGATCACCCCGGCTGTCGATCTCGGCCTGCAGCGCCGACAGAGTGCGAGCGCGCGCCGCAACCATCAAGGCGCCGGCCTCGGCCATCCGGGCTTCCAAAGCCGTCAGCCAGGCAGGATCGGCGGGACCATCGGTCAGCAGCCGCATCCGTTCGCGCTGGGATTTCTCATAGGCGGAGGCGTGGGCCGCATGGCTGGGCTCGGCGGCGAACACCAGCCGATCGAAGAACCGGCGCCGATCTCCAGCCCCTTCCAGAAAGAGGCGGTCCTGCGCGGGGGTCAGCCACACTTGGCGTTGATGATCCGCCAACCGGCCGGGCGGCACGGGCTCGCCCTCCAGCCGCACGGTGCGCCGCGCCGCGCCGGCGCTTTCGATGCCCGTCCCGATCCGGGTCGGCTCGCCGCCCTCCTCGATCACGGCGGCGACCGCCCAGGCCCGGCCCTGCGTCTCGCCCGGCATCCGCCGACCGAGCTCGGCGCCGGTGGCGTTGCGAAGGCCGCGCCCAGGGGTGAACAGGCTGACCGCCTCGAGCAGGTTGGTCTTTCCCGCCCCATTGGGTCCAACCAGAAACACCGGCCGCCCGTCGAGAGGCAGCTCGGCCCGCTGGTAGGAGCGGAAATCCGTCAGAGTCAGATGGGTGAAGGCCGTCACGCGCCGGTCATAGCGGGTTTCGCCCCCGCAAGCGAAGGCTTGAGCTCACCCTCAATATGGCTAGGCTCGCAGCCAGGGGTTGTAGGGGCATACCGATGAAGTTGAGGCACGTTTTGATCGGCGGGATCTGCGCCGTGACCGCGAGCGGCGGCATGGCTCAAGCCCAAAAGATCACCAATCCCGACTGGGCCTCGCGGCCCGACGGGCGGCAGGTCGCCGAGGCCTATCCGCCCCTGGCGATGCAGATGCGCATCGAGGGCCGATCGACACTCTCCTGCACCGTGTCCCTCGAAGGACGACTCCGAAACTGCGTCGCCATGGCGACCACCCCGACCGGTTTGGGCTTTGATAGCGGCGCTCTCAAACTCTCCGAGAGCTTTCGCATGACGCCTAAAATGGAGGACGGTCGCCCCAAGCCGAGCGGGACCGTGAGAATTCCCATTCGCTTCGTTCTCCCCAAGGACGGTCAGGGCGACGCCGGCCCGCCGCCCGTCATCGGCGCACCCACATCGCTGGCTGCAGCCAAGTTGGCGGCGCGTCTCGCGCCGCTCCTGAGCCGCGACATGATCGCGCTTCAGGACATCGCCGCCGAGATCGCGCTCGAAGCGGCTGGAGGCGGTGATCAACAAAGCGGCGCTGCGCGACAAGCCGTCAACGACGGAACAAGAGCGGTGGCGCCAGCTTGGGGCGTGGCCCTGGCCGACGCCTATGCCGCGACCATGACCGAGACGGAGCTCCAGGCCGTGCTGGATTTCGTGTCCAGTCAGACAGGAAACGGCCTTGAAACCCGGCGCGGGCGGGTCCTCGCAGCGCAACTACCCATCCAAGACCAGTTTATATGGACCATCACCGCCCTGGCGCGGGACAAGTTCTGTGCTCAAGCCGAATGCCGATTTGATCGCTGGCGGCCACCGGAAGACGTGGCCCTGGTCAATCCGCCATGGAGCCGGCAGCCGACGGAAATCGACGTCCAGAGCATGGCCCCCCCCGATCACCAACCTCCTGGGGCTATCGGGATGGGCGCAAATCAACTGCATCGTCCAGCCTTCGGGCGGGTTGGACTCCTGCGTCGCCGTTCGCGAATCGCCTACGGGGCTGCACTTCGGAGGCGCCGCGCTACATGTGTCAGAGGGCTACGAGATAGACCTAGCCAAGGTCGATAGGGCCGTCTCTGGCGACATCGTCGCCGTCTTGGTCAACTTCAACCCGAACAGCTTTTCGTCGCACACTCCAGACTCACGTCCGCGCAGCGAGAGACAGGGCAAGGCCCCCTCGGAGGAAGCGATGAGCTTGGCCCGTCGCATCGTCGAAGCCGACACGACGATGCAGCCGATCGACGACCTGGCGGACCAACTTAGAATTCCGACCAGCGTCCCAGGCGCAAACAACCCAGAACTCATGGGCGCAAAGGCCCTGGTCGAGGCCATCCAGGAAAGCCGGAATGCGCTCGTGGAGCAGATGGCGGAGACCTACGCCGTCGAATATACGCCCGCCGAACTGCGGCGGATCCTCGACTTCAGGATCGGGCCCGGCGGTGAGGCGATGAAACGCCTCGACCCCAATCTGCTTGCAGCCATTGAGCGCTTCTATGGCGCCCAGGCGTCGGCGGAAGCGCGGCGGCGCTTCTGCGCTGATCGCAAATGCGAACCCGCACCCGCCAAGGCCGCAGCGTCCTAGACCCGCAGCGGCATCAATACGTATTGGACGTCTGCGTCGGTCGGGTCGAGGACCAGGGCGGGGTCGTTGGGACCGCCGAAGCGGAACTCGGCCTGTTCGGCGCCGATCTGGTCGGTGACGTCGAGCAGGTAGCGGGCGTTAAACGACAGCTCGAAGGCCTCGCCGTCGTAATCGACCTCGACCTCTTCGACCGCCTGGCCAGCTTCCATGTTGCGGACCGTCAGGATCACCCGGCCCGGCTCAATCGCCATGCGCACCGAGCGGCTCTTCTCGGCCGAGATGGTGGCGACGCGGTCCACCGCCTGGGCGAACAGCTTGTTGTCGACCATCATCACCCGGTTGTTGTCCTTGGGGATGACGCGGCTGTAGTCGGGGAAGTTGCCGTCGATGACCTTCGAAGTCAGGGCGGCGCCCGAGAAGTCGAGACGCAGCTTTTGCGGGCTGACCTGCAGATCGACGCTCTCACCGGCGTCCTCCAGCAGGCGTCGAGCCTCGCTGATGGTCTTTCGGGGCACGATGACGCCGGGCGTCCCGGCCGAACCCTCCGGCGCCGCCATCTCGGCCAGGGCCAGGCGGTGACCGTCGGTGGCCACAGCGCGCAGCTTCTGCACGCCATTGTCCACGACCGTGTGGAGGTAGAGGCCGTTCAGATAGTAGCGGGTCTCTTCGGTGGAGATCGCAAAGCGGGTCTTGTCGATCAGGCGGATCAGGTCGCCGACATCCACGGCGATCGGCGCGGACAGGCCATCGGACGACATCACCGGGAAGTCGCCGGCCGGCAGCACCGGCAGGTTGAAGCGCGAACGGCCGGCCGCCACTGTCAGGCGCGGATCCTCGCCGGTGAAGCTGAGAGAGACATCAGCCCCCTCGGGCAGCTTGCGCACGATTTCATAGAGGGTGTGGGCGGGCGCGGTGATCTGACCGGGCTGATCGACCTGGGCGAACGCCTGGTCGATGATCTCCATGTCGAGGTCGGTGGCTGAGAAGGTCAGCCGGTCGCGCTCGGCCGACAGCAGCACATTGGACAGGATCGGGATGGTGTTGCGGCGTTCGACGGCGCTCTGCACATGCCCCAGCGCCTTCATCAGCGCCGCCCGTTCGATCGTAAGCTTCATGGTCTCGTCCGAATCTCCATGCGCCGACGCATCTATGCGTCGTCGCCCCCAACGCTGGAGGGACTTGCGACATTAGCCAAAATCCCGGCGCGGGAAAGGGGCTGTCGGCAAGTGATAGGGGATGATCAGGCTGATGCTATGTCGAAGCGCACCGCCGAGCGACCGAAGTCGACGGCGACGGTGGTGAACTGGGTGAGCAGATCGATGCCCAGCATGATGGTCGGGGCGTCATGCAGATCCCAGAGCTTGAAGATCGGCATGTCAGTGAAGACCACCGGCACATTGCCTAGAGTCAGCCCGCCCAGGCGGATGAACGGCAAGGCCAGTTGCTGTCCAGAGAACGATTCGCCGGCGATGGAGATCATCCGGACGTTCACGGCGTTCTGACCTGAGCTCGGGTCGAGGCGCTCGATCAGGTTGCGCAGCGAGGTATTGCCCAGTGAAAACTGCGAGCCGGAATCGATCATCGCGCTGATCTTCCGCCCGCTGATATCGGCGTCGACGATGGTCAATTGTCCGGACTTGCGCCGCGCCGGGACCACCACCCGGTTCCGGCCGCTGTTCTCGGCGCGCGATTTTGTGATCTCGAGCGTGTTGCCGGAGAAGCCGAACACCAGCCGCTGGCCCTTCAGCCAGTCGATACCCAGCACGCCGTCGATGTCGAAGCCGCCCATCGGCAGCACCGGCGCCTCGACCTTCTTGCGGATGCGCGTGCCGATATCGAGCTGATCGATCATTACGCTGGGCCGGGCGCGCCGCCCGACGATCGTGTTGACCATCAGTTCGCGCCCGCGCGGCAAGGCCTGCGAAGCCGCCAGTTTCTCGGACACGCAGGAAACATTGGCGCCGGTGTCCACCATGAAGCGGAACGGCCCCTTGCCATTGATCATCACCGGAGCGGTGACCTGCTCGAAGAGTTCGCGTGTGACCGCGATCTGAGTCGGGGTCTCTTCGGGATCCACCGCGAGCGCCGGCGCTGTCGGAAGCGGCGTCGCAGGGGAATTGGCGGGGATGGGATCTTGGACGGAGGCGACAGCAGAGCCCGCCAACAGTACGCCGCCAGCCGCGGCGAACTGCCCAAGAGCACGTCGGCGAGTCTGTGACCCGACCAGCACGTTTTCCATCCCTTATGACCTGGGACGAAGCCTACGCCTCTGCTTGAAATCGGTCAATTTTTCTAATGCGTTAGCCTGGCGCGTCCCGCCCGCCCCAGTGTCTCAACGGGGCGGGCGGCGCAAACCTATTCGGGCGGCGAAGAGCCTTCTTCCGTCGCCATCAGGGTTTCGGCGATGGCGCCCATCAGCAGGCGCTGATTGCCCTCCGGCAGGGCGTCAACATAGTCCAGCAGCCGCCCCGCCAATTCCTCGAGCCGGACGTCGGCCTCCTGGGTGTCCTTGGACACCGAGCCGACCAGTTCGATGGCCACGAGGGCCACCACGTCGGCGACCTCGCGGACGGTGACAGTGGTGGTCTCGAGATCGACCACGGCGCTAGGCGCGCGTATCGACGGAGCCGCCGGAACCGTCGCCGTCGTTGGCTGCATAGGGATTGGCGCCCGAAGAGCCGTCGCCGCCCGAACCTTCGCCGGTCGACCCCTTGGCCGCGACGACCACCATGGCCGGACGGATCAGGCGACCGAGCAGGTCGTAGCCCGGCTGCAGCACCTGGATGACGCCGCCAGCGGCGACCTCGGTCGAGGGTTGTTCCATCATCGCCTGGTGCTGGTGTGGATCGAACTTCTCACCCTTGGCGGGGTCGATCTTCTTCAGCCCGTTGTTCTCGAACGCCGCCTGCAGCGCCTTTTCGGTCATCTCCATGCCGACCACGAAGTTCTTCAGCACCGGATCGGCGCTTTCGTGCGGGCTGGCCAGGGCGCGGGCCAGGGTGTCGGCGACGGTCAGCAGGTCGCGACCGAACTTCTGGATGGCGTAGGCGCGCGCGTCATTGGCCTCGCGCTCGGCGCGGCGCTTGGTGTTCTCCGCTTCGGCGGCCACCCGCAGGACCTGATCCTTCAGCGCCTGATTTTCGGCGCGCAGGGCCAGCAGTTCTTCGGCCGCAGCGTCCGCGACTTCGTTGAACTCTTCGGCCGGCGTTTGATCGTCGGACATCTTCTAATCCTCTACGTGTTCGTCACCTGGGACAGGACGCGGGCGGTATAGTCCACCAGCGGGATGACCCGGGCATAGTTTAGGCGGGCGGGACCGATTACGCCGATCGCGCCCAGCACCTTCTGCCGGCCCGTCATATAGGGCGCGGCGATCACTGCGGAACCCGAAAGGGAAAAGAGTCGCGTTTCGGCGCCGATGAAAATCCGTACGCCCTGGGCTTCGCGGACGTCATCAAGCAAACCGATAAGCTGTTCCTTTTGTTCAAGATCGTCGAACAGCATCCGCACGCGCTCGAGGTCGTCGAGCGTCTCGCGATCGTGCAACAGGTTGGCGCGGCCTCGGACAATGAGGGCCCGCTGGGCGTCCTCGCCGCCGCCCCAGGCGGCCATGCCGTCCTCGACCAGCCGCGCGGCGGCCTCATTCAACTGGCGACGGGCGTCGTCGAGCTCGGTGCGGATTTCGGCGCCGGCCTCACCCAGGGTGCGGCCGCGCAGCCGGGCGTTCATGAAGTTGGAGGCTTCCTGCAGCGAAGACGGCGTCACGCCGGCCGCCAGCTTCATCAGCCGGTTCTCGACCACGCCGTCCTCGAAGACCATCACCGCAAGCGCCTGGTCCGCCGACAGAGCGACGAACTCAACATGCTTGACCCCGGCGTCCCGCACCGGACTGACCACCACTCCCGCGCCGCCGGCGAGCCCCGAGAGGATCGCCGTCGCCTCGTTCAGGGCCTCTTCGAAATTGCGCCCCTTGGCCGACAGCCGGGTCTCGATGGCGCGGCGGTCATCCTCGGCGATGTCCCCGACCTCCAGCAGGCCATCGACGAACAGTCGCAGCCCCGCATGAGTCGGAATTCGCCCGGCGCTCACATGCGGCGCGCCCAGCAGGCCGAGCTGGGTCAGATCCTGCATGGTGTTGCGGATCGAGGCCGAGGACAGATGGACGCCGCCCTTGGACAGGGTGCGCGAGCCGACCGGCTCTCCGGTTTCGAGATAGCCTTCGACGACGCGGCGGAAGATTTCGCGGGCGCGTTCATCCAGCTCAGCCAGCGACGGGCCGGGGAAAAGCAGCGGGGTGGTCACGACGGGGTACGGCGCTCGGTCAGAGCCATGGACTGAACCTCTTTGATCTAGGATAAGCCCGCCGGCGCAAGACGCCAGACCCAACGCCAAGGTTTCCAATGCGCCCCTCAGAACGTACCGCCGACCAGCTCCGCCTCGTGACCCTCGAAACCGGCGTCAATCGCTATGCGGAAGGCTCCTGCCTGGCGACGTTCGGCCACACCAAGGTGCTGATCACCGCCAGCGTCGAGGACCGGGTGCCCGGCTTCATGCGCGGTCGGGGCCAAGGCTGGGTGACGGCCGAATACGGCATGCTTCCGCGCGCCACCCACCCCCGCGGCCGCCGCGAGGCGTCGGAAGGCAAGCAATCGGGCCGCACGCAGGAAATCCAGCGACTGATCGGTCGCTCGCTGCGCGCCGTGGTCGATCCGGCGGCGCTGGGCGACCGCCAGATCTCGCTCGACTGCGACGTCATCCAGGCCGACGGCGGCACCCGCACCGCCGCCATCACCGGCGCCTGGGTCGCCCTGCGCATGGCGACCAAGTACCTGATGGAAGAAGGCCTGATCACCACCGACCCGATCCTGGACCAAGTGGCCGCCATTTCGTGCGGCATCTTCAAGGGCGCGCCGGTGCTGGACCTGGAATATGAAGAGGATTCCAACGCTGAGGCTGACGCGAACTTCGTGCTGACCGGCAAGGGCTCGATCGTCGAGGTCCAGGCTACCGGTGAAAAGCGCGGCTTCAGCCAGGACGAGTTCGACGGCCTGTTCTCGCTGGCGCGCAAGGGCATCGGCGAACTGTGCATCCTGCAACGGCAGGCTACCGGCGGCTAATCCTGGAGTCAAAAACGCCGCCCCGGGGGCGGGGGCGGCGTTTTCATCATCAATCAGTACGGCCGGCGACGAGCGCCGCCGGATGTCGTTCTTAGAAGGCGTTCAGCAGATAGCGGAACGACGAAGCCGGCATGCGGGCCAGTTCGCGAGCGAACGGTCCCATCAGACGATCGATGAAGCTTTCAACGGCTTGGGCCATGTCCATCTCCTTTGTGTGCGTTGCAGCAATTGTTGCAGCGCATATAGGAGGGTGACGCTAGGTTATCAACGGTCAGGACCGCATTTTTGACGGGTGCGCTGCAATTTTTTAGCGAGTCTCGCTGCGGCGCGGCATAAAAGTCACGCTTGGAAACGGCCTCGCCGGGCTTTGTCAGTCCAGATCATCGTCCATGGGCTCATCGTCGGGGCCGGGCTCGTAGATGAGCAGGTCGCCCGGCTGGCAATCGAGTTCGCGGCACAGCGCCGCCAGGGTCGAGAACCGCACGGCGCGCGCCTTGCCGGTCTTGAGGATCGAAAGGTTGGCGATGGTGACGCCGACCCGGTCGGCCAGTTCAGTCAGGGACATGCGCCGCTCAAGCAGCACGCGGTCGAGATTCACACGGATCGGCATGGCTAGATCGTCAGCTCCGCTTCACGACGCAGGCGGGCGCCTTCGCGGAACACCTCGGCCAATACGAACACCACCAGCACCGAGAACCAGGCCGTCGGGCTGAATTCCGGGCGTTGAATGTCGGCGCCCGGCAGCGCCCACATGCCAAGGCCGTAGATCACGTAGCGTCCGATCTCCAGCCCAGCCAGCACGAGGCCGATCACCCGCAGACGACGCACATTTTCAGGGTGAAAGGGGTCGCCGGCCGTCAGGGTCGCGAAGATCCTGCGCAGCCGCTCGACGATCACCAGCACGCCAGCCAGATAGAGCGCTGCCGCGGCCAGGCCGCCCAGCAGCACCGGCCCGCGCGAGATGATCTCCGCGTCACCAGCGCGGATTGAGAAGTTGTCGATCAAATCTGGGTTGAAGCTGAACAACAGGGCGGCGAGCATCATCAGCGCCACTGCACCAAGGCCGATCCAGAGTGCGACGAAGACCACGTCCAAGATGATCTTCAAGAAGCTCGATACCGAGCCCGGCCCCAAGGCGCGCATCGCGGCCCTCCGTCCAAGAAACATCGGTCGAGACTAGGCGATCACGCCGTCAGTGACCAAGGCCATCGGGGCACGCTCGGGAAAGGTCATTGCGGGGATGAGCATAGCGGTCTCCACTCGCCGACCAAGATCCATGAGACCTACCGGTGGCGTTGGTCCTCGATACTGGCGCATCGCTTTTCGATCAAGTTGTTTATCGAATAACGATATTAAACTTTTGCAATGCAACAAAGCCGTGGTCGGCATATGGTCCGCCGCCCCCGCATTTCAGAAGGTTTTCCAATGGCTCTGAAGCTCGAACCCGGTGCGAAACTGGTGGTCGCCACCCACAATCCGGGCAAGGCCCGCGAGCTGGCGGCAATCCTGGACAATCGCTTTGAACTGGTGACGGCCGGCAGCCTTGGCCTTGGCGAGCCCGAAGAGACCGAGGCGACCTTCACCGGCAACGCCTTGCTGAAAGCCCGCGCCGCCGCCGAGGCCTCGGGCCTCATCGCCCTGGCCGATGATTCAGGCCTTTCCGTCACCGCGCTCGATGGCCAACCGGGGATTTTCTCGGCGCGCTGGGGCGGGCCGGAAAAGGACTTTGTCGGCGCGATGAAGAAGGTCGAGGCGCGGTTGGAAGAAGCCGGCGCCGACGACTACTCGGCCTGGTTCACCTGCGCCCTGGCCGTCGCCTGGCCCGGCGGCCCCGCTGTGGTGGTCGAGGGACGCGTCGATGGAACCCTGGTCTTCCCGGGCCGCGGCGATCGCGGCCACGGCTATGACCCGATCTTCCAGGCGCTTGGTCACGACATCACCTTCGGGGAGATGGACCCGGACAACAAAGACGCCATCAGCCACCGCGCCCAGGCTTTCGCCAAGCTCAAGGCCGCCCTGCTGTGAGCGAAGTCGCGCAGGCCAAGGCGCCGCTGGGGCTCTATGTCCACTGGCCCTACTGCGCGAAAATCTGCCCCTATTGCGACTTCAACGTCTTCCGCGATCGGGGTCGCAAGGACGAACAGGCCGCTCTGTTCGCCGCCATCGCCGACGATCTGCGAGCCCAGCGCGAGCTCACCGGCGATCGGCGGCTGGTGTCGATCTTCCTCGGCGGCGGCACCCCCTCGCTGATGGACCCTGCCTGGGCGGCCGAGCTGATCTGCCTGGCGCGGATGCTCTGGTCGCCCGACGACCCCGTCGAAGTGACATTGGAGGCCAATCCCACCGATGCGGAGGCCGGTCACTTCGCCGCCTTCGCCCAGGCAGGCGTCGATCGCCTGTCGCTCGGCCTCCAGGCGCTGGACGACGCCTCGCTGACCCTGCTCGGCCGCAACCATGACGCCGCCTCGGCGCGCCGCGCCGCGACCCTGGCGGCCAAGACCTTTCCGCGCCTGTCTCTCGACCTGATCTACGCCCGGCCGAACCAGACGCCGCAAGCCTGGCGCGAGGAGCTGACCGAGGCGATCGACCTGGGCGCAGAGCATCTGTCGCCCTACCAGCTCACCATCGAAGCCGGCACAGCCTTTGACCGCGCGGTGCGGCGTGGCCAGCTCCGCCCGCCCGGCGAAGACCTGGCCGCCGAGCTGTTCGAGACCACTCAGTCGGTCTTGGAGGGCGCTGGCTTCACAGCCTACGAGGTGTCGAACCACGCGCGCGGCGAGGCGGCCAGATCGCGTCACAATCTCGTCTACTGGACCGGCGCGGACTATGTCGGCGTAGGCCCCGGCGCACATGGCCGGCTGACCCGCCAGGGCGTTCGCATCGCCACCCACGCCCACGCCAAGCCTGCCGACTACATCGCCGCCGTGCACGAAGAGGGGACCGGTTTCGCCACCCAGGAGCGGCTTACCCCGACCGAGGTCGCGGAGGAGCGGCTGCTGGCCGGCCTGCGGATCGACCAGGGTGTAAGCTTTGAAGACGTCAGCGTTCTGGGCCTTTCACCCGTCCACCCCGAGGTCGGCGAGCTGATCGCCGCGGGCCTGCTGGCGCCTGATCCGGACCGCTTGCGCGCCACGCCCGCCGGCCGGCTGATCCTGGACCATGTGACGTCCAGGCTTGCGACCTGAGCGATAACCGGCGAAGCCTTCCCCATGTCGCGTCACCCTCCCCCGCCCGCCCTGTCCGAGAACCCGCTGGACCCGGGCCTCTACATCGTGGCGACGCCGATCGGGAATTTGCGCGACATCACCTTGCGGGCGCTGGACGTGCTATCGGCCGCCGACCTGGTGTTGGCCGAGGACACCCGCGTCGCCGCCAAGCTGCTGACCGCCTATGGCCTCTCCAAGAAACTCGAACGCTACGATGAACACACCGCCGAGCGCGGCGGCCTGAAGGCCTTGGCGGTGCTGGCCGAGGGCGGCCGTGTCGCCCTGGTGTCGGACGCCGGCACGCCGCTGGTTTCCGACCCCGGCTTCCGCATCGTGCGCGAGGCCGTGGCCCAGGGTTCAGCCGTCTATCCGATCCCCGGCGCCTCAGCCCTGCTGGCCGGGCTGTCGGTCGCCGGCCTGCCGACCGACCGCTTCATGTTCGCCGGGTTCGCCCCGCCCAAGAGCGCCGCGCGCCGGACCTTCTTCGAGGAACTGGCGGGGATCCGCACCACCCTCGTGTTCTTCGAAAGCGGCCCTCGCCTGGCTTCGAGTCTGGCCGACATGGCCGCTGTGTTCGGCCCGCGCGAAGCCGCCGTGGCCCGCGAACTGACCAAGCTCTATGAGACGGTGATCCGCGGAACCTTGTCCGAACTTGCCGCCGATCCGCGCTGCGACACGCCCAAGGGTGAAATCGTCATACTGGTCGGCCCCGGCCGCGAGGAGGCGGCCACCGCGGCGGACGCCGACACCGCCCTGGCCGACGCCCTGACCCGCCTGCGCCCGGCCGAGGCTGCGTCCGAAGTCGCCAAGGCTCTCGGCCTGCCGCGCCGCGATCTCTATCGACGAGCCATGGAGCTGAAGCAGGAGCGCGAGGCTTGACCCCCCAGCGTCAGGCCCGCGGCGCGGCCGCAAGGTTGGCCGGCCGCCGCGCCGAAGCCTGGGCGGCGATATGGCTGATGCTGAAGGGCTACCGGATCCTCGGCTTTAGACTACGCACCCCGCAGGGCGAGATCGACCTGCTGGCCAAGCGCGGCGGCGTCCTGGCCGTGGTTGAGGTGAAGCAGCGCCAGACGCTGGAGGTGGCACTCGAAACCGTGACCCAGATGCAACGCGACCGGCTCCGCCGCGCCGGGCAAGCCATCGCCGCGCGCCGGCCCAGCTTGCAAAACCTGGCGGTTCGCCTCGATCTGGTCGCCCTGGCGCCAGGCCGGCTGCCCATTCACAGTCCCGACGCCTGGAAAGGCGCTTGAAAACAGAGCCCATGACCCGCGAGGACGCCGAAGGAATTTTGAGCGAAGCCGGACGCGCGCCGGAGGGCGAGTTCCCGTTGCTCGAAGCCGCCATCGCCTGCTCGGTCCACGACGCGCCTGGGCGTGACCCGCAGATCGCCCAGGACCTGGCGCGCACCGGCGTAGAGCGACTGACCGACCGGCTGCGCATGGAGAGCCCCGAAGAGGCTCTGGCCGAGGCCATGGCCGGCGACCTGGCGCTCACCGGCGATCTCTTCACCTATGACGACCCCGACAACGCCTGCGTCATCGCCGTCGCCCAGCGCCGCAAAGGCCTGCCGGTCGCCCTGGGGGTCTACTACCTGCACGTCGCGCGCAAGTGCGGCCTGACCGTCCAGGGCGTCGATTTCCCCGGCCACTTCCTGCTGCGGATCGAGACCGTCGAGGGGCCGCTGGCCATGGACCCGTTCAGCGAGGGCCGCGTGGTGCTGCCGTCTGAGTTGACCCGGCGCGCCCTTCACGCCGGCCTGACCCCCAATGTCGCCGACCGGCTGGACCACCTGATGGCGCCGGCCTCGGACCGGGCCGTGCTGATCCGGCTGCAGAACAACGTCTTCGCCCGCGCCAGCGCGTCTGGTGATTTCGCGCGCGCCGAGCGCGCCGCCCTGCGCCGCGCCCTGCTCGATCCCGCCGATCACCGCCCGTGGCTGGACGTCGCCGCCGCCCGCGAGGGTCAAGGCGCCCTGGCTGGCGCGCTCCAGGCCCTGGCCCACGCCAGCACCCTGGACGGCGGCGCGGCCCTGGCCGCCCGCGCCCAGCGCGAACGGGTTCGCCTGCGGCTGAACTGACAACGCCGACAGGCCTTCTGGCTGGCGCTTTCCACATCACCGAACTATCTCAGACGCCTTGGCCTTGGCGTCTTGGCCGTTAGGAGAACTCCCCATGCCGTTGAAGGTCGCTGTCCAGATGGACCCCCTCGAGGCCGTCAACATCGAGGGCGATACGACCTTCCTGATGTTGCTGAACGCCCAGGAACGCGGGCATGAGCTGTTCGTCTACACGCCCGAGCGCCTCGCCCTGGAAGACGGCCGGGTCTCCGCGCGCGGACGCGCGGTCACCGTCCAGGCGGTCAGCGGCGATCACGCCAAGTTCGGCCCGTGGGAGGTGCGCGACCTCGCCAGCTTCGACGTCATCCTGCTGCGTCAAGACCCACCGTTCGACATGGCCTACATCACCTCGACCCACTTCCTGGACAAGGTGCACCCCAAGACCCTTGTGGTGAACAACCCGACCGAGGTCCGCAACGCGCCCGAGAAGCTGTTCGTCACCGACTTCCCCGGCGTGCAACCGCCGACCCTGATCACCTCTGACCTTGAGGCGATCTACGACTTCCGCGCCCGCCATGGCGACATCGTGCTTAAGCCGCTCTACGGCCTTGGCGGTTCGGGCGTAGCGCGGCTGTTGGCCGACGACCCCAATCTCGACGCCATGCTCGACCTGCACCGCGCCATCGGCCGGGAGCCGGTGATCGCCCAGAAGTTCCTGCCGGCGGTCTCCAAGGGCGACAAGCGCATCCTGCTGGTCGACGGCGAGGCGGTCGGGGGCATCAACCGGGTGCCCAAGAAGGGCCAGATCCGTTCAAACCTCGCCGTCGGCGGCACCGCCGAAGCGGTCGAATTGTCGGCGCGCGATCTTGAGCTCTGCGCGATCATCGGCCCGGAACTGAAACGACGCGGCCTGATGTTCGTCGGTATCGACGTCATTGGCGACTACATGACCGAAATCAACGTGACCTCGCCCACCGGCGCCCAAGCCTTGAAGAAGTTCAGCGGCATCGACGCCACAGCCATCATGTGGGACCGGGTTGAAGAGATCCGCGCAACGGCTTAGTTTACAACGCAAAGAGACACGCATAAGTCGCGGAAACGCCTCAACTTCTCCAAAAGTTCTATTTTTGTTCTTGATCTACCCCGCGCGCCATGATGGGGTTGTGGATAAGTTGAGCTTTTTCTAGGGGTTGGCATGGCGTCTCGAGTCGTGACGGTGGCCTTTCAAGGCGTCGAGGCGCGACGCGTGGACGTCGAGGTCCAGCTCACCGGCGGTGAGATGAAATTCATGCTGGTCGGGCTCGGCGACAAGGCGGTCGCCGAGAGCCGAGAGCGGGTTCGGGCCGCCTTTGCCGGCCTTGGTCTGGCCATGCCGTCCAAGCGGATCATCGCCAATCTCGCCCCGGCCGACCTGCCCAAGGAAGGCAGTCACTACGACCTGCCGATCGCCCTGGCGGTGATGGCCGCCATGGGCATTCTTCCACCCGACGCCCTGACCGAGTGGGCGGCGATGGGCGAGCTATCGCTGGACGGCCGCATCGTCGGGATTTCGGGCGCCTTGCCCGCCGCGGTGGCCGCGGGAGCCATGGGCCTTGGCCTGATCTGTCCCGAAGCGTCGGGCGCGGAGGCGGCTTGGGCCGGCGATACACGCATTCTGGCCGCGCCATCCCTGATCGCGGTGGTCAATCACTTCCGCGGAACCCAGATCCTGTCGCCGCCCAAGCCCGGCCCGATGATGGACGGCGAGCGCGTCCCGGACCTGCGCGACGTGAAGGGCCAGGAGAACGCCAAGCGGGCGCTGGAAATCGCCGCGGCCGGCGGCCACAATCTGTTGTTCAGCGGACCGCCGGGTTCGGGCAAATCGATGATGGCCGCGCGCCTGCCCGGTCTGCTGCCGCCGCTCTCGCCGACCGAGCTGCTGGAAACCTCGATGGTCCATTCGGTGGCCGGGCTAATCGCCAAGGGCGCCCTGACTCGCACGCGACCTTTCCGCACGCCGCACCACTCGGCCAGCATGGCGGCGCTGACCGGCGGCGGCCTGAAGGTGAAGCCGGGGGAAGTGTCGCTGGCCCATAATGGCGTGCTGTTCCTGGACGAATTGCCGGAATTCTCCAGCCAGGCGCTGGATTCGCTGCGCCAGCCGCTCGAGACCGGCGAGGTGGTGGTGGCCCGGGCCAACGCCCACGTTCGTTATCCCGCCCGTTTCCAGCTGATCGCCGCGCAGAACCCCTGCAAATGCGGCATGGGCGGCGCCGGACGCGGAGCTTGCGGGCGCGCCCCGCGCTGCCAGACCGACTACCAGATGAAGGTCTCCGGCCCCTTCATGGACCGCATCGACCTGCAGATCGACGTGCCGCCGGTGACCGCCGCCGACCTGGCGCTTCCCGCCCAGGCCGAGGGCACCGTCGAGGCCGCCGCCCGCGTGGCCGTCGCGCGCCAGCTTCAAGCCGACCGCGCCGCTGACACCGCCAATGGCGACGGCGCGCCCCTCAACGCCCAGGCGCAGGGTGATTTCCTGGAAAAGATCGCCGACCTGGACCCGGCCGCTCGCTCCCTGTTGGCCAAGGCGGCCGAGGCCGGCGGCCTGACCGCCCGCGGGTGGACCCGCACCCTGCGGCTGGCCCGGACCATCGCCGACCTGGAGGGGCCCGGCCCCGTGCGCCGCATCCATGTGGCCGAGGCGCTGATCTATCGTCGCATGGGCCAGGCGTCCCCGGCCCTCGCCTGACGGAGCGCCGATCCGCCCTCCGGAAACTAAGGCGAAGTACAGCTCTGGATTTTGGGTCGCCGTCGCGCAACCATCCTCAAGCCTCACGCGTCATATGAACAAGATCAGGAGGGGGTCTCATGCCGGGCTTTCAGCACATCCTAGTGACGATCGACGTCGAGGATCCCACCAACACCGAACGCGAGATCGTTCGGGTGCGTGAGCTGGCGGCGGCCTCTGGCGCGCGGATCACCATGATCAACGTGCGGACTCCGCGCTCCTCCCGCTACAACACCTACCTGCCGAAGTCCTTCGACGCCGACGAGCAGGCCTGGCACGAGGCGGAACTGGAAAAGTGGGTGGCGAAGATCGGCCCCACGACCCGACCGGTGATGACCAAGGTTCGCGTCGGCTCGGTGTCGGGCGAAATTCTGGCCGAGGCCCGCGACAACGAGGTCGACCTGATCGTCGTCGGGTCACATCCGCCGTCTCTGGCCTCACGACTGCTCGGTTCAAACGCTGAGAAGATCGTGCGCGAAGCCCAGGTCAGCGTGCTGGTGGCGCGCTAGCTCCGCGCCAATTGGTGTAGGTCCCAACCGCCAGGGTGATGAGCACCAGATAGCTCCAGAGGATCAAGGCTGTCACGTAGGTCCAGGCCCGGACCCCCCCGTCGGCGAGGATCGCCGCATGGGTGACCACCGCCAAAAGCTGGAACGCAGCAGCCGGTAGGATCCACAACCGGCTGCTGCGGACAACGAACCAGAGCAGCAGCAACAGGAAGAGCACGTCCACGGCCAGCACCCCCCATTGGGGGGCCAGCCAGTCGTGGCGGTTCTGCACCACGATGGTGGCGATCCAGGCGACGATGTTGGCCACCGCGACGGCGCGCTCGGTTCGCCCTCCACGCCACAGCGCGAAGGCGGACACCGCGAACATGACGACAGCCCAGACACGCTCCGGGGTCGAGCTGAACATAAGAAAGGGCCCTCAGCTTCCTGAGGGCCCTGATACTGCGGTTAATCCCGCAAGAGGCAACTTTTACGAAGGTGATCAGCCGGCCGCGACGGCGCGCAGGGCGCGGCTGGGGGCGAGGGCGGCGTTCGGGGGCTTCTCCATCCCGCCGTACATGACCGCGCCGAGGCCGATTTGGGCCTTGGCGACGTCCAATTCCCTGTGCGTCTCACAGATGGCGCGGCGAGCCTTGGCGAGAAGCGCAAGCGCCTCGCTGGCCCGTTCGACCGCGTCCTGGCCGATCAGGGCCGAGAGGCCGGCGTCGGCCCGAAGGCCTGGCATCACACCAGCGAGGCCAGCGGTCTTGGCGAGGGCGGCGTCGATGGCGGCCTCGGCTTCGAACAGACTCGCCGCGACTTGATCGGCGATCATACGACGTTGTTTAAGCATGAGGGATCTCCTGGCGCACGGGGCAGCCGGACGCCTTCTGACGATTTCAAGGGTGGGGGAAACAGGGCTAAGGGCCCGTTTTAGTTTAAGATTAAAAACCTAAAATAGGTCCTGGAGGGCATGAAGCCCGGCCAGCAACGCCCCGAAGGACAGGGCCGCGATGATGGCGATCACCCCGACCATGCCCAGCCGAGCGGCCGGCCCTAGGCGGGTCCCGCCAAGCCAGGTTCCAGATCCGGCTGGAAGCCCTCGTCCAGCAGCGCCCAGGTCAGGCAGAGGATTTCCCTCAAGACCATTTCTGGCGGCTTGAATTGCGACGTCTTGCGGGTGGCTGAAACCAGCTCCCGGGCCATGGCGGCCTTCATCGGCGTATCGGCCAGGTCCGCCAGCTGGCGTTCGAGCTGGCTCCACGTAAAGGTCGGGACGACCGGTTCGGAATTGTGCGGGCTCGGCCAACGGCGCTCGAAGGCTTCCACCTCCCCGCGGACCCGCATCGCCTGGCCCACCGCGGCCCGACGGTTCGTCGTTTCGCGATCGGGTTCCAAGTCCGCCGTCGTCACCCTGGCGTCCGCCAGTTCTCTCAACCAATCGCCCATCGGTGCGGTCTCCTTGCTGGGCTTCATCAGCCCATAGGAGTGCGACGGTGTCTGTCCTGATTGCGTCTTGTCCCGACACGATCGGGACAGCGGTTTCCCGCGCGGCCAGGGCCCGAGCAGCCGAATAGCGGTCGCCGACGCCAAGCTTCTTGCGCGCACGATCGCAATAGGTGTCGACCGACGCCTTCGACATCCCGAGCTCGCGGGCGATCTGTTTGGAACTGAGGTGACGATCAACCAGACGCAGGCATTCACGCTCTCGCGGCGTCAGAAGCTCTACCGGGTCGGCGACTGTCTCTTGCGGTGCGCGCATAAGGTGAACATGTTAGCGACTCGCCTAGGAGCCCGTCTACTTGTTATGGTGCCGCCGGGCATCCTGCCCAACAAAGAACTTTCCTGGAGCGAGTGGGGAGGAACACATGCCCCTCGATGACGCCATCGGACCGGATCCCGTAGATATCGCAATTGGGGCGCGAATGCGCCTGCGCAGAAAGTCGCTGGGCATCAGCCAAGGCATTCTGTCCGATCGGGTCGGCGTGTCGTTTCAACAGATCCAAAAGTACGAGCGCGGCGCCAACCGCGTCTCGGGCTCGATGCTGGTCTCGATCGCATCGGCGCTGGACACCACGGTGGGCTGGCTGGTCGGCGAAGAAGGCGGCATGTCCGACGCCGCAGACGATATTCTGCAGTCCCTGGCCCTGACCGGCGCGACCGATCTGCTGGAAGCCTACGCCGCCATTCCCCGCGCCTCAGCCCGGGCTGCATTGGTCGCCTTGGCTCAGGAGATGGCCGAGCGGTAGGCGACCACCAACGTTCGCGAGCAGTCTCGCAACTCAAAGTGGCTGGGCTTGACAGCCCGTTAAGTCCCAGCCCCCTAGGTTCGCGGTCGATGAACGACGATCCGAACCAAGAGCCCCGCGTCAGCGCCGAGCAACTCGCTTCGCTGAGCCACGAATTCCGCACCCCGCTGAACGGCGTGCTCGGGATGGCCCGCCTGCTGGAGGGCACCGGCCTTACCCAGGAGCAACGCGCCTATGTCGCGGCCCTGCGCGAATCCGGCGAGCATCTGCTGGGCCTCGTCAACGACGTGCTCGATTTCGCGCGGCTGGGCGCCGACAAGATCGAACTGTTCCCCACGACCTTCGAAGTCGAGAGCCTGCTGCGCTCGGTCTGCGAACTGCTCTCGCCCCGCGCCCACGAAAAGGGCCTGGAGATCGCCTGGGCCGCGCCCGCCGGCATCGGCCAAGCCGTGGCCGACGAGGGCCGGCTGCGCCAGATCCTGCTGAATTTCGCCGGCAACGCCATCAAGTTCACCTCCCGGGGCGGGGTGCTGATCACCGTGGCGCAAACCGGCAAGGGCCTACGCTTCACCGTCGAGGACAGCGGTCCCGGCGTCAGCGCGGCGGCGCGCGAAAAGATCTTCGAGGCCTTCGAACAGGCTGACCCCCTGAACGACATGCAATTGGGCGGCGCAGGGCTGGGCCTCGCCATCGCCCGAAAGCTGGCCAAGGCGATGGACGGCGCCGTCGGGGTCGAGACCGCCAGCCACGGAGGCGCGGCCTTCTGGTTCGAAGCCAACTTCCCATGCCTGCCGCAGGAGCCCGACCAAAGCCTTGCCGGCCGCACAGTGGCGATCGCCTGCGCCAGCCCCATCGTCGCCGACGCGGCGCGGCGCCAGATCATCGCTGCCGGCGGAGAGCCGGTCACCGCTCATGACCTCGCCGCCGCCCTGACCGCGACCACCGCCCCCGATGTGCTGTTGATCGACCGGGCGCTGGCGCCGCAAATCGCCCCAGCCGGCCGCACGTCCTTAATCCTGCTGGCGCCTGAAGAGCGCGGCCAGATCGACGCCTACCGCGCCGCTGGCTATGGCGGCTATCTGATCAAGCCGTTGCGTCGCGCCTCGCTGGCCGAACGCGTGCTCGCCGCGCTGGGCGCCCATGCAGTGCAGGCCGAGCGCGACGACGACGACCGCGTGGCTCCGGCCGCAGCTCCCGGCGCTCGGATCCTGCTGGTCGAGGACAACCCCATCAACGCCCTGCTCGCCCGCGCACTGCTCACGCGCGAAGGCTGCCGGGTCGATCAGGCGGGCGGCGGCGAGGAAGCGCTCGCGGCCTTGTCGGTCGGCGTCTACGACCTGATCCTGATGGACATGCGCATGCCTGGCATGTCGGGTCTGGAGGCCGCGCGGCGGGTCCGGAGCCAAGGCGTCCGCACGCCGATGGTGGCCTTGACCGCCAACGCCTTCGAAGAGGACCGCCACGCCTGTCTGGCCGCCGGCATGGATGACTTCCTGGTCAAGCCGCTGACGCCGGACGCTCTGCGTGCGGCCTTGGCGCGCTGGACCGGGGCCAGCGACTGGACGGAAAAGGCGGACCACGCCAAGGTCGGCTGACGCTGGGGGCGGCCCCAAGCCATGGGGAACGCCACGACATGACCACCGACAGCCAGGCCGACGCGCAGGGCGAAACAAAGCCCGGAACGCTGCAGGCCCTGGCCGTCTATGGCGAACGCCGCTCGCTGGTGATGCTGTCGCTCGGCTTCGCCTCTGGCCTGCCAAACCTGCTGATCTTCGACACCCTTTCCGCCTGGCTGCGTGACGCGGGCCTGTCCCTGGAAGTCATCGCCTTCTTCGGCCTGGCGACGCTGGCCTATTCCCTGAAGTTTCTGTGGGCTCCGCTCGTCGACCGCGTGAAGGTCCCGCTGATCACCAAATGGCTCGGCCACCGCCGCTCGTGGATGCTGGTCTGCCAGGTGCTGATTGTGCTCGGGCTGTGGCTGATCGCCGGGACCAATCCGGCCGTAAACCTCGGGATGATGGCGCTGTTCGCCGTGTTCGTCGGCTTCGTCTCGGCCACCCAGGACATCGTCATCGACGCCTGGCGGATCGAGGCGGCGACCACCGAGAAGCAGGGCGCGATGGCGGCCGCCTATCAGTGGGGCTTCCGCATCGCCATGATCGTGGCTGGCGTCGTGCCGTTGGCCCTCTCCGAATTCGTCGGCTGGAACACGTCCTACGCCATCATGGCGCTGCTGATGGGCGTGGGCGTGCTGGGCGTGCTGGGCGCCCCGCGCGAGGCCCAGCATGAGATCCGCCGGATCGACGCCGACGACATTCCGAAACGTCCCGGTCGCGATGGCCTGGAATGGGCGACCCGGCTGGTGTTGTTCGTCCTCGGCGCCCTGGTGCTGGGATCGGGCCTGGCGGGCAACGCGGCGATCCTGTCGACTGGGCTGAACAACGTCGGACTGCCCGGCCTAGCGGCCAGCATCGAGGCCCTGTGGGAAGCCAAGCCCGGCGGGGTGTTCGCCCAGGTGGCCGGCGTGGTGATCGGCGCTGTTGTGATCTTCCTGGCCGCCCGTCCGGCGCCGGGACGCGAGACGCGGCCGGGCCGCTATCTCAGCGTTGCGCTGGGGGCGCCGCTCGCCGATTTCTTCCGTCGTTACGGTCAGGCCGCGGGCTTGATCCTGGCCCTGATCTGCGTCTACCGGCTGTCCGACTTCGTGCTCAACATCATGAACCCATTCTACCTCGACATGGGCTTCACGAAGCTTGAGATCGCCGAGGTCCGCAAGGTGCTGGGCGCGGTGATGTCCGTGGTCGGCGTCGGCCTCGGCGGCTTCGCCATCGCCCGCTTCGGCTTGATCCGGGCCCTGGTGGTGGGCGCGTTCGCCGGCCCGATCTCCAACCTGGTGTTCGCCTGGCTGGCGACCCAAGGACCGCAGATCTGGGCGCTCAGCGTCGCGATCGGGGTCGACAACATCGCCGCCGGTTTCTCGGGCACCTGCCTGATCGCCTACATGTCCAGCCTGACCGGTCCTGGCTTCACCGCCACCCAGTACGCCTTGTTCTCCTCGCTCTACGCCCTGCTCGGCAAGCTGATCGCCTCGCAGTCCGGCCGCATCGTCGAGGGCGCGGCGGCCGCGGCCGATTCCGGCGCGATGTTCTCGTCGCTGAAGGCCTGGTTCTACGGCCTGCCGCCCGAGACCTTCGCCAGCGCCATGGAAAAGTCGGGCGTCTCGGCCGCAGCCCTGGGCGCCGGTTATGTGGTGTTCTTCTTCTACTCGGCCCTGCTGGGAACGATCGGCATCGCCCTGGCCTTCATGGTCGCGCGCCTGCCGCCGATAGACGAAAAAGCCGCCGCCTCCGGCTGAGCGCTTCCGGTCAGGCTTCCGGGCCGGCCTTCATGCAGATGACCTGGGCGACCCGCAGGTCGCGGCGCAGGGTATCGGCCACGCGGCCATAGTTGTCGGTGGTGATCGGTTCGCCGACCGCGAAGCTCGACGGATGCTCGTTGGTGGAGGCCAGGGCCGCCAGCACGGTCTCCGGCGCGGTGGTGTAGATGCGGCCGCGGCGGGGCGACTCTGCGACTGTCACGCCGATCACCCGACCGGCGCTGTCGAGGGCGGGCGCGCCGGAGAGTCCGGCCAGCGAGCCCTTCAGGCTGTCGGTGCGGCCGGTCTCGGCCCAGACGAGCACAGACTCGGTGCGAGCCCCGCGGCCACGGACCTCCAGGTTTTCACGTCCGAGCAGACGCGAAGTGGCCTCGCCGGCCTCGCCTTGCGGGAAGCCGGGGTGGAAGGCGCGGTCGCCCTTGCGGAGCGGTCGGTCGAGCGCCAGCGGCAGGGGCGGCGCCCCGCCATCAGTCGTCAGGATCGCCGCCTCGCCGCGCGGATCGATATGGACCTTGGCCTCGACGCCGCGACCGTCAGCGACCACGATCGCCGCCTGAGTGCAGCCGTCGACCACATGCCGGGCGGTGATCCAGACACCAGAGTCGGCGACGGAAAATGCGGTGCCGATCCCCGGCTCCGCCTGGCCGGGCACATCGACAACCACCTGAGGATCGAAAGGCGAGGCAGGCCCCAGCGGCATACCTTCGCCGCCGGCCACTGGCGGCGGCGGCGGCGGGGCGTCGGCGCGTTCCTGGCGACCCACAGCGGCGATCAGCAGGGCAAGCACCACCGCCAGATAGACCAGCCAGTCAGGCAGCCGGGGGAAATGCATCTCAGCGCACGCTCAACTGCCGACGGCGGCCGCGATGATCAGGGCCGAGGCGAGCTTGGCGCCGACCAGCAGGGCGGCGGCGGCGATCTCGCCATCCTGGATGCGTTGCGGCAAGCCGTGCAGCAGAAGATCGACCAGCCGGAAGATCAGCAGTTGGAGCGCCACGGTCGCCGCGCCCCACAGGCCGATCTCGATGATCGAGGTCGAACGCGCCAGGGAGGTGGCCAGCGGAATGGCCAGACCCAGCAGAACCCCGCCCAGCGACAGGGCGGCGGCCGAATTGCCCTCGCGGATCAGGCTGATCTCGCGATGCGGGGTCATCAGGACGTAGATGGTCGCACCGATGAGCAGCATCAGCACGGTGATGCCGATGTGCAGCAGGGTGATCGGGAAACCCGTGGCGAAGGCCTGGATTTCCGGGGATTGAAGCTGTGGCGGCATGTGACCCGTCAGCGAAATCTAGAAACTGGGCTGAATGGTTAGCACGGACGGACCGTGGCTTTGCAATGGCTAGGCTTCAGGCGGCCGGCTCTTCGACCGCCAGCTTACGTCGCGCGCTGGCCCGCAGCTTTTCGCTCTCGGACTTGAGCTGACCACAGGCGGCCAGGATGTCGCGACCGCGCGGCGTGCGGATCGGCGAGGCGTAGCCGGCGCGGTTGAGGATCGCGGCGAAGCTCTCGATCGCGCCCCAGTCGGAGCACTCGTAGTCTGTCCCCGGCCACGGGTTGAACGGGATCAGGTTGATCTTGGCCGGAATGCCCTTGAGCAGGTTGAGCAGCGCGCGGGCCTCGGCCGGGCTGTCATTGACGCCCTTCAGCATCACATACTCGAAGGTCACGCGGCGCGCGTTCGACAGGCCCGGATAGGCGCGGATGCCGGCCATCAGCTTGGCGATGTCGTACTTCTTGTTCAGCGGCACCAGTACGTCCCGCAGCTCGTCATTGGTGGCGTGCAGCGAGATGGCCAGCATGGCCTGGGTGCGTTCGCCCAGAGCCGTGAGCTCCGGAACCACGCCCGAGGTGGAGACGGTGATGCGGCGGCGCGAGATCGCGATGCCTTCGCCATCGGAAATGATGTCGATGGCGTCGGCGACGTTGTCGAGATTGTAGAGCGGCTCGCCCATGCCCATGAAGACGATGTTGGAGAGCCGGCGGTCTTCCTTCGGCGAGGGCCACTCCGCCAGGTCGTCGCGGGCCACCTGGACCTGGGCGACGATCTCGGCCGCCGTCAGGTTGCGGACCAGCGCCTGGGTGCCGGTGTGGCAGAAGGTGCAGTTCAGGGTGCAGCCGACCTGGCTGGACACGCACAACGCGCCCGAGCGGCCGACATCGGGAATATAGACGGTCTCGACCTCGATGCCCGGCGCCATCCGGATCAGCCACTTGCGGGTGCCGTCCTTGGACACCTGCCGCTCCACGATCTCCGGCCGGTTCAGGCTGAACGCTTCTTCCAGCAGGGCCCGGGTTTCCTTGGCGACGTCGGTCATCGCGGCGAAGTCGGTGACGCCATAGTGGTGGATCCAGCGCCAGAGCTGGGTGGCGCGCATCTTGGCCTTGTCGGGCCGAACCACCTCGGCGGCCACCAACGCCTCGACCAGCCCCTTGCGGGTCAGGCCCGAGAGGTTCGGCTTAACGACGGTCGGCGCGGAGGGGCCGCGCGAAAGATCAAGGGTGACGCCCAAGGGAAACTCGCTGTCTGGAAGGCGAGGAATATAGGCGATCGGAGCCTTTATTCCAAATGGGCGCTCCCCAACCTCGTCATCCTCCGGTCAGCCGCAGGCCGCCGCGCCAACTCAAACAAATGTTCGAACCGCCTCTTTCGCCGGTCCGGCCCCTGCGCTAGCGTCCGCGCCAATCATTTTCAGACGCGGGAGACGGACATGAGAGCGGTGCTCAGCAAGGTGACGGGCGGCCCCGAGACCCTGGTGGTCGAGGACATTCCGAGCCCTGAGGCCAAGCCCGGCCATGCGGTGATTTCGGTCAAGGCGGTCGGGGTGAACTTCCCCGACGTGCTGATGATCGAGGACAAGTACCAGTCCAAGCCCCCTCGCCCGTTCTCGCCCGGCGGCGAGCTGTCCGGTGTGGTCAAGGCCATCGGCGAAGGCGTCACCAATGTGAAGGTCGGCGACCGCATTCTGGCCAACACCGGCTCGGGCGGCATGGCTGAGGAAGTCCTGCTGCCGGCCAACCGCCTGTGGCACATCCCCGATGCGATGCCCCACGACATCGCCGCGGCCTTCATCCTGACCTACGGCACCAGCTGGCACGCCCTGAAGGATCGGGCTCACCTGAAGGCCGGCGAAACCCTGCTGGTGCTCGGCGCGGCCGGTGGCGTCGGCCTGGCGGCCGTCGAACTCGGCAAGGCCATGGGCGCGCGCGTCATCGCCGCCTGCTCCAGCCAGGAGAAGGTCGACCTGGCCATCAAGCACGGCGCCGACGCCGGCGTGGTCTATGGCCGCGGCCCGTTCGACCGTGACGGCCAGAAGGCGCTGGGCGCGCTCTTCAAGGAAGCCGGCGGGGCCGAAGGCTTCAACGTGATCTACGACGCCATCGGAGGCGACTATGCCGAACCGGCCCTGCGTTCCATCGCCTGGGAAGGCCGCTATCTGGTGGTCGGCTTCGCGGCCGGCGACATTCCGAAGATCCCGCTGAACCTCGCCCTGCTCAAGGGCTGCGACATTGTCGGCGTGTTCTGGGGCACCTGGGCCGCGCGCAATCCCGAGCTGTTCTCGGCAAGCATCGACGAACTGCTCGAGCTCTACGCCCAGGGCAAGGTGAAGCCGCACGTCTCCGAGCGCTTCCCGCTTGAACGCGGCGCCGACGCCATCGCCCACCTCGGCAGCCGCCAGGCCATGGGCAAGGTCGTCGTCACTATCGACTAACTAAGACGCATCTCCCCTTGCTCAGCGGGGGGAGATGCCGTCTCGACGCCAGCGCCAAGCCGCTCTAGTTATCACCGATCACATAAAAATAGGTCGGGAGCGAAACATGGTGGGGCGTCTGGACGGCAAGGTGGCGATGATCACCGGCGCGGCTTCGGGAATTGGTCTGGGCACGGTCGAACTGTTTGTCGCCGAGGGGGCCCAGGTGGTCGCCGCCGACATTCAGGACGAAAAGGGCGCAATGCTGGAGAAGCGTTTCCCCGGCAAGGTCGTCTACGCCCACTGCGACGTCACCAAGGAAGCCGATATCGAAGCGGCGGTGAAGAAGGCCAAGACCGAGTTCGGAGGCCTCGACATCCTGTTCAACAACGCCGGCATCTCCGACCGGATGAGCTCCATCACCGAGATCACCGCCGAGGGCTGGAGCTGGATCTTCGACATCCTGGTCCGGGGTCCGGCGCTGGGCATGAAGCACGCCGCGCCGCTGATGCTGGAGCGTGGCGGCGGATCGATCATCAACACCGCATCCATCGCCGGCCTGCAGGCCGGATTTGGCCCTATCGCCTATTCGACCGCCAAGGCCGGCGTGATCCATATGAGCCGCGTGGCCGCCGCCCAGCTCTCGCCGCAGAAGATCCGCGTCAACGCCATCTGCCCGGGCCTGATCGCCACCTCGATCTTCGGCGCCTCCATCGGCCTGCCGCTCGAAGTCGCCGACCAGATGGCCGCCCGCGTCGCGGAGAACGCCTCCAAAGCCCAGCCGGTGCCAAAGGCCGGCCTGCCCGACGACATCGCCCAGGCGGCGCTGTATCTGGCCTCGGACGCCGCGGCCTTTGTCTCCGGGACCCACCTGGTGGTCGACGGCGGGATCACCGTTGGCGGACGCCACGCCTGGGATACGACGAGTGTCTCGCCCTTCGCCACGATCCTCGGCGACATGATCCCCGGTCAGTCTTGAACCCCGAGCGCCGCGGGCCCGTCCAATGAGCACCGACGAAAAGCCCGCGGCGCTGAAGCTCGACCGCAATCTGCACGGCGCATTATGGATGGTCGCCTCGGCGGTCGGCTTCACGGCCATGACCACCCTGATCAAGTATCTGGGTGACGACTATCCGGCCTCGCTGCAGACCTTCTATCGCCAGCTCGCCGGCTTCGTGATCCTGTTGCCGTTCATCATGAAGCGGCGGGGCGCGGCCTTTGCGACGACACGCCCGGGCATCCTGATCTTCCGGTCCGCGGCCGGGACGCTGGGGATGATCCTGTCGTTCTACGCCTTCCAGAAGATGCCGCTGGCCGACGCCAATGCGCTGTCCTTCACGCGAACGCTCTGGCTGGTGCCGCTGGCGGCCCTGGTGCTGCACGAGACGGTCGGTCCCTTGCGCATCGGCGCGGCGATCGTCGGCTTCATCGGCGTGTTGATCATGCTGCTGCCGGGCATGAACGGCCAGTTCGCCATCGGCTGGCCGGCCCTTGCCATGCTGGCCTCGTCCTTCCTGTTCGCCCTGACGATCACCGGCATGAAGGTGATGACCCGCGACCACTCGCCTATGGTGCTGCTGGTCTGGTCAGCCGCTCTGGGGCTGGTCATGGGCATCCCCGGCGCCTTCTTCACCTGGCGCTGGCCCGAGCCTTTCGACCTGCTGCTGCTGGTCCTGATGGGCGTGCTGGGGACGGTCACCCAGGGCTGCTACATCAAGGGCATGTCGATTGGAGACGCCGCGGCCATGGCGCCCATCGACTACATCCGGCTGGTGTTCACCGTGATCGTCGGCCTGACCCTTTTCAACGAAATCCCCAGCGTCTGGATCGTCGCCGGCGCAGGCATCGTCGTGGTCTCGACCCTGTTCATCACCTGGCGCGAGATGCAAGCCAGCAAGGCCGCAGCCGCCGATACGGCCTAGTCGGCGTCGCGGGCCAACTGATCCAACAGCTTCCTTGCCTCGGCCTTATGGCGCGGTTTCAGGTTCTTGCCGACGATTGCCAGCAGGGCCGCAATGACGGCGGCGTCGTCGGTGAAGCCGACCACGGCGAGGAAATCGGGCACAGCGTCGGTGGGCAGGACGAAATAGGCGAGGCCCGCCATCATCATCGCCTTGGCGCCCGCCGGCGTCGCCGGATCGCGCGCGCAAAACCAGATCGAAAGCGCGTCGCCGGCGAAGGGGATCTTGGTCGCCACCCGGCGGATTTTCGGCCAGAATCCGCGCGTCACACGTTGCTCGTTCACACGCGCCACGGCGGGCACGAGCGCGCGTGACGGGTTGAGCGGATCCTTGGCGTCGAAAGCCGCGCCGTTGACGTGGGGTGACGCTTTTGAGTTAGCGCTCATCAAGCTAAAGCCTCAGATAACGAGACCCTACTAGACGTGAACGGGAGCCAAGCGTCCATGAAACTCGATTCCTCCATTGCGGCGGTCGTCACCGGCGGCGCCTCGGGCCTCGGCGAAGCCACTGTGCGCCAACTGGCCGCCCAGGGCGTCAAGGTCGCCATCTTCGACATGAACGAAGCCAAGGGCGAAGCCGTCGCTAAAGAAGTGGGCGGCGTCTTCTGCAAGGTCAATGTGACGTCTGAAGAAGATGTCGACGCCGGCTTCGCCAAGGCCCGCGCCGCCCACGGTCAGGAACGTATCCTGGTCAACTGCGCCGGCACCGGCAACGCCATCAAGACCGCTGGCCGCGACAAGCAGACCGGCGAGACCAAGCACTTCCCGCTCGACGCCTTCAACACCATCATCCAGATCAACCTGGTCGGCACCTTCCGCTGCATCGCCAAGTCGGCGAAGGGCATGCTGGACCTGGCTCCGCTGGAAGACGGCGAACGCGGCGCGATCGTCAACACCGCCTCGGTCGCGGCCGAAGACGGCCAGATGGGCCAGGCGGCCTACTCGGCGTCCAAGGGCGGCGTTGTAGGCATGACCCTGCCGATCGCTCGAGATCTGGCCAGCGAGGGCATCCGGGTGAACACCATCCTGCCCGGGATCTTCAATACCCCGCTGATGAACGGCGCCCCGCCGCAGGTGAAGGAAGCCCTCGCCGCCTCGGTGCCGTTCCCCAAGCGCCTCGGCAACGCCGAAGACTATGCTCAGCTCGCCCTGACGATGATCACCAATGGCTACTTCAACGGCGAAGACGTTCGCCTCGACGGCGCCATTCGGATGGCTCCGCGCTAAGCTCTTGGCTGGGCCTGCCGGCGACGGCGGGCCCAGTGAATTTTCCGTGGCGCTTTACGTCGTGGCCTTTTGGGGGTTCCGTATCTTTGGAACTTCTTGGGGGGCGTCGACAGCGCCATGATGGGACGATTGGCGCAGCGGTTCGCGACGGCGATTAAACGCCCGACGCTGGCCTACGCCGCCTCCCTTTGCGCCGTTGCAGCCGCCGCCGCGCTCCGCGCCGCCATCGGCCTGATGATGGCCGATCCTCCCGACTACATGATCTTCTATCCAGCCATATTGTTCGCCACGCTGATCGCAGGCGCGCGCGGCGGTCTGCTGGCGACGATCGCCAGTGCGCTCACGGTCTGGGCCTTGTGGCTTGAAGACCCCCAATACGCCTCGCTCGCGACCTTCGTCGCCACGGCGACGGCGACCGTGTTCATCGCACGGGCGATTCGCATCGCCGTGCTTCGGGGCGTCGCCGCCGAAGAGCGGTTTCGCGTCTTCCAGGAGCAGTCCCTGGACGGCTTCGTAATCGTCGAGCCGATCTATGAGGGCGATACGATCATCGACTTCACCTGGGCCTATTCAAACAATGCCGCCGATCGCTTGACGCCCGCCGGCGTAAAGACCCTCAAAGGCGCCCGCATCCTCGAAATCTTCCCCGGGGAGAACGGCCGCGCCATCGTCCAGCGGCTGGTGCGCGCCTTCGAAAGCGGCGGTCCAGACGATATCGAGGCGCGGCGCCTGCTCGACGGCCAGGAACGCTTCGTCCGATCCAGCGCCATGAGGGTCACCGGCGGCTTGGCCGTGACGTTCCAGGATGTCACCGCCCAGCGGCAATCGGAGAACGCCCTCCGCGCCGGAGAGGCCCGCATCCGCGCCCTGCTCGACAGCCTGCCCCAACTGATCTGGTCGACCCGCCCCGATGGCGCCTGCGATTATCTCAGCCCGCAATGGGAGGCGTTCACCGGTGTTCCGGCCAAGCATCACTTTGGAGAGGGCTGGCTCGACGCCATCCACCCCGAGGATCGCGACGGGGTGCAGCAGGCCTGGACCCAGGCCGCCAAGGGCGGCCTGCCCTATGATATCGAATATCGCCTGCGCCGCCATGACGGGGTCTGGCGGTGGGTCAATGGACGCGCCACCGCCATCCACAACGAGGTTGGCGGCGTCCATCGCTGGTTCGGCACCTCGAGCGACATCACCGAGATCGTCGAGGCCCGGAGCGACCTGGAGCTACGCGTGGCCGAACGTACGCGCGAGCTCGAAGAGAGCCTCCTCGAGCGCGCCCGGACCGAAGCCGCCCTCGCCCAGGCTCAACGCCTGGAAACTGTGGGGCGGCTGACTGGCGGCGTGGCCCATGACTTCAACAACCTGCTGACCGTGGTGATCGGCGGTCTCGACATGATCCTGAAGCGTCCCGACGACACCGCCCGAGTCACGCGCCTGGCCGAGGCGGCGCTGGCCGCAGGACGGCGAGGCGAGCGGCTCACCCGCCAACTGCTGGCCTTCTCGCGCCGGCAAGAGCTGAAGCTGGAGGTGGTCGATGTCACCGCCCTGATCCAGCAGATCGAGCCGCTGATGCGCCGCGCGGTGGGCGAGGCCGTCAACCTCACCATTCGTCACGAAGGTCCCGTCGGTTGCGGCCGGCTGGATCCGGCCCAGTTTGAGGCCGCGCTGCTCAATCTTGTAGTCAACGCCACCGACGCAGTGCCTGACGCGGGAGGTGACGTTGAGATCTCCATCGAGCGGCGCACCGTGGAGCAAGGCGAGATCGCGCAACTGGCCGGGGACTACGTTCTGGTGGCGGTGTCCGACAACGGCGGCGGCATGGCCCCCGACACCCTTGAGCGCGCGTTCGAACCCTTCTTCACGACGAAGGACGTCGGCAAGGGGACTGGGCTCGGCCTTGCCCAGGTCTACGGCTTCGTAAACCAGGTGGGCGGCGCAGTGACGATCGACTCGTCGATTGGCTTCGGCACCACGGTCTCGCTCTACCTCCCGGCGGCCGACACCGAAATGGAGGTCCCAGCCCCTGACCGTTTCCACACCGACGACAGCCCCTGGGCCGCGGGCTTGAAGGTGTTGCTGGTCGAGGATGATGCGGCGGTCCGGACAGTCACCGAGGGCCTGCTTTCTGACCTGGGCTGCCAGGTCGAGGGGGTGTCCGATGGCCCCAGCGCGCTAACCCGCATCCAAGCCGGCGACCGCTTCGACCTGCTGATCTCCGACATCGTCATGCCCGGCGGCATGAGCGGCGTCGATCTGGCCAGGGCCGCTCAGGCCCGCGCACCGGACCTGCCGATCGTCCTGACCACAGGCTACGGAGGCGAGCGGCTGGGGGATGGGGCCGCGACGCTGGCTTGGCCCCTGCTCCGCAAACCGTTCCGGGCCGAGCAATTGACCCTCGCGCTGCAGAAGGCGCTAAGCCGAAGCCGCGAAATCGCCTGAGCGACCTATGCCGCCTGATCCACCCCGTCCTTGCGCAGGGTCCGCACGGTCAAGGCTCCCGGCGGCGAGGAGCGTAGCAGCTCGCCTTCCGGACGCGACAAGGCCAGCCAGTCCATGCCGGCCTCCAACCCCAGCGTCACGACTTGGCGATCATGATACGGCGCGACGTCAGGCCCGGGCGCCGTCGTGAGCATCGTGAAGCAGCCATCCCTGACCACGCCGGCGATCCAGAACCAATCCTCCCCCGCCATTGTGAAGAGATGGCGATCCTTCAACTTCACCTTGGGCGACTGAGGCGCGGTGTATTCGAAGAACCCATCGGCCAGGATCAGCACCCGGTCGCTGCGGGAGAAGTTTCGGCCCTCGGAGCGGAAATTGAACACCGGCGCCCCGCGCGGACCGGGCCAGGCCCAGGTCGCGGTCGAACCGCTGAGGGCCCCATCCACCAGCCGCACGATGACCGCGCTATCACGGATCTTGATCGAGGGCTGGGCGTCAAGATTGGGGATCAGCCCGTCATGCCACTTGAACAGTGGCAGCGAGCGCCGGTCGAACTCCTCGATCGCGGCGGTCAGCAATTTGTGACGCTGAAACTCATTGCACATGATCGCCAGCCTAGCGGTTCGGCGGCGGCCTGCAACGCGCGACAGACTGAGCCGTTAAGCGCCCATGACATCACGTTCGCACCGCGTGCTCGACGCCGCTGGCCGGCTCTTCACTCGCCCGGCCGCCCTGCTGGCCATGGTTGGGTTCGTCGTCGCCTGGATGGTGTTCGAGCGCGAGACGCTCGACTGGCACGCCGCGGCCACCCTGATCACCGTGGTCATGGCCGTGGTCATCGAGCGCAACGCCCGGCGCGATACGATGGCGCTACAGGCCAAGCTGGATGAACTGATCCTCGCGACCGAGGGCGCGCGCAACGAGATGACCGCCATCGAGGAGGAATCGACGGAGGACATCGAGGCGGCTCGCAAGGGGCAATGAAAAGGGCGGCCGCATCGCTGCGGCCGCCCTCTCAGATCACCTAGATGGTGCGGAAGCTTAGGCTTCCTCGGTCTCGGCCGAAGCCTTGCCCGACAGGTCTTCGCCAGTTTCCTGGTCAACGACCTTCATCGAAAGGCGGGTCTTGCCGCGATCGTCGAAGCCCAGGAGCTTGACCTTCACGGTCTGGCCCTCGGTCAGGACGTCGGAGACCTTGGCGACGCGCTCGTTGGAGATTTGCGAGACGTGGACCAGGCCGTCCTTGGCGCCGAAGAAGTTCACGAAAGCGCCGAAGTCGACGATCTTCACGACCTTGCCGGTGTAGATGGCGTTCAGTTCCGGTTCCGAAGCGATCGACTTGATCCACTCCTTCGCGGCATCGATCTTCGACTGATCGGAGGCCGAAACCTTGATCGTGCCGTCGTCTTCGATGTCGACCTTGGCGCCGGTCTTTTCCACGATTTCGCGGATGACCTTGCCGCCCGAACCGATCACTTCACGGATCTTGTCGACCGGGACCTTCATGGTCTCGATCTTCGGGGCGAACTCGCCGAGTTCCTGACGCGGCGCTTCCATGGCCTTGGCCATTTCGCCGAGGATGTGCTTGCGGCCGTCCTTAGCCTGGGCGAGCGCCTGCTTCATGATCTCTTCGGTGATACCGGCGATCTTGATGTCCATCTGCAGCGACGTGATGCCGTCTTCGGTGCCCGCGACCTTGAAGTCCATGTCGCCCAGATGATCTTCGTCACCCAGGATGTCGGACAGAACCGCGAAGCCGTCGGATTCCAGGATCAGACCCATGGCGATGCCGGAGACCGGCTTCTTCAGGGGAACGCCGGCGTCCATAAGAGCCAGCGAAGAACCGCAGACCGAGGCCATCGAGGACGAGCCGTTGGACTCGAAGATCTCGGAGACCAGGCGGATCGTATAGGGGAATTCTTCCTGCTTCGGCAGCATCGGACGGATCGCCCGCCACGCCAGCTTGCCGTGGCCGACTTCGCGACGGCCCGGCGCGCCCATGCGGCCCGTTTCCCCGACCGAGAAGGGGGGGAAGTTATAGTGCAGCATGAACTTCTCGTAGTACTTGCCTTCGAGAGCGTCGATCAGCTGTTCGTCGTCGCCGGTGCCCAGGGTGGCCACGACCAGGGCCTGGGTTTCGCCGCGCGTGAACAGGGCCGAACCGTGGGCGCGGGGCAGGACGCCCACTTCCGAGACGATCTGGCGAACCTTGTCGACGGTGCGGCCGTCGATGCGGATGCCGGTGTCCAGGATGTTGCGACGAACGACGTCGGCTTCCAGTTCCTTGAACACGCCGCCCAGCTTGGCGGCGTCGATGCCGGCCGGGTTCGTGTCGGATTTGGCGAACTTCTCGGTCGCCTTCGCCTTGGCGGCCGAGACGGCGTCGTGACGCTGGCCCTTGGCGACGATCTTGTAGGCCGAGGCCAGATCCTTGCCGATCAGCTTCTTCACTTCGGCCTTGATGGCGTCGGTGTCGTCCGGGGTGAACTCGAAGGGCTCCTTGGCGGAGTGCTCGGCCAGTTCGATGATCGCGTCGATCACCGGCCGGATGCCGGCGTGAGCGAACATGACGCCCTTCAGGACCTCATCTTCGCTGAGCTCCTGGATTTCCGACTCCACCATCATCACCGCGTCGTTGGTCGAGGCGACGACGAGGTCCATCGAGGACTCCTTCATCTCATCCAACGTCGGGTTCAGGACGTATTCGCCATTGACCAAGCCAACGCGCGCGGCGCCGATCGGGCCCATGAACGGGGCGCCGGAGATCACCAGGGCGGCGGAGGCCGCCACCAGGGCCACGATGTCCGGATCGTTTTCCAGGTCGTGGGCCAGCACGGTGCAGACCACTTGGACTTCGTTCTTGAAGCCCTTGACGAACAGCGGGCGGATCGGACGGTCGATCAGGCGCGAGGTCAGGGTTTCTTTTTGCGAGGGCGCGCCCTCACGACGGGGGAAGGAGCCGGGGATCTTACCCGCGGCGTAGAACTTCTCCTGGTAGTTCACGGTCAGGGGGAAGAAGTCCTGGCCCGGCTTCGCGCTCTTGGCGAAGACGGCGGTGGCGAGAACCATGGTCTCGCCGTAGGTGGCCAGGACAGCGCCGTCAGCCTGACGGGCCATGCGGCCGGTTTCGAGGGTCAGCGTCTTGCCGCCCCACTCGATGGTCTTGCGTTTAATTTCGAACATTTTGCTTCTTTCTATCCCGCGGGCGTATTCCCAACGGGGGCGGACAGGGCGTCGGACTTCCGAAATCCTCTCCAGACAAACAGGCGGGGGGTGAGGATTTCTTTGGAACCCTCGGCGTGTAGCGAGCGGCCCGACATGGGTCGCCCGGATCGCCGCTTGGCCGCTCCGGCCTGTTACGGAGCGAGCGGCGCTGTAGTGTAGGCCTGATACGCAAAGCCCCCGGTTTCCCGGGGGCTGACCTTTCGGTCCTAGCGGCGCAGACCCAGCTTTTCGATCAGAGCCTGATAACGGCCCTCATCGGACTTCTTCAGGTGATCGAGCAACGAACGACGCGCGGAGACCAGCTTCAGCAGGCCACGACGCGAGTGGTTGTCTTTCTTGTGGGTCTTGAAGTGCTCGGTGAGGTTAGTGATCCGCTCAGAATAGATCGCCACCTGCACTTCAGCGCTTCCGGTGTCGCCGGCCGAACGGCCGTGGGTCTTGATGAGCTCAGCTTTGCGCTCGAGAGTAATCGACATCGGTCAGTCTCCGCTCTTTTCCAGATGAAAGACCCGTGAAGGCTCGAGCTTGCCCGCACGCATCTCGCAGAGCGCCACCACGATCCCGTCCACCATGGCTGAAACGGTTCGAGTCCCGGGGGTTAGCCGGGCCTTTAGCGCTTCCACCTGTCGGGGAACGAGAACGATCGGCCGTCCCTGCTTCAACTTGAAGGCATCTTCGGTGGTCACGGCCAACTCCGGGATGTCGTCCAGGGCGGTCTCGACCGGAAGCAGCGCCTCCAAGCAGCGGGCCTTATCGCCCAATTCCTCAAGTAATTCCAGCGTTATCGCCTTCGCCTCGTCGAACGGCCCGACCCGGGTCCGCCGCAAAGCACTGACATGTCCACAGGCGCCGAGCCGTTCGGCCAGGTCGCGGACGATGGCGCGGACATAGGTGCCCTTGCCGCATTCGACCTCGATCTCGACATGATCGGCGTCCGGGGCCGACACCACACGCGCGGCATGAATGGTCACCGCGCGGGGTTTGAGCTCAACCGTCTCGCCGGCGCGGGCCAGATCGTAGGCGCGCTCGCCATCGACCTTGATGGCCGAGAATATCGGCGGGATCTGTTGAATCTCGCCGACGAACTCCGGCAGCACCGCCTCGACCTCGGCGACGCTAGGTCGCACGTCGGAGGTCGCCGTCGTCACGCCTTCGCGGTCGAAGCTGGCTGTGGTGCGGCCCCACTCGATGGTGAAGCGATAGGCCTTGTCGGCGTCCACCAGGAACGAGACCGTCTTGGTCCCCTCGCCCAGCGCGATCGGCAGGATGCCCGTGGCCAGCGGATCCAGCGTGCCGGCATGGCCGGCCTTCTGGGCGTTGAACAATCGGCGCACACGGCTGACCGCATGGGTGGATCCAAGATCGTAGGGCTTGTCGAGACAGACCCAGCCCGAGATCGCGTCGCCCTTCCGGCGCCGCGCCATTAGTCCTCGTCCTTCCAGGAGTCGGACGGAGTGTCCGGCGTCAGGTCCTGTCGCACCTTGGGATTGTCGAACAGGGCGCCGATCCGCGTCGCCTCGTTGAAGCTCTCGTCGTGCATGAACTTCAGTTCCGGCGTGAACTTCATGTCGATTGACCGGCCTAGCCGGCCGCGCAGGAACTTGGTGTGCAGAGTCAGGGCCTTGACCACGGCCTCGGCGTTTTTTCCGCCCAGGGGCTCGATGAAGCACATGGCGTGGCGCAGGTCGGGGCTCATCCGGACCTCGGTGATCGTCACCGAGACGCCGGCCAGGGCCTCGTCGGTGAAGTCTTCCTCACGGAGGATCTCGACCAGGGCGTGGCGCATCAGTTCGCCTGCGCGAAGCTGGCGTTGCGATGGGCCCGTTGGGGCCTTCTTGGCCTTGGGGGGAGTACGTTTCATGGACTTGGCCTTCATAGGACCTGGCCCGCGGCTCGGACGCGGCAGCTCAGGAGAAGCGCGGGCTTCTAGGCGCGTGACCTGGAAAAGTCCACCCCGCTCAGGCCCCCGTCCGCTCACGGAAGAAGGCCAGAACCCGTTGCTCGGCGGCCTTGGTGGGGCCGTCCTCCTTGAGGTGCAGGGTCAGCACCGAGTGGGGCTTCATCGGCGCCGGCGCGGCGTCGGCATCCTCCAGTTCGATCGCCTCGAACCGTTCGCCGAACTCGCGCCGATAGGTCTCGAAGCGGGCGTCCGGGACGAAGTCGTCGCTCTTGAACCGCAGGCCGATCATCGACAGGTCCTCGTCCGCGAACCGCTGGCGGACACAGGCGATCTCCTTGGCCGATACACCGATGCCGGCGGCGCGCTTTTGGTTCTTGCCGACGAGCGGCAAGGAAGGTTGGGAAAGAACCGGAGCCACAACGGACGGTTCGGTCATCATGGCCAGGGCGAACCCGCCGGTGAAGCACATGCCCACAGCGCCGACGCCATGGCCGCCGCAATCGGCGTGGGCTTGGCGAGCCAGGGCCTTCAGCCAGTCAACGATGGGGCTCGATTTGTCGCTGGCCCAGACATTGAACTCCCGGCGGATACAGATGCCGGCGATCATCTCGCGGAGGGCGTAGCCTGTGGACACCGGACGGCCGGGCTCGCCGAAAAGGCTTGGGCAATAGGCGGTCATGCCGCTGGCCGCCACGCGATCGGCGAACCGGACGACCAGCGGGTGCAGGCCGGGCATCTCGTGGATGACGATGACGGCGGGACCCGAGCCACGCTTGAACACCTTCCGAGTCCGGCCGCCATGGCTGAACGCGGCTTCGTCATACTCAGAAAGTGCAGCTTCGTAGCCCATCGCTCCCTCCCCGGAAGTCGTAGGGATGGAGCTTAGGCCGATCAGCGCTTTGTGCGCAGCATGGAAAGATCACCGTCGAAGCCCGACAGCCGCCAGGTGCCGCCGCTCTCGGTGAAGACCAGCAGGCAGGGGCCGTCCTTCTTGCGCGTGGCGCAGACCTGGCCCTCGCCGATCGCCTTCAACTGGCCGCCGATGATCAGCGGGCCAGGAATGGGGCTGGCCGGGTCATAGCCATAGTACTGCGCTACCGAGCGGAAGACGCGCGGCTGAACCAGAGCCTCGCCGGCGATGTCGGCCAGCGCCGGGGCGAGGATCGCCGACAGCGCCGCCAAGCCGTCGTTCGAGCTGGCCTTGGTCGTCTCGGCCATCAGCCGGCTTTCGATCTGGCGCTTCAGGGCCGGGCGATCGACATGGGCGTCGAACGTCGCCTGGTCGTTGTCGCGGATCGAGATCAACAAGGCGTGGACGTCGTTGGCGGCGTCGTAGCGCTGCGCCGTGGCGCAGGCCGACAGGGTCAGGGCGGCCAGGGCCAGGATCAGGTATCTCATCGGGCAGGCTGTTCCGTGTAGCGAAGCATGTCTGTGTCGTATCCCAGGCTCTTGGCGCGCGCGATCAGTTCAACGCGCCGTTCGGCCGAGGGCCGGGGCTCGCGGGTCAGGATCCAGAGATAGCGCCCAGAGCCCTCGCCCACGATCGACCAGTCGTAGTCGTCGCCGTGATCGAGCACCCAGTAGTTGGTCATGAGAGCGGGGCCGAAAAACGACACCTTAAGTTTGGCGCCCTTGGGATCGCCAGCCGGCTTGGCCTTGCCGTTCGACACCTTCAGCGGGCCGTCCACGGTGGCCTCGCGGCAACTGTTCTTGACCGCGATCACACCATCCGGCTGCGGCGTGTACTCGGCCGTCACCCCCTCGCATCCCTCTTCGAAGCGGTTCTCGTAGCGGGCGAACTCGTACCAGAGGCCCTTATAACGTTGCAGATCCACGCTCTTGGCCGGGGCAGGGACCGCCGAATTGCCTCGAGGACCCGCGGCGCAGGCCGCCAGGCTCATAACGAAAAGTGCAACGATCAGGACACGCATGGACCACCTCCGACTAAGCTCCAGACCCAAATGACCGAGCCTCGATTTGGCTCCGAAAAAGAAAAAGCCCCCCGGTCTCCCGGAGGGCTGTTTCGATCTGGAGAGTAGCGAGCCTTAGAGGCTGCGCTTGACCTCTTCGAGGCTGAAGCACTCGATGACGTCGCCTTCCTTGATGTCCTGGAAGCCTTCGAAGAACATCCCGCACTCCTGGCCGGCGGTGACTTCGACCACCTCGTCCTTGAAGCGCTTGAGGGTCTTGAGGGTGCCCAGTTCCAACACCACGATATCGTCGCGGATGATCCGGACGCGAGCGCCGCGGCGAACCACGCCGTCGGTGACCCGGCAACCGGCGACCCGGCCGACCTTGGTGATGTCGAACACCTGCAGGACGCGCGCGTTACCCAGGAAGGTTTCGCGTTGTTCCGGCGCCAGCATGCCCGAGAGCACGCCTTTGATGTCGTCGATCAGGTCGTAGATGATCGCGTAGTAGCGGATTTCCACGCCTTCGCGTTCAGCCAGAGCTTGAGCCTGCTTCGAGGCGCGGACGTTGAAGCCGAGGATCGGGGAACCCGCGCCCTTGGCCAGCATGACGTCGCTCTCGCTGATCGCACCGGCGCCTTGGAGGATGATCCGGGCGCGCACCTCGTCGGTGCCCAGCGCAGCCAGCGAACCCACGATGGCTTCGGCGGAACCCTGGACGTCGGCCTTGATGATGACCGGCAGCTCCGAGATCTTCTTGTCCTGAAGCTTGGCCATGAAGTCGGCCATGGTGACGCCCGCCGAGACCGGCGAACCGGCCTTCTCGCGCTTCACACGGGTCCGATACTCGGTCAGTTCACGGGCGCGAGCTTCGTTTTCCACGACGGCGAAGGGCTCACCCGGGCTGGGCGTACCGTCCAGGCCGAGGATTTCCACCGGCACCGAGGGGCCAGCGGAGTCGAGCTGTTCGTCGCGCTCGTTGAGCAGGGCGCGCACGCGGCCGAAGTTGGAGCCGGCCACGACGATGTCGCCACGCTTCAGCGTACCGCGCTTGACCAGAACGGTCGAAACCGCGCCGCGTCCGCGATCGAGCTTGGCCTCGATGACCGTACCGTCCGCGATGCGGTCCGGGTTGGCCTTCAGGTCCATGACTTCGGCTTGCAGCAGGATGCCTTCGATCAGGTCGTCCAGGCCAAGCTTCTGAAGGGCCGAGACTTCGATCGCTTGGGTTTCGCCACCCAGGCTCTCGACGACGATCTCGTGCTGCAGCAGCTCGTTGATCACCTTCTGCGGATTGGCGCCCGGCTTATCGATCTTGTTGATCGCCACGATGATCGGAGCGCCCGACGCCTTGGCGTGATGGATCGCTTCGATCGTCTGCGGCATGACGCCGTCGTCGGCGGCCACCACCAGGATGACGATATCGGTCACGTCAGCGCCGCGAGCCCGCATGGCCGAGAAGGCCGCGTGGCCAGGGGTGTCGAGGAAGGTGACCGATTGGCCACTTTCCAGACGCACCTGATAGGCGCCGATGTGCTGGGTGATCCCGCCGCGCTCGCCACCGGCGACATCGGCCGAACGCAGGGCGTCCAGCAGCGAGGTCTTGCCGTGGTCGACGTGGCCCATGACCGCCACGACCGGCGGACGCGGGAGCAGGTGATCGTCGACATCCTCTTCGCCGATGAACCCTTCCTCGACGTCGGATTCCGAAACCCGGCGCACGGTGTGGCCAAATTCGGTCGCCACCAGTTCGGCGGTGTCGTTGTCGATGACGTCGTTGACCTTGAGCATCACGCCCTGACGCATCAGGAACTTGATGATCTCAACGCCGCGGGTCGCCATCCGGTTGGCCAGTTCGGCCACGGTGATGACGTCCGGAATGACGACTTCGCGAGCCGCACGGGCCGCTTCCTGGCCGCCGCCCTTGCGCTTTTCACGTTCACGTTCACGCGCCCGGCGGACCGAGGCGAGCGAGCGCATCCGTTCGACGGCGCCCTCATCATCACCGGCCACAGCTTGGATGGTCAGGCGGCCTTCGCGACGCTGGGCCGCACCCTTGACGCGGCTGATCGCCTTGTTGGGGGCGCTAGCGGCGGTCTTGCGGCGCGTATCCTCTTCATCGTCGGGACGACGACCGGTCTCACCGCCAGGGCGGGGAGCCGAACGGGTTGCGCGCTGGACTTCAGGCGTCGCAGGCGGAGCGTTCGGCGCGCCGCCGCGCGGCGGGCGGGGCCCACCGGGACGATCACCGGGACGGCCCGGCGCCGGACGCGGCGCGAGCGCCGAATAACGAACAGGTTCGCCGCTGGGGCGCGGACGATCGCCGCCGCCCTGAGGACGATCACCCTGCGGCCGGTCGCCGTGCGGACGGTCGGTGCGCGGACCGCGATCACCACCCAGCGGGCGGTCGTTTTCACGCGCCGGCGGCCGTTGCTGGCCGCCACCGTCGGCGCGCGGAGCGCGCTGACCGAAGTTGGCGTTCTCGAAACGGCCGGGCGCGCGCTCGGGACGATAGGTCGTCGTCGAGGCGCGATCGTCGCGGCGTTCGCGAGAGGGTTCGTAGGTGCGGGTCTGGCCGGATGAAGGCCGCGGGCCTTCGGTCCGCGGCGCTTGATGCGTCGAGGCCTGAGGAGCTTGCGGAGCCTGGGGCGCAGCAGCCTGCGGCGCGGCCGGGGCCGAAACCACTGGGGCGGCCGGAGCGACCGGCGTCACCGGGGCGACAGGCGCGGGCGTAGGTTCAGGGGCGGCGGCCTGCGGCGCGCTGGGCGCTTCAGGAGCCGGGGTCGGCGCGGCGGCCGGGGCCTCAGCGGACTTCGCTGCAGCAGCAGCGGCGGCGGCCGCTGCAGCTGCGGCG
>NZ_JAUXXE010000003.1 GCF_030681155.1 Phenylobacterium sp. | reverse complement strand
TGCCGCAGTGGGCGCAGACCCTGGGCATGACCTTCTCGATCATGCTGTGGATGCCGTCCTGGGGCGGGATGATCAACGGCCTGATGACGCTGTCGGGCGCCTGGGACAAGCTACGCACCGACCCGGTGATCCGGATGATGGCGGTGTCCATCGCCTTCTACGGCATGTCGACCTTCGAAGGTCCGCTGATGTCTATCCGCGAGGTCAACTCGCTCAGCCACTACACCGACTGGACCATCGGCCACGTGCACTCCGGCGCGCTCGGCTGGGTCGGCTTCATCTCCTTCGGGGCGATGTACTGCCTGGTTCCGTGGCTGTGGAAGAAGGAGAAGCTCTACTCCAACCGCCTGGCCGAGTGGCACTTCTGGATCGCGACGCTCGGGAACCTTCTCTACAGCTGCGCGATGTGGGTCTCCGGCATCATGGAAGGCCTGATGTGGCGGGAATACACGCCCCAAGGCTTCCTCGCGAACTCCTTCGTCGAGACCGTCGCGGCCAAGCACATCGAGAACGTCATCCGCACCATCGGGGGTCTCATGTACCTCTCCGGCGCGGTGATCATGTCCTACAACCTGTGGCGCACCGTCCGCATGCCCAGCTCAGCGCCCAGCGCGCAGAGCCTGGCGGCGCCCGCGCCCGCGCTCATCGCGGCCGAGTAGGGGCCTTAATCACACCATGTGGAAACATCACACCAAGCTTGAGCGCAACTCGCTGCCGCTCGTCATCGCCATCCTGATCGTCGTCTCGATCGGCGGCATCGTTGAGATCGCGCCGCTCTTCTATCTGGAGAGCACCATCGAGAAGGTGGAGGGCGTGCGGCCCTACACCCCGCTCGAGCTCGAAGGCCGCGACATCTACATCCGCGAGGGCTGCTACACCTGCCACTCGCAGATGATCCGCCCGCTGCGCGACGAGGTCGAACGCTATGGTCACTACAGCCTGGCGGCCGAGAGCATGTACGACCACCCGTTCCAGTGGGGGTCGAAACGCACCGGGCCTGACCTGGCGCGCGTCGGGGGCAAGTACTCCGACGGCTGGCACACCGACCACCTGATCGACCCCCGCTCGGTGGTGCCGGAATCGGTCATGCCGCCCTACGCCTTCCTGGCCAAGAAGACGCTCGACTACCGGGCGATCGAGGACAAGATCCGGGCCATGACCCGGGTGGGCGTGCCCTACACCCAGGACATGATCGACAACGCCAAGGAAGATCTTGAGACCCAGGCCGACCCATTCGCCGCGCCGACCAAGTTCCAGAACCGCTATGGCGGCAAGGTCCTGCAGCGCGACTTCGACGGCGATCCTGATCGCCTGACCGAGATGGACGCCCTGGTGGCCTATCTCCAGATGCTCGGCACCCTGGTCGATTTCTCGACCTACCAGGCCGAGGCGCCGGAGAACCGGCGATGAGCGACTTGACCTACGAAACCGTGGCGCGCTTCGCCCAGCAGGGCGGGCTGATCTACTTCTCCGCCATCTTCGCCTGCGGCGTCGCCTATGCGCTTTGGCCCCGTAACGGCGCGGCGTTCAAGCGCCTCGCCAGCCTTCCCCTACAAGACAATGAGGCTCCCGATGTCGAAGCGTGAGACCGACGAGGTCACGGGCGTCGAGACCACGGGCCACGAGTGGGACGGCATCCGCGAGCTGGATAATCCGCTGCCGCGCTGGTGGCTGTACGTATTCTACGCCGGGATCGTGGTGGCCATCGTGTATTGGGTGCTGATGCCGGCCTGGCCGGGTGTCAGCGGCTACACGAAAGGCGTTCTCGGGCAATCGGACCGCGCCGACGTGGTGCGCGAGCTGCAGGGCCTGAAGGAGCTGCGCGGCGCGCAGGCGGCCAAGCTGCAGAAGGCTTCGCTCGAGGAAATCGAGGCTGACCCCGAGCTGCAGGCCTACGCCCAGGCGATCGGCCAGTCGGTCTTCGGCGACAACTGCGCAACCTGCCACGGCACCGGCGGCGTCGGGACCAAGGGCTACGCCAACCTGCGCGACGACGTGTGGCTGTGGGGCGGCTCGCTCAGCGACATTCACCGGACCATCGAGGTCGGCATCCGCTCGGATCATCCAGACACCCGGTTCTCGCAGATGCCGGCATTTGGTCGCGACCAGATGCTGACCGCGGCCGAAATCGGCGACCTCACCGAGTACGTGGTTGCGCTTTCGCGGCGCAAGGCCGACGCCGCCGCGGTGACGCGCGCCGCGCCGATCTATGAGGCTCAATGCGCCTCGTGCCACGGCCCGGCCGGACTGGGCGACCAGACCAAGGGCGCGCCGAACCTGACCGACCAAGAGTGGCTCTACGGTTCCTCGCGCGCCGATATCCGCGGGCAGATCTGGGCCGGCAAGGGCGGCGTCATGCCGTCCTGGAAGAACCGCTTCGATCCCGAAACCTTGAAGGCGCTGGCCGTCTACATCCACGCCAACGCCGGGGGGCAATAGAGCGCCATGACTGTCGTCATAGACCGGACCCAGCCCTCCAAGCCGGCCCCCACCGGCAAGGGTCCTGTCTCGGCCGCCGCTCGGGTCCGCGCCAGCGGAGGTCCGGGCGGCGGTTTGTACAAGCCGCGTACGCCGATCTATCCAAAGCTGGTCCATGGCCGGTGGCGGGCGATCAAGTGGGCGGTCCTGATCGCCACCTTGGCGATCTATTACGTGACGCCGTGGATCCGCTGGTCCCGACCGGGAAATCTTCCCGACCAGGCGGTGCTGGTCGATTTCGCTGGCCGACGCTTTTACTTCTTCGACATCCAGCTCTGGCCGCAGGAGGTGCATTTCATCACCGGCCTGCTGGTGATCGCTGCGTTGGCCCTCTTCCTGGTCACCGCACTGTTCGGCCGGCTGTGGTGCGGTTACTCATGCCCACAGACGGTCTGGACCGACCTGTTCATCTATGTCGAGCGGATGTTCGAAGGCGATCGCAACGCCCGCATGCGGCTCGACGCGGCGCCCTGGTCCTTCAACAAGGCCTGGCGGAAGATCGGCAAGCACGCGGTCTGGCTGGCGATCGCCTTCGCCACCGGCGGCGCATGGATCTTCTATTTCCATGACGCGCCGAGTCTCCTGCACGATTTCTGGATCGGGCAGGGGCCGATCACCGGCTACGTCTTCGCCGCCCTGCTGACCTTCACGACCTATGTCTTCGCCGGACTGATGCGCGAGCAGGTCTGCGTCTACATGTGCCCTTGGCCGCGCATCCAGGGCGCGATGCTCGACGCCAATTCCCTGCAGGTCACCTATCGCCATGACCGGGGCGAGCCGCGCGGCGCCCACAAGAAGGGGACCGATTGGAGCGGGCGTGGCGACTGCGTCGACTGCAACCAGTGCGTCACCGCCTGCCCGATGGGCATCGACATCCGCGATGGCTCCCAGCTTGAGTGCATCAATTGCGGCCTCTGCATCGACGCCTGCGACGAGGTGATGATCAAGGTCGATCGCCCGACCGCCCTGATCGCCTATGACACCGACGCTGCGGTCGAGGCTCGCGCCGCCGGCCGGCCGGCTGTCTACCGCTTGGTACGCTCGCGGACGGTGTTCTACGCCGTAGCCCTGGCGGCGCTGTCTGCCCTGATGATCTGGGGTTTGGCGACACGCACGACGCTGGACCTGCACGTGCTGCGGGACCGAAATCCGGTGTTCGTGCGTCTGCACGATGGCGCTGTTCGCAACGGCTACACCTTGAAGGTCGCCAACCGCAGCTTCCAGCCCGAGCAGATGACGATCGCCTTGGAGGGGCAGCCCGCCGCGGTGCTGAAGACGCCGGGATCGGTAGTGACCGCAAAGACCATCACGGTCGAGGTTCCGGCCAACGAAGTCCGCGCCGTTCGTGTGTTCGTCACCTTGCCGCCCGAGGCGCTGAGCGCGCCGAACCTGCCGGCGACCTTCGTTGTGCGGTCGTCGCGCGAGGAAATGCGGACGGTCACCACCTTCCTGTCTGGAGCTGCGAACAGCCAATGACGTCTCCGAACGAGCCCGGCTTCCGCATCAGTGGGCGCCACGTCCTCTTCGCGGTCATCGCCTTCTTCGGGGTGATCATCGCCGTGAACGCCTACTTCCTGGTCGCGGCCTACCGCACCTTCCCGGGACAGGTGTCCGAGACGCCGTACGAGGACGGGATAGGCTTTAACCGCACCGTCGCCCAGCGTCGCGCCCAAGCCGAACTGGGCTGGAGCGCGACGGCGACGAACGCGGCGGAGGGCGTGGAGGTCGCTTTGCGCGACCGCGCTGGCAAGCTCCTCACGGGCCTGAAGGTCGAGGGCGTGTTGCGGCGTCCCGCCACCCAGGCGGGCCAGATTGGCCTGAAGTTCTCCGAAGTCTCCGCCGGCCGCTATGTCGCCAAGGCCGGCCCCGGCTCGGGGGCCTGGGATCTGCACTTCGCCGCCCAAGGCGCCGGTTCGGAGCTCTTTGAAGGGGAGCGCCGACTGACATGGCCATGACTTCACATGTGCTGGAACACCAGGACTTCTCGGCGTTCATGCGGGACGGGGAGGATGGGCGGCCGTCGATAGACTTGCTGGTCAAGGGCGCGCGCTGCGCGGCGTGCCTTTCGAAGATCGAGCGCGAGATCACCGCCATGCCGAGCGTGTCCTCGGCGCGGCTGAACCTGACGACTGGCAAGCTCTCCGTCGCCTTTGAGCGCGGCCGCGACGACGCCGGCGCGGTGCTGGAACGGCTCGACGGCCTCGGCTACCCGGCCACGCCGTTCGATCCGGCCAAGGCGCTCGCCGCCCATGACGCCGAGGGGCGGCGCCTGAGCATGGCGCTGGGCGTGGCCGCCTTCGGCGCCGGCAATGCGATGATGTTTTCGGTGCCGATCTGGGCCGGGCTGTTTGGCCAGGAACTGGGGCCGGCGACCCGGACCTTGATGCAGTGGATGAGCGCGGCGATCGCCGCTCCCTGCGCGATCTACGCGGGCATGCCGTTCTTCACCTCGGCCTGGCGATCGCTTCGCAAGGGTCGGGCGAACATGGACGTGCCGATCTCCATCGGCGTGATCCTGACCCTGCTCATCAGTTTCGTGGAAACCGTCCTCGGCGGCGCGGACACCTATTTCGACGCCGCCGTTTCGCTTCTTTTCCTGCTGCTGATCGGTCGGTGGCTGGACCATCGACTGCGCGCCAACGCCCGCAGCGCCGCCTCCGACCTGCTGGCGATGCAGGCGCCTGCCGCGGTGGTGGTGGGCGAGGGAGGCGTGGAGCATCGCACGCCTCTGGACGACGTCCGCGCAGGAGACCTTTTGCTGGTGCGGCCCGGCGAGCGTATCCCAGTGGATGGCGTGATCGAGGGCGGCGTGTCGGAGCTCGACAACGCCCTGCTGACTGGCGAGACAGCGCCGGTTCGCGCCGGGCTAAACGACATCTGTCGCGCCGGCGCGCTGAATCTCACCGGAACGCTGCGCCTGCGCGCGACCGCGCGGTCGGAGGACTCGGCCGTCGCCGCCATCGCGCGGCTGGTCGAGGCCGGGGCGCAGTCGCGCTCGCTCTATGTGCGTCTGGCCGACAAGGCTGCGGCCCTCTACGTGCCGGTGGTGCATAGCGCCGCGGCGATCACCTTCCTGGGTGGTTGGGCCTTGGGGCTTGGCCCGCGTGAGGCCCTGTTGCGGGCGGTCGCTGTCCTGATCATCACCTGCCCCTGCGCGCTCGGCCTGGCCGTACCGGCGGTGCAGATCACCGCCTCAGCACGGCTGTTCCGACGCGGCGTGCTGGTCAAGTCCGGGGCGGCGCTCGAGCGGTTGGCCGAGGTCGATCACGTGGTTTTCGACAAGACCGGCGTCCTGACCGAGGGGCGTCCGCGTTTGCTCGATCCGATCCCCGCGGCCATCGCGATGGCCGCGCCGTTGGCGCGAGCGTCGGCTCACCCCCTCGCCAGGGCGTTGTCGGCCCAGGCTGGGGTTTCCTCCCTGGCCGAAGATGTGACTGAAACACCTGGCCAAGGCGTCGAAGGCTGGATCGCGGGGCGCCGCGCCCGGCTTGGCCGCGCCGGCTTCGTGGGCGTGCCAGGCGCGGCCCCCAGCGAAACCGAACTATGGTTCGGCTTCGATGACGACACCAAAATTCGCTTCGCCTTCGCCGATGCTATCCGCCCCGACGCAGCCGAAACCATCGCGGCCTTGCGCCAGAGAGGCCTGACCGTCGAGATACTCTCCGGCGATCTCGCCGCGCCGGTGGCCAAGGTCGCGGCCGCGCTCGGCATTGAAACCTGGCGCGCCGGCCTCACGCCGGCCGAGAAGTCCGAGGCGATCGCCGCGCGCGGCCGCGACGGACGCCGTGTGCTGATGGTCGGGGACGGCCTCAACGACGCTCCGGCGCTCGCCAACGCCCATGCCGCCATGGCGCCCGGCTCGGCGCTCGACGCCAGCCAGAACGCCGCCGATCTGGTGTTTTCGGGCGAGGGGCTTGGCGCGGTGGTCGCCGCGCTCGATGTGGCGCGTTCGGCGCGCCGCAGGGCGTTGGAGAACTTCGCTTTCGCCGCGCTCTACAATCTCATCGCCGCGCCCGCGGCCATGTTCGGGTTCATCAACCCCTTCGTCGCGGCGCTCGCCATGTCCGGATCGTCGCTGGCGGTCACCTTGAACGCCCTGCGGACCGGGCGAGGAAAAACCTCATGAGCATCTTCATGCTTCTCGCGCCGCTGTCGGTGATGATCGCGCTGGTGGGGCTGGGCGCATTCTGGTGGACGCTGCGTAGCGGCCAGTACGACGACCCGATGGGCGACGCCTCACGCATCCTGATCGAGGACCCGTTGGACAGGCCTGACGCACGTGAGGCTTAGGCGCGCGAGGCGTGAGCGCGGTGCTCAGCACCCGGTCCGCCGAACCGCGCGAGCTTGTTTTGTGATGCAGTCGGCCCGCGAAGTTCGCCGGGCGAGGCTGGGGCTTAGCCGGCCGCCATGTCCAGCAGAGCGTCCCGGTCGGTGATGCGGAACTGCCGACAGGACTTGAACTCCACGACCTTCGCCGACTGCAACTGAGTGATCATCCGCGACACCGTCTCAATGGTCAGGCCAAGATAGTCAGCCATGTCCTGGCGGCCCATGGCCAATTCAACGACCTCGTCACAGCACCGATCGGCCAGACCCATCAGAAAGCTGGCGACCCGTTCCGACGCGCTCTTGCGGACGAGCAGGCTCAGATGTTCGCGCGCGCGATCAAGGTCGCGCACGGTCGCCTTCCAGATGAGTTGTCGAAGTTCTTCGTCCCCGCCGGCCGCGATGAGCGCTTTGCGGCTGGCGACCAGGACGATGCAGTCGCTCAACGCCTCGGCGGTGAGGCCGTGCTGGGAGCGGGTCTCCAGACCAAAGAGCTCGCCGTCATAATAGAAGTCGCCAATCGGACGGCGGCCGTCGGCCATGAAATGCGAGGTGCGGACCGTGCCGTGCACGAGGCGATAGACGAAATCGGTCGCCTCGCCTTGGCCGTAGATCTCCTCGTCCTTGGCAAAGGCCATACGAACGCCGATCGCGCCCATCAGGTCGGTGGGCTGGCTCAGTTCGCGAGGCGCGGCGCGGAACTCATTGACCATGTGCATCAAGATCACGCCCTCCATCGGCTGATCTCGAAGCTAGACCCTAGGCTGCGGGCCCAAAATTCCGGAGCGTCCCCTAAGTAAAGCTACGGAGTTGCCGAGTCGCCCCGCCAACTCGCCGCTCTAGAGGGCGGATGACAAGCCCGGGCCGCGCCACCAGGCGACCACCAGCCAGCCGATGCCCTGGGAGATCAGGTCGATCGCCAGCAGGGCGCCGATCACCTGGATGCCTGAGATCGGCCAGCCACTCAGTATGATCAGACCCGCGACGATTCCGAACACGCCGGACAGCATGATCAGCAGGCGCCCGATCGAGGTGCGCAGTCGGAAGCCGACCGGCAAGCGAACCAGTCCGGACAGCACCAGGGCGAAACCAAGGGCGTAGGTCAGGAACACGCCCCGGAAGGCTGGCTGGGTGAGCAGGACGACGCCGAACACCACATAGAGGAAACCGAGCAGGATGCGCGGCGTCGCGCTGGCCCAGCCCTTGGTCCAGAAGGCGTGGATGAGCTCGAACCCGCCGGCGACGACGGCCGCGCCGCCTATGACCAAGGCGCTGACGGTCTTGACCAGCATGATGTCGGCCAACACGAAAATCCCGCCGAGGAGCAGGACGCCGCCAAGCAGCGCACGAACCCATACGGGTTCAGCCGCCGTCTCGTCGGATGTGAACCTGAAAGCTGCCATTGGCGTCTCCCATCCCTGGCTTGTTTTTGGCGACTACTCGCCGCATGGGCGAGCATGATCGCAACCAGCGGCGAAGGGAAGACGTGTCGACGAGTCGACGATCGGTAGACCCCCGCCAGTCGGCAATGCGCCCCCGTCAGGTGAAACCTGTGGTTCGTACCCGGAAAGCGCTGATCTATATTTGGTTTTTGGCGCTCAGGCAGAGTTTACCAGGCGACTGTCATGTTGAGACACGGCCTGTAAGCGACAGGCATTGATCGAAATTCGACCCTTGACGACCTATGAGTGTGGTGTAGCCATTTCAGTCGGTCGGGGAAAATGTTGCGCGGCGATAGGGTCGCGGAGCTCTTGGAGAGCCAATATGAATCTTAACGATCGTCGCATTTTCTTGATCCCTGCTCTGGTGTCGGGACTTCTCATTGCCGGCTGTACAGCGACGCCGACCGCCAATTCTTACGGCCGCGGTGAGGCGATGCGGGCGCAGTCGGTGGAATTCGGGTCGATCCTCAGTATTCGCCCGGTGAACATCCGCCCCGACAGCACCATGGTCGGCACTGGAACCGGTGCGGTTCTTGGCGGCTTGGCCGGCAGTCAGATCGGGGGCGGCACGGCCGCTAACGCGGCTGGCGCGGTGGCCGGTGCGGTGGCCGGCGGCGCGCTCGGCAGCGCCATTCAGGGATCGCAGAACACGCCCGGCCTCGAACTGACCGTCAAGCTGGACAACGGCAATAACGTGGCCGTGGTTCAACCCGGCGGAGTCAACGACTTCCGGGTCGGTGATCGGGTCCGAGTGACGTCCGACGGCGTCAATACGCGGGTCAGCCGATAGTCAGCGCCGCGCTCGGCAACCCAGCCGAGCGCATGATTATTCAGACAAGGCGGCAAGCGCTCTGCCCTAGACAGGGCGCTTGCTGAGTTTGTGCTGGGATGGGAGCCGATCAGGCGCCGTCGAGGGCCCGGCTGACGTCCCGGGTGAGGTCGATCACGCTCTCCAGGCCGACGCTCATCCGCACCCAACCTTCGGTCAGGCCGATTTCCAGCCGCTGCTCTTCGGGCATGGAGCGGTGGGTTGTGGTCGACGGATGGGTCGCCATCGACTTGGCGTCGCCGAGGTTGTTGGAAATATCGACGATGTCGAGCGCGTCGAGGAACCGCCAGGCGGCCTCGCGGCTGCCGAGGTCGAAAGCCACGACCGTGCCGCCGCCGCTCATCTGCTTGGCGACGATCTCGGCCTGCGGGTGGTCGGCGCGGGCCGGGTAGAGCACGGTCTTGGCCTTGGCGTGCGCGCCGATCACGTCAGCGATCTTGGCGGCGTTCTCGGTCTGCCGCGTGACCCGCAGCTCCATGGTCTCCAGGCCCTTCAGCAGGACCCAGGCGTTGAACGGCGACAGGGCCGGGCCGGTGTGGCGCAGGATGTCCTTGTAGGACTCCGTCATCAGCGGCTCGGCGCCCAGGATCGCGCCGCCCAGCACGCGCCCCTGACCGTCGATATGCTTGGTCGCCGAATAGACGACGATGTCGGCGCCCAGCGCCAGGGGCTTCTGGAAGATCGGCGTCGCGAAGACATTGTCGACCACCAGCTTTGCGCCAGCCTCATGGGCGATCTTCGCCACGGCGGCGACATCGGTTATTTCGAGCAGCGGATTAGCCGGGGTCTCGACCAGGAAGGCCTTGGTGTTGGGCCGCACGGCATTCTTCCACGCGTCCAGGTCGGTGGCGTCGACATAGGTGATGTCGACCCCAAAGCGGGGCATCCACTCCGACAGGATCCAGCGGCACGAACCGAAGAGGGCGCGTCCGGCCACGATGTGGTCGCCGGCCCGGACCAGGCCTTGCAGGGCCACATGCACGGCGGCCATCCCAGAGGCGGTGGCGCGGCAGGCCTCGGCGCCCTCCAGCAGGGCGAGGCGGTCCTCGAACATCTGCGTCGTCGGGTTGCCGAAGCGTTGGTAGATGAAGCCCGGATCCTCGCCGGAGAACCGTTTATCGGCCGCGCCGGCGGTGTCGTACGAGAAGCTCTGGGTCAGATATAGGGCTTCGGAAATCTCGCCGTACGGCGAGCGGGCCATACCGCCGCGCACCAGCTTGGTTTCCTGCTGCCAATCGCGCGGGTCTTCGGCCATGTTCCTATCCTTCCAACAGAAGCAGCGCCTTCTAAACCCCAGCTCGGGCCGCCGCCACAGTGGAAAATCTGACGCAGCTTGCAGCTGCCCGGCGGCTAAGCCTTGCCAGATGCGCGAGGGACGGCGAGTGTCGCGGCGATGATCGACGCCCCGTCCAGCAGTTCCTCCGGCATTCTGCCCTGCCAATCCATTGATGACCTGATCGCGTCCGGCGCCATCACGTCCGCCAAGCCTTTTGATCTTGATCAGGTCCAACCGGCGAGCCTCGACCTGCGGCTGGGCGCGCGCGCCTGGCGGGTGCGGGCCTCGTTCCTGCCTGGGCTTGGCCGCACCGTGCCGCAGCGCCTGGAAGACGTGGCGATGCACGAGCTCGACCTCACCAAGGGCGCGGTTCTGGAGCGTGGCTGCGTCTATATCGCCGAACTGCAGGAGGCCCTGGCGCTGCCCAAGGGCATCTCGGCGCGGGCTAACCCGAAGAGCTCGACCGGGCGGGTAGATGTCTTCGTGCGGTTGCTCACCAACAATTCCGTAGCTTTCGACGACGTCTCCGAGGGCTATGTCGGGCCGACCTACATTGAGATCGCGCCTCAGACCTTCTCGATCCTGGTGCGGACCAACACCCGCCTGAACCAGCTTCGTCTCAAGCGCGGCGACCCACCGAAACTGTCGATCCGCAGCGTCGGCGTCGATCTATCCGACGGCATCGCTGGCTTCCGCGCGCGGCGTCACGCCGGCGTCGTCGATATGGACCACGTGGACGGCCACGATCCGAAGGACTTCTGGGAACCCCTGGTCCCGCGTCGCGGCGAACTGCTGCTCGATCCGGGCGAATTCTACATCCTGGCCTCCAAGGAGGCCGTCGAGATCCCGGTGATGGAAGCCGCCGAAATGACGCCGATCGATCCTTCGGTGGGCGAATTCCGCGTGCACTATGCCGGCTTCTTCGATCCGGGTTTTGGCACCGAAGAGGCGGGGGGCGTGGGATCGCGCGGCGTGCTCGAAGTGCGCAGTCACGAGACCCCATTCCTGCTGGAGGACGGCCAGACCGTCGCGCGATTGGTCTACGAGCCGCTCACCGCCAAACCGTCGCGGCTCTATGGCGACCAGGGTTCCCACTATCAGCGCCAGGGGTTGAAGCTCTCCAAGCACTTCCGTATCTGGAGCTGAGGCTGGGCCTCGGGGGAAGTTGGCATGCCGCCGCGCGACGACCGATGGACGATGAGTGTCGGGCTGGGAACGGCGGCGGTCGTGCTTGGCCTGTTCTTCGTCGGCGGCGCGGTGGTCTGGCGGATTACCGAGGCCGACCTTGTCCTGCTCCCCGCCATGCCGGTCTTGAAGGCCGCGGTCGCAATGGCCGACCTGGGCTGGCAGTTCTGGGGGCACTGACCTTTGATGGTTGATATGCGCGCTCAGGCCAGCACCGCTTCTTGACCGCCGCGCCCGCCCGCGCGAAAGGCGGGGCCATGAACATTCTTCTCGTCGGCTCGGGCGGGCGCGAGCATGCGCTGGCCTGGAAGATCGCGGCCTCGCCGCTGTTGAAGCGCCTGGTGATGGCGCCTGGAAATCCAGGCATGGCCTCGCTGGGCGAGCTTCGGGCTCTCAAGGTCACGGACGTTCCGGCGCTGGTGGCGCTGGCCCAGGAGATCGCGGCCGATCTCGTGGTTATCGGCCCTGAGCTGTCGGTCGAGGCGGGTCTCGCCGATGCGCTGAACGCAGCGGCCATTCCCTGCTTCGGGCCCGTCGCCGCGGCCGGACAACTGGAGTCTTCGAAGGCCTTCACCAAGGCGTTCAGCGATCGGCATGGTCTGCCGACCTCGGCTTACAAGGTCTGCGAGAGCGCCGACGAAGCCAAGGCCGCGCTGGCCGGCTTCCAGCCGCCCTATGTGATTAAGGCCGACGGCCTGGCGGCCGGCAAGGGCGTGGTCATCGCCCAGGATCGGGCCGAAGCCGAAGCGGCCATTGACGACGCCCTGGGCGGCCGGTTCGGCGCGGCCGGCGCGCGGGTGGTGATCGAGGAGTTCCTGGAGGGTGAGATCGGCTCGCTGTTCGCGCTCTGCGACGGCAAGGACTCGATCGTCTTCGGCTCGGCCCAGGACCATAAGCGCGCATATGACGGTGAGATCGGTCCCAACACCGGCGGCATGGGCACCTATTCGCCAGCCCCGGTGTTCACGCCGGAACTGGTCGAGCAGACCCGTCTGCGACTGGCCGAACCGGCCTTCGCCGGCATCGCTGCGGAGGGTTCGCCCTATAAGGGCGTGCTCTTCGTCGAGCTGATGGCGACCAAGGACGGCCCCAAGCTGGTCGAATTCAACGTCCGCTTCGGCGATCCTGAGTGTCAGGTGCTGATGCTGCGGCTCGAAAGCGACCTCGTGCCGTACCTATTGGCCTGCGCACATGGAACGTTGGCCCAGGCGCCGGCGCCGGTCTGGCGTGACGAGGCCGCGATCTGTGTGGTGCTGGCGGCCGACGGCTATCCGGAAAGCCCGGTGAGCGGCTCGATCATCCGTGGGGCCGAGCAGGACTTTGGCGACGGCGTCGTGGTGTTCCACGCCGGCACTTCGCGGGATGACGACGGGACGCTGCGTGCGGCGGGTGGTCGCGTCCTCAACGTCTGCGCACGTGGGGGGACCCTGAAGGAAGCCCGCGACAAGGCCTATGCAGCGATCGCGAAAATCGACTGGCCGGGCGGCTTCCATCGCACGGACATTGGTTGGCGGGCCCTGGGCGCGCGCTAGATTTCCCGGACTGCGCCGGTGTTCCGGCGTCAGGTATTTTCGAAGTTTCGGTTTGGAGGGCGCCTGACGCCTTGCTCCTTAGGCGGGCGTCTCGGTATGGTGGTTCAAACAAGCGTACGAGATTGAAGGGGAGCGCCATGGTCGACACCGCGGAGCAACAGCGCGAGCAGCTGAACAGCGGCACCAAGGAAGTCGCTGAGAGCCATCGTTTCGACGAGGCCGCGCTAGCGGCCTGGATGGAGGCCAACGTCGAGGGTTATGCCGGCCCGCTGGAAGTGCGCCAGTTCAAGGGCGGCCAGTCGAACCCGACCTACCAACTCGTCACCCCGACCAAGAAGTACGTGCTGCGCCGCAAGCCGCCGGGCAAGCTGCTGCCTTCGGCCCACGCGGTCGATCGGGAGTACAAGGTGATCTCGGCCCTGTATCCCACCGGCTTCCCGGTGGCGCGCTCCTATGGGCTTTGCACCGACGACAGCGTCATCGGCACGATGTTCTACGTCATGGACATGGTCGAGGGCCGCATCCTCTGGGACCAGCAACTGCCGCAGTATGAACCGGCAGAGCGTCACGCCATCTTCATGGCCAAGCTCAAGACCCTGGCCGACCTGCACAACACCGACCACGAGGCCATCGGCCTGGGTGATTACGGCAAGCCCGGCAACTATATGGGCCGGCAAGTCGACCGCTGGACCAAGCAATATAAGGCGTCGGAAACGACCCACCTGGAAGAGATGGAGCGCCTGATCGAGTTCCTGCCCAAGAGCCTGCCGGCTCAGGAGCGGACCTCGGTCGTTCACGGCGACTATCGCCTCGACAACATGGTGCTGCATCCGACCGAGCCGCGCGTCATCGCCGTGCTCGACTGGGAACTGTCGACCCTGGGCGAGCCGCTGGCCGACTTCACTTACCTGCTGATGAACTGGGTGAACGGCGGGGTGTCGCAGATCCCTGATCTGAAGGCGCACGGCATTCCGAGCATCGACGAATATGTCGCCGAATACTGCCGCCTGACGGGCCGGACCGGCCTGCACGATCTCGACTGGTTCTTCTCCTACAACATGTTCCGGCTGGCCGGGATCTGTCAGGGGATCGTCGGGCGGGTGCGCGACGGCACCGCCAACAGCCCGCAAGCGGCCGCCATGGCCGAGCGCGTGCCGTTGCTGGCCAAATCGGCCTGGACCTACGCCCAGAAGGCCGGGGCCTAGAAACCGGCGCGGCGGCGTGCGATGAGGGCCGGTAGGGTCCCTGACACGCCGCCAACGTCCGAGCACGCAATTTCATGACCGATCCCACCGGCGCACCTGAGACCGTGCGCGCGCCGAAGGACGTGGCCGCCGCCAAACGGCCTTTCTGGCTTCGCCGACCCTGGCAGATCGCGGGCGGCGCGGTGCTGTTGGCCGTGGCCTTGGTCGTCTTCATGGTCTGGTCGCTGCCGCTGGGGCGAGCGCTTGAGCCTCTGCCAAATCCGACCCTGATCCTGGTCACCGCCGACGGCAAACCCTTCGCCCGGCGCGGCTCCTACAAGGAACAGCCGGTCGATGTGACCAAGCTGCCCAAGCACGTGCCTGGCGCGTTCGTCGCCATCGAGGACCGGCGCTTCTACAGCCACATCGGCATCGACTTCCGCGCCATCGCGCGTGCGCTCCAGCGCAATGTCGGTGAGGGCGAGGTCCAGCAGGGTGGTTCGACAATCACTCAGCAGCTCGCCAAGAACGCCTTTCTGAGCAGTCAGCGCAGCCTGCGCCGCAAGGCCCAAGAGGCCTTGATCGCACTCTATCTGGAGGCGCGGCTTTCCAAGGACGAAATTCTCTCGCGCTATCTGTCGACGGTCTATTTCGGCGATGGGGTGTTCGGTCTGCGTGCGGCGGCCAAGCACTATTTCGACAAGACGCCCGAGACCCTGAGCATCGGCGAGGCCGCCATGCTGGCCGGCATGGTCAAGGCTCCCTCACGGCTCGCCCCCACCGAGGACCTGCCCGCCGCCCGCGAACGGGCGCGGATCGTTTTGGCCACCATGGTCGAGGTTGGGACCATCACGCCGCAGCAGGCTCGCGCGGCGCGCAATGTCCGAGTTCGCCAGGGCCGCGAGAAGCTGCCGGTCGGCACCTATTTCGCCGACTGGGTGTCGCCCCAGGCCCGCCGGGCGTTCGAGAGCGCCTATGGCGAGGTGCTGGTGCCGACAACGCTGGACTCGGTGCTGCAGGCCCAGGCCGAGCGGATTATCAGCCAGGCGCTGAAGCGTCACGGCGGCTATCTGCACGCCACCCAAGCGGCCCTGGTCGCCATGCGTCCGGATGGCCGGGTGCTCGTGATGGTCGGCGGCGACGACTATAAGGTCAGCCAGTTCAACCGGGTGTCCGACGCTCAGCGCCAGCCGGGCTCAGCCTTCAAGCTCTTCGTCTATCAGGCGGCGCTGCGCAGCGGCATGACTCCCGACAGCCTGGTCCTCGACGCGCCGCTGACCATCGCCGACTGGTCGCCGAAGAACCACGAGGGCCATTACGCCAACCGCGAGATCCACCTGCGCAACGCCTTCGCCGGCTCGTCGAACGTGGCGGCGGCACGTCTGGCGCAGCAGGTCGGCCGTGCCGCGGTCGTGAAGGCCGCCCAAGACATGGGCGTTGAGGCGGACTTCCCCAATGACCTGACCTTGGCGCTCGGCACCACCCCGATGACCCTGCTCGAGCTCACAGCCGGCTATGCCGGTGTGGCGGCCGGTCAGTTTCCGGTCACGCCCTACGGCGTGCCGCAAGTTCGTGTGGCGCCGGCCCGTCAACTGCCGCGCGCCGAGCGCGATGGCCTGCTGGACCTGCTGCGGGCTGCGGTGACCTTCGGGACCGGCAACGTCGCCAATGTCTCGCAGTACGCCTACGGCAAGACCGGAACGACCCAGGACTACCGCGATGCCTTGTTCGTCGGTTTCGTGGGCGACATGGTCATCGGAGTCTGGGTTGGCAACGACGACAACAGCCCGATGAACGGCGTGGCGGGCGCCGGGCTTCCGGCCGAGATCTGGCGCGATTTCGCGCGCTTCGCCATGAACCGTGGCGCCGTGCGGGTGAATGGGCGCCAGATCGGCCTTGCGCCCGTCGCACCGCGGCCAGCTCCCGTGGAAGAAATTGATCCGCTAGCGGTTCCGCAGGTCGATGGGGCAGTCCCTCCGATCGATGGCCAAGCGACGCCCGTGGCGCCGGCCGCTCCGGCCGCAGAGCCCGCGCCGTCCGTGACCCCGCCGGCAGCGGCGCAACCTCCGTTCTAGCTGAACGGCGCCAGCAGCCGTTCCAGCACGGCTTCGTCCTCGAAGACCGCGCGCACCGGCCAGGCGTGGATGCGGTCGCGCCAGGCCGGCGGCAGCCGCACCCAGTCCTTCTCGGTGGTGACTAGCCCGGCGCCGAACTGCTCGGCGCGGTCGGACAGCATCTTCAGCGTCGCCTCGTCATAGGCGAAGTGGTCCGGGAAATTGGCGAAGTCCACCAGTTCGCAGCCAGCCGCTTTCAGCGCGCGCTCCACCTTCCAGGGCATGCCGATCCCGGCGAAACCGACCTGCGGCCCCGGAGGCGGCGGGGCGGCGGGATCCAGCCGGGCGATCAGGATCGGCTTCTTGATCAGGGTCCGGATCAAGGCGGGGTCCGGCTCGGCCAGATCGGCCGGCAGCATCAGGATCACCGCGTCGGCACGCGCCAGGCCCACGTCTAGCGGTTCGCGCAACGGCCCAGCCGGGAACACCGAGCCGTCGCCCAGCGGCCAGCTATTGTCCCGGGTCTCGCCATCGACGACCACGAAGGTCAGGGCTTTCTTCACGCTCGGATTCTGGTGGCCGTCGTCCATGACGACGACCTTCGCCCCGGCCTTCGCCGCAGCCTGGGCGCCGGCCACTCGGTCTCGGGCGATCCAGATTGGGGCCTCGCCCGCCAGCATCAGCGGCTCGTCCCCTACCTCGCCTGCGGTATGAATGCGCGGATCGACCCGCAGCGGGCCGGGCTCGGAGCCGCCATAGCCGCGCGAGAGACCGTGGGCGCCCGGCAGGCGATGCAGCAGTTCACGGACCACCGGCGTCTTGCCAGTGCCTCCTACCGTCAGGTTTCCGACGCAGATCACCGGCGCGCCCGGATCGACCGGGACCGCCCGGGCGATCCGCCGCGCGGTGACCGCCGCCCAGATCCAGGAAACCGGCTTCAGCAGAGCGCGGGTGACCGGGGCCGGCGCGCCTTCGCGCACATACCACCAGCGGGGGGTGGAGAGTTTCATGCGGGTAGCAGCGGCTTCAGCAGGGCCAGCGCCTCGTCCAGCACCGCGCCCTGGCGCTCGGCATAGGTCAGGGCGGCCTCGCCGATGCGGCGGGCGATCAGGGGCTGGGTGAGCAGGCCGCGCAGATCACGTGTCAGGGTTGCGGGGTCGGGCGTCTCGATGGCGGCGACCTCAATGAACATCTGGGCGTAGGTGGCGGCGGCGTTGAAAATGTACGGCCCTGTGACGATCGGGACGCCCAGCCTGGCGGGTTCCAACGGGTTGTGCCCACCGATGTCGGGCACGAAGCTGCCGCCCATCGCCGCCACGTCGGCGGCGCGGAACAACAGGCCCATCTCGCCCAGGGTGTCGGCGACATAGGCCTGGGTGTCGGCGCTCAGCGGTTCGCCCGCGCTACGCCGCGCGGTCTTGAAGCCCTGGTCTCGCAGCAGCTTGGCGACGGCGTCGCCTCGTTCTGGATGCCGCGGGGCGACGATCAACAGGGCTTCGACCTCGGCGGCGCGGAAGGCGCGAGCGATGATCTCTTCCTCGCCTGGATGGGTGCTGGCGGCCAGCACCACCTTGCGCTCGCCAATCGCAGCCTTGAGGCGGGCCAGTTCGGCGGGATCGCAGGGCAGGGGCTCGCCCAGGACCTTGAGGTTTAGTTGCGGCCCTGTCCGGGCGCCCAGCCTGGTTAGCCGTGCCTCCGTTTGCGCCTCCTGCGGCAGGACCAGATCAAAGGCCGAGAGCAAGGCGCGCGCCGCGCCAGGCGCTCGCGCCCACCCATCAGCGCTGGCCTGGGTCATGCGGGCCGAGACCAGGGCGAGTTTCACGCCCTGCGCCTTGGCAGCCAGGATCAGGTTCGGCCACAGCTCGCTCTCGACCAGGACGCCGGCGTCCGGGCGCCAGTGGTCGAGGAAGCGGCGCACGGCCTTAGGGCCGTCAACCGGAGCGTACTGATGGATCACACCTGGCGGCAGGCGGCTTGCCAGCAGTTCGGCCGAGGTTCGGGTGCCGGATGTTACGAGCAGGGTGCGACCGGGGGTGTTGAGCGCCTGGGCAAGCGGCAGAAGCGAGAGGCTCTCGCCGACGCTGACGCCGTGCAGCCAGACCAGCGGGCCGGGTGGTCTGGCCACACTGGCGCGCCCCAGGCGCTCGGCGACCCGCGCAGGGTCCTCCTTGCCTTGGGCCGCGCGGCGGGCGAGCAGGCCCGGAGCTAGCGGTTCGGCAAGGCCGGTTGCGGCGGCGTAGAGCGCGAGAGACAGCGGGCGCAACGGCGGCTCAGATCGCGTGAGCGTGAGCGAGCCGGCAGGGTCCCGCCTCGCCCACCTCGATCTGCAGGGTGGCGTGGCCAATCGAGAATTTGGAGGCCAGGCCGTCACAAGTCGCGTGCAGGAAGGCGTCGCCATCGTCATTGGACGGTCGAGTCAGGTGGGCGGTCAGGGCGACTTCCGTGGTGCTCATGGCCCAGATGTGCAGGTCGTGGACCTCGGTCACGCCCGGCCGGGTCAACAGCCAGGCGCGCACGGCCTCGACATCCATGCCCTTAGGCGCGGCGTCGAGGACCAGGTCGACGGAGTCGCGCAGCAGGCCCCAGGTGCCGATGACGATGACCGCGGCGATCAGCAGGCTGAGCGCCGGGTCGATCCAGTAGAGACTGGTCAGGGCGATGAGCCCCGCGCCGATCACCACGGCCAGCGAAACTGCGGCGTCAGCGGCCATGTGCAGGAAGGCGCCGCGGATGTTCAGGTCCTCGTGGCCCTTCATGAACATCAGCGCCGTGGCGGTGTTGATCACCACGCCGATGGCGGCGACGATCATGACTGGCATGGTGGCGATGGGGGCCGGTTCGCTGAACCGGTGGATCGCCTCGGAGACGATCACCCCGACGGCCACCAGCAGCAGCACGGCGTTGGCCAGGGAGGCGAGGATGGTTGCCTTGCGCAGGCCATAGGTCCGCCGCGAGGTCGGCGCCGACTTCGCCAGGATCGTCGCGCCCCAGGCCAACAACAGGCTAAGCACGTCCGACAGATTGTGGCCGGCGTCGGCGATCAGCGCCAGCGAGCCCGACCAAAGGCCGATCCCGGCCTCGACCAGTACGAAGGCGAAGTTCAGCCCTACGCCGATGGCGAAGGCGCGGCCGAAATCCTTGGGGGCGTGGCTGTGACCGCCTGGTCCGTGCGCGTGGGCATGCGATGCGCCGTGCGCGTGCGCGCCATGATCGTGATCATGCTCGTGCCCGTGATGGTGTTCGCCTTGGCCCATGACCCTATGTGTCACTGCCCGGCGGCGGGATCAACGTGGCCGACCAGGGCGTCGGCTCGCCGGTTGACCGCGGTCAGCTTCGCCGACAGGTCCACCACCAGCCGGGCGATCATTTCGTCATCTGCGTCGGTGGGAACATAGAACGGGCCGTCCCACACCGTGGCCCCGCGTCCGAACGGCCAGCCGATCTTCACCTTGTCCCAGGTGTCCAGGACGCTCACTGGAGAGACCGCCACTCCCATCAGATAGATGGGCGCGCCGGTGCGCTTGGCGATCTGCAGTGCGCCTGGCGCGATCACCTCGTTCGGGCCCCGAGGACCGTCAGGCGTCACGATCAACACGCCGCCGTCCTTCACCCAGGCGATGGCCTCGCGGATCGCAGCCAGGGCGGCGCGCGCCTTGGCTGAGTCGCCCTTCTTGGCCGAGGAGGTGCGAATGGCCGGAAAGCCAGCGCGCGCCAGGGCCTGGGCGACGAACTCTCCATCTGACGAGGGCGAGACCATGCAGCGGAGCTTCGAGCGCCGCCACCAGATCTCGGCCAGGCCCAGGCAGATCGGGATGCGCCCATGCCAGAACAGGCCGATGGCCGGGACCTCTGCGTTCAGCACGGGCTCCACGCAGGCGACGTTCTCATGACGCCAGCGACGGGTGCGGCGCGTGAGCGCCAGATAGGCCCATAACACCCAGCCGAGGACCGCCTGGACCCCAGGGTTTCTCAGCAGTTTCTTCAAGCGGCGGGCTCCGCCTCGAGATCCTGGCTCTTGGCCAGGCGGGCATAGAGGCCGCCCTTTTCGACGAGGGAGTCGTGATCGCCGGTCTCCACGACGCGGCCTTTTTCGATGACGTAGATGCGGTCGGCGCCCCGAACCGTCGACAGCCGATGGGCGATCAGGATCGTCGTGCGGCCGGCCATCAGCCGCGACAAAGCGATCTGCACTTGGGCTTCGCTCTCGGTGTCGAGCGCGCTGGTGGCTTCGTCCAGCAGCAGGATCGGCGCATCCTTCAGGAAGGCCCGCGCGATGGCGATGCGCTGGCGGTGCCCGCCCGATAGTCGGGCGCCGGCCTCGCCGACAAGGGTGGCGTAGCCATCGGGCAGGGCCTCGATAAATTCGTGCGCGGCGGCGGCCTTGGCGGCCTCGATGATTTCGGCGTCAGAGGCGTCTGGCCGCCCATAGGCGATGTTTGCGCGGATCGTTTCGTCGAACAGGAAAGGCTCCTGGGTCACCAGGGCGATCTGGTGACGCAGCGAGGCCAGCGTCACGTCGCGAACGTCGGTCCCGTCGATGGTCACCGCGCCGGTGGTGGCGTCGTAGAAGCGTGGGATCAGGTTCAGGATGGTGCTCTTGCCGCCGCCGGACGGGCCGACCAGCGCGACCGTCTCGCCGCGATGCACTTCGAAGGTGACGCCCTGCAGCGCCGGCGGGCCGTCCGCGCCGTAGGTGAAACCGACATCGTTGAAGCGAATGGTCGCCTCGCCGCGGGGCAGTTCCTTCGCGCCGGGCCGTTCGCGGATCTCCGGCTCAACGTCCAGGTCGGCGAACAGGCGGCGGGCTGCGGAAAAGCCCTCGGCCATCACGGTCTGCAGGTTGGCGAGCTGGCGCAGCGACTGCGAGGCCAGGCCAAGGGCGCCGATGAAGGCGACGAAGGCGCCGACGTTCATTCCGCCCGACTGCGAGCGCCAGCCGGCGTAGGCGATGACGCCGGCGGTGATCAGCGTCATCAGGGTCTCGGTCGCCGGTGCGGCGCGGGCGCGGGCGTTGGCGCCCTTGACCAGATGCTTTTGGCGACGCTTCACCACCTCGGCGACGCGCTGTTCCTCGTAGGCCTCGCGGTTCTCGATCTTCACGACCCGGACGCCGTCCAGGCTTTCCATGATCGCGGTCGACAGCGCCGAGGTTTCGACCATCGCGCCCTTGGTGGCCTTGACGGTGCGCTTGGAGAACCGGCGCATCACCCAGGTCGAGAGCGGGGCGGCGACCAACAGGGTAAGGGACAGCATGGCGTCGTTGCCGACCATCACGATGATGGCGCCGATCACCGTCAGCAGGTGCTGGGTGTAGTTGATGACGCCTGAGGTCGCGGCCTCCCGGATCAGGCCGGCGTCGTAGAGCACCGAGGACACGAAGGATCCAGAGTGGCTGGCGCGCAGCCGGGCCAGGTCGGCGCGGACCAGCTTGCCGAACAGCTGGACCTGGACCTGGCCGACAACTTCGTTGCCGATGCGGTTGACTTGGGTCGCCTGGATCACCTGGGCCAGGCCGCGCGCGAGGGCGAGGCCGGCGATGGTCAGCGGCACGGCCAGCAGTGTTCCGGGCTTGTGGTTGACCAACAGGTCGTTGATCGCCGGTTCCAGAATCTGGATCAGGCTGGCGCTGAGATAGGCGACGCAGACGGCGGCGATCATCGCCACGGTCCAGCCCTTCCAGCGCGGCCTCATATAGACGCGCGCGATCCGGCCGATTACGGCGCGGGTGGAGAGTTCTGCGGCGGGCTCGCTCATCGGTCCTGGCGTCGGCTGTCAGGGCGGCGAAGTCAAGACGACGTCTTGGGGGGCGACCCTGCGTACCGCGAAACAAGCTGTGAGGACGCCTGGCCGCCGCCAAGGTGTAGGCTCACGCTGAATAGAACGGGAGACGGCGAATGGTGGGTGCGATGCGGGCGTTGGGCGCGACGATGCTGTTGATGATCACGCCGCTGACGGCCCAGTCGGCGACGCCCGGCGAGCCGTCCCTGTCTGCCGCGCAGACCAAGGTGGTGTCCAAGGCCATCGCCAAGCTGGAGCGTCCCGAAGAACGCGCGCTCGCCTCGAGCATGACCAACGCCAAGAAGGTGGCGGAGGTGATCTGCCGCCTCGCCGCCCTAAGCGCGCTGAAGAAGCAGATCCCCGGCGCCGACCGGGTGTTCCTGGGGACCAACGATCCGGCGACCCTCACCCTGGTCAGCAACAAGAGCCTGGTCGGGACTGGCCAAGTGCGATCGGGCGCCAATTGGACGGAGTTCAGCTTCGCCTGCCAGCTCGATCCTCGGAGCGGAAAGGCTCGTTCGTTCACAGCGAAGATGACGCCGGGGAACTGATCGACGCGGCTGGCTTCCGCCGGACGACCGAAACGCATATCTAGGGCGCTTCACACAGGAAGCCCTCTTGGCCGATTTCGACCTATCCACGCCCAAGGGGCGCACCTCGACCTATCTGGATTATCTCTGGAAGGATCACGCCTATCTGCGCCTGGGCTTTTCCAACGCACACTGGATCAGTGACGAGCTGGTGCGAACCAACCAGCCCTGGCCGCATCAACTGGCCGAGTGGAAGAAGCGCGGCATCAAGACAGTGATCAACCTGCGCGGCGGGTTCGACGCCAGCTTCCACGCGCTGGAGAAGGACGCCTGCGAACGCCTGGGCTTGAAGATGGTGGACTTCACCATCACCTCGCGCGAGGTGCCGAGCCGCGCCCGGGTTCACGGGGCCAAGGAACTGTTCGAGACGATCGAGTATCCGGCCCTGATGCATTGCAAGTCCGGCGCGGACCGGGCGGGCATCATGAGCGTTTTCTACATGCACTTCCGCAAGGGCCTGCCGATCCGCGAGGCCCTGGAGCAGCTTCACATCCGTTATCTGCATGTGAAGCAAGGCAAGACCGGGGTGTTGGACTACACCTTCGAGCGCTACCTCGCAGAGGGCGAACCCAAGGGCCAGAGCTTCCTGGAATGGGTCGACAGCGACGCCTATGACGAGGCCGCGATCAAGGCCGACTTCCGCGCCCAGATGTGGGGCCGGTTGCTGACCGAGGGCATTCTCAAGCGGGAATAGGCGACGCCCCGCGACGGTGAGGCTCGCCCCTCACCCAACCTCTCCCCGGCGGGGAGAGGAGAAGAAATATTCCTCTCCCTCGGGAGAGGCTAGGTGAGGGGGCGGCGCGTAGCGGCGCTAACTTGCCGCGCCCCGCCGATATCAGCCCTGCTGCGGGTCCTTGCCCGGATCGAGCAGCTTGTGGGCGTGGATGATGAAGTAGCGCATCAACGCATTGTCTACCGTGGCCTGGGCCTTCTGCCGCCAGGCGGCCAGGGCTTCGCCGTGGCTGGCATAGGCGCCAACCAAGTCGATCTTTGAGAGGTCGCGGAACTGGTTGTGCTCCAGATCCTCAAGTTCGCCGCCGATCACGAGATGCAGAAGCTGTTTCTCGGGCATGGTATTCCCCAAATTGCTCAGTTCATTAGGGCAATATGCCGGACCCGCTCCAGGATCAATGGGGCGAGACGCGGCGCCGCACATACTAGGCTCGGTTGCGCCGGTTTGGGGCCATTATAGGCGAATGGGCGACCAAGATGGTCGCCGACGAAGGCGCCTGCCTCTCTGGCGATCAGATCCGCCGCAGCTAGATCCCAATCGAACTTCGGAACCAGGGCCAGGGTCGCGTCGAAGGTGCCCGAAGCAATCGCGCAGAGCCGGTAGGCGGTGGAATTCCGAGCCTCGATCCGCATATCGGGCCATGGCGTGGGCCAGGCGGGGTGACTGAACATGCGGCTGTCGCCGACCATCCCGCAGCCTTCGACCAGGTCGCGCTGCGAGGCGCGGATCGCCGCTCCGTTCAACCAGGCGCCGCCGCCTGCGGTGGCCGTGTAGGTTTCGTCCACGTCGGGCGCAAAGACCACGCCGGACACCGGCTGGTCGTCCTCGACCACCGCAATGGATACCGCCCACCAGGGCCGGTCCTTGATGAAGGCGCGGGTGCCGTCGATGGGATCGACCACGAACAGCCGGCGGTGATTGCGACGCGACGGATTGTCGGCTGTCTCCTCCGACAGCCAGCCATAGTCGGGCCGCGCGGTGGTCAGCCGGGTCTTGATGAGGGCGTCGGTCGCGAGGTCGGCGTTGGTGACCGGCGAGTCGCCTTCCTTGTACTGAACATCCAGGCCATCGCGGCGCAGTTGTTGCGCCAGCGCCCCGGCCTCGCGGGCTGCGTCGATGATGAGTTGAAGGTCGGCGGCCCAGTCCTGCATCAGCGCCCGGCGATGGCCAGGCCGTCGACCAGCAACGATGGCGAGTTCGCCGAGCCGCGGAATTCGAGATCCGATCCGGGGACAAGGCGGCCGTAGATGTCGATCAGGTTGCCGGCGACGGTGATCTCGGCGACCGGATAGGCCAGTTCGCCGTTCTCGAACCAGAAGCCCGCGCAGCCCACCGACCAGTCGCCGGTGTTGCCGTTCAGCGATGGGCCGAACATCGAGGTGATGAGCAGGCCCTGGCCAGCATCGGCCATTAGCTCGGCTTGGCTGCGGGTTCCGGCTTCCAGCGTCAGGTTGGTGGTCGAGACGCCTGGCGCGCCAGCCAGGCCGCGCGAGGCGTGGCCGGTGGTTTCCAGGCCAAGCTGCCTGGCGGACGACGAATTCATGATCCAGGTGGTCAGCACGCCGTCCTCGATCAGCGACCAGGCGCGGTTGGCGACGCCCTCGTCGTCGAAGGGCGAGGAGCCCAGCCCGCGGATCTTGTGCGGATTGTCGGTGATGTTCACGCCCTTGGCGAAGATCTGCTGGTGCAGCTTGTCCTTCAGGAACGATGTGCCCCGCGCGATCGACGGGCCGGCGATGGCCCCGATCAGCGGGCTGATCAAAGACATGGCCGAGCGGTTCTCGAAGATCACCGCGGCGGTGGTGGAGTCGATCTTGCGCGCGCCCAGCCGGGCGGCGGCGCGGCGGCCAGCTTCCTGGCCGATGGCGTGCGCGTCCGGCAGGTCGGCGTGGTAGCGCGTGGACCGGCCGTCATAGCCGCTCTCCATCGCCTCGCCGTCGCCGGCGACGACAGAAGCGCCGACCGAGAAGCCCGACGCGCGATAGACGCCCGAGAAGCCGTCCGAGGTGACCAGGCGCCAATGGGTGGACGAGTTCGACGCCGATCCACCCTCGGAATTGGTGATGCGCGGCATGGCGCGGGCGGCGTCCTCGGCCACGCGGGCGATTTCTTCCAGCGATTCCGGCGAAGGCTCGGTCGGGTCGTAGAGGTCGAGATCGGCGACCGGGCCCTGGGCCAGTCGGTCCTTGGGGGCGAGGGCGGCATAGGGATCCTCGGGCGCGAGCCTGGCCATCGCCACCGCGCGCTCGACCAGCTTGGCGCGGGCTTCGGGGGAGATGTCGGAGCCGGACACGGTCGCCTGTCGCTGCCCGACGAAGACCCGGATGCCGAGATCGCGGCTTTCCTCGCGCTCCACTTCCTCCAGTTCGCCGAGGCGGACATTGATCCCGAGCGCGCGCCGTTCGGCGCCCACGGCTTCAGCGGCGTCGGCCCCGGCTTTCAGCGCGGCGGCGACGACATCGGCTAAGAGGCTCTCTTCCATGCTGGCCATATGGCGGGATGCGTGGCTCGCGGCAAGCTTATGCAATCGCGTAGAACAGCAGCGCGACGCTGGCGAACACATAGGCGAGCCAGGTCAGGGTGATGCCGATGGCGCGGGCGAACGAGGCTCCGCCGCTGCGCGACAGGCCAAATCCGTGCAGCAGCCGGCCGGTGAACAGGAACAGTCCGGTCAGGTGGATAGCCAGCGGCGGCGCCTCGACCAGGGCCAGCACGGCGATCCCGACCATGGCGGCCGGTACATATTCCGTGGCGTTGCCAAAGGCGCGGATCGCCTGCGCCAGTTCCGGCACCCCGCCGTCGCCCAGCGCCACCTTGTGACGCTGGCGTTGACGCACCACCAGCAGCGACAGCACCAACAATAGCAGCAGATGCAGACCGACCCACAACGCCGCAGCGTGGCCGGATGTGACGGCGCCCATGTCAGATTGTCCTTCTATCGCCCCCGCGACGGCCTGCAGTTGGGCTTGGATTTACGCAAAGGGCAAGGGGGAGGGCGGCCCGGACGTCGGGCAAGTGTCGCCGGCGACTATGCCAAGAGTCCACGATGGGCTCCACCATCGGAGGGTCGGCTTCTGGTCATCGAACCCGCCGAAGACCGCAATGACCGCGTTGGGCTCATTGCGGTTCTCTCGGAAGCTTGGCTCTTTGGAGCGGTCATTCTCACTGGAAAACTGCCTCCTCGTCCTGTTCACGGAACGTCCTTTGCCTCGGCCTCTTCGAGTACGGACTGAAATAGCTGGGTGAGCGTTCGACGTTCCAGGATAAATGCCAGAGCCCTTACGGGCGCGCTACTTTTCCGCTCCCCCCACATAGATCCCGTTTGCTCTGCAGCGATCTTGAGTAGTTTTCGATAGCATTCAACGAGCGGGCATGAGATGATCAATCATCGACATGCGCTTTGGCTTCGGTTGCTCTCCACGCTTGATCTTAGGATTGAGCTCCGGGCCTACCAAGATCCTCTCCGACATTTAGATCTCACGCGTCATCGGACGTGCGCGAAATTTTGCTTGAAAGACACTCACATGACCACTGGCATCGTGAAATGGTTCAACCCCACCAAGGGCTTCGGCTTCATCCAACCTGACAATGGCGGCCCGGACGTTTTCGTCCATATCTCAGCGGTCGAGCGTTCAACGCTCGGCTCGCTCCAAGAAGGCCAAAAGCTCGGCTACGAGCTGGAGCGTGACCAACGGAGCGGCAAAATGTCCGCCGGTCAGCTCCAGTCGGCCTAGGCGACGGTTCGGCGATCGCCGGACAGTTGGAAGGCGGCGAGCGTGCTCGCCGCCTTCGTCACATCCGGAGGGGGTGACGACTATGTCGACTATTGAACGGGCCTACGCGCTCGCGCGTACCGGCCAGTAGGCCACAGTCGTTCAAGTTCAGAAGCAACTGAGAGTTGACGGGCGCCGTGCCGTCGACACCCTTCTCGCACCTCGATCGATCCGGGGTCATCTAGGCGCCATTTGTGCAGCGTCCGCCAGAACCCTCCATGGTTGGGGCTGACCCGCGTCATGGCGAGCGCGCTGATTAGCGCGCGGCTATATTGGATAGCGTGCGCGAGCACCGCACCGCCGTCAAAGCCGCCAATTCGCAAGCCGCGGCCAAAGCGTTGGAAGCTGAGCGCGCTTAGGCGGCCGTAGAAGCCGATGCAGTGGACACGAAACGCGGCGAACGAAACCAGCGAAAGGCGCTCTCTGCGGCCGACGCCAAATCCAAGCGAGACGAGAAGTACGCCGGGAGGAAAGCGCGGAAGTAGGTTTGTAGAGCCGTCACACGCATCCCGGGCAGTACGTCCGGGGAGTGATCGTCACGCACGCAGGGCGCGCACGAAACGAGGGACCATGACCAATCAGACCGAACTCAACGTCACTAGACTGATCGCCGACTTACAAGCCCGCTCTGTGGTCCATCACCACATTCTCATGCAGTTGGTGCAACGTGAGGCGGCGGCTTCCGGCGACGTCCGCAAATACCTCTCACGGCTCACTGATGATCTGACGCGGATCACAGACGAAAGCCTTCCCCTTGAAGACACTCGTGCCGCCGCGATGAGCATGCGCGACTATCTAGATGATTTCCTCGTCAGGACGGGCGTAGGGATTTAGGGGCGCAACCGCGCGCCCCCGGGGGAGGCGCCTCTCGGCGCGTGCGTCGGCGACCGAATTCCGAAGTCCCTCCACCGGAAGACGATGGTCCCCACGATCGCACCGTCAGCCCGGGTCATGAGAAAGCCGCCGGCCATGTGGTCCTTCTCGTAGCGGGCATCCGACCTTCCGGATCGACGATCTGGGCTTTCGCTTTGCGCAAACGCCCGGGTGCCGGGAACAGCCGTTCGGAAGGACGGCAATGGGTCGAATCCGGCCGAACGAGACAATCCCGTAAGCGGGCGAGTCCGCTCTTAAGCCTAGAGCCCAGTTCCGGTATTGGCGCAAAGCCGGCGACGGTGAGCCATCAAGGGGCCAGCAGCTACTCCACCGGCTCCCCACTCCCCGGCAGTCCCAGCCGCGCCCACTTCTCGGTCACGGCTTTCACCGTGGCCTCGTCCATGCCGAGCTTTTCGCCCCATTCTCGATGGGTTTCGGGCGGCCACTTGTTGGTGGCGTCGAGGCCGATCTTCGAGCCCAGCCCGCTCTCGGGCGAGGCGAAGTCGAGGTAGTCGATGGGGGTCCCTTCGACGAGGGTGATGTCGCGGGCCGGGTCCATGCGGGTCGACAGCGCCCACATGACGTCTTTCCAGTCGCGGGCGTTGATGTCGTCGTCCACGACGATCACCCACTTGGTGTACATGAACTGCCGCAGATAGCTCCAGACGCCCATCATCACGCGCTTGGCGTGGCCGGGGTAAGCCTTCTTCATGGAGACCACGGCGATGCGGTAGGAGCAGCCTTCCGGCGGCAGCCAGAAGTCGGTGATCTCCGGGAACTGCTGGCGCAGCAGCGGAATGAACACCTCGTTCAGGGCCTCGCCCAGCACGCTCGGCTCATCCGGTGGGCGGCCGGTGAAGGTGGTCAGATAGATCGGGTTCTTCCGCATGGTGATCGCGGAAACCTTGAAGACCGGAAACTGCTCGACCGAGTTGTAATAGCCGGTGTGGTCGCCGTACGGCCCCTCGTCGGCGTACTCGTCCAGCATGACGTGGCCTTCGATGACGATCTCGGCCTCGGCCGGAACCAGCAGCGGCACGGTCTTGGCCTGGACCAGCTCGACCTGGGCGCCGCGCATCAGGCCGGCGAACTGATACTCCGACAGCGTTTCGGGCACCGGCGTCACGGCCGCGAGGATGGTGCCGGGATCGGCGCCGATCACCACGGCGGCGGGCAGGGCGTCAGGCTTGCCGGCGGCTTTCCAGCGGCGGTGGTGCTGGGCGCCGCCGCGATGGGCCAGCCAGCGCATGATGGTGCGGTCCTTGCCCAGCACCTGCATGCGGTAGATCCCGAGGTTGTAGTCGTCCTCGCGATCCTGGGACGGGCCCTTGGTGACCACCAGCGGCCAGGTGATCAGCGGCGCGGGCTCGCCCGGCCAGCAGCCCTGGATCGGCAGCTTGCCCAGGTCGATATCGTCCCCGGTCCAGACGATTTCCTGGACGGGCGCCTTCTTCACCGTGGCGGGGCGCATCGACATCACCGTCTTGGCGAGCGGCAGCATGTCCCAGGCGTCCTTCAAGCCGCGCGGCGGCTCCGGCGCGCGCAGGAAGGCCAGCAGTTCGCCGACCTCGCGCAACTCCGCGGCGGTGGTGCGTTCCTGACCATCCAGCGTCACGCCCATGGCCACGCGCTTCACCGTGCCGAACAGATTGACCAGGCAGGGCATGTCCGACCGCTGCCCGTCGGCGCGGATGACGTTTTCGAACAATACCGCCGGGCCGCCGTTCGCCAGTAGGCGGCGCTGGATCTCGGTCATTTCAAGCGCGGTCGAGACCGGCTCGGTGACGCGCACCAGTTCGCCCGCCGCCTCGAGCTTGGCGATGAAATCCCTCAAGGACCGGTAGGCCATGCGATCTCCCATAGTCAGGGGCTTGGTCTAGGGCCGGGGCGGGCTGGTGTCACCAGTGGGAGGCCTGTAAAATCGGGCCATGAAGCGCATCGATCTCGACGACCTGCCGCCGAAGCTGGCTCAACTGCTCACCAGCCTGGAGGAGGGCGAGGAGGTGCTGCTGGTTCAAAACGGCGGCGTGGCCGGGCGGTTGGTGGGCGGAGCTCCGCCCAAGCCTGAAGCGCCGGCCGAGGAGCCGAGCGACGAAAACGCCGCCGAGGTCTTCGAGCACTTCCGCGCCGCCATGGAAGACGACTTCTAAACTCTGCAAGGTTTCGAGGTGGCGCGCGGTCTGCGTCTGTCCTATCTGTCAAGGGTCACGGTAAGATGAGGCCGTAGAGTCTCGCTACTGCGACAATATTCAGCAGTAGGGAAACGCCAAGATGAAAATATTAGCACTGTCTGCCGCTTTTGCAGTCATCAGCAGTTCTGCTTTTGCGGCCGCGCCCGTCGGTCCTGTCGGCTATGACTACGCGATCGTTCGGCTTGCCGACCTGGATATCAACCAACCCGCTGACGCCCGACGTCTTGAAAAGCGTTTGGCAACCGCCTCGATGGCGGCGTGCGGCGCGCAACGTTTCAGCGCCCGTGACGTGAAGCGGGCGATCGCTGGATCGGACTGCTATCGGGAGACCCTCGCCGAGGCGAGGATCTCCGCAGAGGCCAAATTGGCCGCGCGCTAGCGCCTAGTCTTCGTCCTCGAAGTCATCGTCGCCGCCCAGGACTTCGTTCAGGGCGTCGATGATGGCGTCCATCTGATCGGGCGTCACCGCCACTTTCAGGTCTCCGCCGCCTTCAGCACCGACGGTCAGCAGGTAACCTTCTTCGGTTTCTTCGAACTCGAAACGTTCGAGGTTCTTGGGTTCGGCCATCTCGATCTCCTGTCGGCAGCAGCAGGGGAAGAACCCCTGTCGGCGTGATTGGGTCCGTCAACCCTTCGCGTCGTCGTGCGCCTTGACCGCGTTCTGAAGCGCGACCTCTCGCCCCTGCGGTCCAGGAAGCGGCGGCATGCCTGCGCTCTAGCCGTGGATAGTGGGCCAGGGAACCCCGTTCCTCGCCAAAAGGCTTAGGGGACCGGGCGGTCAGGCTCGCCAAGATCAAAGGCCTTCACAACCTTCTTGGGCGCGATCTTGCGCCAGCGGCGGGCCAGGAAGTTATGCAGCGAACCAGGGTGCAGGGTCGCGATCCGGGCCAGGACGATGGGGTAATCCTTGTAGTGCGCGGTGAAGTGGAAGGTGGCCGGCTCGGCCTCCATCAGCAGCTCGCGCTCATCCTGGCTGACCTCCAGCAGGACCATGCTCTGGTCCTCGGCCCGCAGTCGGGTGAAGAACTTGTTGTTCACCTTGAACGATGGCTGGCCGTAGGAGACGCCGTCCTCGGCGCCGGGAAAGGCCAGCACGATCTTGCGTATTTCCTCGGGGGTCATGGCTCTTCCCTTTGGGTTGTCGAAACCAGCTTCACCCCGTCAGCGCAGGCGTCAATCAGGATCGACAGGCGCTTGGCGCGGGTCTCGTCCTTCTTGGCGCTGACCACGCGACGGATCGCCGGCGTCTCGAAGACGGTCGAGGCCATCAGTAAGCCAGGGCGACGCCGTCCTTGCGCATCTCGGTGGCGGCGGCGTAGCGGCCGGGCCAGCGCTCGATGGCCTGGTAGCCGCCGTATCCGCCCGGATCGGCTGCCATCTTCCAGCCGATCTGGGCCAGGGCCGCGCGCGTGGCTTCGGGCACGCCGGTCTCCAGGTTCAACACGCCAATTCCCTGCTGGGCCTCGCCGGTTGGCTCCGAGGATCCGCCATGGTGCCAGCGTGGGCTGTCGCCGGCCTCCTGCACGCCCAGGCCGTAGTCGACCATGTTGGAGATGATTTGCGCCTGGCCCTGGGGCTGCATGTCGCCGCCCATGACCCCAAACGACAGCCAGGGCTCGGCGCCCTTGGTGGCGAAGCCCGGAATGATCGTCTGGAAGGGCCGCTTGCCCGCCGCATAGATGTTGGCGTGGCCGTCGGTCAGGGCGAACAGTTCGCCGCGGTTCTGGAACATGAAGCCCAGGCCGTCCGGCGACAGGCCCGAACCCATGCCGCGATAGTTCGACTGGATGATGGAGACCATCATCCCGCTGGAGTCTGACGTCGTGAAATAGGTGGTGTCGCCCTGGCTCGGGGCCTGGCCGGGGTGGACCGGCGTCAGGATCTTGTTGGGCGAGATCAGCTTGGCCCGCTGGCGGGCGTATTCCTTCGACAGCAGCCACTCGGTCGGGACCTTGAAGAAGTCCGGATCGGCGTAGAACTTGGCGCGGTCCTCGAACGCCAGTCGCTTGGCCTCGACGCCGTGGTGGATCGCGGCCGCCGACTGGAAGCCCATCGCCTTGAAGTCGAAGGTCTCCATGATGTTCAGCATCTGCAGGGTGGCCAAGCCCTGGCTGTTGGGCGACAGACCCCAGACATCGACGCCGCGATAATTGACCTTGTGTGGCGGGTCCCAGCGGGCGTGATGATTGGCCAGGTCGGCCTTGGTCATCCAGCCGCCGATGCGCTTGAAGTAGCGCTCGATGGCGTCGGCGACCTCGCCGCCATAGAAGGCCTCGCGGCCGTTCTGGGCGATCTGCCGATAGGTGCGGCCCAGCGCCGGGTTCTTGAACACCTCGCCTTCGCGCGGCGTACGGCCATCGACGGCCCAGACCTTTTTGAAGTTCTCGACCTCTTCGATGCCCGCGCCGGGTTTGGTGAAGTTCACCAGCGAGCGGCCGAGGTAGTAGGCGACGTTCTGGCTGACCGGCGCGCCCAGCTCCGCGTGAGCGATGGCTGGCGCGAACAGGTCCTTCCACGGCAGCTTTCCATAGCGCTGGTGCAGGGTCCACCAGGCGTCGACGGCGCCGGGCACGCTGACCGAGATCGCGCCATAGGAGGGGATCAGCCCGTTCTTGGCGCGGCTCCGCACGGTCGCTAGGCTGAGGCCTTGCGGGCTGCGGCCCGATCCATTCAGGCCTTCGACCTTCTTGGTCTTCGGGTCCCACAGCATCACGAAGCAGTCGCCGCCGATGCCGCAGGCGATCGGCTCGACCAGGCCAAGGACCGCATTGGCGGCGATGGCGGCGTCGACCGCGCTGCCGCCCAGCCGCAGCATGTCGAGCGCGGCCAGGCTGGCCAGCGGGTGGGCGGTCGCGGCCGCGCCGTTTGTGCCCCAGGCGGCGCTGCGCGAGGCGAAGGTGGCGCCGTCAATCCGGTCGCCGCCGTGGACGTCGGGCCGGTTTCGGTTCGGGTTCTCCGCACGGCTCTGGGCCAGAGTCGTGCTGGCCAAGGCGCTGGCGGGGAGGGCGGCGAGGAAGGTGCGGCGGCGCATGGCGGCTCCAGAACAGGTGTTCTACAGCGGCACTATAGAGCCGCTTTTTGTCTGCGCATCGGGGGTTTGCATCGGCTCGACCAGCTCCGCTATGATGGAGCCAGGGGATAGATATGCGCACAATCGACGCCGTGGCGGCCTCAGTGGGGCTGCTGGCTTGCATTGCCTTGGGCCGTATGCCCGGCTACCGGACTTCGCCCGACGACCTCGCGGCCGAGACCTGGTTCGCCGAGCAGGACTTCATGGCGCTGCTTAGCAAGATGAGCGGGCCGTTCGAGGCCTGCTACGCCATGACCTTGCCGTCGCAGCAGGTCCATGCCGGTCTGCTGCCGCTGGCCGCCGACCGCGCCAAGGTCACCTTCGCCGCTGCCTGCGATCCCTCGATCTTGTCGTCCGACTGAGGTTCAGCCTTCCGACCACACCGCCAGTTCGTTGCCCGACGGGTCGCGGAAGTGGAACCGGCGTCCGCCCGGGAAGCTGAAGATCGGTTTCAGAATCGCCCCACCGGCCGCCTCAACCTTGGCGGCCATGGCTTCCAGGTCGTGGGCGTAGAGGACGACCAGCGGCTGCTGTGTTCCAGCCGCGTCAGAATCGAAGCCGCCGTCGACGCCCTGCTCGAACGCCGCGTAGCTGGGGCCATAGTCGGTGAAGGTCCAGCCGAATGCGGCCTCATAGAAGCGCTTAGTGGGGAGGAGTTCGCCCCCGGGCAGCTCCACATAGTCGATCTTGCCGTCTTCGCGCATTTCGTCCTCCGCCTTTAGTTCTGCGTTTGTTCTTGCCTATTGGTTCAGGCGGGCAGAGTCCAGACGGCGGTTTTCTTGATCTCGCGATCTTCGAGCTCGCGGGTCGTCGGCACCTGGTATTCGGCCAGTTGCTCCAGGCCGACCCGTGGGAAGTAGCTGCGGCCAGGATCGCCGATCAGCACCCGGGTTCCGCGCACATGGGCCGCGGCCAACCAGTCCATCACCTTTGAGGCGAGCGGCTGCTCGTAGCAGATGTCGCCGGCCAGGATCACGTCGGCGTCCGGCGGCGGGGCGTCCAGCAAGTCCTGGTCGGTGAAGTCGATACGAACGGCGTTTACCTCGGCGTTCATGGCCAGGGCTGCGCCGCAGAACGGGTCGATGTCGGCGGCCAGCACGTGGCCCGCGCCTGCCTTCATGGCGGCGATGGCGACGATGCCGGAGCCCGAGGCGAAGTCGATCACCCGCTTTCCCGCGACTTCTTGCGGGTGGTCGAGGATGTAGCGCGCCAGGGCTTGGCCGCCCGCCCAGGCGAAGGCCCAGAACGGCGGCGGCAGGCCGATTTCCGCTAGCGCTTCCTCGGTCAGCCGCCAGATCGGCGTGACCTCGTCGGCCAGATGCAGGGTGAGCTCTGGCGTGTGCGGCGGCGGCTGCAGCCGGGTGTTTTCGAGAATGAAGGCGCGGCGGCCTTCGAGGGACTGAGTAATCACCGGCTCCCCCTAGCACGAAGGGCGCGGAACGGTAGGCGTTCAACAACGTTGGATCGGTGTCAGATTGTGGCGAAATTTTGCCCCTAGTCGGGAACCCGACAGGCGCGCCAGGCTTTTCACCTTAAACGGGATGGAAGCGACATGACTGACCAGGGATTGCATGTGACCGGCGGTGCGGGCCTGACCGCGCTGTTCGAGGGCGTTTCGTGGCAAGCGATCGTGCTGCGCGGAGTCGCCGGAATCTTGTTTGGCCTGTTCGCTGTGATGGCGCCCGTCGCCGCGGCGACGACCATTGTCCTCGTGTTCTCGATCTATCTGATGGCCGATGGCTTCCTGGCGATCGCCAGCGCCATCAAGGCGATGCGCCACAAGAATAGCTGGGGCCTGCTGGCCCTGGAGGGCGTGGTCGATATCATCGCCAGCCTGGTGTTGTTCCTGATGCCCGGCCTGGCCCTCGTCACCTTCGTCGTCATCGTCGCCGTCTGGGCGCTGTTCGCTGGCGGGCTGAAGCTGATCACGGCAATGCGCCGCGGACCGGTCGAGGCGCGCGGTTGGCTGGCGCTCTCGGCCATCATCTCGTTGCTGTTCGGGGTGGTGCTGCTGATTTCGCCGTTGGCGGGCGGGATCGTGCTCACCTGGTGGCTCGGCATTTATGGCCTGGTCTTCGGTGTCGCCTTGCTGATCCTGGGCTTCCAGGTCCGCTCGGCTCAGAAGAAGGCTGCGCTCGCGGCCTAGCGCGAGAGACTTCTAGAGCGCCGCCGCGGTCCACAGGCCGCGGCGGCGTTTGGCTGTGCGAAGCTACCCAGCCAGCACATTGGCGAGCAATTGGCGCAGCGGGTTCTGGGCGTCCGAGAGCAGCTTCACCGCCATCAGGCACGACATCACCACCAGCAGCGGTCGGATCAGCTTGGCTCCGAAGCGGATCGCCAGGCGCGACCCGACCTGGGCGCCGATGAAGGCGCCGGCGGCCATGGCCAGGCCCAGCGGCCAGATCACCGCCCCCTTGATCACGAACAGCGACAGCGCGCCCACATTGCTGGCGGCGTTGGCCAGCTTGGTGTGGGCCGTGGCCCGGAGCGCGCCGTAGCCCAGCAAGGTGACGATCGCGACCATGTAGAAGGCGCCCGCGCCGGGGCCGAAGATGCCGTCATAAAAGCCGATCACCGGCGCAATGCCGACGGCGAAGGCGATCAGCGGCAGCTTTGCCGGCGCATCATGAGCCTTGAGACCTCGCGAGAAGCCAAAATATAGCGCGATGACGATCAGCAGCAGCGGAACCAGCGCGGCCAGAACGCGCGGCGAGAGCAGGCTGGCGCAGAGCGCCCCGGCTAAACCGGCGACGGCGGCGCCGACGGCCACCGGCCAAGCCGAGCGCCAGTCGATCAGGCCGCGCCGGGCGAAGGCGCTGGTCGAGGAGATCGAGCTGATCGCGCCTTGCAGTTTGTTGGTGGCGAGGGCCGCGACCGGATCCAAGCCCGCCAGCAACAGGGCCGGCACAGTCAGCAGCCCGCCGCCGCCGGCGATGGCGTCGAACGCGCCCGCTACGGCTGCGACGGCGAACAGGGTGGCGAGAAGTTCAGGATCGACGCTCATGGTTTCCCGCGTTGTCGCTACGGGAGACATGCGGCCGAGCGTGGATGGGTTGGTGGTGGTTGGCCCGCGAAGCTCTGTCGGCTCGCTCAGGGCGCTGTCCGGCGTGATAGGCCATGCGCGCGGGCGACGAAAGGGGCAGCGGCGTCGCTTGCGGGATGGGCGATTGCATCAGCCCGCTAGGCGTGCACCTTGCCGCCATGCGCGAACCGAGCTTGGACCTGGACGGATGGTGTCTCGATGACGCCGAGCAGAGGCGCGCGAGCGCGCCGGACACGGTTGTCATTCCGTCCAAAAAACTGCGCTCGGGACTGGGGCGCGGCGCTCTGGCGCAGCTTTTGTTCATGATCACGGTGGAAGACGGCGAGGAGCCGGAGTGCGAGCGGCTGTGGGTCGTCGTCCGCCGCCGCTTTCCAGGCGGCTATCTCGGCGTGCTCGACAGCGAGCCGACCTGCATCGAGAAGAACCACGAGCTGTGGAGCGGGTCCGAAATCCCCTTCGAGCCGCGGCATGTCATTGACGTGGGGCCGCCGACACCGGCCAGCCTGACGCTCGCCGCGCGAACCCCCCGCCGCCCTTGGGCGCCGGACTGAGGGCCGCCCCTTAGGCCGCCGTCTTGGACGAGGCCTTGCGCAGCACGGCGAGATAGCCGCCGGGCTCGATGAGCATCTGGTCGCCATAGCCCTTCTTGATCATCGCGCGGTGGATCGCCGGGAGCTGGCTGCAGCCTGCGTACATGAACATGTGGTGCTCGCAGTGGTAGTTCACATAGTAGGGCGCGATCAGCAGCCGCTCGAGCAGGCTGGCGCGCGTGGTGCGAGCTTGGCGCATCGGGTCCGGCTCATTCTTGTCGATGCAGGCGTGCTCGGCGATGTTCCGCAGGCGGGTGACCAGCGGATACCAGGTCGCCTGGGGCAGGACCCACAGCACCGGCCAGATCCACCACAGGCCGAACGGTGCGCCGGCGGCGGTGACGATGACGCCAAAGGCCAGCCAGCGACGCTTGCGGCGGATCTCCTCGGCGATGATCGGCAATAGCGGCTCGCCGGGCTTGCGCGCCTTGAGACGCTGCACGAAGTCGCCAAAGCGTTGCTTGAAGAAGGTCTGGCCGGTCAGGTCGCGCACGATCTTGCGGCGCAGCGACAGCGGTGTGATCGGGAACGGCGCCGACAGGCCAAGATCTGGGTCCTCCGACTGCTGGGCGAAGCGGTGGTGGGTCAGGTGATAGGGGCGATAGCGCTGCAGCCCGCCGCCGGTCAGCCATTCTCCCATCCAGTCATTGACCTTCAGGTTCCTGTGCAGGGCGCCGTGGGCGGCGTCGTGCATCAGGATCGCCAGGCCAAGCTGGCGCGTGCCGATGATCATCACTGCCAGCGGCAGGGTCAGCGGCCAGACCACCACCATCGCGCCGGCCGCGATGATCAGGGCCCAGGCATGGGCGATCATCGCCGGGCCCTTCCATGACGATCGCGCCGCCAGGGGCGCCCATTCTTCGGGGGTGAAGAACTGCTTGGGATCGAGGCGAGCGGCGGCAGCCATCAGTTTTCCCAATGAGAGTGGGCGGCGCGCGGACCAGCGCCGCTGTGCCGCAGGAGGGCGAGCATTTCGTTGATCGCTTCCTGGCCCGTCGCGCCGGTGGCGCCGTCGCGCAGCGCGACGCCGAGCGCCAAGGTCCAGAACCGGCGGGCGGTGGTGGCCGGGTCGTCACCGCCGGACCAGCCGTGCTGGGTCTTGGTCTCAGCATAAGCGCGGTCGCCCTGCGAGTGGAGGCGGTCGAAAGTGCGTTCGATCAGCGGGGCGAGGTCTTGGCGCCGCCGGGTCAGGGACAGCGCCTCGACGAACAGGGCCAAGCCCGGCGAACCGATCACGGTCTCCACCAGCCGGCGATTGTAGTCCGAGCCGGTCAGCGCCTGGGCGGCGGAGGTCTCGGCTTGGCGTGCGACATAAAGCACCTCGCGGCAGGCGGCCTCGACGAACAGGGCCTCCTTGGTGCGGAAGTAGTAGGTGATCTGGCTGGGGAAGGCCCCGGCGGCGGCGGCGATGTCGGCCACCGCCACCCCGGCTAGGCCCTCGGCCTTGAACAGTTCGACCGCGGCGTCGAGCAGCCGGGAACGCATCCGTTTGCCGGGCTCCCGCACGGCGCGCAGTTCGGCCAAGGGTCGGACGTTGGACATGCCGTATTTGTATGCGGTACAAATAAAGCCGTCAAGCAACCGTCAGGCGTTCCGAGCGGTCAGCCCCCCATCGACTGGGATCACCGCGCCGGTGATGTAGGACGCCGCCGGTAGGCAAAGGCTGAGCGTGATGTGCGCCACCTCCTCCGGTTCGCCATAGCGGCCGAGCGCGGTGCGTCGCCGAGCGAAGGTCGCCTTGTGCTCGTCGGGGACTGAGGCGGTCATGCCGGTGCTGATCGGGCCGGGGCAGATGCAGTTCACCGTGATCCCCTCGCGACCCAACTCCACCGCCAACGCGCGGGTCAGGCCGACGACGCCGGCCTTGGCCGCGGCATAGGGGCTGTCCATCGCGGTCGCGCCAAGCGCCTCGGTGGAGGCGATGTTGACGATGCGCGGAGCCGCTGAGCGGCGCAGATGTGGCAGGGCCGCGCGAACTATCCGCTGGTGGGCGCTGAGCAGGATCGCCAGCGATCGGTCCCAGACGGTTTCGTAGGTGTCGCTATCGACCGCGGCGAAGCCGGAGACGCCCGCGTTGTTGATGACGATGTCGAGCCCGCCGAACTCATCGGCGATCTGGGCCACGACGGCGGCGATCTCCGCCGGATCGGAAACGTCGAGCTTCCAGGCCTTAGCCGAAAATCCTTGTCCGCGGAGTTCGTCCGCCAGGGCCTCGGCCGGCGCCAGGACGTAGTCCGTGACAGCGACCTGAGCGCCTTCCTCAGCGAACAGTTCGGCGGTCGCCCGGCCCATGCCTGATGCGGCGCCGGTGATCAGCACCCGCGAGCCTCTGACCGACCTGCTGAGCCGGCTCATAGGCTGAGGCCTCCATCAACGATGAGCGTCTGACCGACCACTTAGGACGCCAGCGGCGAGGCCAGGAACACGGCGGCCCCTGCCATGTCCGAGGGCTCGCCCAGCCGGCCAACCGGAATGCTCCGCATCGCGCCGCGTAGGCGGTCAGGATGTTCGGTGGTGACCTTTGTCAGCTTGGTGTCGACCAAGCCCGGCGCCAGGCCGTTCACGCGGATGCCGTCGCCCGCCCAGGCCTGGCCTAGCGTCTTGGTCAGGCTGACCGCGCCGGCCTTGGACGCCGCATAGGCCGGATTGCCGCGATTGGCCTGGAAGCCGGAGACCGAACTGACAATGACGATGGAGCCGCGCCGCGCGGCCAGCGTGTCGTGGAACTTCATCGCGCAAGCCATCAGGCTGTCGAGGTTGACCGCCATCACCTTGTCCCACCCTTCGGGCTCGAACTCGCCGCGCCGATAGACCACCGTGCCCTGGCAGAGGATCAGCACGTCGAGGGCCGCAAAGGGCGGAATGTGGCCGGCGATTTCGGCGCGCTCGCCGACATCGACCTTGGCGTAGGTCAGGCCTGAGAGGTCAGACCCCTCGACCCCGGCATAGGCGCCAGCATCGGCGCGAGTGCCCCAGACGTGGACCTGCGCCCCACGTTCCCGGAAGCCGTGGGCTATGCCGTTGCCGATGCCGCTGGAGCCGCCGACGACCAGGACGGTCTTGCCGGTAAAGTCGAGCTCGCCCATGGCCTAGCTCCTCCCTTTTCCCGCCATCCTTCCGCGCCAGGGTGACGGGGCACAAGCCTGACGTCGCGTCATGCTTGACGTAAGGCAAACGCCAGGGAAGGTTCATTGCCTGACGGGCGCGATACAATCGCCCGCGGGTATCGGGAGAGACCAGAATGCTCACGAAGCTGCGCCGTCCGGCGTCCACATTCACCATCACCCAACTCTGCCGCGAGTTCAGCACGACGCCGCGCGCGTTGCGCTATTACGAGGAGCAGGGGCTGCTGTCGCCGAGCCGCGATGGCCAAGCCCGCATCTATTCCTACCGTGATCGCGCCCGGCTGATCTTGATCCTGCGGGGCAAGAGCGTCGGCCTGGCCCTGGCCGAAATCCGCGATATCTTCGATCTCTATGGTCGCGACGACGGGCTGATCGCCCAGAACACCCAGGCGCTTCGGAAATATCGTGAACGCATCGCCGCCTTCGAAGCCCAGCGTGCGGAGATCGACACCGCGATCGAAGTTCTGCATGCGGCCAGCGCGGCGCTGGAGCAGGAACTGAGCAAGGCGGGCCGAGCGGCCGCCTAGAACCCGCCCGTCGGGCCTTTCCAGCTCCCGGCCACCATGGCCAGGAACAGCAGGAAACCGGCGAAGCTGTTCGACTTGAAGAGCGCCAGCGCGCCAGGGCCGTCACTGGCGTCCAGGCGCGCGGCTTGGCGTGACAGGTGCATGCCGTACAGGGCGACGGGCGGCAGGAACAGCGGTCCGAGACCGCCTGCCCACGCCGCGGCCAGCACCAGGGCGAAGCAGGCGACGTAGAAGAACAGCACGCCCTTCTGCAGATTGTCGCCGAGCCGCCGCGTCGAGGATTTCACACCGATCAGGGCGTCGTCCTCAATGTCCTGGACCGCGTAGATCGTGTCGTAGCCAAGCGTCCAGAAGATGCCCGAGACGTAGAGCAGGGCGGCGGGCCAACCGAGCGTCCCGGTCGCCGCAGCGAAGCCCAGCAGGGCGCCCCAGTTGAAGGTCAGGCCAAGCCAGGCCTGGGGCCACCAGGTGATCCGCTTCATGAACGGATAGGCCGCGACCAGGGCCAGGGAGGCGACGCCCAGGCCGATGGCGATGGGCGGCATGGTCAGCAGGATCGCCAGCGAGATCAGCGAGCATAGCGCGATATAGGCCCAGGCCTGCTTGACGCTGATCTGCCCCGAGGCGACCGGCCGGGCGGCGGTGCGCGCGACCTTGGCGTCGATGTCGCGGTCGACGATGTCGTTATAGTCGAACCCCGCCGCGCGCATCAGCGCCGCGCCGACGAAGAACTTGGCGAGCAGCAGCAGGTCGGGAAGCAGGCCCTCCATCGCGGCGGCCAGTGCAACGCCCTGCCAGCCCGGTAACATCAGCAGCCAGATTCCGGCCGGACGGTCGAACCGGCCGAGCTTCAGCCAGGGCCGTAGCGATGGCGGGGCGTAGCGGTCCACCCAGTTGGTGGGCGCGGCGTCGGGAAGGTGAGCGACCATGGCGCAGCATGTAGCACCGCCTGTTGCCTTCGGGCCACTGTCGCGGCGCTACTTTACCGGGTGGCCGAAATAACGCGGGTCACCCGGATTGACAGGGGAATTCGAGACGCGCAGGGTTCGCGCCGTCGTTGTCCGGCCCACAGCCATCTGAGAGGGAGGTGATCGAAGTGAAAGCACTAAATCATCGTCCGCAGATGCCGCTTGTCGCTGTGATCGCCCGCATCGGGTTCCACGACTAGCTGCGACCGGGCCCTTCTCGGGCAGATCTGCACTCCACCGCCAGCCTCACCCGCGCAGCTTTGCGCGTCCGCCGGCGCTCCCCGATTCCACGGATTCCCCACTCGCCTCGCGCGGAGTCCGTCTGTCTCAGAGACGATGACATGCCTATCGCCGAACCGATCTCGGTCCCTTCCAACGCCCCAGCTCCCAATCGCTACGGGGCGCTTTGCACGCAGATCTACGACCTCGACAAGCCGCCGGGCTCGCTGCCCGACGTGCCGTTCTATCTCGACCGGCTGGCCGGAACGCGCGGGCCGATCCTGGAGGCCGCGGTTGGAACCGGACGCCTGCTCATCCCCCTGCTCGAAGCGGGGTTGGAGGTGGAGGGTTTCGACCATTCGGAGGACATGCTGGCGGTTTGCCGCCGGCACTGCGCCGCCCGTGGGCTCACGCCTTCGCTACGGCGTTCCCGCTTCCAGGACTTCGCCTACGAGAATGAGTTCGCCGCGATCCTCGTACCGGTGGGGACCTTCACCCTGCTGGATGATTTCGCCGAGGCGTTCGCGGTGCTGAAGCGGTTTTTCGACCACCTGAAGCCGGGCGGCCGGCTGCTGATCGACCTGATGCCCCTGGCCTATCTGACCAACGAGAAGCCGGACATCCGAACCTGGACCACCGCCGACGGCGACATGTTGCGGATCGAGGGGCGGGCGGTGGAGATCGACCTGCTGGCCCAGCGCCGTGTCACCCACGACCGCTACGAGCGGTGGCGGGGCGGCAAGCTGGTGGAGTCCGAGCTGGAGGTGATGGCCTTCCGCCTCTGGGGCCTGAAGGAGTTCGAACTGGCGCTCGCCGCCGCGGGCTTCGAGGCGATCAGCGTCGGTGCCGATCACCAGCCCGGCCGGCGCCCAAGCCGATCGAGCCGAATACTCAATTTCGAGGCCCGGCGACCCGCTTAGCGGGGCGCGGCGAGGCGCCGGGGCCCGTGCTCCCCCACGGGCTCCGGCGCCCAACTCGAGATCCCATTCATCCCGGTTTGCACCGGGCCATTCGTGAAGTGCGTCATGACCGATCCATACGACGACGATGAGGACCCGAACCGTCCTCGAATACTGACCAACTCCCAGGTTCTGGGCTTCATCGTTCGCCATTGGCTGGCCGAGCCGCGCAAGTTCGCGCTGATCGTCGGCCTGATGCTGGTGGCGACGGCCTGCGACCTGTCCATCCCCTGGGCCACCCGGGCGCTGATCAACGCTGTCTCGAGTCCTGAGCCGGTGACGCGCACGGCCTGGATCGCCTGGGCCAGCCTGTCGGGCCTCTATCTGGTCTTCTACCTGATGCGCAGCGCCATGTTCCGCGCGGCCAACGGCTTCTACGCCCGCATCATGGCCCGCATCGTCAATGACGGCTTCAAGCGGGTGCAGGCCTTCTCGTCGGACTGGCACGCGTCGAACTTCGCGGGCGCCACCGTGCGCCGGGTCAGCCGCGCGATGTGGGGTTATGACAGCGCCTCCGACGCTCTGCTGATGATGCTGGCGCCGACGCTCATCGTGCTCGGCGGCCTGGCGATCTCGCTGGGTCTGCACTGGCCGCTGGCCGGTGTGTTCGTCGGGGTGATGATCGTCGTGTTCGGCGCGTTCAACATCCTGTCGTCGGTTCACTATATTCGGCCGGTAAACCTGGTTTCGACGTCGCTGGACTCCAAGATCGGCGCGACCCTCGCCGACGCGGTCGGCGCCAACCCGGTGGTGAAGAGCTTCGGCGCCGAGGCGCGCGAAGAGGCGCGTTTCGGCCGCACGGTCGAGGCTTGGCGCGCGGCGGTGAACAAGACCTGGGACCGCTTCAACAATGTCGGTCTCGTCCAGAACATGTTCCTGATCGTGCTGCAGGCGGGTCTGACCGGCTTCCTGGTTCACGCCTGGGCGCAGGGTAAGGCGACGCCGGGCGACGTGGCGTTCGCCATCACCTCGTTCATCGTCATGGCCGGCTACATGCGGAACTTCAGCGAGATCACCCGCATGCTGCAGAAGGGGCTCGACGACACCCTGGACGTCGCCTCCTACATGATCACCGAGCCGCAGCTCGCTGACGCCCCCGACGCCGAACACTTCCGCGGCGAACTGGGGGAGGTGGTGTTCGACCGCGTGGTGTTCGGCTACGCCAACCAGCCGCGGCCGCTTTATGACGGCTTCACCCTGGTGGTGGCGCCCGGTGAGCGGGTGGCGCTGGTCGGGCCGACGGGGGCGGGCAAGTCGACCTTCGTCAAGCTGATCCAGCGACTCTATGACGTCCAGGGCGGCCGGATCCTGATCGACGGCCAGGACATCTCGCGGGTCAGCCAGGCCACCCTGCGGCGCGCGATCGCCGTGGTGCCCCAGGACCCGGCCCTGTTCCACCGCTCGATCGCCGAGAACATCAGCTACGCCCGGCCCGACGCCACGCCGGACGAGGTGATCCTGGCGGCCAAGCGCGCACGGGCGCACGACTTCATCACTCGCCTGCCCAACGGCTATGAGACCCCGGTTGGCGAGCGCGGCGTGAAGCTGTCTGGCGGCGAGCGCCAACGGGTGGCCATCGCGCGCGCCTTCCTGGCCGATGCGCCGATCCTGGTGCTGGACGAAGCCACCTCGTCCCTGGACGTGGAGACCGAGCGCCAGGTGCAGGAGGCCATGGAAGAACTGATGGTCGGTCGGACCACGGTGGTCATCGCCCACCGGCTGTCGACCATTCGCGGCGCCGACCGGATCCTGGTCTTCGATCAGGGCCGGATCGTGGAAGAAGGCCGCCACAAGGACCTTATCGACATGGGCGGGGCCTATGCCCGGCTGCATGCCGTGACTGAAGGATCGGATCTGTGACCGAACACTACGAAGACGCCGAGGACGAGCAGAAGCGGGTCCTTTCCAACGGAAAAGTCCTGGCCTTCATCGCCTCGTTCTGGCTACGCCGGCCCTGGTTGCTGACCGCCTGCATCGTGCTGACCCTGGTGTCGGTCGGCTTCGACCTGGCCCTGCCCTGGGCGGCGGGAAAGCTGGTCGACGCCGTCGCCGCGGGGCCAGCCAGGCAGGATCTGGCGTGGAGCGCCTGGGCGCTGTTCGTCGGCGTCTACCTGGCCTTCGCCATTATCCGGAACACCAGCTTCCGGTTCTGGAATCCGCTGGCGGCGGCCAACATGAAGGAGATGACCGACGAAGGGTTCAAGCGGGTCCAATCGTTCTCGTCCGACTGGCATGCCGACACCTTCGCCGGATCGACCGTCCGGCGCCTCAGCCGCGCCATGTGGGGCTACGACACCGTGTCCGACGCCCTGATCCTGTGGCTTGGCCCGGCGGTCCTGGTGCTGTTCGGCCTCTCGGGCGTGATGATCTTCCGCTGGCCGGCCGTGGGGCTGTTCTCCATGGCCATCGTGATCCTCTACGTGGCCTCCAACATCATCCTGACCGCCAAGTATGTGCGGCCGGCCAACCTGAAGTCCGTCGCCCTCGACAGCCGGATCGGCGGCGCGCTGGCCGACTCGCTGTCGTCGAACCCGACGGTGAAGGCCTTTGGCGCGGAGCATCGGGAGGAGACGCGGATAGGCGGGATCACCTCGCTGTGGGGCAAGCTGACCCTGATCACCTGGAACCGCTTCCTGAACGTCTGGCTGTGGCACAACCTGTTGTTGGTGGTGCTGCAGGCGGGTCTCACCGGCTTGCTGCTCCGGCTGTGGGCGCGGGGTGAGGCCACGGCCGGGGACGTCGCCTTCGCGATCACCTCGTTCATGCTGATGAGCGGCTATCTGCGCAACATCGGCGAGAACATCCGCATGCTCCAGAAGAGGCTGGACGATGTCGAGGACGTCGCCCGCTACGCCCAGACCGAGGCCCAGGTGATGGATCGGCCGGGTGCCCCGGCCTTCGCCGGCGAACTGGGCGAGATCGTCTTCGACCGTGCGACCTTCCGCTACAAGTCGGCGGACGAGCCGCTCTATCGCGACTTCTCCCTGCGCATCGCGCCGGGCGAGCGGGTGGCGCTGGTCGGGCCGACAGGATCAGGAAAATCGACCTTCGTGAAGCTGATCCAGCGGCTCTACGACCTGCAGGACGGCTCGATCCTGATTGACGGCCAGGACGTCGCCGGCGTCAATCAAGGCGCGCTGCGCCGCGCCATCGCCGTGGTGCCGCAGGACCCGGCCCTGTTCCACCGAACCATCGCCGAGAACATCAGCTACGCCCGGCCGGACGCCTCGGAAGAAGAGATCGCGCTCGCGGCGAGGCGCGCCCGGGCACACGACTTCATCGCCCGGCTCCCGCTTGGCTACGACACCTTGGTCGGCGAGCGCGGCGTGAAGCTGTCCGGCGGCGAGCGTCAGCGGGTGGCCATCGCACGGGCCTTCCTGGCCGATGCGCCGATCCTGGTGCTGGACGAAGCCACCTCGTCCCTGGACGTGGAGACCGAGCGCCAGGTGCAGGCGGCGATGGAGGAACTGATGGTGGGCCGCACGACCATCGTTATCGCCCACCGCCTGTCGACCATGCGCGGCGCGGACCGCATCCTGGTCTTTGATCAGGGCCGCGTCGTCGAAGAGGGCCGCCACCGTGAATTGATCGACAAAGGCGGGGCCTATGCCCGCCTGCATGCGGTGACCGAAGGATCGCTTTGAAGGCTGACGCTGGCTTCCTGAACGATGCTAGAAACCCCCGGCGTCCGGTCGTGACGGATGCTGGGGGTGATGCATGACCTATATGGAACAGGTGGTTCAGTGGCTGCGCCGGCGGTTGGACCGCGATCCGCCGCTGGCCGAGCCGCGGCAGCTCAATGAGGTGCTGCGCATCCTGGCGATCTGGCGCTCACGACTGATCGCCGACGCCTATGTCCGGCATCATGGCGCGAAGATCATGCAGGGGCCGTTCGCGGGGATGGACTACGTGACATCTGCGACCGAAGGCGCGCTCACGCCGCGCCTGATCGGCACCTATGAGTCCGAGCTGCATCCACACATCGCCGCCTTCGCAGAGCAGCCGCTGGACTGCGTGATCGATGTCGGCTGCGCGGAGGGCTATTACGCGGTCGGCTTGGCGCGGTTGATGCCGCAGGTGACGGTGTACGCCTATGACATCCAGGCTCAGGCCCGCGCAGCCTGTGCCGAGCTCGCCGCCAAGAACGGCGTCGCCGAACGGGTGATCATTGGCGAAGAGTTCAAACCCGACGGCTTCGAGGTGTTCAAGGATCGGCGCTGCCTGGTGCTGGTCGATATCGAAGGCGCGGAAGATGACCTGCTGCGGCCCGATCTTTCACCGGCCCTGGCGCAGATGCCGTTGATCGTCGAGACGCACGATGTCTATCGCAAGGGCGTACTGGATCGCCTGGTTGAGCGGTTCTCGCCCACCCACGACATTCTGCGGCTTGATCCGCAAGCCAAGACCCTGCCGCTGCCGGACTTCCTGAAGGGGGCCGGGCATCTCGACCAGCTGTTGGCCGTCTGGGAGTTCCGCCTCCAGGCCACGCCGTGGCTGGTGATGACGCCGAAGGCTTAGGCGGCCGCGACCAAAGCTAGAGCGCCGCCGCCAATCGCTCGGCGAGGTCGCCCTTAGGCTGCACCTCGACGCGGTCCAGTCCGAGCCAGCCCGCCATAAGCCGCAGTTCGCCCGCCAGCAGCGAACGCGTCGCATCGTCCGCGCCGGGTTCGGCGTGGGCCGATTGCACCATCAGCGCGCCCTTCTTGCGCTCGGCCTTCAGGTCCACCCGCGCAGTGATCGCCTCGCCCTGCAGGAAGGGCAGGACGTAGTAGCCGTGAACCCGTTTGTGGGCCGGGGTGTAGATCTCCAGCCGGATACGGGTGTCGAACAATCGCTCGGTGCGCTCGCGAAACCAGATCAGGTTGTCGAACGGCGAGAGCAGGGCGTTGGCGGTGATTTTTCGCGGCCGCCGCGCCTCGGGGTGCAGATAGGCTGGCTGGCCCCAACCCTTCACCTCCACCGGAGTCAGTTCGCCTCCAGCGACCAACTCGGCGATGCGGGCCTTGGTGTCGGCGACCGGCATGCGGAAATAGTCGCGGAGGTCACGCTCGGTCGCCACGCCCTGCGCGCGAGCGGCGATGCGGATCAGCTCGCGCTGGGCCTCTTCGCGCGGCGGCGTAGGGGTTTCGCGCACTGCACGCGGCAGCACCTTGTCGCTGACGCCGTAGACCCGCTCGAAAGTCCCCCGCCGGGTGGCGGCGGTCAGGTCTCCGACCCAGAACAGGCATTCGAGCGCGCGCTTGCCCTCGCTCCAGCCCCACCAGCCCTGCGCGCCCTTGGCGCCGAGGTTCAGTTCAGAGGCCGGCATCGGGCCGCGCGTGTCGATCTCGGTCAACACGCGCTCGATGAAGTCCTCGTGGGTGCGTAGGAAGCGCGCGATGCCTTTCCAGGTGCCGACGCCGGCCCGGGCGTCGTCCATCCGCCAGCGGAACAGGGGATGGCTGGCGGCGGGCAGCAGCGAGGCTTCGTGCGCCCAATATTCCACGAGCGACGGCCGCTTTCCCCAGGCGATCTCCTCCAGCAGTGGCCGAGGATAGGCGCCGAGCCGAGAGAACAGCGGCAGGTAGTGGGTGCGAGACACCACATTGACCGAGTCAATCTGCAGCACACCCAGCCGGTCGATGGTCTTCAGCAGGTGGCGCTTGCCGGGGGCGTCGGGACGTCGCTCGGCGAACCCCTGCGCGGCCAACGCTATGCGGCGGGCCTCGCGGGCCGAGATCGTCTCCACCAGCCAGCTACCTGTTCAATCGGCCTTCGGCGATCGCCCCGATCTCGAACGGGAACAGCACCTTGTTGTCGGGCTTGGCGACATCCTTGGAGATGTCCTCCGGCGCGATGGTGCGCACGACGTGACGCATGACGTTTAGCCGCGCGTCCTTCTTCTTGTCGGTGACGACGCAGGTCCAGGGCGTTGTTCCGTTGTGGGTTCGGGTCAGCATCTCGTCGCGAGCCGAACTGTACTCGGCCCATTTCTCCTGGGCGACATCGTCCAGCGGGCTGACCTTCAGCGCCTTCAGCGGATCTTCGCGTCGCTCCTTCAGGCGCTCGGCCTGTTCCTCGCGGCTGATGTCGAGCCAGATCTTCACCAACTGTATGCCGCTTTCGACCAGCATCTCCTCGAAGTGCGGGACGTCGCGCAGGAACATCTCCTGCTGCTTGGGCGTGGCGAAATCCATCACCCGCTCGACGCCCGCCCGATTGTACCAGGAGCGGTTGAAAATCACGATCTGTCCCGCCGCCGGCAGGTGCTGCACATAGCGTTGGAAGTACCACTGCGTGGTTTCGATTTCGGTGGGCTTGGGCAGCGCCATCACCCGGGTCGCGCGAATCGACAGGTGCTCGGTCATTCGCTTGATCGTGCCGTCCTTCCCGGCGGCGTCGCGGCCTTCGAGGATGATCAGCACCTTGTCGCCGTTCTGCATGGCGTGCTGCTGGTATTTCACGAGGGCGAGCTGCAGTTCCGCGAGCTCGGTTTCGTATGCGTCGTCGTCATCTGACTTTGCCATAGGATGAGCCTAGTCCTGATCCTGCTCGCGCGGCTAGAACCTCTTTCCATGATCCGATTGTTCGTCACCGCCGATCTCGCCCAAGACCACGCGCTCGCCCTTGACCTGGGACAGAGCCGGTACCTGACCGCCGTCATGCGCCGCGAGGTTGGCGACGAGGTGCTGGTCTTCAACGGCCGGGACGGGGAATGGCGCGGCGCGCTCGAAGTGGTCGCCAAGCGCGGGGTGGTGCTGCGACTGACGGCGCTGGAGCGGCCGCAGGCCTTTGGCCCCGACCTCGATCTGGTCGTCGCCCTGGTGAAGCGCACCCGGATCGAGACCATCATTGAAAAGGCGGCGGAATTGGGCGCGCGCCGCGTGCGCCTGGTGATCACCGAGCGAACCAACGCTGAACGGGTTCGCCTCGACCGGCTGACCGCCATCGCCACCGAGGCGGCCGAACAGACCGGCCGTATGGATGTGCCGGAAATTGTCGAGCCTCTGAAACTCGCCAAGCTCATCGAGACCTGGGACGCCCCGCGCCGTCTGCTGTTCTGCGACGAAGCAGGCGAGGCCAAGCCGGTTCTGGAGGCCCTGGCGGGAACTCCGGCCGCGCCGTGGGCGATCCTGATCGGACCCGAAGGCGGGTTTTCGCCGACAGAGCGCGAGAGCCTTCGGAACCTGATCTATGCTACGCCCGCTTCACTAGGACCGCGGATACTGCGGGCCGACACAGCCGCCATCAGCGCCCTGACCTTGTGGCAGGCTGCTCAGGGGGACTGGCGTGGCCTTGAGGTTTCCTGAATTGCGCCCACCTGTCTGAACGGCGTAAAGATCGCGCCGCCGTTTTTTCGGACTAATATGGGCTTGGGGAGATTGAGATGGCCGACGTCGTGGCAGACGACCGACCCCTCACGTTCGAGGACCTGATCCAATGGTTCGAAGCAGGCTCAAAGCCTGCCAGCGATTGGAAGGTCGGCGCCGAACATGAGAAATTCGTGTTCCGCCTGGGGACCTATGAGCCCATTCCTTACGGCGGTCCCGCCGGGATTCAGGCCCTGCTGAATGGGCTGATGCGATTCGGCTGGAAAGGCGTCTATGAGGGCGAGAACGTCATCGCCCTTGAGCGCGGCAAGGCCAATATCAGCCTCGAGCCGGGCGGGCAGTTCGAACTTTCCGGCGCCCCACTGGAGACGATGCACGACATCTGCGAGGAAACCGGCACGCACCTCGAAGAGGTGAAGACGGTCGCCGACGAGCTTGGCCTCGGCTTCCTCGGTCTCGGCTACACTCCGCTCTGGCGGCGGGACGAAGTCCCGGTGATGCCCAAGGGCCGCTACAAGATCATGCGCGAGTACATGCCGAAGGTCGGCAATCTCGGCCTCGACATGATGTTCCGCACCTGTACCGTTCAGGCCAATCTCGACTTCGGCTCCGAGGCGGACATGGTGGCGAAGTTCCGCACCAGCCTGGCCCTGCAGCCGATCGCCACAGCGCTGTTCGCCAATTCGCCGTTCATTGAAGGCAAGCCCTCAGGCTTCCTTTCGGCCCGCGCCAATGTGTGGACCGACACCGATCCCGACCGCACCGGCATGCTGGACTTCGTGTTCGCCGACGGATTCGGCTTCGAGACCTACGCCAACTACGCCCTCGACGTGCCGATGTATTTCGCCAAGCGTGACGGCAAGTATGTCGACCTCTCCGGCCGCTCGTTCCGCAAGTTCATGGCCGGTGAACTCTCCGACCTGCCCGGTGACCGTCCTTCGATCAAGGACTGGGCCGATCATACGACAACCGCCTTCCCTGAAGTGCGCCTCAAGCAATATCTGGAAATGCGCGGCGCGGACTCCGGTCCTTGGAGCCGCCTCTGCGCCTTGCCGGCGCTGTGGGCCGGCATCTTCTACGACAGCGCCGCCCTGGCGGCGGCCTGGGACCTCTGCAAGGACTGGAAGGTCGAGGATCACGAGCGGCTTCGCGCCGACGTCGCGCGCCTGGGCCTGAAGGCGCAGGTCAACGGCCGCAGCGTTCAGGACGTCGCCAAGGACATGGTCGCCATCGCGCGTCAGGGCCTGAAGAACCGCAACCGCCTCAGCGCCGGCATGGTCGACGAGAGCAACTATCTGACCGAGCTGGAAGAGATCGCCGACAGCGGCGTCACCCCCGCCGAGCGGTTGCTAGAGCTCTACAACGGCCCCTGGAAGGGCGATGTGCGCCGGGTCTTTGAGGACTTCGCCTACTAGAGGCCAGCCATGACCTGGTCGGGTTCCTGTCACTGCGGCGCCGTGCGCTTTGAAGTAAGCGCGCAGATCGATGAACTGACGACTTGCGATTGTTCGCTATGCGTCAAGAAAAACGCGGTGATGGCCAAGGTGCACGAGGACGCCTTGACGGTGACGGCCGGCGAGGAAGCGCTCTCGCTCTATCAATGGAATACCCGGCGGGCGAAGCACTACTTCTGCAGTCGATGCGGGATCTACACCTTCCACCGCAAACGTTCGGCCCCCGATCACTACGGGGTCAACGTGTTCTGCCTGGATAATTTTGACGTCGCGAGCATGCCGGTCAGGGCGACCGAAGGGGCAAGCATGACCCTCGCCCCCGACGGCGCCCGGTCCGAATGGCCGGGGCCGCGGGCTTCTGAAGCCTAGCGCTCTTCCGGCGCCGGGCTTTCGACGTTCGGCGGCCAATGGTCGCGCTGGCTGGCGCCGGCGCCGCTGTCGGTGTGCAGGACAACCTCGTCGATAACAGTGTGAACGTGGGTCGGATCGACTACCGCGCCGTCCACTTGATAGACCTCAACCTTGTCCGGATAGAAGGCTAGCCGGCCGCGGATCTGCTCCATGGCGGGGAAGGGCTGCTCGTAGGTCCAGACCGCATTTTCTGCGAAACGGCCATCCATCAGGATGGTGTAGTAGGCCGCGTCACCCTTGTACGGACAATGAGTCGTGCGGTCCGTGCGCGAGAAGAAGTCCATGGAGACGTCGGCGCGCGGGAAGTACACCACGGCCGGATACTCCGCTTCCTTCAGGATAAGGGCGTCGCCGGTGTCGGCGATAACGTGGTCGCCATATTTGGCGCGCCACCGGGTCGTGGCGGGCGTGATGGTGATGGGGTGGTCAGGGCCTGGGGTTAGCATTTGGACGCTCCTCCTATGACCAGTCCAACGCCTAAGATGGGCTTGAGGCTCCCTGAGCGCCAGTGTACAGGCGCCGCCTTGCTTGTGCTTGGCCTTACCGCGTGATCTTCTCGCGCCAAATATGCCCGGCGGGGGTGAAACGACCCCAGGGAGCGCCGGCCGTCCAAGGAATCGGAACACCGCCCTTATGAATATTGTTATCCTCTTGGGGATCGTCATTACGCTGGCGACCGGCGTCCCCGTCCTGCTGCAGCTGCTGAAAACGCACCCGCGCGGGCTGATGATTCTGTTTTTCGCCGAGATGTGGGAGCGGTTTTCCTACTACGGGATGCGCGGCATCCTGATTTTCTATCTCACCCAACAATTGCTGTTTGATGACGCCACCGCCGGCGCTCAGTACGGCTCCTACACCAGCCTGGTCTATCTGCTGCCGCTGATTGGCGGCCTGCTCGCCGACCGCTATCTCGGCACCCGCAAAGCCGTGGCCTTTGGCGCGCTGCTGCTCGTCGCCGGCCACATGACCATGGCCGTTGAAGGCAGCCCCGCCACCCAGACCCTCACCTACGCCAACCAGAGCTACCAGGTGGTCGCCGAGGGGCGCATGGAAGCGCGCACGGTGCAGCTCAAGATCGGCGACACGCTTCACGCGTTCGGTCCGGCCGAAGGCGGCGGGCTCGAGATCAAGGACCTGCCAGCCAATGCGCCGCTGCCGTCCGTCTTGGCCGAAGGCAGCTACAAAATGGAGAAGAAGAGCGATCCGCTGGGCGTGAACGCCTTCTATCTGGCGGTGTCGCTGATCATCATGGGGGTCGGCTTCCTGAAGCCGAACATCTCCACCATCGTCGGCCAGCTCTATCCGCAGGGCGACCCGCGGCGGGATTCCGGCTTCACCCTCTACTACTACGGCATCAACCTCGGCGCCTTCTGGGCCTCGGTGCTCTGCGGCCTGCTCGGACAGACGGTCGGCTGGTGGGCGGGCTTTGGCCTGGCCGGCGTCGGCATGGCGCTTGGCTGGGTGGTCTTCGTGCTCGGCAAGCCGCTGCTGCAAGGCAAGGGCGAGCCGCCGAATCCCGAACGCCTGAAGGAGGCCGTCGTCGGCCCCATCAACCGCGAGTGGCTGATCTATATCGTCGCGATCCTGGGCGTCGGCGGCGTCTGGGTCTTGGTCCAACGCAACAGCTTCGTGGCCTGGGCTTTGCTCAGCGCCACCGTCGCCTCGCTGGCCTACATCGCCTACTTCCTGACCAAGTGCACCAAGGTCGAGCGCGAGCGGATGATGCTCGCCCTGGTGCTGATCTTCGGCTCGGTCATCTTCTTCACCCTGTTCGAACAGGCCGGCACCTCGCTGAACCTGTTCGCGGCGCGTAACGTCGACCTGTCGATCACCCATCAGGCCACCAGCTTCCTGGGCATCCCGATGGGATCGGCCGAGCAACTGGCCGCCGCCGGCATCGAGCCGAAGGGCTTTTGGATCGACGCCACCATGGGCGCGGCCCAGACCCAGTCGTTCAACGCCGCCTTCATTCTGATCTTCGCCCCGATCTTCGCGGCGATGTGGGCGTGGCTGGCCGCGCGCGGCCGCGATCCGAACCCGACGATGAAGTTCGGCTTTGGCCTCATCCAGGTCGGGCTCGGCTTCATGGTGGTGGTCTGGGGCGCCGGCATGGCCGACGGCTCCTATCGCCTGCCGCTGATGCTGCTCGGTATGCTCTACCTGCTGCACACCACGGGCGAGCTCTTCCTGTCGCCGGTGGGACTTTCGGAGATCACCAAGCTGTCGGTGGCCTCGATCGCGTCCTTCATGATGGCCGTGTGGTTCCTGGCCTCGTCCATTGCTCAGCTGGTGGGCGGCTGGATCGCCGGCCTGGCCGGCGCCGAGACGGTGGGGGGACAGGTGCTCGATCCGGAAGCCGCGCTCGCCTCATCGCTTGAGGTGTTCAAGATGCTCGGCTGGGCCGGCCTTGGGGTCGGCGTGGCGTTCATCGCGCTCAGCTTCTTCATCAAGCATTGGTCGCATGGCGCGAACACCCCGGCCGGTCACGCTCAGCCTGAGCCGATCGCTCCGGTCCTGGACGGCGAACGCCAGGCGGTCAGCGCCGCGGCGATGCGCGCCGACCGGGAAAGCTAGCCTCTTCCGCGCCTAGAAACGACAAGGGCCGGAGCATCGCTGCTCCGGCCCTTTTTCTTGGGCGGCGTTCTGCTTAGCCGCCGAAGGATTTGCGAATCCGCACCCAATACATGCGGCCGAACTGGAGATCGCGGTCATCCACGAAGGCGACCTGGCTGGTGTTGCGTGGGCCGTCATAGACCGTGCGAGTGTGACGGAAGCCGCGGTTGGTGGCGTTCTGCAGCTCAGCGCGGATCACGATGTCCGACCTGGGCTTCCACTCGGCGAACGGCACGACAAAGGCCTTGAGCTTGTCGGTCGATATCTCGTCGAAGCGGTAGTAGGTCTCCCGCCAGGCGCTATAGACGTCGACGCCCCAGGTCAGGCGATGGGCCGGCAGGTCGTGGGTGAAATGGGCCTCCCATTCCAGCGGCCGCAGTCCGGAGATTTCGCGTTTCTCGCCGGTGGTCGGATCGGTCACCTCCGAGCGCCGCCAAGTGGATTCGCCCTTGATGGTCGCGCCCTCCAAGCCGAGCTTGGCCAGCGGCACGCTGAGCGACAGGATCAACTCGTCCTTGGTCCCATCGCCGATGTTGCTGGGGGCGTCGAAGACGCCGGTCGGCAGGAAGACCGGGGCGCGGTCGATAGCGTCGCTCAGCGCCGAGTGGCGCACGGTCAGCACGATGGCCGCGCCAGCGTATCGCTGCTCGAAGGCCGCCTCGCTGACCCAGGCTTGCTCCGGGACGAGGTCTGGATTTCCGGCGGTGATGACCCCGGTGTTGAGCGAGGAATCGGCCACGAAGTCGTCGAAGTCTAGCTGGTCCACCACGCGTTCGAATCGGAAACGCACCTGCGTCGCCGGCTGCGGCGACCAGGTCAGGGCCAGGCGCGGCTTGGCGTAGTAGAGGCTCTTTTCCAGGCTGACGTCGCCGCTGGATTCGATCGTCGAGGCCTCGTAGCGGAGCCCGGCCTCGATCGTCCATTTCGAGTTGGGTCGCCAAACGCCTTTGGCGAACGCCTCGCCGCGATCCTCCTGGATGCGGACATTGGCGGCCGGCAGCGGGACGTTCACCCCGTCCTTGGCGTAGGCGGTCTGGCTCTCAAGGATGTTGATCGCGACCTCGCCGCCAGCCTCAAGCGAGATCTGATCCGTCGGGCGATGCTTCAGCACGGCGCGGCCGATGGTTTCGCTGGTGTCGCGGCTCAGGGAGAAGCGGGCGCTGGCGGCATCTGCGCGGAAGTCTGAGGTGATATCCTGCGTCTCGTCCTTGCGCAGGGCGATCAGCTCCATCGTCGTCTTGGCGCCCAGGCCGCGCGTGAAGTTGCCGCCAAGCTCGGTCTGGAACTCGTCGTAGTGCTCGATCGTCCCCTCGCGGCCGAGCGTGGGGAAAGTGATGCGATTGATCTCTTCGTATTTGAAATTGTCGTTGAACAGCCGGGCGTTGACCTTCGCCTGACCGCCGAACAGCGGCGTCGCGTAGGAACCGGTCAAGGTCGCCTGATTGGTGTCGCCCTCTGAATCGACGTCCGAAATGATCAGCGGTTCGCCCGATGGACCGCTGCGGACCCGCCGCCCCTCGCCTGCCCCGTCATCGACGCCCATGCCGTAGCGGGCCGAGGCTTCCCAGGCGCGTCCTGCCTTATCGCCCGACAATTCCAGGCGCGCGCCGGTCATGTTGCGGCCGTCATAGATGATGCTGTTGGACAGGGCGACTACGCCGCGAAAGCCGCCGCCTTGCTTCTTGACCACATTGGCCAGAACCGACTTGCCTTGCATGTCGATGCCCGGCGCGCCGCCGCGGATCAGGTCGATGCGGACGACCTGGTTCGCGGGAATTCTCCGCAGGATTTCTTCGAGGTCGTCGGTCTTCGTCGTCGGCCGCTGGCCGTCGATCAGCACATTGCCGGCCGCGCCTTCGAATCCGCGCACCGAATCGCCCACATCGACCGTGAAGCCCGGCAGCCGGGACACCATGTCGAGCGCCGTCGAAGGCTGTGAGGCGGTGAAGAATTCTGGCGGATAGCTGATGACGCCGGTTGTCGCGGCGGGAGCGGTCGCAACGACCGCTTGGGTATCCTGGCCGACGTCAGGCGCAGCAAGCGCCAGGGCTGAGGCCAGGGCCTGAACGATCATGTAACAACGCTCCCCAAGAACGCAGGCAAGTGACCTGCGTTACGGGAATCGCGCCAATTAAATCCCGGAAAGGTAGGTTAAATCGGCGACATGTTACCGACAGCCTGCCGGCGGGGGCGAGCTAGATGCTCGTCCCGCCAACCGTCAGGCCGGTCAGTTTCAATGAGGGTTGGCCGACGCCGACCGGCACGCTTTGGCCGGACTTTCCGCAGACCCCGACGCCGGGATCGAAGTCGAAGTCGTCGCCGATCATCGTGACGCGGGTCAGGGCCGACGGACCATCGCCAATCAGGGTCGCGCCCTTCACCGGGGTGGTGATCTTGCCGTCCTCGATCAGGTAGGCCTCGGTGCACTGGAAGACGAACTTGCCATTGGTGATGTCCACCTGGCCGCCGCCGAAGTTGGCGCAGTAGAGGCCGCGCTTGGTCGAGGCGATCATCTCTTCACGCGGTGTCGAGCCGCCCATCATCGCGGTGTTGGTCATGCGCGGCATCGGCATGTGAGCGTAGGACTGGCGACGACCGTTGCCGGTCGCGGCCAGGCCCATCAGCCGGGCGCTCATCCGGTCGTGCATGTATCCGACCAGGATGCCGTACTCGATCATGATGGTGCGTTCGGTGGGGGTGCCATCGTCGTCGCTGGTCCGGGAGCCGCGACGCCCGGCCAGGGTGCCGTCATCGAACACCGTCACGCCCGGCGCGGCCACGCGCTCGCCAATGCGGCCCGAGAAGGCCGAGGTGCCCTTGCGGTTGAAGTCGCCTTCCAACCCATGCCCGACGGCTTCGTGCAGAAGCACGCCGTTCCAGCCTGGGCCTAGCACCACGTCCATTTCACCGGCCGGGCAGGGGACAGCGTCCAGATTGACCAGGGCCTGGCGTAGCGCTTCCTCAGCCTGTTCCTGCCACTTCTCCGGCGTGATCCAGGCTTCGAAGCCAGCACGGCCGCCGGCGCCGGCGAATCCGTTTTCGCGTTTGCCGTCCTTCTCGACGGTGACCTGGACGTTCACGCGGCACAGCGGGCGCACGTCACGGATCAGCCGGCCGTCGGCGCGCAGGATTTCGACCGTGCGGCGTTCACCGGCCAGGCTCGCCATCACCTGGACGACGCGCGGATCGCGGGCGCGGGCCCAGGCGTCGATTTCCTGCAGCAAGGCGACCTTGTCCGAGAAGGCGGGCGATGCGGTGGGATCGTCCTCGCCGTACAGCTTGGCGTTAGTGGCGCGGGGGCCTTCAGCCGAGACGCCGGAATAGCCGCGCTTGGCGAGGGCCGAGGATTGCGCTGCACGCTTGATCGCCGCCTCGGACACTTCGCTGGAATGGGAGTAGCCGGCGGTCTCGCCAGCCACGACGCGCAGTCCAAAGCCCTCCGACGAATCATACGAGGCCGACTTCAATCGTCCGTCGTCGAACAGGAACGCCTCGCTCTCGGACTTTTCCACGAAAAGTTCGCCATCGTCGGCCCCGACCAGCGCCTCGCCGAGAATCTCGCGGGCGCGCTCCGGGGAGACGCCGGCGGAGTCGAGGATCGATGGGGCGGGGGAGAGGGCGTTCATCGGCTTGTGCTTTCGAAAGGCGAGCCATCAGAGATAGGAGGTCCAGGCCCCGCCGTCACCCCAAACCGCTGTCGCCGCCGCCACGACGCACCAACGGATCGTGACCCCAGTTCATCAGCGACCACCGCCAGCGGGTCCGCGTCACATCGCCCCAAGGTCGCTGGGCCAGGTGGCGCCGGGCATCGCCAATCACCTTTTTCATATGGCTGTAGTCGGCCTGGCTCAGGTCGTCGGCGGGCGTGGCCATGATCTCCAGGATCCGCCGCCCGGACTGCCGGCCGACGGATTCGGTTTCGCCGCGGCGGGTGAAGCCGACCTTTTGCTCTCGTCGGTTTGCAGTCAGTCACGAAGCTTTGCGGGCGACATGTTCACGACCGACTCGAAGTCGCGCCGGATGGCGTCTTCCTCGTCGGGAGAGCGGTGCAGGCTCACGAATTCCCCAATTTCAGTTTCGCGATAACCACGCCGGATTGGCCGTTTTGGACGCTTGGCGCCCGACATATCGTCGGTCGGTGTGCAGACAACGCGCCATAGGGGGTCTTAGCGCCTTGGCAAGCCCAGGGAGAGCGCGTATGGACCCCGGCTTAAGGGCAAGGCCTCGCGATTTCGGGGCCTAGTCTCGATTCCAGTCGGCGGGGGCGATCGTCTTTCGCGAGGCGCGGCCGGCCAAGCAGACCGAGGGGACATGAAGTCTAGGGTTCAGGGCATGCGGACGTGGGCGGCGGCAGCCGCTGCGGGCGCGACGTCAGCGTTCTGGGGCGTCCAGGCGTTCGCAGAGCAATTGATGGGGCAACCGACGCCAGGTGGCCTCGGTCTTCAACCGGCTGCGTCGCCGCTGAAGCACGCCGCGCACGATTTCCACGATTTTATTTTGCTGCCGATCATCACGCTCATCTGCGTGTTCGTGCTCGGCCTGCTGATCTGGTGCGTGGTTCGCTACAACAAGCGTTCGAACCCGATCCCGGCGAAGTGGAGCCACAACACCGTCGTCGAGGTCATCTGGACCGTCGTGCCGGTTTTGATCCTGATGGCCATCTCGGTCGTCTCGTTCAAACTGCTCTTCGCCTACCATGACATGCCCAAGCCGGACCTGACCGTTAAGGCCACCGGCTACCAGTGGTACTGGGGTTATGAACTGCCTGACCAAAAGGTCGGCGAGTTCGTCTCCAACATGCTGCCGGAAGACGAAGCCAAGGCGCGCAACGTTCCCTATCGCCTGGCCGCCACCGAGCCGCTCGTCGTGCCGGTCAATAAGACCGTCCGCGTGCTGGTCACCGGAGCCGACGTGATCCACGCCTTCGCCCTTCCGGCGTTCGGCTTGAAGATCGACGCCATTCCTGGCCGGATCAACGAAACATGGTTCCGCGCCGAGCGCACCGGCACCTTCTACGGCCAGTGCTCTGAGCTGTGCGGCGTCGACCACGCGTTCATGCCGTTGGAAATCAAGGTTGTGACCCAGCCTGAGTTCGAAGCCTGGGTGGCTTCGAAGGGCGGTTCGATGACGCCAGACGCTCCGGCCGCTCCGGCCGCTGCTGCTCCGGCCGCCGCCGACGCCGCGACGCCGGCCGCCGCCACGGCGCCCGCGACTCCGGCTGCGAGCACCCCGG
>NZ_JAUXXE010000076.1 GCF_030681155.1 Phenylobacterium sp. | reverse complement strand
TCCTTGTCGGTCAGGGTCAGGGCCGGGGCGACGGTGATCGAATCGCCGGTGTGGACGCCCATCGGGTCGATGTTCTCGATCGAGCAGACGATGATGCAGTTGTCCGCCTTGTCGCGGACGACTTCCATTTCGTACTCCTTCCAGCCGAGCACGCTCTCTTCGATGAGCACTTCGGTGGTCGGCGAGAGGTCGAGGCCGCGCTCGACGATCTCTTTGAATTCCTCGACATTGTAGGCGATGCCGCCGCCGGTTCCGGCCAGGGTGAAGGACGGGCGGATGATCGCGGGCAGACCGACGAAATCCAGGCCGTCCATGGCCTCGTCCATGGTGTGGGCGGCCTTGGACTTCGGGCTCTCAAGGCCCAGCTTGTCCATGGCGTCGCGGAATTTCTGGCGGTCCTCGGCCTTATCGATGACGTCGGCCTTGGCCCCGATCATCTCCACATTGTACTTGGCGAGCGCGCCGGAGGCCTCAAGGGCCAGGGCGGTGTTCAGCGCCGTCTGGCCGCCCATGGTCGGCAGCAGGGCGTCGGGACGTTCCTTGGCGATGATCTTCTCGACCATCTCGGGCGTGATCGGCTCGATGTACGTGGCGTCGGCCACGTCCGGATCGGTCATGATCGTGGCCGGGTTCGAGTTGACCAGAATGATCCGGTAACCCTCGGCGCGCAGGGCTTTGCATGCCTGGACGCCCGAATAGTCGAACTCACAGGCTTGCCCGATAACGATCGGGCCGGCGCCGATAATGAGGATCGAGGAGATGTCTGTGCGTTTCGGCATGTCCACTCGCGCGCATGGGCCGCGCGGTAGAGCGCGCTGCGGCCGATCATATTGCAGGTTAAGCGGGCCGTTTAGAGAGGGAGTCGCCTGGGCGCAAGTCGCGGTTTGCCCCAAACAAAAAGGGCCGGCGTTTCCGCCGGCCCTCAGTCGTTCTAACGCAAGGGCCCGAAGGCCTTTGCGAGGTATTTTAGACCTGCAGGTTGCCGGCGGACATCTTGCCGCTGCGACGGTCTTGCTCGAGCTCGTAGGTGACCTTTTGGCCTTCGTTCAGGCTGCGGAGGCCTGCGCGCTCGACGGCCGAAATGTGAACGAAGACGTCAGCGCCGCCATCGTCGGGTTGAATGAAGCCGTAGCCCTTGGTTCCGTTGAACCATTTCACAGTGCCGGTAGCCATAGAAGTGTCGTCCTTGGGATATTAATTCCGCAACCCAGCCTTTGAGCCGCGCATCAAATTTCGGGAGGGTCGGGGAGCAGGTTCGGTGCGCCGGAGTTTGGAGCGTCGAAAATCAGCCGAACCATACGAGTTTGACCCACCGACGGTAACGCGGTTCAGCGGTGTCTGCAAGGCGAGGAGATCGAGTCTTTGCGACGTGTGAAACGGGGCTGATCGCCCGTTGGGGTTGCTGCTTGGAAGTGTGCTTTGAACGTCACACTACTGACGTAGGTGTGATCGGGCCGGGAACCGAACGGCGTTTTGCGTGGTCATGTTCGTGGGGCGACCAACGACTGATTGGCCGAGGCCCCGCCGTCCTGCTGGGGTGACGCCATGACCACCAAATCAAAGCTGCTGTCGAGTTCGCTACTGTCAAGTTTGGCCCTGGCGCTGATCGCGCCGCCGGCCATAGCCCAGGAGACCGACCCCACCGGCGCGGTATCGGTGGAGGAGTTCGTGGTCACGGGCACTCGCCTGCGCACGCAGGACTTCGTCTCGCCCAATCCGGTGAGTTCGGTGACCAGCGACACGATCGAGCGGTCAGGCATCACCAACGTCACCGACCTGATGAAAGACTATCCGGCCCTTGTCGGGTCCAACGATAGTCAGGCCTTTTCAGACGCAGGTAATCGGGGGATTGTCGGCCTGAACCTGCTCAATCTGCGCAACCTGGGCGTCGATCGCACCCTGGTGCTGGTCGATGGGCGCCGACACGTCGCGGGCACGGCCGGCAGCGCCGCTGTGGATACGAACTCGATCCCCGTCGGCCTGATCGACCGGGTCGAGGTGCTGACCGGCGGGGCTTCGGCGATCTATGGCGCCGACGGGGTGTCGGGCGTTGTGAACTTCATCACCAAGCGCGATTTCGACGGCCTCGACATGCGCGCCCAGTATGGTTGGTCGGACGGCGGCGGTGGCGAGAACACCTTTGTCAGCGTGGTTGGCGGCCGCAACTTGATGGACGACCGGCTGAACATCACCGGCGCTTTCGAATACTCCAAGACCGATCCCCTGAACCCGGAGGATCGCAGCTTCTCGCGGCCGGGAAACCGCGAGGTGCTTGTCGATAATCCGAGCGATTTCGACCAGGCCGACCCCAACTTCAACCCCAGTATCTGGGGGACCACCGACAAGGTCTTTGCGCGCAACGTCCGCTACATCGACAGCGCGATCGGCGGCGGGGTCTACACCAATCTCAACGCCACAAGTCTTTCTGGCATCGGCTTCTATGGCGACGGCTCGCCGTGGCGCGACGGCATCTACGCCGGCAGTTTCAATATGATCGGCGGCTCGGGCACCCAGACCGACCTATACCAGACCGAGCTGACGCCCGGCATCGAGCGCTGGACCATCTATGGGGCGACCCGCTTCGAATACGCGCCCAATCACCGGGTGTTCGCCGACATGAAGTACGTCAACGCCAAGACAAGCTTCACCTCGCAGCCGACCTTTGACTACGGCATCTTCGTTTCGCCCGACAATCCGTACATCCCGGCCTCTATCCTCGCCGACGCCCAAGCCCCCGGCGGGTTGGCCACCCAGGAGGGCGCTGACGAATTTGGGTTGCCGGCGCCGGGTGTCTTGGTGGCGCGCGACAATTTCGACCTGGGCAGGGTGCGCCGCGATATCGAGCGCGAGACCTTCCGGGCGGTGATCGGGCTGGAAGGTGATTTCAGCCCCTCGGTCGCCTACAATTTCTCCTACACCTACGGCCAGACCAAGGAAGACAACCGCGAACTCAACAACCGCAACAATGAGCGGTGGTTCGCGGCGATTGATGCGGTGCGCAATCCCGCCAATGGCCAGATCGTCTGCCGATCCGACCTCGATCCCTCCGCCATCCCCCCTGGCGACCTTTTCGGTCGCGAGACCGACCCCGGCAGTTGGGGGACCACCTTCAGGCCGGGCCCCGGGAGCGGCTGCGTCCCGGTCAACATCTTCGGCGAGAACACCGTGTCCGACGCCGCGCGGGCCTGGATCAACAACGTCGCCCGCTCTAGCGCCAAGATCGAGCAGCACGTGGTCAGCGCCTATATCTCAGGCGACAGCTCCCAGGCCTTCGAGCTGCCAGCCGGCGCGGTGAGCTTCGTGCTGGGGACCGAGTATCGCAAAGAAATCAGCAAATCGACGCCGTCCGACGATGAGTTGCTGGGCGCCGAGCTCGGCTATGACATCACCTGGCTTGGCCAGGGCGTAGTCTCGGACGGGGAATACAGCGTCGCCGAGTTGTATGGCGAATTGGGCGTTCCGCTGCTGCGCGACGTGCGTTTCGTGAAGTCACTCAACCTCAACCTCGCCTACCGCTTCTCCGACTATTCCACGAGCGGGACGACCAGCACCTGGAGCGTCGGCGGGCAGTGGAGGGTCTATGACGACCTGATGTTCCGGGCCACGCGGGCCCGCGCTGTTCGGGCGCCGAACATCACCGAACTGTTCCTGCCCCAGACCCAGACCTTCAAGACCCTGACCGATCCCTGCGAGACCACCAATGTCGAAGCGGGCAGCCAATTCCGGGTGGCCAACTGCACCGCCGCGCTCGGCTTCAATCCCGTCACCCAGGAGTTCATCGACACCACGTCGTCGTCGGTCGAGGGCGTCATCGGCGGCAATCGGGAACTGAAGCCAGAGAAGGGCGACACCGAAACCTATGGTGTGGTGTTCACGCCGAGCTTCGCGCCAGGGCTCTCGGTCTCGCTGGACTACTATAAAATCCGCCTGCGGGACGCGATCAACTTCTTCGAAGCCGACACCATTCTGGAGAGTTGCTACGACCTCGAGCAACCCAACGAATTCTGCGGCCTATTCACCCGCGATCCGAACAGCAAATTCGTCAATTCATTCCAGGAATTCGGCATCAATGTTTCGGAGTACAAGACCGCCGGTTGGGACATGTCGATCCAGTACAATCTGGATCCAACCCGCTTTGGCGTCGAACAGGACATCGGCACGTTCCAGTTCTCGCTGCTAGCCAACAAGCTCGACACTCTTGAGTTCATCGAGGTCGCAGGGGCCGAGGTTTCCAGCGAGGTCGGCTATGCGGGCGCCCCGAAGTGGCAGGCCAATTTCGATGTCACCTGGCAGTGGAAGCACCTGATGGTGAACTACGGCTTCAACTGGTTCGACGAGACCAAGCGCTTCAGCGACGAGCGCCGCGCCTCGAACCCGACCTATGTCGAGGATCGCTACTGGCGTTACAAGGCCCGTGCGACCCATGACATCCAGGCCCAATACGACCTGATGGATCACTATTCGCTGTACGGCGGGATCAACAACTTCACCAACCAACAGCCCGACCGCGGCACGACCGGTCTGGCGTCGACGACAGCCGGCGCTTTCACGGAGGGCGCGACGCCGGTCGGACCCCTGGGGCGGTTCTTCTATGTGGGCCTCAAGGCGAATTTCTGAAGTCATGACAGCTCGGGCAGGGCGGAAACGTCCTGACCCGATCCGCGCGCTCTTCCCATCGGCGGCGGGCTAGGGCAGCTTCGTCGCTCAACCTTCCGACAGAAAGCTCTCTTGCCCGCGATTTCCGCCCACGATCCGCTCGCCGAACTGTTGCCACGCATAGCGTCCGGTGACCGCGACGCTTTGCAGCAGCTTTATGAGGCGTCGTCCGCGAAGCTTTTCGGAGTCTGCTTGCGTATCCTTTCCGACAGGGAAGAGAGCGAAGACGTGTTGCAGGAGGTCTATCTGACGATCTGGCGTAGGGCCGACCGCTTCGATGCGGGGCGGGCCAGCGTCATGACTTGGATTTCGACCATCGCCCGCAACCGCGCCATCGACCGGCTGCGCGCCCGGGGGCCATTGGCTTATGCCGACCAGATCGACGAAATCGAGATTGAGGACGGCGCGCCGCGCGCCGAGGCCTTGCTGGAAGCCTCGCAGGATAGCGCGGCGTTGAACCATTGCCTCTCGGAGCTGGATGAGCGCACGGCCGGCGTTATCCGCACCGCGTTCTATGAGGGCGTCACCTATGAGGCGCTGGCGAAGCGGCTCGACACCCCGCTCGGCACCGTCAAGAGCTGGATCCGGCGCGGTCTCCTCAAGCTGAAGGGGTGCCTGGAGCGATGAGCGACATCGGCCCCGAAATGCCCGAGGACGACGCCCTGGCCGCCGAGCATGCGCTGGGTGTCCTGAATGCGCGTGAGCGTGCGGCCGCCGAGCTGCGCATGGCCCGCGAGCCCGATTTCGCAGCCAAGGTCGAGGCTTGGCGGGAACGGCTCGCGCCGCTCGCCGAGGGTGTTGCGCCGGTCGCGGCCCCTGCTGGCTTGTGGCCGCGCATCGTGCGAAGCCTGCCGGCGAACGACAACCAGGTCGGCGTCCTGCGACGGATCAAGTTCTGGCGCGGGGCGACGATGGGTTCGCTCGGCCTGGCTGTGGCCAGCCTTGCCATGGTCGCCGTGCTGGCGACCCGTCCTCCACAGGTGATCACGCCGGTCCCGGCGCCGATGATGAACGCGCGGCTGATGACCAATGGCGGTCAGCCGCTGTTCCTGGCCGCCTACGATCCTGAGCGCAAAGCGGTGCTGGTCGCCTCGCTCGTCCCGCCCGGAACCGATCCCAACCATAGCCATGAGCTCTGGCTGATCCCCGCCGACGGCAAGCCACGTTCCCTGGGGCTGGTGGAGCCGGGCGCGTCCAAATCCATGCCGATTTCCGACGAGATGGCGGCGATGGCGACAGAGGGGGCGTCGATGGCGGTCACGGTCGAGCCCGCCGGCGGCTCGCTGTTGGAAGGTCCATCCGGCCCCGTCGCCGCTGTGGGCAAGCTCGCCAGGATCTGACGGTCGGGCGCTGGCCCTGAAGCTTCGAAGCGCCCTATGCTCCACACCAGAGCTAGAGGAGCGAAGATGAAAGCACACCTGTTCGCGGCGAGCGTTGCGGCCTTGGTTTGTCTGGGAGGCGGAGTTCAGGCCGCCGAGTTTCACAAGGACGGCATGACCGCCAAGGAGGTCCAGGCGTGGCTTTCCGAGAGCGGCTACCGCGCCGAAATCGCCAAGGACGACGAGGGCGACGCCTATGTGAAGAGCGCCTCGGACGGCGTGAACTTCGAGGCGCACCTCTATGACTGCAAAAAGGAGCGCTGCGCCTCAATGCAGTTCATCGCCGGCTTCGACATGGACACGAAGCTGGAGCTGACCAAGATCAACGAGTGGAACAGCGACAAGCGCTACGTGGACGCCTTCATCGACGAAGAAAGCGATCCCTGGTTCACCTACGACCTGAACCTGAGCCCGGGCGGCAGCCGCGAGGCTTTGGACGACGATTTCGCCGTCTGGCTGAGCTTCTTGCCCGATATGAAGGAGCTGGCTGGCTGGTAGCCTCGCGGTTGGCCGAAGTATTCCAGCCATGATCGCATCTTACTGAGTATCGCCTCCGTATCTTTGAGGTCGCGGCTACAGCGGCGGAAAATCAAGGATACCAGGATGCGTTCGAAGCTTATTCCGGCGCTCGTCGCCGGCGTTGCTGCCGCTTGCCTCTTCTCTGGCGGCGCTTTTGCTCAGATGGCCGGCCCGATGGCGAGCGAGAAAACTGTCGTGGTCGGCGGTGCGCCGATGTACCCGTCCCGGAATATTGTCGAGAACGCGGTCAATTCTAAGGACCACACGACCCTGGTCGCGGCGGTGAAGGCCGCTGGCTTGGTCGACACCCTCTCCGGCGCCGGCCCCTTCACGGTGTTCGCACCGACCAATGAAGCGTTTGCGAAGCTCCCCGCCGGCACGGTCGACACTCTGTTGAAGCCGGAGAGCAAGGCGACCCTGACCAAGGTGCTGACCTATCACGTTGTCCCAGGCAGGCTGACCGCCGCCGACTTGGCCGCCAAGGTCAAGGCTGGGGGCGGCAAGGCGATGCTGAAGACCGTCGAAGGCGAAAGCCTGACGGTGATGGCCATGGGTGGGGGCTTGGTGATCCACGACGCCAAGAACGGCGCGGCGAAAGTGACGATCGCCGATGTGAGCCAATCCAACGGCGTGATCCACGTCGTTGATACTGTCTTGATGCCTTAGGTCCGATCGCGCCCCTCTCAATAGAGGGGCGCGCGCTGGGGCTTATTTCTGGGCTGCGTCCATCAGGCCGGCGAAACGCTCGAACAGGTAAAGCGAATCCGTCGGGCCGGGCGAGGCCTCTGGGTGGTGCTGGACCGAGAAGACCGGGCGGTCCTTGAGGGCGATCCCGGCGTTGGTTCCGTCGAACAGCGAGACATGGGTCTCGATCACCGGGCCGGGCAGGCTGTCACGATCGACCGTGAAGCCGTGGTTCATCGAAACGATCTCCACCTTGCCGGTGGTGATGTCCTTCACCGGGTGGTTCGCGCCGTGGTGGCCCTGTTCCATTTTCACGGTGCTGGCGCCCAGGGCGCGGGCCATCATCTGGTGGCCCAGGCAGATGCCGAAGATCGGCACGCCGCTCTCGACCAACTTCTTGATCTCCGGAACCGCGTATTCGCCGGTCGCGGCCGGGTCGCCCGGACCATTGGACAGCAGGACGCCGTCGGGCTTGCGGGCCAGGACTTCCTCGGCGGTGGTCTTGGCCGGCACGACGGTGACGCGGGCGCCGATCGAGGTGAGGGCGCGCAGGATGTTGCGCTTCACGCCGTAGTCCAGGACCACGACTTCGTACTTGGGCTCGCCGGCCTTGGCGTAGCCTTCCGGCCAGGTCCACAGGCCCTCGTCATAGACGAACGGCTGCAGGCAGGAGGCGTCCTTGGCGAGGTCCAGGCCTTCCAGCCCGGCCCAGGCCTTGGCCTTTTCGGTCAGGGCGGCGATGTCGAACTGACCGTCCGGCGAGTGTGCGATGACGCCGTGCGGCATGCCGTTTTCACGGATCGCGCGGGTCAGGGCGCGGGTGTCCACGCCGGCCAGGCCAACGACGCCGCGGCGCTTCATCCAGGTGTCGAGATCGCCTTGCGAGCGCCAGTTGGCCGGCGGGGTGGGCACGTCGCGGAAGATCGCGCCGCGCGCGGCGGTCTCGGCCGAGCCGGACATCTGCTCGATGTCCTCGATGTTCACGCCGACGTTGCCGATGTGCGGGAAGGTGAAGGCCACGATCTGGGCCATGTACGAGGGGTCGGTCAGGATTTCCTGATAGCCGGTCATAGCGGTATTGAAGCAAACCTCGCCGACCGCGTCGCCGGTCGCGCCGACACCGACGCCTTGCAGGACGGTCCCGTCTGCCAGGACCAGAACGCCGGTGACACCTGGGAGGAGTTCAACAGTCATCTCGGCGTCTCCTTAGATGGGCCGCATGCTCGCAAAAAGGCGGGTCAGGGTGAACCCCGCCCGTTCAATCTGTCCGCTTGTGTCGGCAAACGGCCGCGTAGGTACTGACTCGCGGCCGCTGGGTCAATGCGGGTCTCTAACGCACTTTCGGCCAGCGCGATCCCCCAAAGCCAGATTCGTCAGTCCGCCGCCGGGGCAGGGGCTTGTGAAGGCGTAGGGTGTCCATAATAATAGACGAATGGATACTATAGTAGACGATTCAGGCGCTCAGATTGCCCGGCTGCTGCGGTCGGAACGCGAGGCGCGTGGCTGGTCGCTGGCCGATCTGGCCGAGCGCGCCGGGGTCTCCAAGGCCGCGATCAGCAAGATCGAGCGCGAGGAAACCAGCCCGACCGCGGTAATGCTGGTCCGGTTGGCCGGCGCCTTCGACCTGACCTTGGCGGGTCTGTTCCTGCGTGCCGAGGGGACGGGGGAGCGGATGTCCCGCGCCGCCGACCAGCCGATCTGGCGCGATCCGGCGACCGGCTATGTCCGCAAGCAGGTCTTCAGCCGGGCAGATCATCCGCTGGAGGTGGTGAGCGTGGAGATGCCCCCCGGCCAGAGCGTCGTGCTGCCGGCTTCATCCTACGCGCGCATCCGTCAGGCGATCTGGGTCATGGCCGGAGACCTGGTCATCCTGGAGGGCGGAGACCGACACGAACTGGCGAGCGGTGATTGCCTCGGCTTTGGCCCGCCGTCGGAAGTGACCTTGGCCAATGAGACGGCCTCGCCTTGCACCTATCTTGTCGTCCTGGCCCGGAGCTAGCGACCATGCCCGATGTCGACATCAGGCCCTTGGGCTCCTCGCCGGCCATCGTATCAACCCTCAGTGAGATCTTGGTGGAGGTCGTCGCGCACGGCGGCTCGGTCAGTTTCATGCACCCGTTGGCGCCTGAAGCGGCATGGGCGTTCTGGGATGGCGCTCTGGCCGCGGCCGGGCGCGGGGAACGGGTCGTGCTGGGCGCTTGGGACGGCGAAGTCCTGGCTGGAACCGTGACCCTGCTGCTGGACTGCCCGCCCAACCAGCCGCACCGCGCCGAGATCGCCAAGTTGATGACCAGGGTGAGCCACCGGGGACGCGGCGTGGCGGCGGCCTTGATGCGCAAGGCAGAGGCCCTGGCGGTGCAGCGCGGCCGCACATTGCTGGTGCTGGATACGGCGACCGAGGGCGGGGCCTCCGGCCTCTACGAGGACCTCGGATATGTGCTCGCCGGAACGATCCCGGACTATGCGTTCAAGCCGCACGGCGACCTGACCGGGACGATGATCTACTGGAAGCAGGTCGGCCCGGCCTAGGCCAGCACGCCGGAGATGGCGTCGAACAGCGCCTCGGCTCGGATCGGCTTGCCGATGTGGCGGTCGGCGCCGGCGGCGTCGGATGCTCGCAGGTCGTCGGGCGAGGTGTTGGCGCTGATCACGATGATCGGCGCGCGGGGAAGGCCGGGCGCCTCGGCCTTGCGGATCGCGCGGATGGCGTCGAGCCCGTCCATCACCGGCATGCGCAGGTCCATCAGCACCACGTCGAACGCCCCGGCGCGCCAGGCCTCCACAGCTTGCTGGCCATTTTCGACGCTGATCACCTCGGCGCCCGCCGCGCCCAGCATCAGTTCCAGCACCTTGCGGTTCGTCGGATTGTCGTCTGCGGCCAGCACCCGTAGCGGCGGCCCCTCGGCGTCATGGCTGACCGGGGAGGGGGGCGAGGTGTCGGTCTCGCGCGCCGCGTCGCCATAGTCGAGCAATCCGCCGACCAGTTTCTCAAGCTGAGCTGCGGAGGCCGCGATGTCCTGCAGCAGGGCGCTCTGGGTCTTGGTGAGAGGGGTCTTTTCCAAGACCTGCACCAGGCCCGTGACCCCGTTCAACGGCGTGCGCAACTCGTGGCTCATATCGGCGACGAACTCGCTCTTGGCTCGGCTGGCGACCTCGGCCCGGTGCAGGGCGTCCTCCAGCGCGGCGGCCTGCCGCTTCATCTGGGTGATGTCGACGCGCAGGCCGATGACCCCGCCGTCGCTGGTGCGCCGTTCCTCGATCATCAGCCAGCGTCCATCGGCCAGTCGTTGCTCATGCCGCTCTCCAGTCGGGTTGAGCAGCTTGTCCAGGCGCGTGGCGAGCCATTCCTCCTCGCGGCCGATGGCGTCGGGATAGTCTCCCCGTGCGACCCCCTCGCGCAGAGTGTCGCTCAGCCTAGCCTCGGAACTGAAGAGGTCGGCGGACCGGTGGTAGATCTCAGCGTAGCGCTTGTTCCAGAGGATGTAGCGGCCTTCGGCGTCCAGGAAGACGACGCCTTCCGGCAGCAGATCAATAGCTTCTCGCAGCCGGTCGCCTGCCGTGCGTGCTTGCGCCTCGGCATCGGCCAGCGCCCGGCCGCCCAATAATCGACCGAGGCCGCGCGCAAGCGCGCCGCCCCAGTCCCGAAGCCCTGACTTCGGCATGCCCCACCCCAGTGAACTGCTCGTTCAACTGGCGACCACATGGACTGCTTGTGCTTGCCTCGAAGTTTCCACGATCGGGTTGGGCCGCGCAAAGCGAAAGGCGCCCAGAAAATAGGCGATCGAGCCGCCGCCTGCGGTGAAGGCGGCTATTTCATCGGCTCTGGCCGCCGCTGCGCCGTCGCGCTTATCGCCGCGCCGTCTTCGCCAACGGGTCCGGGTCTGCTAGATGCCCCAGCTTCTCCAGCGCAAGAGGCGCGCAAGTGACGATTACGACAGTTGGCCTCGATGCCGACGACACGCTTTGGCACAACGAAACCATTTTCCGCCTGACCCACGATCGGTTCACCGAGTTGTTGGCCGACGTCGCCGACAAGGGGGAGTTGGAACAGCGCCTGGCGGCTGTAGAACAGCGCAACCTGCGGCTCTATGGCTACGGCGTGAAGGGCTTCACGCTCTCGATGATCGAGACGGCGATGGAAATGACCGGCGGCGAACCGCCCGGCCATGTGATCCGCGAAATCCTGGCGGTGGGCCGCGAGATGCTGAGCGAGCCGGTGGAACCGTTGCCCGGCGTCGACGACACCCTGGCTGAACTGTCCAAGCTCTATCGCCTGGTGCTGATCACCAAGGGCGACCTGTTGCACCAGGAGCAGAAGCTGGCCGCCTCCGGGCTTGGCGACCTCTTCGCCGCGGTAGAGATCGTCAGCGAGAAAGACGCCTCGACCTACAGCCGGGTGTTCGCCCGTCACGGCACCGGCGCGGAGCAGGCGGTGATGTGCGGAAACTCCATGCGCTCCGATATCCTTCCGGCCGTGGAGGCCGGCGCCTACGGCGCCTACGTTCCCTATCCGCTGATCTGGGCTCACGAGATGGCCGAGGCCCCGACGGGGCATCCGCGTTTCGCCGAACTCTCCTCGATCCGCGACCTGCCGGCCTGGATCGCCGGGCTGGGCTAGGGGAGGCCCCAGCTTCGTCCCCAACGCGTCGGGGCTCATGTCACAACCCGTTCCTCCGATCCGTCCTTGAGGCGAGGTCGGAGGAAATCATATGTCGCGCATACTTGCTGGCGGGCTCGCACTGGTCCTTGGGATCAACGCCCTGGCCATGCTGTTTGGCTCATTCTGGTGGTACAACGCCGTGCCAGGCGTCACCGCCACGGGCGCCTATAACCCGCATTTCGTCCGCGATATCGGGGCGGCCTTTCTGGTCGCGGCCGGTGGGCTCGGCTGGTTCGCCTGGCGGCCGGTGCAGGGCTGGCCCGCGCTGGCCGCCGCCGCCGCCTTCCTGGTGCTGCACGCCGTGATCCACGTCTTCGACGCCAGTTGCTCGTCCAACCCGATGAGCGACCTTATCCGCGATCTGCCCGGCGTCTATCTGCCGGCCGCGCTGGCGGCCGCGCTGGCGATCTCTCGTCGCCCGGGAGCCTGACCATGCTGACGTCCATGATTGCCCGGCAGATCGACAAGCTGGAAAGCCGCTGGGGTTATGACGCCAGCTACCTGCGCCTGGTTCTGCGAGCGAACCCGATGAGCGCGCTGAAGTTCGGCTTCGTCAGCCAGATGGCCGATCAGCGGGCCGCGCCGGCCGAGGCGATCGCCGCGGTCAAGATCGCCGGAACCCTGGCCGAGGACTGCGGTCCCTGCGTCCAGATCGCCGTGGACATGGCGGCGGCCGAAGGCGTCTCGCCCGAGGTCCTGCGCGCGATACTGGCCGGGGACGAGGCCGGCATGGGCGAAGGCGCGGCCATTGGTTGGCGCTTCGCCCGGGCCAGTCTGGCGCGGGACTTGGTCGCCGCCGATCAGGGGCGTGACGAAATCGTCCGGCGCTGGGGCGAGGCGGGCCTAGTCGCGCTCAGCATGTCCCTGACAGCGGCGCGAATGTATCCCACATTGAAGTATGCGCTCGGCTACGGCCGGGCCTGCTCGAAGCTCACCGTGGCCGGCGCCCCGGTCAATCATGTCTCAATCGCCGCCTGAGGGAGATGCAGCGTGGCCGCCGACATTGAAGCTTTCGAAGCCCAACGCCCCCGCCTGACACGGCTGGCCTACCGCATGCTCGGCTCTGTGGCCGAGGCCGAGGACGTGGTGCAGGACGCCTGGCTGCGGTGGACGCGGACCGGGGACGAGGTGCTCGATCCAGCCGGGTGGTTGGTCCGGGTCACCAGCCGAATCTGCATCGACCGCATGCGCTCGGCCAAGGCGCAGCGCGAAGCCTATCGCGGTCCCTGGCTGCCAGAGCCGCTGATCGAGGAACTGAACGTCGATCCGGTCGAGCGGGCCGAGGACGTCTCCGTCGCCTTCCTGCTCGCCTTGGAGCGGCTTTCACCGCTCGAGCGCGCGGTGTTCCTGCTGCACGACGTGTTCGACGAAGATTACGGCTCGGTGGCCGAGACCTTGGGGCGCAACGAGGCTGCCGTGCGTCAGCTTGCGACGCGCGCTCGCGCTCACGTTCGGGACAATCGTCCGCGCTTCACCGTCAGCCAGGAGGACGCCGCAAAGCTGGCGGCGGCCTTCATGACGGCCGCCTCTCAGGGCGACATGGCCGCCTTGTCGGCGGTGCTGGCGCATGACGCGGTGATGGTTTCGGATGGAGGCGGCAAGCGGAAGGCCTCGCTACGGCCATTGATCGGTCGCGAGGACATCATCCGGCTGCTGGAGGGCATTGCCTGGCGGGCAGGGGGCGATGAGGAGGCTTGGCCGCTCACCTTCCGGGCCGTGCGGATCAACGGCTATCCCGGCATCGTCATGGAGCGAGGCGACGGTCCAATGACTGTGGCCTTCCAGCCGGGCGAGGACGGCAAGCTGGCCGCCATCTATATGGTCCGCAACCCCGACAAGCTGGGGCATGTGTCGGCCGACTAGTGCTTGGCGCGCTTTGGCAGCAGGTGGATCACGCCGGCGATCACCGCCCCGACGATGAACCCGACCACGGCGGAGCCTGCGGCCATCGCCGTCCAGCCGGTGAAGCTGCCGACGCCGGGGATCCGGCGCGCCCAATGCGATCCCCCCTCGACCCATAGCGGGATCGGGGTGAGGTGGAAGTGCTCCAGGCCGTGGACGATGATCCCGCCGCCGACCCACAGCATGGCGGCGGTTCCGATCACGGTCAGCCATTCCATGATCACCGGCATGGCCTTGACCATGCCGCGGCCCAGGCTGCTGACGGCCCGACTCTTGCGCTTGGCCAGGTGCAGGCCGATGTCGTCCATCTTCACGATCAGTCCGACGACCCCATAGACCAGGGTCGTGATCGCGACGCCAACCAGGGCCAGGGCCGCGGCCTGGACGCCCAGTGGGCGGTCGGCGACGTCGGCCAGGGCGATGGCCATGATCTCGGCCGAAAGGATCAGGTCGGTGCGGATGGCGCCGGAAACCTTCTGCTTCTCCAGGTCCACGGCGCTTAGCGCCAGCTCGTCGGCGGCGTCCTCGTCGTCGTGCGGGTTGAACGCCTCGATGATCTTCTCTGTGGCCTCGAAGCACAGATAGGCACCCCCCATCATCAGCAAGGGTGTCACCGCCCAGGGCGCGAAGGCGCTGAGCAGCAGGGCGCCGGGCAGCAGGAAGATCAGCTTGTTGCGCAGCGAACCGATGGCGATCTTGAGCACGATCGGCAGTTCGCGATCGGGCGTGAAGCCCATCGCGTAGCCAGGGGTCACCGCCGTGTCGTCGACGACCACCCCGACCGCCTTGGTTCCGGCCTTGCCCGCCGCGCCGGCGACGTCGTCAAGCGAGGCGGCCGCGATCTTGGCGATGCCAGCGACATCATCGAGCAGCGCGACAAGACCCGAAGCCATGTGGGAACCTCAAACCGACGATGTGCAAACGCCTTATCGTCGGTACGGTCTCGCGCTGAAGGCGTAAAGGCGATTGTCTCGCGCCGGACAAAACACGATCCAGGGGGTATGGTGACGGCGTGCGCGTCGACGAACACTTCCTTGATGAGATTAAATCCCGCCTCCGCCCTTCCGACGTGATCGGGCGGACGGTGAAACTGCGCAAGCAGGGCCGGGAATTCGTCGGCTTGTCGCCGTTCAACAAGGAAAAGACCCCTTCTTTCTACGTGAACGATGAGAAGGGGCAGTTCTTCGATTTTTCGTCCGGCAAGAACGGCGACCTGATCTCGTTCCTGCAGGAAACCCAGCGGCTTTCCTTCATGGAGGCGGTCGAACGTCTGGCCGCCGAGGCGGGGCTCGCCATGCCGGTCGCCGATCCGCGCGCCGCCGAGCAGGAGCGCCAGCGCCAGGGGCTGTCGGATTGGATGGAGCTTGCCGCCCAATGGTTCGAGGCGGCTCTGCTACGCCCTGAGGGCAAGGAGGCGCGGGCCTATCTGGAACGTCGCGGCCTGCCCGAGACCGAGTGGGCGCGGTTCCGGCTGGGCTTTTCGCCAGCCAGCCGCACGGCCCTGAAGGACTATTTGATCACCAAGGGCGCAAGGCCGGCAGAACTGGTCGAGTCGGGCATGCTGATCGCACCGGAGGAGGGCGGGGCGCCCTATGACCGGTTCCGTGATCGCATCATCTTCCCGATAACCGACGCTCGCGGTCGGGTGCTGTCGTTCGGCGGCCGGGCCATGGATCCGCAGGCACGCGCCAAATACCTGAACGGTCCGGAGAGCCCGCTCTTCCACAAGGGGCGCACGCTGTACGGCATCGGCGAGGCCCGGAAGATCCTGGCCGCCGCGCCCGGCGCCGAGACGCCGCCGTTGGTGGTGGTCGAGGGATATATGGACGCCATTGCCTGCCAGCGCGCCGGGATCGCCGCCGTGGCCCCGATGGGGACGGCCCTCACCGAAGAGCAGATGGAGGTGCTCTGGCGTCTGCACCCCGAACCTACGCTGTGTTTCGACGGCGACCGGGCCGGACGGCAGGCCGCTTCACGCTCTATCGATCGGGCGCTGCCGCTGCTGAAGCCCGGCAAGAGCTTCCGATTCGCCATCGTCGAGGGCGGCAAGGACCCGGATGAGGTGTTGCGCGAGCAGGGCGCGCCGGCCCTCCGCGCCCAGTTGTCGCAGACTACACCTTTTGTGAACGCGCTTTTCACCCGCGAACACGACCTTGAACCGCTGGACACTCCCGAGCGCCGAGCCGGCTTCAAGAACCGCCTGCGTAACGCCGCCGGGACCATCGCCGACAAGGATCTGCAGCAGGCTTACCGCGAAGCGCTCATGCAGCGTTTCGACGAAAGCTCGCCGCAGAAACGCCAGGGTGGAGACGACTCCGGCGCCCGCGCGCAGCGCGGAGGCTTTGGACAATCAAAGGGTTGGCGTGGTCAGGCCAAGGCCTGGGTCGATCCCGCGCCCACCGCGGCTGGCAAGGCCGCGGCCCAGCGATTGGCGCGGTCACTGGACCCGGTGGCCGCCGCCATGGCGATGTATGCGCTGGGCGATCCCGCCGTCCTCGACGAGTATCTTGAGGATCGCTTCGTGGCTCGAGGCTTCGGCGATCCGGGCCTTGTCGACTTGACGGCTGAAATCATCCGATTCCGTTTGGATACTGATCACCTTGACACCGGGGTCCTCGCACGCCATCTGGCGTCTTGCGGGTTTAATGCGCTGCTGACAGACATCGACCGGGCCGCTGCGAAATCGGGCGCGCCCATCATGAAACCGGATGTCTCCCTCGACGTCGCTAGATCCCAGTGGTCGCAAGCTTTCGCGGGCCTTTCCAGGCTCGCGGCGCTCGACGAGGCTATTACGTCTGCAAAGGGCAACCTGAGCGGTCGATCCGACATGGAAGCCCTCGAGCGTCTAAAAGGTGAGCGCGACGCACTGAAACGCGCGATCAGAACGGGAACGATTTGGGCGGGTGACGGGTCGTAAAGAATACGACCGTCTATTCGCTATTCACCATCTTCGGCCCGGCCCTCGCAAAAGGGGTCGGCAGCCGAAATCCGGAGACGTAGATGAGCACCAATACGGCCGAAGCGGAAACGACTGAATCGACTGGCGGCGACGGGCCCCTGCTCGACCTCACCGACGCCGGCGTCAAGAAGTTCATCAAGCAGGCCAAGGCCCGCGGCTATGTCACGATGGACGAGCTGAACAAGGTCCTGCCGTCGGAAGAAGTGACGTCGGAAGCCATCGAAGACACGCTGGCCATGCTGTCGGAGATGGGCGTCAACGTCGTTGAAGCCGAAGAAGACGCCGAGGGCGGCGAAGTCGCCGTGCGCGAGGAAACCCAGGTCGTCGAGACGACCAAGGAGCCCGCCTACGACCGTACCGATGACCCGGTGCGGATGTACCTGCGCGAGATGGGCTCGGTCGAGCTGCTGTCGCGCGAGGGCGAAATCGCCATCGCCAAGCGTATCGAGGCCGGTCGCGACACGATGATCCGCGGCCTGTGCGAAAGCGCGCTGACCTTCGAAGCCATCATGGTGTGGCGCGAAGAGCTCGGCACCGGCCGCATCCTGCTGCGCGAGGTCATCGACCTTGAGCAAACCTATGGCGGCGTCAACGCCGCGGCCGCCGAACTGGCCCAGGCCAACGCCGAACCTGAGGAAGAAGACGCCGAGGTCACCGCCGACGGTGAAGCCATCGCCAAGGCCGAAGGCGCCGACGACGACGACGACTTCGACGACGGCGCCGGCCCGACCATCAGCGCGATGGAAGGCGAACTGCGCGAAGGGGTCATGTCGATCCTGGACGCCATCGCCTCGGAGTTCGACGCGTTCCGCGCCCTGCAAGAAAAGCTGGTCGGCAAGCGCCTGAAGGGCGAAGACCTTTCGGACGCCGACCGCAAGGCCTACACCACGGCCTCGCTGGCCATTGTCCAGCACCTGAAGACCCTGAAGCTGAACAACAACCGCATCGAGGCGCTGGTCGAGCAGCTCTATGCGATCAACAAGCGTCTGATGGGGCTGGAAGGCCGGCTGCTGCGCCTGGCCGACAGCTACGGCATCTCGCGTTCGGAATTCCTGAAGGCCTATTTCGGTCAGGAACTGTCGCCCAACTGGGGCGAGCAGGTGAAGCCGCTGGGCGTGCGCTGGACCAAGTTCGTCGAGAACGACGCCTCGCAGATCAGCGACATCCGTAATGAGATCGCCGCCCTGGCCACCGAAACCGGCGTGCCGATCGACGACTATCGCCGCATCGTTCACACGGTGCAGAAGGGTGAGCGCGAGGCCCGTCAGGCCAAGAAGGAAATGGTTGAGGCCAACCTGCGCCTCGTGATTTCCATCGCCAAGAAGTACACCAACCGCGGCCTGCAATTCCTTGATCTCATTCAGGAAGGGAATATCGGCCTGATGAAGGCGGTCGACAAGTTCGAGTACCGCCGCGGCTACAAATTCAGCACCTACGCCACCTGGTGGATCCGTCAGGCCATCACCCGCTCGATCGCCGACCAGGCGCGCACCATCCGCATCCCGGTGCATATGGTGGAGACGATCAACAAACTCATCCGCATCCAGCGTCAGCTGCTCCAGGAGCTGGGCCGCGAGCCCACCCCG
>NZ_JAUXXE010000019.1 GCF_030681155.1 Phenylobacterium sp. | reverse complement strand
CCCTGATCCTGGGCGTGCAGCGCGTCACGCGGGCGGTGCGTTCGGCGCTCAATCCGGACGGCATCGTGGTCACCCAGTTCAACGGCGCGGCCTCGGGCCAGACGATCTATCATCTGCACTTCCACATCATCCCGCGCTGGGAAGGCGTCGCCATGGGCCGCCACGCCTCAGGCGGCATGGCCGACCCGGCGGAGTTGAAGGTGCTCGCCGATCAGATCGCCGCCAAGATCGCCTGAAAAATCCCTCTCCCTCGGGAGAGGTTAGGTGAGGGGGCGCCGAAGAGCGGCGCTCAACAATCCATCGGCCGCGTCAAGGCCGGCGGCTCTGGCCCCTCACCCGACCTCTCCCCGGCGGGGAGAGGGGAATTGGCCAGCTTGAACGAAAAAACCCCGGGGCTCGCACCCCGGGGTTTCTCTTTTCGTGGCTGCCGCCGAGCCTAGTTGGTCAGTTCGGTGGCGGCGGCGTCCTCCGCCGGATCCTCGATGATCGGGGCCCCGGGTTCGCGGTCGTCGCCCTCGATCTCGAAGGCCAGCTTGCTGTCCTTGAGCACCACCTTGACGTGGCCGCCCTTGACCAGCTTGCCGAACAGGATCTCGTCGGCCAGCGGCTTCTTGATGTGCTCCTGGATAACCCGGGCCAGAGGCCGGGCGCCGTAGAGCTCGTCGAAGCCGTTCTTGGCCAGCCAGTCGGCCGCTTCTTCTGTCGTCTCGATCGTAACGTGACGATCGGCGAGCTGGGCTTCCAGCTGCATGACGAACTTCTGCACGACCTGCCGGATGATCTCCTGGCTGAGCGACTTGAAGGGCACCACGGCGTCGAGGCGGTTGCGGAACTCCGGGGTGAACAGGCGCTTCAGAGCCTCGTCCACTTCGTCGTCCTGCTTGCCGCGGCCGAAGCCGATGGCGTTCCTCTGAGCATCGGAGGCGCCGGCGTTGGTGGTCATGATCAGGACCACGTTCCGGAAGTCGACCTTCTTGCCGTTGGCGTCGGTGAGGACGCCGTGGTCCATGACCTGCAGCAGGATGTTGAAGACGTCCGGGTGGGCCTTCTCGATTTCGTCCAGCAGTACGACCGAGTGCGGATGCTGATCGACGGCGTCGGTCAGCAGGCCGCCCTGGTCGAACCCGACATAGCCGGGAGGCGCGCCGATCAGGCGGCTGACCGTGTGGCGCTCCATGTACTCCGACATGTCGAAGCGCAGGAGTTCGATGCCCATGGTTGAGGCCAGTTGGCGAGCGGTCTCGGTCTTGCCGGTGCCGGTGGGGCCCGAGAAGAGGTAGCAGCCGATCGGCTTGTTGGCGTCGCGCAGACCGGCCCGAGCCATCTTCATGGCCGAGGACAGTTGTTCGATCGCCTCGTCCTGGCCGTAGACGGCGCGCTTCAAATCGACCTGCAGCTCCTTCAGAGCTTCGGTGTCGGTCTTGGAGACGGACTTCGGCGGGATGCGGGCGATCTTGGCCACGACAGCCTCGACCTCCTTCACGCCGATGACCTTCTTGCGCTTGGCCTCGGTCAGCAGCATCTGCCCGGCGCCGGCTTCATCGATGATGTCGATGGCCTTGTCCGGCAGCTTGCGGTCGGTGATGTACTTGGCCGACAGCTCCACGGCCGCCTTGATGGCGTCGTTGGTGTAGCGGAGCTTGTGGAAGTCCTCGTAGTAGGTCTTCAGGCCCTTCAGGATCTTGATCGTGTCTTCGATGGTCGGCTCGTTGACGTCGATCTTCTGGAATCGGCGAACCAGAGCGCGATCCTTCTCGAAGTGCTGACGGAACTCCTTGTAGGTGGTCGAGCCCATGCAGCGCAGGGTGCCCGACGCCAGGGCCGGCTTCAGCAGGTTCGAGGCGTCCATGGCTCCGCCGCTGGTCGCGCCGGCGCCGATGACCGTGTGGATCTCGTCGATGAACAGGATCGCGTCGGCGTGGTTCTCGAGTTCCTTGACCACCTGCTTCACGCGCTCTTCGAAGTCCCCGCGATAGCGGGTGCCCGCCAGCAGCGAACCCATGTCGAGCGAGAAGATGGTCGAGCCGGAGAGGACCTCCGGCACCTGGCCGTTGACGATCTTGCGCGCCAGGCCCTCGGCTATGGCGGTCTTGCCGACGCCGGGGTCGCCGACCAGGAGCGGGTTGTTCTTGGTCCGGCGGCACAGGATCTGGATACAGCGCTCGACCTCGGCCGAACGTCCGATCAGCGGATCGACCTTACCCTGCTTGGCCTTCTCGTTGAGGTTCACGCAGTAGGCTTCGAGCGCCTCGCCGCCGGTCTTGACCGCGGGCTTGTCCTCGTCCTCGGCGCCCTTGACGGTCTTGGGCTGGTCGGCCCCGGCCTTCTTGGCGATGCCGTGGGCGATGTAGTTCACCGCGTCGTACCGCGTCATGTCCTGCTCTTGCAGGAAGTAGGCGGCATGGCTCTCACGCTCGGAGAAGATGGCCACGAGCACATTGGCTCCGGTCACTTCCTCACGGCCCGAGGATTGGACGTGGATCACCGCGCGCTGGATCACGCGCTGGAACGAGGAGGTCGGCTTGGCGTCCTCGCCGTCATCGACGATCAGCGAGCGCAACTCGTTGTCGACGTAATTGGTGAGTGTTGTGCGCAGGGCGGCAAGGTCCACGTCGCACGCACGCATCACGCCCGCTGAGTCCTCATCGTCGATGAGGGAGAGCAGCAGATGCTCAAGCGTCGCGTACTCGTGCTTTCGCTGATTTGCGAAGGCCACCGCGCGGTGGAGAGATTCTTCTAGATGGCGCGAGAATGACGGCACTCTGGGCCTCAATCCTTTTCCATGGTGCATTGCAGCGGGTGCTGATGCCGTCTTGCGGTATCAACGACCTGGGCCACCTTTGTTTCCGCCACTTCGTAGGTAAACACGCCGCACACTCCCACCCCATGTTGGTGGACGTGAAGCATGATCCTGGTCGCGTCTTCGCGCGACTTGTTGAAGTACTGCTCAAGCACGTAAACGACGAATTCCATCGGCGTGTAGTCATCGTTTAGGATGAGCACGCGATACATCGACGGTTTCTGCGTCTTCGGCTTGGTCTGAGTGATGACCGTCGACCGGACGCCCGTATCTTGATCACCTTGCTTGCGCTCGGCCATCTAACAGGTCTCCTGAGGGCGCTCACCCTCGCTATCTAAGGATTAGATATGGAAAAGGACGCCGTATGGAAGGGTTGAAATCACCGCAGACGATCCCAACACCGCGATCCGCGTGTTTTTGTCACGTCCTGGGCTTGGGTTTCGTGCAGGTTTCAATCCTCGGAGGAGCGTTTCGCGCCAAGCGCCCGTCCACTGATCACCGCCCCGGGTCCGAATCGCGCCCTTAGGCGGTCGACGGCCGTCTCTTCGATCAATGCGCGACGTTCTGCTCCAGCGAAGAAGTCATGCTCCACGGCGTCGGCTTCAATCAGTTCGGCGATGCCGATCCCGATTAGCCGCCAACGTTTTCCATTCGCCTCCTTGGTTAATAGTTCCCGGCCCACCTCGAACAGTGTCTTGGCCGTTTGCGTCGGGACCGGAAGAGCCCGGCGCCGTGTGATGATCTTGAAATCGGTCCCGCGCAACTTGAGTGTGACCACGCGGCCGGCGACGCCGCCGGCGCGGGCCTGACGAGCGACACGCTCACATAGGGGCGCGAGCCTGTCTTCCAAGTCCTCGAAGGTGTTGAGATCCTCATTGAAGGTCGTCTCGGCGCTGATCCCCTTGCGCTCCTCGTTCGGATTGACTGGGCGATTGTCGCGTCCGTGGGCCAGATCGAAGAGCCGCAGGCCGTTGGCCCCGAACCATTTGGCCAGCGCCTTGGGCTCGGCGCGCGCTAGGTCGCCGACGGTGCGATAGCCCGCGCCTTCCAGGGATTTGATCATCGCTGGGCCGACGCCGGGGATGATGCCGACCGGCTTGGTGGCCAGGAAGCCTTGGGCCTCCGCCGCGCCGATCACCGAGAAGCCGCGAGGCTTGTCGAGATCCGAGGCGATTTTCGCCAGGAATTTGTTGGGGGCCAGGCCGATGGAGACGGTGATCCCGATCTCGGCCTCGATCTGCGCCTGCAGCCGCGACAGGATTTCGGCCGGCGGCGCGCCGTGCAGGCGCTCCGTGCCTGAGAGGTCCATCCATGCCTCGTCCAGCGAGAGCGGCTGAACCAGAGGCGTCAGGTCACGGATCATGGCCATGATCCGTCGGCTTTCGGTTCGGTACTTGGTGAAGTCTGGTTTGACGATCACCGCCTCGGGGCAGAGCTGACGCGCCTTGAACATCGGCATGGCCGAGCGAACGCCTGAAATGCGGGCGATGTAGCAACATGTCGTCACCACCCCGCGTTTGCCGCCGCCAACGATGACCGCCTGATCGCGCAGGCTGGGATCGTCGCGCTTTTCCACCGAGGCGTAGAAGGCGTCGCAATCCATGTGGGCGATCGAGAGCTGCTCCAGTTCATCATGCGCGACGACCCGGGGCGATCCGCATCGCGGGCAGCGACGGCCAAGATCCCCGCGCCGGAAGCAGTCGCGGCAAAGTGCGCTCATGGCGATAGCGGCCATAGCCGGGCGGCGCCCCTGACGCCCGACGAGTCGCCGTGGACGGCGCGGAGCACGGGAGTGGTGAAGACGTCGGAGAACGCCAGCGGGGCTATGGCGCCGGGCAGGCGTTCATAAAGCTCGTCGACATTGGACATGCCGCCGCCCAGTACGATGGCGTCGGGATCGAGGATATCGCAGACCACGGCAAGGCCGCGGGCCAGCCGATCGATGTAGCGGTCGAGGGAGGCCCTCGCGCCGGTGTCCCCAGTGCGAGACAAGGCGACGATCTCCTCGCCGGTCCTTGCGCCGCCATGGTCGCGGGTGAAGCCCGTGCCGGAGACCCATAGCTCCAGACAGTTGCGACGACCGCACCAGCACTCTGGGCCGGGATGTTCCTGCGCCGTCGGCCAGGGCAGGGGCATGTGGCCCCATTCACCCGCGATGGCGTTGCGGCCCTCGATGATCTCCCCGCCAACCGTGACGCCCGCGCCGCAGCCGGTGCCCAGGATCACCGCAAACACGACCGCATGGCCCGCGCCCGCGCCGTCGGTTGCCTCGGAGAGCGCCAGGCAGTTGGCGTCGTTGGCATAGCGGACCGGTCGCTCCAGCACTCGCGCTAGGTCATCGGCAAAGGGACGGCCATTGAGTTCAGTGGAATTGGCGTTGCGCATCAGCCCGGTCACCGGCGATGGCGAGCCGGGGCCGCCGATCCCGACGCTTGCGCCATGTACGCCGGCCTGACGTTCGGCTTCGGCGACGAGATCGCGGACGGCGATGAGGCCGGCCTCATAGTTTCGGGGCGAAGTCCCACGCACGCGCGACAGAAAGCGGCCCTCGGCGTCCAGCGCCGCCGCCTCAATCTTGGTCCCGCCGAAATCCACCCCGATCCTAACCATGGATCATGGTTTGTTCCGTTTCGGCGCTCAGTTCAATGGTCGCTCAGACGTTGGGTGCGAGTTCGGTTTCGCGTGGCGACGGGGTAGAGCTTCGTGCAACTCTGAGAGGCGGATCTGGATTTTATCTGGCGCGAGCATCGCGAACCTCAACGGGAAACCTCAGCATGAAGCACGCTCTTTGGATCACGGCTCTCACCACGGTCAGCCTAGCCGCCTGTTCTCCGCCAGCGGCGGAGAAAGCGGAGAAAGCCCAGCCCGCCGCCGTCGCGACGCCCGCCAAGCCCGCCCCGGCGAACGAGGCTCTGCCGGGCGCCTACAAGCTTGATGAGAACCACGCTAGCGTGACGTTCCGAGTGAACCACCTTGGCATGTCCCGCTACACGGCGCGCTTCACTGACATCGCGGCCGATCTCCAGTTCGATCCGGCCAACCCGGCGGCGATGAGCGTCAGCGCGACCATCGACCCGCGCTCGATCGAGACCGACTTTCATGGCGACAAGCCCGATTTCGACGCCGAATTGGCTGGGCCGTCATGGCTGGACGCAGCGAAATTCCCGAAGATCACCTTCAAATCGACCAAGGTCGACGTAACTGGGCCGGCCACCGCCAATGTGACGGGCGACCTGACGCTGCATGGCGTGACGCGGCCGGTGACGCTGGAGACGACCTTCAACGGCGGCTCTAAGCCCAGCGGCATGGATCCGGGTTCGCGGATTGGGTTCTCGGCGCATGGCTCGTTGAAGCGCTCGGAGTTCGGGGTCAGCTACGGCATTCCGCCGGCCGGATCGAACTTCGGGGTCGGCGACGAGGTTGAGTTCTTCATCGAGGCCGAATTCACCCAGCCCGTCGCGGCCGGGACGGCGGCGGCGGCGGCGCCAGCGCAGTAGCCTGACACCTAGAGGATCGTCGCCTCGATCGCCGCTCTCAGCTCGGCCCAATCGTCGATGCGCCGGTGGCGATCAGGCGCGGTCGGGGCGAGGGGCTGGAGCCTCGGGTCGGCGACCATCTGGAAGCGGCGCACCTGCGGCGCGTTTTCGGCTACCGAGTCCAGATTGGACATCAGGTCGTCGATGAACGCCGCTGGCCCCTGAACCTGCCGAACCATGCTGGCGGCCAGCGGTCCCTTTGGGCCGGTGTTCAGGACCAGCGGGTAGTCCATCCTGTGGCGGCCCAGCCACCGCGCCCGCGCCAGCCGGGCTGGGCCGGGCGCGTTGGTCAGGATCACGATGTTGGCATGCTCCGACAGGGCGTGCAGGGCGTCCGCGCCACCGGGCGCCGGTTCCATGTCGCCGCAGCCGAAGCGGAAGAAGTCGTCGAAATGAACTTTTCCGTCGGCGACCGGCAGGTGCTCGGTCTCGCCCGGACGGTAGATATTCTGAAATAGCGCGAAACGATCGACGCGAAATTCCAGGCCGCGACCTTCGAGAAACTTTCCGAACCCTTGCATGAACAGGCCCAATACCTCGTCCACATCCACGAGCAGCAGGGGCCGGCGGGTATCCAGCCCCATATCGGCGAGGTTTGGAGCCCTGAGGGCGGCGGTCTGGGGCATGTGGGTCAGTTTGGGACTCCTGAGCGCGACTAACGCGAGTTTAAGGATATCCGTGAGATCAACGATCCAAAGGTGGGGTCAGCGTCGATTCGCGGGCTTCGAAGCATCGGCGAGATGAAAATGGCCAAGAAGGTCCTCATCGTCGAGGACAACGAGCTGAACATGAAACTCTTTCATGATCTGCTCGATGCCCAAGGCTACGAAACTTTGCAGACCCGCGAGGGATTGCAGGCGCTTGCGTTGGCTCGGGAGCATCGTCCTGACTTGATTCTAATGGATATCCAGCTTCCCGAGATCTCGGGGCTGGAGGTCACGAAATGGCTAAAGGAAGACGACGAACTGGCCGGTATTCCGGTCGTCGCCGTCACCGCCTTCGCCATGAAAGGCGATGAGGAGCGTATCCGTGAGGGCGGCTGTGAGGCGTATATCTCCAAGCCGATCTCGGTATCGCACTTCCTCGATACCATTCGCCGCTTGCTGAGTTAGCCGTCATGTCCGCGCGCATTCTCGTCGTCGATGATATCGAGGCCAATGTCCGCTTGCTCGAAGCCAAGCTGACCGCCGAATATTACGACGTCCTGACGGCGCACGACGGACCGACGGCGCTGGCCATCGCCGCCAGCGAAAAGCCCGACATCGTCCTGTTGGACGTGATGATGCCCGGCATGGACGGCTTTCAAGTCTGCCGCCGGCTGAAGGACGATCCTGAGACCCGGCACGTGCCGGTGGTGCTGGTCACCGCCCTGGACGGCCGCGGCGACCGTATCGCGGGCCTTGAGGCCGGCGCCGACGAATTCCTCACTAAGCCCATCGACGACGTGATGCTGTTCGCGCGAGTGCGCAGCCTGACCCGCCTGAAGATGGTGATCGACGAACTTCGCGACCGCGAGGCCTCCGGCCGCCGCATGGGCGTGATCGCCGGGGCGTCTTCGCGTTTGGGCGGCACGGGGGGCAGGGTGCTGATCGTCGATGATCATGAGCGCCAGGCCCAGCGCGTCGCCTCGGAGCTGGCCATCGAGCATCGGCCGGTGATCGAGGGCGATCCGGAAGTCGCCTTGATGACCGCCAAGGGCTTGGTGGACCTGATCATCGTCAACGCCACGGCCCGCTCGTTCGACGGCCTGCGTTTCGCCGCCCAGCTCCGGTCGGACGAGGCGACACGGCACCTGCCGATCTTGGCCATTGTCGATTTCGACGAGCGGCCGCGCCTGGTGAAGGCCCTGGAGATCGGGGTCAACGACATCCTGGCCAAGCCGATCGACCCTCAGGAGCTGGCGGCCCGTGCCCGCACCCAGATCCGCCGCAAGCGCTACACCGACTATCTGCGCGACAATCTCGACCACTCGCTGGAGTTGGCGGTCACCGACCAGCTGACCGGCCTGCACAATCGCCGCTACATGAACGGGCAGCTTGAGGCCTTGGTGAAGCGGGCGGCCCACGGCGGCGACGCGGTCGCTTGCCTGCTGATCGACATCGACCACTTCAAGAAGATCAACGACGGCTACGGCCACGACGTCGGCGACGAGGTGCTGCGAGAGTTTGCTGTGCGCCTGGCTTCCAATGTCCGCGCCATCGATCTGCCGTGCCGCTATGGCGGCGAGGAGTTCGTGGTCGTGATGCCCGACACCACCATCGAGGACGCCGAGCGTATCGCCGAGCGTATCCGCCTGCACGTCGCCGGCTCGCCTTTCCGCGTGATGGGCGGCTCCGAGCTGTTGACAGTCACGATCTCGATCGGGGTCGCTGCGACCCTAGGCGAGACCGACCGGCCCGAAGTGCTGCTCAAGCGCGCCGACGAGGCCGTCTATGAGGCCAAGGCTTCAGGGCGAAACAAGGTCGTCGCGCGCGCGGCCTGACGGCCTGACAGCCTGACGGCCTGAGGGCCGCTCTTCCAAAACACCCCTATCGAGGTCAAGCTCCTCTCCAACAACCAGGGGAGGATCGAATGATCAGGATATCGGCTTGGCTCGCCATCGGGTTCGGGCTGCTGCTGGGCGTACTCGAGGCCGTGCGCAACTGGGGCGACTGGCAATGGTGGCCGTTCTGGGTGGTGGACTACCTGGCCGCCATCATGCTGGTCGTGGGCGGCCTGCTGGCGCTGCGCGGCTTCGCCGAGCGCTGGCTAAGCGCCGGTTGGGGCTTTGCCTGCGCCATGTTCTGGATGTCGTTCTTCGGTAACTACCGCGACCTGATGGAAGCCGGAGCGCAGGTCGGCGCTCGCGAAAAGACCCTGACCCTGGTCATCGGGCTGATGTTCGCGGTCGCCCTGGTGGGCTTGGCGCTATCCCTGCTGGGAAGGTCGCGACGGTCCTGACAACGAAAAACGCCCGGCCATGCAGCCGGGCGTTTCCACAGACTGGAGGTCTGCGAAGGCTACTTAATCTTGCCTTCTTTGAATTCGACGTGCTTCCGAACCACCGGGTCGTACTTCATCATGACCAGTTTCTCGGTCTTGGTGCGGGCGTTCTTCTTGGTCACGTAGAAGTAGCCAGTGTCCGCAGACGAGTTCAGGCGGATCTTGATGGAGGCGGGCTTCGCCATGGTCGGTCCTCGCGGGGCCGGCTTGACCGGCAGGTGTTCGAAAGAGCGGCGGACAATACGAATCCCGAACCTAAAGTCAATCCAGGCTGGGAAATTGCCGCACGGGTGAAGCCTCAGCCGAGCATGGCCTCGAACTTCGGGGAGAGGATTTCGCGCAAACCGGCCCCGTCGTCCACCAGGAAATAGGCGGCAAGGTCATGTTTTAAGGCGAATTCCGCCCCCGCGAGCGGTCCGAGCACGCCCAGGGCGGTGCTGAGCGCGTCGGCGTCCATGCAGGTCTGGTGAATCACGCTGACGGAGCGGATGGCGTTGTCGATCGGCCGACCGAGTCGCGGATCCAACGTGTGGGCGTATCGACGGCCCCCATGGTCCAGGAAGCGGTGATAGTCGCCCGAGGTGGCGACGGCGAGGCCGTGGAGGGCCAGGAGTATCGGCCCGCCCGGAAGCGTTACGCCGGGTGGGGCGGCGATCTCCACCCACCAAGGTTCGCCGTCCGGCTTGATACCGTGGCCGCGCAATTCACCGCCGATCTCCACAAGGTGGTCCGGCAGGCCCATGAGGTTGAGGGCGCGCGAGACCTCGTCGACGCCGAAGCCTTTGGCGATGCCTGAAAAGTCGAGCTCCAGCCCACCGGGCTGAAAGGCCCTGGAGCCCTCTACAGCCAGTCTGTCCCAACCGCTGGCGTCCAGGGCGGCCCTGACCGCCGCTTCGTCTGGCGGGGCGGTCACGGGCCCCGCAGGGCCAAAGCCCCACAGGTCGACCAAACGACCCGCGGTGGGATCGAAGGCGCCGTCACTAGCCCGCGCCCAGCGCAGCGCGCCCGACAGCACGTGATTGAACGCCGGAGCCATGTCCAGCCACGCGCCGGCTGACGAGCCGTTGAAGCGGCTGATGTCGGATTGTGGCTCCCAGGGGCTCATCTGGGCGACCACCCGGTTGAGCTGGGCCTGGAGGCCGTCCTGGACGCCCGCCAGATCAAGATCCGGCGGCGCAAGCGCCTTCACGCTCCAGGCGACCCCCATGGTGGGGCCGCCGAGCTCGATCACGGCTCCGCCGCGCGGCCTTTCGGCCGGCGGCGACAGCTCAAGTGGAACCGCGACGCGGTTCATCGAAGAGGGCCTAGTCCGGAAGAACTTCCAGCGTCGTCACATAGGACGCGTTGCGTTCGGCGTTCGGGATGCTGGCCTTGCCGCCGCGTACGCCGGCTTCCAACCAGTACATGCCGGCGCCGGGCCACTTCACCGTGAAGGCGCCTTGAGCGTCCGTGGTCAGCTTCATCTCGCCCGTGCCGCTGCGGTAGCGGTTGCCGCCCGGAACGACCTCCACCTCGACGCCAGCGGCCGGCTTGCCGTCCAGCATCAGCTTGAAGGTCGCCGGTTCGCCCGCGACCAGATCGTTCGGGTGAGTGACGGGCTCAAGCTCCAGGCCCTTGCCGGTGATCTTCAACGATTCTTTGGTCGGGCTGCCGCGGGTGGCGAAGATTTCGAGCCGGCGTTGCGACTGGGTGAGCTTCACCTCGGTGGCGTCCTTCGGGATCGCGGTCGCCAATTCGGCCTCGGTCCCGCGCCAGCGCTTGGTCTCGCCGTTCTGCTTGTACGAGGCCATCAGGCCGTCGCCGACATTGGTGATCTTGTAGGTGCCGGGCTTGTCGAGCTGGACGTCGAAGGTGCTGCGGTATTTGCCCGTCGCACCGTTCTTGATCTCGCCCTTCGAACCGTCAGGCGCGATGACGGCGATCCCCTCCAGGCGCATCGGGTTGTGATCGAAATAGAAGAGGTCGTTGGAGACAGCGGCGTCGACCGTGATCCAGGGATCGTTACCCGACAGCACCGTGGCCGAAGGCAGCATCCATTGACGGTGAGCGTTGGCGGCGACCGGAGCAGCCAGCAGGGCGACGAGAGAGGCGGCGGCGAGCGCGCCGCGACGAAGCGAGATCATCTGGTGGATCCTTCTGGGGTTCACGGCTTAACGGTGACGCTCATGGCGCCGAGCTCGCTTGAGCCCTGCGCCGAGGATGTGGCGCGGGCTTTCGGCGGCCATTGGAACGGAGCGCGCAACACTTCGACGCCGCCAACCTCGCGGGCGGCCTCGACGACGAGATTGTATTGGCCAGCCGGGAGTTTCCCCAGCGGCGCAGCGTCGCCCTTGAACACCACCTGGTGCTTGCCCGGCGCGCGGGTCGCGGCGCTGACGCCGTCGGCGGGCAGGCTCATGTCGCGGCCGGCGCGACGCCACCACTGGCGCATGTCCTTCAGCCATTTCTGGCCTTCGTTGTTCTTCAGCTTGACGTCGTACCAGACGGCCAGCGTCTTCACGGCGGTCTTGTCAGGGTTCTCGATCCAGACCGCGACGTAGGGACGGTGATACTCGGCCACCGTCAGCCGCGGGATCTCTAGGCTCAGTTCCAGGTCGGCCGCCAGGGCGGGCGTCGCCATCAAGCCGGTCAGGGCGGCGGTGTAGACGGGCAGGCGCATGGGGGCTCCGGTCAGTGGATAAAGAGGAGGACGAGGATCAGCGGCACGGCGAGACCAAGGCCGACCAATGGCCAGGTGATCTTGCGTGCTCGGGAATGCAGTTGCAGCAGCACCAGGCCTGTTGCGCAGAACACGATGCAGCCGATGGCGAAGACATCGAGGAACAGGCTCCAGACTGCGCCGGAGTTGCGGCCCTTATGCAGGTCGTTGAGATAGGCGATCGGGCCGCGATCGGTGCGCTCGTGCAGCACCTCTCCGGACGCCGCGTCGAAGGTCACCCAGCCGTCGCCGCCGGGGCGTGGAAGCGAGACATAGGCTTCGTCGTCGGTCCATTCGATCGGCGCGCCCTTCGGCGCCTTCACGTCCAGATCCTTGCCCAGCCAGACGCGGATTTCCTCGGGCAGGGCGCTCTTCGAGGTTTGAGCGGTCTTGGCGACAGCGATCAGTTCAGGGGGAAGCTGGCCCTCGATCTCGACAGTCTTGGGCTTGGCCTCGATCGCGCCGGCGTGGTTCAAGGTGATGCCGGTGACGGCGAACAGCAGCATGCCGATCAGGCATATCGCAGCGCTGATCCAGTGCCACTGGACCATCTGGCGCATGAGCGCGGCGCGACGCTGGGCCGCGCGCTTGGCGCGGGCCTTAGCCTCATCGATGGCCGGTTTGGCGCCAACGAGCTCAGAAGCCGACAAGATCCAAATCCCCCGCAGGTGCTTAAGAATAGTTCGCACTAACAACGGGGGGCGGCTAGCGCAAGGTTGTTGCGAATAATTCGCAGCTGAAACGTGAGCAGGGCCACCTGCATTCGTCACCCTGGGCCTTGTGCCTAGGACCCCTCGTCCCGCTTCATCGACTTGCAGGGGTTGAGTTCAGCCACACAGTTCCTTCCCTCTAGTCGTCGCCGCCGAGAGAGGGATCCTAGGCGCAAGGCCTAGGACGACGAGAGAGTGGAAGAGCCGCTAGAGATGGCTCAGCTTCGTCTTGGTGGCGCCAAAACGCATGAACGGCTGGGGCCGGCTTGGATCTTCCAGGCGCTGGATCGCTTCGCCGATCACCGTGCGGGTCACCGAGGGCAAGGGCAGGGCGATGGCCTCGTCGAAATCGACCCAAGCGATCTCTTCCAATTCGCCGCAATCCGGCTGGCGATCGAGGCTGATCAGATGTTCGGCCTCGGCCATCAGGAACCAGGTGTCGAACCGCTTGGCCAGCATCGCCGGCGTCACGGCGCGGGCGACGATCTGCAGGGCTTCCAGGTCCGGCGCCGCGCCATGGCCGAGGAATTCGCGCCATGGGCCGGCCACCGGACGTGGCGGAACCGGTTTGGCGAGCAGCAGGCCTGCTTCCTCGTAGGTTTCACGGATCGCAGCCAGAGCCAGGGCGCGGCCCCGGGTCATCGGGATATGGGCCTCGAACTTGGCGGCCACGTCCGGCTTCAGGTCCGTCGCGAAAGGCGCGCGGAAGTCGCTGCGGTCGATGCGTCCGCCCGGGAACACCCAGAGGTTCGGCATGAAATCATGGCCGCTGTTGCGCTTGCCCATCAGCACCTGGGGCTTGCTGCGGTCGCGGCGGACGATGATCAGGGTGGCGGCGTTGCGGGGACGCACCGCGCGGGCTCCTTCAGCGCGAAGGCGGCCGCCCTCCGGTCGCCGGGCTGGTTCAACATTGCTCATGAAACAACTGTATGAGCCGACTCACGCGCTGGGAATACCGACCTTAGGTCAACCGCGCCACGCGACGAGAACCGCGCCCGCCGCGATAAGCCCGACTCCGGCCCAATTGGCCCCTGACAGGCGCTCACCGAGGAACACGACGCTGATCACCGCGACAAGGACCACGCTCAGCTTGTCCAAGGGAGCGACGCGCGCCGCATCGCCCAACTTCAGGGCGCGGAAGTAGCAGAGCCAGGACGCGCCGGTGGCCAGGCCTGACAGCACGAGAAACAGATAGGTTCTCGAACTGACCGCGCCGGGGGCCTGCCACTGCCCGGTGGCGGTGACGATCAGGGCGGCGACGCCGAGAATCACGATGGTGCGGATCAGGGTGGCGTAGTCGGAGTTGATATTGTCCACGCCGACCTTGGCGAAGACGGCGGTCAGGGCCGCAAAGCCTGCCGACAACAGCGCCCACATCTGCCAGGAAGAGAGCATGGTTCTCATTTGGTCTGTCCCCATCCCCCGCCAGGCTCCTCCTCGTGAGTTGCCGGCGTCATGATCATCGAACGCCTGAAGTCCCTGCGCGGCAAGCTTGAGACGCGAACCCTGGTGCTGCTGGTCGCGCTGATCGGCGCCCCGTCGCTATTCCTTTCCATCGCCGACGAGGTGGCCGAAGGCGAGACGGCTGCGCTCGACCGGCGATTGCTGCTCGCCCTGCGGTCGCCAGGCGACCCATCTGATCCGCTTGGGCCGCGGTGGTTCGAGGAATCCATGCGCGACATCACCGCGCTTGGCGGCTTCACCGTCGTCACCCTGCTGACGATCGTGGCGACCCTGCTGCTTGTTTTCCACCAGCGGCGGCGAGAGGCGCTGATCTTCGTAGGCACGGTGATCCTGGCCTATGCGTCGAGTGAGGTCCTTAAGGCGTTCTACGACCGTGACCGGCCGATGATCGTCGCCCACGGCAGCATCGTCTATTCGCAGAGTTTCCCCAGCGGCCATTCCACCGCGGCGGCCGCCACCTTTCTGACCTTGGCGACGGTCCTGGCGAGCGTCGAGAGCACTCGCCGGACCAAAGCCCTGATCTATGCGTTGGCCATCACCGCGATGGTCGCTGTGGGCGTCAGCCGGGTCTATCTTGGAGTGCATTGGCCGACCGACGTCCTGGCCGGCTGGGCCCTAGGCGCGACTTGGGCGCTGGCGGCGTGGATCGTCCTGGTGATCAGCCAGCCGAAGCGAGCCTGACGCCGAAACCGCCGTCGCCAGCGCACAGCAAGACGACACCGGCCTGACCTAGGGCGGCCGCGATCAATGCGGCGGTGGAGCGGTGCAGGGCGTGCCGGCCGTTCTCGAAATCACGGATCGTGCTGCGCGACACGCCGGCGGTCCGCGCCAAGTGGTCCTGCGTCCAGTCCAGCAGCCCGCGCGCGGCGCGGCACTGGCATGGGTGGATGACGTCGAAGTGTCCGGCGATATCAGCCATTTTGGTTGATCTGCGCCCAAATCACTTCAAATACAAGACGTTCAAATCTCAAGTTTTCCGGAGGCTCATGCCCCACCACACGCCGCTGATCGCCACCATTGTCGCGGGCCTCGTGGCCGCGTTCGCGCTGGGCGCCATCGCCCAGCGCCTGCGACTGTCGCCCTTGGTGGGCTATCTGTTGGCTGGGGTTCTCGTCGGGCCGTTTACGCCGGGCTACGTCGCCGACCAGAAAATCGCCAATGAGCTGGCCGAGATCGGCGTGATCCTGCTGATGTTCGGGGTGGGGCTTCACTTCTCGCTGAAGGACCTGTTGGCGGTCCGGCGGATCGCTGTCCCAGGCGCTTTGGGACAGATGGCGGTCGCCACCCTGCTCGGGATCGGCTTGGCCACCTTGCTCGGCTGGCCGCTGATTTCAGGGTTGGTGTTCGGCCTGGCGCTCTCGGTCGCCTCGACGGTGGTGCTGCTGCGCGCCTTGCAGGAACGGCGGTTGATCCAGACCGACCGGGGCAAGATCGCGGTCGGCTGGCTGATTGTCGAAGACTTGGCCATGGTCCTGGCGCTGGTGCTGTTGCCCGCCCTAGCCGGAGCCATGAAGGCCGGAGAGGGCGCAGGCGATCCGATGACCGCTTGGGTCATGCCGCTGGGCGTCACTCTGCTCAAGGTCGGCGGCTTCGTCGCCTTCATGCTGATCGTCGGCCGCCGGCTGGTCCCCTGGCTGCTGCACTATGTGGCCCACACCGGATCGAGGGAGCTGTTTCGCTTGGCGGTGCTGGCCGTCGCTCTCGGCGTGGCGTTCGGCGCGGCGATGCTGTTCGGCGTCTCCTTCGCGCTAGGCGCCTTCTTCGCCGGCATGATCCTGGCCGAATCCGAACTCAGCCAGCGGGCGGCGGAAGAGACGCTGCCTTTGCGAGACGCTTTTGCGGTCTTGTTCTTCGTCTCGGTGGGGATGTTGTTCAACCCGTTCGTGGTCCTGGCCCATCCGTGGACGGTGCTGGCGGTCCTGGGCATCATCATCGTCGGCAAGTCGTTGGCGGCGCTGGCGATCATTAAGGCCTTCGGGCGCTCGAACACCACGGCCGTCACCGTGGCCGCCAGCCTGGCCCAGATCGGCGAATTCTCCTTCATTCTCGCCACCATGGGCGTCGACCTCGAAATCCTGCCGAAGGACGGGCGCGATCTGATCCTCGCCGGGGCGATCATCTCGATCATGCTGAACCCGTTCATCTTCGGTCTGGCCACGCGCACGCCGCGCGCCCAACCCTCGCCCGCGATCCCGACGCCCGATCCGGAGCCGGCCAACGATCTGTCGCCCACGCAGCTAGGCGGGCACACGATCCTGGTCGGATACGGCCGGGTGGGCGAGGTGGTCGCCACGGGGCTGCGCGCCGAGGCCTATCCCTTCGTCCTGGTCGAGTCAGAGGCGGAGACCGGGCTCAAGGCGAAGACCCATGGCTATGAGACCATTGTCGGGACCGCCACCGACCCTCGGGTCCTTGAAGCGGCCGGCATTGAACGCGCCGTGCGAATGTTTGTCGCCGTCGCCGACGGCTTCGAGGGCGGCGGCGTGGTGGACAAGGCGCGCAAGGCCAATCCTGGGTTGGAGATCGTGGCGCGCGCGCACTCCGACACTGAGGCTGCACACCTGATCGCCCACGGCGCGAACCGGGTGGTCATGGGGGAGGAGCAAATCGCCCGCGGGATGCTGGAGCCCGAGGGGCTGATCGAGACCGCTGCGGAAGACGTCCCCAGCGAGCTTGCTCCCACTGGCCCTAGGTTGCTGATCCTCGACGACGCCGAGCGCGCGGTGCTGGCCGCCCTGCGCACCATGGACATCTGGCCGGGCGAGGCGATGTCGAGCGCGCCGGTCCGCGACGCCGCGATCACACGCGGCTTTGAGGCCGCGCGCATCGACACCGCTTTCACGTCCCTGCGGGACAAGGATTGCCTGCGTGATCTCGGCGACGAGCGGATCACCATCACCAAGCAGGGTTTCCTGGCGGGGCTGCAGCCCGCCTAGCGGCGCTTGCCGCCCTTACTCTTCGCCTTGACCTTGCCGGCTCCGCCGCCGCGCTTGGGACCGGTGAACGTCCGCGCCCGGACGCCAAGCCTAGGCCGGGGCGCGTTTGGATCGACGGGCAGGGGATCGCTCAGCATTTCGAAGAGCAGGCCGCCGGTGATGGGCGTGGCCTCCTTCAGCTTCACCTGAACCGAGGTTCCTAGCGGCCAGCGCCGGCCGGTGCGCTCGCCGACCAGGGCGTGGGCCTTGTCGTCATGCACGAAGTACTCGTCGCCCAGGGTCGAGACAGGCACAAGGCCGTCGGCGCCCGTTTCGTCCAGCCGAACGAACAGGCCAAACCGGGTGACGCCGGTGATCCGCCCGGCGAACTCGGCGCCGACCCGGTCGGAGAGGAATGAGGCGACATAGCGATCGGTGGCGTCGCGTTCGGCCGCCATCGAGCGCCGCTCGGCGAAGGTGATCCGCTCGGCGGTGTCCTTCATCTGCGAGATGTCGCGGTCGGTGATGCCGTCATCGCCCAGCCCCAGGGCGCGGATCAGGGCGCGGTGCACGATCAGGTCGGCATAGCGGCGGATCGGCGAGGTGAAGTGGGCGTAGCGGTCCAGGTTCAGCCCGAAGTGGCCGATGTTCTCGGTCGAATAGATCGCCTGCATCTGGGTGCGCAGCACGACCTCGTTGATGATCTGGGCGCTGGGGCCTTCGCGAGTTTCGTCCAGCAGCTTGTTGAACCGGTCGGTGCGCGGCGCCTCGCCCTTGTTCCAGGCGATCCCCAGGGTCTGCAGGAACTCGGCCAACGACTGGACCTTCTCCTGGCTGGGGGTGTCGTGGATCCGGTAGATCAGCGGCGACTTCTTCTGCTCCAAGGTCTCGGCGGCGCAGACATTGGCCTGGACCATCATCTCCTCGATCAGCTTGTGGGCCTCCAGCGAGGCGCGCGGCGTGATCGAGGTGACTTCGCCCTCCGCGTTGATGACGATCTTTCGCTCCTGGCTCTCGATAGCCAGGGGCGAGCGGGCGCGGCGGCCCTTCATCATCGTCTCATAGGCCGCCCACAGCGGCTTCAGGATCGGCTCCAGCAGCGGGTTGGTCTGATCGTCCGGGAAGCCGTCGACCGCGCGCTGCGCCTGCTCGTAGGAGAGCTTTGCCGCCGAGCGCATCAGGCCGCGGATGAACTTGTGCGAGCGCTTACGGCCATCTTTGCCGAACACCATCCGCACGGCCAGGCAGGCGCGGTTCTCGCCCTGCCGCAGAGAGCAGAGGCCGGCCGACAGCCGCTCGGGCAGCATCGGTTCGACGCGGTCGGGGAAGTAGGTCGAGTTGCCCTTGTCGCGGGCTTCACGATCCAGGGCGGAGTCCGAGCGCACATAGGCCGCGACATCGGCGATGGCGACCCAGACGATCCAGCCGCCCTCATTGGACGGATCGGTGTCAGGCTCGGCATAGACCGCATCGTCATGGTCGCGGGCGTCCGGCGGATCGATGGTGACCAGCGGGACGGCGCGCAGGTCTTCGCGGCCCTTCAGGGTCGGAGGCTGGGCGGCCTCGGCCTCGGCTTCAGCGTCCTGGCTGAAGCCGGTCGGAATGCCGTGTGAATGGATGGCGATCAGCGAGGCGGCGCGGGGTTGGTCCACGCGGCCGACGACCTCCAGCACCTTGCCGCGCTTAGGGCCGTAACGGACCTCGGCGGTGACCTGGGCCAGGACCAGATCCCCGTCGCTGAGGTTCTCGGCCTCGGCCGGAACCAGGACCAGGCTGTCCTTGGAGCGGCGATCAACGGGCTCGACCCGGACCTGCTTGTTCTCTTTGCGCACGACGCCGAGGATGCGGTGGGCGCTTTGCCCCAGGCGCTTGATGACACGGGCTTCGAGTTCGCCGCTTTCCAGTTTCTCAAACCGAACCAGCAGCCGGTCGCCAAGGCCGGGCGCGCTGCCCACCGCCCCGCTGCGGTCGGGAGCCAGATGAACGAGGGGCGCGTCATCGCCCTTGACCAGCTTCACCAGCAGGTCGCCGTCCGTGTCGCGTTCGACCACGTCGACAACGCCGACCGGCGGAACCGCGCCGGCTTCGGAGAAGCCCCTGCGGCCGCGCTTGCCGAGCGCTCCGGATGTCTCGAGTTCCTTCAGCATGTCTCGCAGCGCGCGGCGATCATTGCCCTTCAGCCCGAAGGCGCGGGCCATGTCCGCCTTGTCGCTCTCGCCCGCCTCGCGAATGAACTTCAGCAAGGTCTCGCGATCAGGCAGCCCTTGGGGCGGCCTCTCGGTCTTGGAAGCAAACCGCGCGGATTTCGGCGTACGTGTCTTGGCCATGTCGCCTTGTAACGCAGGAATCACGCGGAAGTGGCGGGGATTTGGCTCCCCGCCTCAACAGCCTATTCGTCGTCCCAGGGCGCGGGACCGCCAGCGGGTGCGGGCGCTGCTTCCTCAGTCTTGGCGGAGGCCTTCTTCGCAGCAGGTTTTTTCGCGGCCGGCTTCTTGGCCGCGGCCTTCTTGGGAGCCGCCGCCTTTTCCGCCTTCGGCTTAGCCGCGGCCTTCTTGGCGGCCGGCTTCTTCTTGCCGCCGCCCTTGGCCTCGCGCTCGGCGATCAGGAGCACGGCTTCCTCAAGCGTGATCTCCGACGGTTCCTTGCCCTTGGGCACGTTGGCGTTGGTCGAGCCGTGCTTGATGTACGGCCCATAGCGGCCCGCCAACACCTTCACGGGCGCGCCGTCGGCCGGGTGGGGGCCCAATTCCTTCAGCGCCGCGGACTCACCGCGCCCCGGCCGTCCGCCGCCGGCGCGCTTCTCGGCCAGCAGGGTGACGGCGCGGTTCAGGCCGACGTCGAACACTTCATCGACGCTGGGCAGGTTCGCGTAGGTGCCATTGTGCAGCACGAACGGGCCGAACCGGCCGATGCCGGCGGTGATCATTGCGCCGTCTTCGGGGTGGGCGCCGACATCGCGCGGCAGGCGCAGCAGTCGCAGGCCTTTTTCAAGGTCCATCGCGGCGGCCGACCATCCCTTGGGCAAGGAGGAGCGCTTGGGCTTGTCGCCCTCGCCGAGCTGGACATAGGGGCCAAAGCGGCCGGCTTTCAGGAACACCTTCTCGCCGGTGACCGGATCGACCCCCAGTTCACGATCGCCGCTCTCGGCGGCGTTCTCATCGTCCGACGACTGGGCGATGGGGCGCGTGTAGCGGCACTCCGGATAGTTGGAGCAGCCGATGAAGGCCCCGAACTTGCCGGTCTTCAGCGATAGGCGGCCGGTGTCGCAGGTCGGGCAGCCACGCGGATCGGAGCCATCTTCCTTCGCCGGGAAAATGTGCGGGCCGAGCGCCTCGTTGAGGGCGTCGAGGACGTGGGTCACGCGCAGTTCGGCGATCTCGCCCACCGCGGCGTGGAAATCCTGCCAGAACTCGCGCAGCAGGGCCTTCCAGTTCATCTCGCCGGCCGAGACCAGGTCGAGCTTGCCTTCCAGTGCGGCGGTGAAGTCGTACTCCACGTAGCGGGCGAAGAACTGCTCGAGGAAGGCGGTGACCAGGCGGCCTTTGTCTTCCGGAACGAAGCGGTTCTTGTCCATGCGGACGTACTCGCGGTCGCGCAGCACGGTCAGCACCGAGGCGTAGGTCGAGGGACGGCCGATGCCGAGCTCTTCCATCTTCTTGACCAGGCTCGCTTCCGAATAGCGCGGGGGCGGTTCGGTGAAGTGCTGGTCGGCGCGCGCGTCGATCACGCGGCCATCGGCGCCTTCCTTGACCTGGGGCAGGCGGCCGCCTTCCTCGTCGTCGGCGTCGTCGCGGCCTTCTTCGTAGACGGCCAGATAGCCGTCGAACAGGATCACCTGGCCGGTGGCGCGCAGCCCGGTCTTGCCGTCGGCGCTCTCCAGGTCGATGGAGGTCCGCTCAATGCGGGCCGCTTCCATCTGCGAGGCGATCATCCGCTTCCAGATCAGCTCGTAGAGGCGACCAAGGTCGCTCTCCAGTCGCAGAGAACCGGGGTTGCGGGCCAGGCTGGTCGGCCGGATGGCTTCGTGGGCCTCCTGCGCGTTCTTGGCCTTGGTCTTGTAGATCCGCGCGCTCTCGGGGACGTATTCCTTGCCATAGACGCCGGCGATCACCTGACGCGCCTCGTCGATGGCCTCAGGCGCGGCCTGGACGCCGTCGGTACGCATGTAGGTGATCAGACCGACGGTCTCGCCGCCGATGTCGATGCCTTCGTACAGCTTCTGGGCCGCCTGCATGGTGCGCTGGGCCGAGAAGCCGAGCTTGCGTGAGGCTTCCTGCTGCAGGGTTGAGGTGGTGAAGGGCGGGGCCGGCGAGCGGCGGCCGGGCTTTTTCTCGACCGCCGAGATCTTGAAGCTGGCGGCCTTGACCGCGGCCTGGGCGGCGTGAGCCGAGGCCTCGTTTCCAAGGTCGAACTTGGTCAGCCGCTTGCCGTCATGCTTGACCATGCGGGCCAGGAAGGGATCGCCGCCGGCCGAGACGTCGGCCTCGACGGTCCAGTATTCCTGGGTCTTGAACTTCTCGATCTCGATCTCGCGATCGACCACCAGCCGCAGGGCGACGGACTGAACACGGCCGGCCGAACGCGAGCCCGGCAGCTTGCGCCACAGCACCGGCGAGAGGGTGAAGCCGACCAGATAGTCCAGGGCCCGGCGCGCCAGATAGGCGTCGACCAGCTCCATGTCGATATCCCGGGGATTCTTCATCGCCTCGGTGACGGCCGACTTGGTGATGGCGTTGAACACCACCCGCTCGATCTTCTTGTCCTTCAGGACCTTCTTTTTCTGCAGCACCTCCAGGACGTGCCAGGAGATCGCTTCTCCTTCACGGTCGGGGTCGGTGGCGAGAATGATGCGGTCGGAGTTCTTGGCCGCTTCGGCGATGTCGCTGAGACGCTTGGCGGACTTAGCGTCCACGTCCCAGCTCATGGCGAAGTCCTCGTCGGGCCGCACCGATCCATCCTTGGCCGGCAGATCGCGCACGTGGCCGTACGAAGCCAGGACCGTGTAGTCCGAGCCGAGGTACTTATTGATGGTCTTAGCCTTAGCCGGGCTTTCGACGACGACGAGGTTCATGGGCGCTCTATATAGGGGCGTCCCGGGCAGGAGGCCCGAAATTCAAGGGCGCGAAAAGTGAGGGAGGCGCCTAGGCTGTGTCAACCAGCCGGAGGATTTAGGCAAGACGCTCGTTTTAATAGACCTCTGGTCTCGACCAACGGGGCTCTTTAGAGCCCCGCGACTAAACCGCCCGGCAGCAATTCTGCGCGGCCCGCCAGCGTCAACTCGACCAGGGCGGCGAAAACCACTGGGGCAGGAGCTCCAGCCGCCCTCACCAATTCATCGCGAGAGACCGGCGTCGGCGATAGCAGCGCCGCGACGCGTTCGCGCACGGTGTCTATTTCGGCGTCAGGGATTGGCGGCGGGGCGAAGGGCCGTTCCGGCTCGCGGAACCCACCGAAACCCTCCAGCGCGCGCAGCACGTCGTCCACGCCCTCGCACAGCGCCGCGCCCTGCCGGATCAGGTCATTGGTTCCTCGGGCGCGCGGATCGAGTGGCGAGCCAGGGACGGCCAGAACCTCACGGCCCTGTTCGGCGGCGAGGCGCGCGGTGATCAGCGAGCCGGAGCGCAACTCCGCCTCGACCACCACCACAGCCCGTGACAGGCCCGAGATGATGCGGTTGCGACGGGGGAAATCCTTGGCCGTCGCCGTGCGTCCCGGAGAATTTTCCGAAACAATACAACCGCTCGCGGCGATGCGCTCATAAAGGTCGCGATGTTCACGGGGATAGATGTCGTCGATGCCCCCGCCCAGCACGGCGATCGTTCCGGTGGCCAGCGCGCCTTCATGCGCGGCTCCGTCGACGCCGCGCGCCAAGCCTGAGACGACAACATATCCGGCCGCGCCAAGATCGACCGCCAGGCCGCGTGCGAACCGCTGCCCTCCAGCCGAGGCGACCCGCGCGCCGACGACGGCGACGCTGGGGCGGCTCAGCAGCGAGGGTTCGCCGAGCGCCCAGATCACCGGCGGCGGCGGATCGAGCGTCGCCAGCGGCCCCGGAAAGTGGGCCTCGCACGACGCGATCAGCCGCGCGCCCAGCGCCGCCCCGGCCTCAAGTTCACGGGTGATCTGGTCCAGCGGCGGCACGCCCAGCGGCGACACCCGGCCGCCACGTCGCGCCAAGTCAGGCAGGGCGGCGAGCGCAATGGACGCTTCGCCGTAGCGCTCGATCAATTGGGCGAAGGTGACCGGCCCAACGTTCTCGGTCCGCGCCAGCCGCAGCCAGTCGCGGCGTCCGGCCTCGGTGATTTCGCGGATCACGCAGCGTCTTTTTTCTTACCCACGCCGCTCCGGGGTTCCTCACCCCTCAGCAACCGGCCGATATTGTCCTTGTGACGGATGAAGATCAGCACCGCCATGACCAGCGCCATCACCGCGATCGGGTAGGGGCGGTCGAACACGAACAGCGCCAGGATCGGCGCCAGGGCCGCGGCGGTCAGACCCGCAAGCGACGACAGCCGGAAGATGAAGAACATGGCCAGCCAAATCGCCCCGGCGGCCATGCCCACGGGCCACGCGGCGGCCAGCAGGGTGCCGAAGAAAGTCGCCACGCCCTTGCCGCCCTTGAAGCCCAGCCAGACCGGGAACAGGTGACCGAAGAAAGCCGAGCCGCCGGCCAGGGCCGTCAGCTGCGCCTGCGCCTGCGTGCCGGCGTTACGGGTCAGCAGCCAGGCGATGAACACCGCCACCGCACCCTTGCCGCCGTCGCCCAGCAGGGTGATCAGGGCCAGGTCCTTGCGGCCGGTCCGCAGCACATTGGTCGCGCCGATATTGCCCGAGCCGATGGAGCGGATGTCGCCCTGACCGCCGAGCTTAGCGGCGATCAGACCAAAGGGGATCGAGCCCAGCAGATAGCCGCCCACGACGGCGGCGGCGATCAGCATGGGGCTGAGTGAATCAAACATCGGCGTTCCCTCTCGTTGGCGCAGTGGTAGCCGCGCTCGCACGCGCCGTCACCGCCCAGCGTTCAAGGTGAAGCTTCTAGCGAAGGAGCGTGTTCGTCAATTGTTCTTCGCGTTGCCGACGGTTAGACCCGGTAGACCACTCGCCCATCCACAATCGTCATCTGCACTTCGCCGAACAGCCGGCGGCCGTCGAAGGGCGAGTTGCGGGACTTGGACTTCAGCTTGTCCAGATCGACCACTATGGGGGCGTTGAGGTCGCAGAGCACCAGGTCGGCGGGCGCGCCCTTGGCGAGGCGTCCGGCCGCCAGGCCCAGCAGTTCGGCCGGGCGGCTGGTGACCGTGCGCATCAGATCGACCAGCGGGATGCGGCCGTCGTGGTGGAAGGCGAGCAGGGCGGGCAGCAGGGTTTGCAGGCCCACGGCGCCGGGCGCGGCCTCGTCATAGGGCAGGCGCTTGTCCTCGGCCGGCGCCGGGGCGTGGGCCGAGACCACGATGTCGATCAGGCCCGAGGCCAGGGCCTCGATGGTCGCCTGGCGGTCGTCCTCGCCGCGCACCGGCGGGTCGAACTTCAGGAAGGTTCGATAGTCGCCGATGTCGATCTCGTTGAACGACAGGTGGTTGATCGAGGTGGTGGCGGTGACCGGCAAACCCTTGGCCTTGCCGCGCGCCAGGCTTTCCAGCGCGCAGGCGGTGGTGATCTGGTCCACCAGGAACCGTGCGCCGGTCAGTTCGACCAGGGCAAGGTCCCGGTCCAGCATGATCTTCTCAGCGATCGGCGGCACGCTGGACAGGCCCATGCGGCCGGCGAACTCGCTGGCGGTCGCGACGGCGCCCGCCGACAGCCACGGATCAGCGGGGCGGTGGGCGACCAGGGTGTCGAAGGCCTTCGCGTAGGCCAGGACCCGCTGCATCACCTTGGAATTGACGATCGGCCGGTCGGCGTCGGTTACATAGAGGCAACCGGCCTCGCGCATCAGGCCGATCTCGGCCATGCGTTCGCCCTTGGCGCCCTTGGTGGCGGCGCCGGCCGGATAGACGTGGACCAGTTCGATGTCGCGCGTCCGGCGCAGAATGAAGTCCACGACCGAGGCCTCGTCGATCACCGGATCGGTGTCGGGCTGCAGGACGATGGAGGTGACGCCGCCGGCCGCGGCGGCCAGGGCCGCCGACTTCAGGGTTTCCTTGGTCTCGGCGCCGGGCTCGCCGGTCTTCACGCGGATGTCGACCAGGCCGGGGGCCAGCATCGCGCCGCGCGCGTCGATCACGTCGAAGTCGGCCGAGAGCGTGCCGAGATCGCCGCCCTGGGCGACGTCGGCGATCTTGCCGTCACGGATCAGCAGCGCGCCGGGGCCGTCCCAGCCGCTGGCGGGATCGACGAGGCGGGCGTTCACAAATGCGGTCGGGCGTTGGGTCATAGTTCGGGGCGTCCGATCCATTTTTCGACGACGGGCGGGACGTAGGCGCCCAGCGCGTCCAGCATCTCCACGCAGTCCTCGCGGAAAATCAGCATGTCGCGGTGCGGGGCCTTCAGGAACGCCTCGCCGACCGCATGGTCCACAAAGCCGCGCAGGCTGTCGTAATAGCCGCGCACGTTCAGGAACCCGGCCGGCTTGGCGTGAAAGCCAAGTTGGCCCCAGGTCCAGATCTCGAAGATTTCTTCCAGGGTGCCGGCGCCGCCGGGCAGGGCGACGAAGGCGTCCGACAGCTCGGCCATCCGCGCCTTGCGCTCGTGCATCGAACCGACGATCTCCAGGCTGGTGAGGCCGGTATGGGCGATTTCCTTGTCGCTCAAGGCGTGGGGCAGGACCCCGATGACCTCGGCCCCGGCGCCCAGCGCGGCGTCAGCCACAGCGCCCATCAGACCGACCTTGGCCCCGCCATAGACCAGCCGCAGGCCGCGTCCGGCGATCTGGCGCCCCATGGCTTCGGCGGCGGCGCGATAGATAGGGTCGCCGCCAGGGCTCGCCCCGCAGAACACGCAGACGGAGGCGATGGCGCTCATCAGTCGTTGTCCAGGCGCGCCGCGAGCGAGGCCAGCACCGCCATGCGCGCGGCCACGCCCATCTCCACCTGATCCTGGATCAGCGAGACGGCGAGGTCGTCGGCGACGTCGGAGTCGATCTCGACCCCACGGTTCATCGGGCCAGGGTGCATGACCCGGACATTGTCGGAGGCGAAGGCCAGCTTTTCGCGGTCCAGGCCGTAGAAGCGGAAATACTCGCGCTGCGAGGGGGCCATGACCCCGTCCATGCGCTCAAGCTGCAGGCGCAGCATCATCACCACGTCGCAGCCGGCGATGCCCTTGCGCATGTCGTGATAGACATCGACGCCCCAGCGGTCGGCGTCGGTGGGCATCAGGGTCGGTGGGCCGACCAGGCGCACGTCCGCGCCCATCATCTGCAACAGCCCGACGTTCGAGCGCGCCACGCGGCTGTGCAACACGTCGCCGCAGATCGCGATCTTCAGACCGGCGATCCGGCCAAAGGCGCGACGCATGGACAGCATGTCCAGCAGCGCCTGGGTCGGATGCTCGTGCTGGCCATCGCCCGCGTTGATCACCGAGCAGCTCACCTTTTGTGAGAGCAGTGAGGCCGCGCCGGAGGACGAATGCCGCACGACCAGCAGGTCGGGCTGCATGGCGTTCAGGGTGACCGCGGTGTCGATCAGGGTCTCGCCCTTCGAGATCGACGACGAGCGCGGGCTCATATTGACCACGTCGGCGCCCAGCCGCTTGCCAGCCAGCTCGAAAGAGCTTTGGGTTCGCGTCGAGTTCTCGAAGAACAGGTTCATCAGGGTTCGACCCTTGAGCAGGTCGAGCTTCTTTGAATGCTGTCTGTTGAGGGCGACGAAGCTGTCGGCCAGATCCAGCAGTGCGGTGACCTCAACAGGGTTGAGATCGACAACGGACAGGAAGTGACGCTTCGGGAAGGGGAAGGTCCGCGAAAGGACCTCGTTCAGACCGGTGGGTGCTGCGCTCATTAAAGCGGCGTCTTAGGCCTCCTGGCGGGAGGCGCCAAGCGTTGCTGCTCATTCACCCACAGATCGCAGGCGTTCCAACGCGCCCTGCAGGATCCAGGCGGCGGCCATCTGGTCCACCAAACCGGCGCGTTTGGCGCGGCTGGCGTCCAACTGATCGATCAGGAACCGGTTCACGGCCATGGTCGACATCCGTTCATCCCAGAAGGCGATCGGGATCTCACGCAGCCGCAGCAGGTTGCGGGCGAAGGCGCGGTTGGACTGGCAGCGGACGCCCTCGGTGCCGTCCATATTGATCGGCAGGCCGATGACGATGGCGCCTACCTCGCGCCCGTCGATCAGCGAGAACAGCCGGTTGGCCTCTTGGGTGAACTTGGTCTTGCGGATCAGCTCCAGCGGGCTGGCCACCATGCGGGTGGTGTCGGACACCGCCACGCCGATGGTTTTCTCGCCCAGATCGAGGCCGATCAGGGCAGAATAGCGGGGAATCAGGGCGGGAATTTCAGTCAGTTCGACAACGGCCATGGCGTCTCTGTAGATGGATCGTCTCGAAACAAGAAGATGCTCCCCCACTGGGGGAGCTGTCAGCCGGATGGCTGACTGAGGGGGACTTTAACTCTCGCCGCTGACCCCCTCCGTCTCGCCTTCGGCGATCCACCTCCCCCGGCGGGGGAGGATCTGGGCACCAATCGCTTGTCAAAGGGAGGCCCACACGGCTAACCCCTCCCTCGAACCATTAGGAGGGCCCCATGGCCATCGACGCCGCGACCGTCCGTAAGGTCGCGAGGCTCGCGCGGATCGCCGAGCCCGAGGAGAAGCTGGAACAGCTCGCGAGCGAGCTGAACGGCATCATGACCTGGATCGAACAACTGAGCGAAGTCGACACCGACGGTGTCGAGCCGATGACCTCGGCGGTGCACATGCCTGCGCCGATGCGCGAGGACGTGGTCACCGAGGGCGGCGACGCCTCCAAGGTGCTCTCGAACGCGCCCAAGACCGTGGACGGCTTCTTCGTCGTTCCCAAGGTGGTGGAATAGAATGACCTCGCTCACCAAGCTGACCCTCAAGGCCGCCCTCGACGGCCTAGCCGACAAGTCGTTCTCCTCGCAGGAACTGACCGAGGCTCACGTGGAGGCGGTCGCGGCCGCCAAGCCGCTGAACGCCTTCGTGCTGGAGACCCCGGAAAAGGCCATCGAGATGGCCAAGGCCTCCGACGCCCGCCGCGCCAAGGGCGAGGCCGGCGTGCTGGACGGCGCGCCGCTGGGCATCAAGGACCTGTTCTGCACCGAGGGCGTCCGCTCCACGGCCTGCTCGAACATCCTCGGCAACTTCATTCCGACCTATGAATCGACCGTCACCGCCAATCTGTGGCGCGACGGTGCGGTCATGCTGGGCAAGCTGAATCTCGACGAATTCGCCATGGGCTCGTCGAACGAGACCTCGGCCTTCGGTCCGGTGATCAACCCTTGGCGCTCGGAAGGCTCCAACGCCAAGCTGACCCCGGGCGGTTCGTCCGGTGGTTCGGCGGCCTCGGTGGCCGCTGACCTGTGCCTCGGAGCCACGGCGACCGACACCGGCGGCTCGATCCGCCAGCCCGCCGCCTTCACCGGCACGGTCGGGATCAAGCCAACCTACGGCCGTTGCTCGCGCTGGGGCGTCGTCGCCTTCGCCTCGTCGCTCGACCAGGCGGGCCCGATCGCCAAGACCGTCGAGGACGCCGCCATCCTGCTGAAGTCCATGTCCGGCCACGACGCCAAGGACTCGACCAGCCTGGACATCGACGTGCCGGACTTCCCGAGCTTCGTGGGCAAATCGGTCAAGGGCCTGCGGGTCGGCATTCCGAAGGAATACCGGGTCGACGGCATGCCGGCCGAGATCGAGAAGCTCTGGGAGCAGGGCATCGCCTGGCTGAAGGAGGCCGGCTGCGAGATCGTCGAGGTCTCCCTGCCGCATACCAAATACGCCCTGCCGGCCTACTACATCGTGGCCCCGGCCGAAGCGTCCTCGAACCTCGCCCGCTATGACGGCATGCGGTTTGGTCTGCGCGAAGAAGGCGCGAACCTCACCGAGACCTACGAGAACACCCGGGCGGCCGGTTTCGGCCCCGAGGTGAAGCGCCGCATCCTGATCGGCACCTACGTGCTGTCGGCGGGCTATTACGACGCCTACTATCTAAAGGCGCTGAAGGTCCGCCGCCGCATCGCCGATGACTTCGACCAGGCCTTCGAGAAGGTTGACGCGCTGCTCACCCCCACTGCGCCGTCCGCGGCGTTCGGCCTGGGCGAAAATGCCGACGATCCGGTGGCGATGTACCTGAACGACATCTTCACGGTGACGGTGAACCTGGCGGGCCTGCCCGGCATGAGCATTCCGGCCGGGGTCGATGTGAACGGCCTGCCGCTTGGCCTGCAGCTGATCGGCAAAGCGCTGGACGAGGGGACGCTGTTCTCGCTAGGCGGCGCCATCGAGAAGGCCGCCGACTTCAAGGCCAAGCCCGCCAAGTGGTGGTAGGCCTCTGAGCTTCTCCCTGCCTGAAAGGGCAGGGAGCATCGCTCGGGTTCTCTAGGCGGCGGGACGCCGGTTGCCATGAGACGGCGTTCCGCGCCAACTTGGCTGGCGCTCGCTTGAAGCGCCCCAGGGGACGTCGCCGAGATGAGCGTTTCTTTGCTGCAGCCGTTCGGGCCGGAGATCTGGCTGGCCGACGGGCAAGAAACCGAGGTGATCGGGTTTCGCTACCCGACGCGGATGGCCGTGATCCGTCTGGCTAGCGGCGATCTCGTGATCTGGTCGCCGATCGCGCTTTCCCCTGAACTCCGAGCGGAATTGGCGGAGCTTGGCGAGGTCGTCCACCTCATCGCGCCAAATTCGCTGCATCACCTCTTTCTCGGCGAGTGGCGGGAAGCCTATCCCAAGGCCAGCCTCTACGCCGCTCCGGGCCTGAAGCTTAGACGTGCGGACCTTCAGTTCGACGCCGAGCTCGGCGACACGCCATCGCCCGCCTGGGCCCCGGCGCTCGATCAGGTCTTGGTGCGGGGCAACAGGATCACCACCGAGGTCGTGTTTTTCCATCAACCAAGCGCCACGATCCTGTTCACTGACCTGATCCAACACTTCCCGCCGGGCTGGTTCCGGGGCTGGCGGGCGCTGGTCGCGCGGCTGGACTTGATGACGGCGCCGCAACCCTCAGTGCCCAGGAAGTTTCGCGCCGCCTTCGTCGACCGCGCCGCCGCCCGTATCGCGGTGCGGCGGATCCTCGAATGGCCCGCTGTCCGGGTCGTCATGGCTCATGGCCCACCGGTCGGACAGGACGGCCAGGCCTTTGTCGCCAGGGCCTTTCGGTGGCTGACGGGCTAAGGGGCGCCGGTGGACTTGACGCTTGGGAGGTTCCCGATAGAGCCACCACCAAGATTGGCGCGAGCAGGGATGCGATGATCAACTTCCCCGACGATATCTTCACCGAGCCGGAGAATGTGGACCCGGACACCCTGGCCAATTTGGGGCCGCTGGCCCGGCTAGCTGGCGTGTGGGAAGGGCGCAAGGGCGTCGATGTGAACCCGAAGGCCGATGGGCCCGAACGGCGCGACTATCTCGAGCGCATCGAGATGCAGCCTATCGATCCCCAGGCCAACGGGCCGCAGCTGTTCTACGGGCTGCGCTACCATGTCCATATCGTCGCCTCGGACGAGGACACCACCTTTCACGACCAAGTCGGCTACTGGCTCTGGGAGCCGGACACCGGGCTGATCATGCAGACCCTGGCGATCCCACGAGGGCAGGTGGCGCTGGCCAGCGGCCACGCTGCGCCGGACGGCTCTGGCCTGTTGGTCCGGGCCGACCGGGGAGGACCGGGATATGGGATCTGCTCGACCGATTTCCTGGAGTGGGCGTTCCGGACCGATTCCTATGAGCTCGGGGTGAGCTTCAACGCCGATGGCGGCTGGTCGTATGTCTCAACGACCGTGCTCCAGGTTCGCGGCCGCAGCGAACCGTTCAGCCACATCGACCGCAACACTTTGGCCAAGGTCGCCGAGCCACGGCCCAATCCCTCTGCGCGGATCGCGGCGGGCAAGGCCACCCTGGCCGAGGCGCACGGATTCACGTCGATCGGGGCCGGGCTGCCCGGCGCGTAGCAGCGCCAGCCAGAAAAAAACCCCGTCCAGAGGGCGGGGCTTTTCCAATCCGAACGTGGTCGAAGCCTACTTCTTGGCCTTGTCCAGATCAGCCTGCAGGGTCTTGATCTGGTCGTCGGTGATCGCACCTTGGCTCATCGGCTGCACTTGCTTCAGGGTCATGCCCTTGAACTGCTCATAGGCTTCATGGGTGGTCAGGCCGGGCAGGTTCTTGTCCAGCGCGGCCTTGCCTTCCGGCGTAGCGGCGATGTCGGCGATCGGCGTGTCGCCGGCGGAAGGCGCAGCCGTAGCGGCTGCAGCTTGGGCGAAGGCGGGCGCTGCGGCGAGCGCGCCAGCGGCGAGCGACAGGCCGACGATCCCGGCGGTGATCAGCTTTTTCATCTGAGTGTTTCCAAATCCCCTTTTTGAGGTGCGGATTTCAGACTCTGTTCCGCAGATCGCGCAAGGGATTTCGACCCGCCGGCTTCCGCTTCGGCGCGAGGGGCGCTAGGAACGCCACATGACCGATACGTCGAAATTGATCACCGGCCGCACCGGCCAATGGGAAGTGGTTCTGGGCCTGGAGGTTCACGCCCAGGTCGCCTCGAACGCCAAGCTGTTCTCGGGCGCCGCCGTCGGATTCGGCGCGGGTCCCAACCAGCAGGTTTCGCTGGTTGATGCGGCCATGCCCGGCATGTTGCCCGTCATCAATCGCCACTGCGTCGAGCAGGCGGTGAAGACCGGTCTTGGCCTGGAGGCTAAGATCAATCTTAGGAGCCACTTCGACCGGAAGAACTACTTCTATCCGGACCTGCCGCAAGGCTACCAGATCAGTCAGTTCAAGGACCCGATCGTGGGCGAGGGCGTGGTCATCGTCGAACACGACGACGGCTCTACCTTCAATGTCCGGATCGAGCGTCTCCACCTTGAACAGGACGCCGGCAAATCGCTGCACGACCAGGACCCGAACTCGACCTATGTCGACCTGAACCGGGCCGGCACGGCGCTGATGGAGATCGTGTCGATGCCCGACATGCGCTCATCGGCCGAGGCTGCGGCCTATGTGAAGAAGCTCCGCACCATCCTCGTCTATCTCGGCACCTGCGATGGCGACATGGAGAAGGGCAATCTTCGCGCCGACGTGAACGTGTCGGTCTGCCGCGTTGGCTCGTATGAGAAGTTCCGCGAGACCGGCGACTTCAGCCATCTGGGCACGCGCTGCGAGATCAAGAACGTCAACTCCTACCGCTACATCCAGCAGGCGATCGAGTACGAGGCACGCCGGCAGATCGAGATCATTGAGGACGGCGGCAAGATCGATCAGGAAACACGGCTGTTCGATCCGAACAAGCTGGAGACCCGGTCGATGCGTTCGAAGGAAGAGGCGCACGACTATCGCTACTTCCCCGATCCGGACCTGCTGCCGCTGGAACTCGATCCGGCGTGGGTGAAGGCGATTCAGGACGCGCTGCCGGAACTGCCGGACGCCAAGAAGGCTCGCCTGCAATCGCAGTATGGCCTGACCGCCTACGACGCCGGCGTGCTGATCATCGAGCAGGCCCGTGCCGACTTCTTCGAGGAAGCCGCCAAGGGCCGGGACGCCAAGCTGGTCTCGAACTGGGTGACCAACGAACTGGCCGCCAAGCTGACGGCTGGCGGCCTGGACATCACCGACAGCCCGCTGAAGCCTGACGTGATCGCCGAACTGGTCGCGCTGATCGAGGAAGACGTCATCTCTTCCAAGATCGCCAAGGACGTCTTCGAGCGCATGTCGGCCGGCGAGGGCCGTCCGCGGGAGATCGTCGAGAAGCAGGGCCTGCAACAAGTCTCCGACACTGGGGCGCTGGAGAAGATCATCGAGGATCTGATCGCCGCTAATCCTGGTCAGGCGGACTCGGTCAAGGAAAAGCCTCAGGCCATTGGCTGGTTCGTCGGCCAGGTGATGAAGGCCACCGGGGGCAAGGCCAATCCCGGGACGGTCAACCAGCTACTGAAGTCCAAGCTGGGCATCTGATAGTCAAACGCCCCGGAGGAGACCTCCGGGGCGTTTTTCGTTTTGGCTGTGTTGCGTCGTCAGTTGGCGATGATGTCGAAGATGATGCCGCTGGCTATGGCGGCCAGCAGATAGTCATTGCCGACCCGGTACCAGGCGTAGCCGCGCGGCGGCTGGCGCAGGTGGTAGCGGTGGTAATCGTTCACCACGTAGCCGCGATAATAGGGCGGCAGCGACGAGCCACGACGCCACGAGGCGTAGCCGGGGCGATAGTAGGGGTTGCCGTAGTAGGCTTGAGGCGGCGGCCCGTAGAACCAGCGATTGTTGTAGTAGTAGCCGTTGTGGCGGCCGCGATCCCAGTTGCTGTAGGCGGGGCGATGGTCGCGTCGATCATAGCGGCCGCGATTGTCGTCCCGGCGATCATAGCGATCACGATCACCGCGGTAGTCCCGGCGGTCGCCGCGATCACGGTCGCCGCGATGGTCGTTCCGGTCCCAGCGTTGTTCGTGATTGCCGCGGCCGCGGCCGCGGTCATCGTCAGCGGCGGCGGAGGTCGCGGTGAACGCCATCGGGGCGGCGACGGCGGCGACCGCGGCGATGCTCAGGATCAGGCGTTTCATGGACTTGGCTCCGAGTTCAGCGGTCTGTGGCGTTGACACAAACACTGCCGGCGGCCGCCTGAACTCGACCTGAACGGAACTGTCAGTTTGCCGACTTGTGCGTGGATGCCGGCGCCGCCCAGTCGATGAAGTTTCCGCTCAGTAAACGAAGCGAATAGTGAAAAAAATCCCGTTCTCGTAACTCGGTTCTGGCGGTTAACCCTATCTTTAGTGGCGGTAGACTTCTCTAGGATCACAGAACGCCGGGATCGGAACCCAGAACGGGGACGAGCTGGCGGGGCTAGGGAAACGAGATCATGCTTACGAGCGTGGAGATTGCAGGCGCGGAAGGGCTGCCGCTGCCGACCCCGGACGCTTCGGGGGACGACCTTTTCAAGATGGGCCTGCTCTATTCGACCGGGCAGGGCGGCGCGCCGCTCGACTATGTATCGGCTCATATGCTGTTCAATCTGGCCGCCATGCGCGGGTCGCTGGAAGCCAAGATCTATCGCAAGGAACTGAGCCAGGAGATGGCGTCCGAAGACGTCGCCGAGGCCCAGCGCCAAGCCCGCGAGTGGCTCGCCACCGGCTGATCGCCGTTGCGAAAAGCGCTCGGCGGAACGGGTAATGGGATGTTACTCGCAGGGTCAGGACCAGGGCCGGTCCTGATTGGGATTCGATGGCCGCGCAGGGCGCTTGGGCAGACACGCAAGATACCAGGCCGCCCCCGAAGCGGGCGGTCCGCAGGCGTTTCGCCCTGTCCGATCTTCCCATCCTTCTTTGGCGTGAACGCGGCCTGATCCTGGCCGTCTTTCTGGCGGTGCTCGCGCTTGGGCTGGCCGCCGCATTCGCCATGAAGACCAGCTATCAGACCCATTCCAGTCTGCTCGTGCGGCTTGAGCCTGGGTATGGCTCCGGGCCCAGGACGGGAGAAACCTCCCGGCTCGCACCCGACTCCGATCAACTGCTGCAATCGGAGCTTGAGATCCTCGGGGCAGGGCAGTTGCCTCTGCGGGTCGTGGAGCGGCTGGGACTATCGCGAACCTATCCTGAGCTCGCGGCGAAGGCCGCCAAGGCCGCGCCAGCTGATCGGCGCCGGTTCGTCGCGCAAGCCGCCGCCTTGATCGAGAAGAGCCTCAGGATCGAGAGCACGCCAGGAAGCCCGGTCGTGCGCCTTGGCTTCAGTCATGAGGATCCTAAGGCAGGAGCCTTGATCCTCAACACCCTGCTGGAAGAGTACCTGATCTACCGTCGTTCGGTTCTGCTGGCCCCTAACTCCGAAGCTCTCGACCAGCAGCGCCGCCTGTTTCAGGCGCGTCTGGCGCAGGCGGACAGCGCCTATCAGGACTTCCTGGTCAGCAACAAGATCGGCGATTTTGTCGCCGAAAAGACCGCCTTGTCGGCGCTCCAGGCCCAGATCGAACAGCAGAGGTACGAAACCGACGTCCAGCTACAGGATCGGGCCGGCAGGTTGGCGGCGCTCGACGCCCAATTGGGAGGTGTCGCACGCGAGGTTCGCCTGCATCGCGACGTCACCAGCGGCCCTCGGGAGGCGACGCGCACACGAACTGGCGTCAATCCCGTCTACCAGGCGCTGCAGACCGAGAAGATCCAGCTGGCCGCCGATGTCGCGGCCCTGAAGCGAGCTCAGGCCACGCTGGCCGAACAAGTCAGCCAACTGACGGAGCGGCGGCTGCGTCTCGCCGGTCTTGAGCCGCGCTTCCGCGAGTTGTCGCTGGGGCGCGATGTTCTCCAAGCCAGCGTTCGCGACCTGACTGTCCGCGAAGAGCAGGGCAGGGCGGCCCAGGAGGTCGCCTTGCTGGCCAATGACAGTATCCGGATCGTCCAGCGCGCCGCACCGGCGACACGTGGTGCAAGCCTCCGCTGGCCCGTGATCGGGCTCACCCTGCTCTTGGCTAGCCTGGCGGGTCTCAGCGCGGGACTGGTTCGAATGCTGATGCGGCCCGGTCTGCCCACCGCGCAGGTGGCGTCCCGCACGCTGGACCTGCCGATCCTCGGCGCCGCTTCGATGAAGCCGCGCTAGAGGGCCCTGCTTTGCGATAACTTCGCGAGGGTGGACGCACGACGATTCGGGGACATGGTCGATCTGAGCTCCGAGATGGCAGAGCTGTGGGCGTCCCTTGGGGCGTCTGTCTCCGGCCGTGGGCGGGTTGTCCAGATCACCGCCGCGCGCCGGGGTGAGGGCGTCTCCACCGTGGCGCGGGAGTTGGCGCTGTTCGCCGCCCGCCGCGCAGGCCGATCGGTGTGGCTGGTGGACCTGGATCTGATCGCCGCGCCCCAACATGCAGCCATTGTCGATGGGGCTGCGCGCTATGGCGCGCTCTCGGAGCCGGCCCAGGCCAGCCCGGATGGCTCGATGTTCTTTACGATCCAGCCGCAGGCTCAGACCGCGGCTGGTGAGGTTCGGCCAGACGCCCAGTACCTGGCCGCCCACCGCGTCGGAGCGGCGCGATGGTGGGTTACGAGGTTTCAGCGCGAGTGCCTGGCTGCAGGCCAGGGCGTCCATGTGCTGGCTGCCGGCCACTATTGGGACAGCCTGCGACGCGTCGTCGATCTGGTCATCGTCGACGGCCCCTCGCCGGAACGCTCGCGCGCGGGGCTGACCGTTTCGCCGTTCATGGATCAAACTGTGCTGGTGGTCGCCGCCGACCAGCCGGATGTCGGGGCGCCGGCGCGCATGCGCGATGCGGTGATGGCCGCGGGCGGCAATGTGGCGGGTTTGTTCTTCAATCGCGGCGTCGTCGAGCCGCCAGGGTTTCTGAGCCCGGCGCGGCCCTAGCGCCTAGCGCACCGTGTCGGAGTCGCCGAGCAGGCAGGGCACGGTCATGAACATGATGTAGAGGTCGAGCCAGAAGGACTGGCGCTCGATGTACTCGACATCGAGGGCGACCCGGTTGCGAACCAGTTCTGGAGTATCCACCGCGCCGCGCGAGCCGTTGATCGCCGCCCAGCCGGTCATGCCGGGCTTCATGCGGTGGCGGTGGGCGTACTCGCTGACCAGGCGCGAGCTTTCCACATCGCCGGTCTTCATGCCGATGGCGTGGGGGCGGGGGCCGACGAGAGACATCTCGCCGTTCAACACGTTCAGAAGCTGCGGCAGTTCATCCAGGCTGGTCTTGCGGATGAAGCGGCCGACCTTGGTCACGCGGTCGTCGTCGGTGCTGATCTGGCGCGCGGCCTTGGCGTCGGAGGCCTCGAACCGCATCGAGCGGAACTTCCAGACGACGATCTCTTCATTGTTGAAGCCATGGCGTCGCTGGCGGAAGAAGATCGGGCCAGGGCTATCCAGCTTCACCGCGATCGCAACCAGCAGCATGATGGGCGCGGCCACGAACAGAGCGATCGAGCCGACAACTATGTCCTGTAGGCGCTTGGTTATCGCCTTGCCGTGATTGATCTGGTCCCCGGAGATCCGGGTCAGAGGAATGTTGGCGATCCGGTCGATGGCCTGGGCTTCGTCGTGCTCGCCGTCCTGATCGAGCAGCAGGGTGATTTCATTTGGCAGGACCGCCAGCCGTTCCAGCAGATTGTGAATCCGCTCGCGCGCGCCCGTGGGAACGGTCAGCACGATCCTGTCGACAAACGGCATGATCCGGTGCGCAAGCAGTTCGTCTGTGCCGCCGAGCAGAGGCACGCCGTGCAGTTCGGGCGGAGCCTCGGCGATACGATCATCGAAAACGCCCAGGACGTTGGCTTCCCGGGTTTCGAGAATGGCCGAGATCAGACGCTCCGCCGCGCCGGTCGCGCCCACGATGACGAGATTGGGGGTCAGACGGCCGTTCGCGCGCCATCGCTTGACGTTCAGCCACCAAACGCCATGCGCGGCCGCTACGGTCAGGAAGGCCATGGGCGTCCACACGCCGAGCGCGGCCGCGAGCATCAGGACGCCGACGAAGTGAGTCAGCAGCGCAAAGCACATGGCGACCGCGACCGCGAAGCAGACCGTCACCCGCATGAGGTGGGTGGGCAGGTCTTCACGTCGGCCGAATTTGTAGCAGTCAAACAGCCGCAGGCTGGCGAACGTCACCACCGCGGCGCTGCCATAGATCAGAAAGACGTTGGCGCCGTGGGTGAGGGAGGCGGCCAGGAAGCCGCCGCCAGCCAGGGCCAGTGCGTCGCCGCCCTGGAAGAACCTCGTCAGCACTCGGCCGGACAGGCGTAGCCGGGTGGGCGTCAGGCGGGAGGGGCGCAGCGGGCCGCGCCGATCGCGTCCCGGCTCCACCCACGCGCCAGCCGTCGCATCGCCCTGACGCCGGGCGCGGCGTTCGGGCGGAGCGTTCGGCTTCAGGTCGGCGAGAGAGGACATTTGGGACCGGCAGATGCGACTATGCTCCGCGACATTGTCACGCAGGCTCTATGCGAGCAGTTAACACGGACGAAGATGGGCTTACAGGTTTCGCACAACTCCTGCGAACTCGGCTGGCTGAGCCCTCGAAGAGGGGCGGTTAAGCCGTTCATGTGATCCGATTGTAAGCAAACAACAATCGGCGCGACGAGGATGTTTACCGCTCCGGTCGGTCTTTTCATCGCGACGGCGAGCTTTGTCGGCCGGTTGCGGACACTTCAGCGATCGCGGCGGCCACGACTTGTGGATGCTCGTTCATGAGCATGTGTGAGCTGTTTGCGACGACCCGGTTGACGCCAGCCGAGGACCGCGCCGCCAGCTCTTCATGCAGGTTCTGCCAGAGCGCTTGGGCCGGCGCCGCGTTGGCGTAGGTTCCATCGGCGGTAAGGACGATGAGCGGCATGTCGCCATAGGTTTGGCGGCCCGCGGCGATCTGGTCCGAAGTCGCTGGCCAGAGGCTGTCGAGCTCCGAGACCTGCGTGCGCCACGTCGAGGCGCGCAAGCTTTCGGCCAGGCGCGCGGCGGTCACCTTGGCCGGCTGGTCAGGCCGAGGCTTGGCGACGCAGTTTTGGAGACCGGCCACGGTCGAGGGGAGCTGCTTGAGTTCCGCAGCCTCGAGACAGGCGGCCGCCTTGCGTCTGATGGGCGCGACGCCGCCAGCCCCCGGCCCGAACACCTCGGCGAAGCGCGTGTCCTGATGTTCGACGGAGGGATCGACCAGGACCATGCCGACAACTTCCAGCGGCCGACGATTGGACAGCAGCCGCACGTAAAGCGCGCCTGCCGAATGCCCGACCAGGACGAACGGGCCGCTGATGCGCGCCGCGCGAAGTCCCCGATCGAGGTCGCGAGCTATGGCTGCGCCGTCACGGGGCAGGGGGCCAGGATCGCTGAAGCCGTAGCCGGCGCGATCATAGGTGCAGACGCGGTTGGTGCGCTCGACCTGAGCTCGAACACGTGTCCAGGCGAGCGAGGTCGCAGCATAGCCGCCTTCCAGGATGACGGTCGGAGAGCCCTTTCCTGAACAGCGGAAGTTCAGCGCTCGCCCATCGGGCAGGCGTGCGAGTTGGCCCGGTTGGGCGGAGGCCTCGCTGGCCTTGGGCTGCGTCCTCGCTAAGGCGCCGCTGTCCAGCAGTGCCAGGCTGAGCGCGATGACGAAAGTCAGAGGCCTGTTTAACGTCAATTTGAGCCCCGGGTGGGTGGAGGCATCTCTATGCAGATGCATGAAGTCGGGCAACTATACTCGCCTCAATGTGGCGCCTTTTGGGGTTCAGCCTCAACGAGCGGGCGAATGTAGCGGTCCGCGGTTTGGTATTCAGCAAGTCGAGGGTGCAGTGGTCGATCGTTCTGTTTTACAGGCCGGCGAAAATTCGCCGGAACACGTCGCTTACCGGCTCATGGAGTGCATCGCGGACGTGGAAGGCATATCCCTCTCGAAGTCCGGCAAGGAAAAGATGGCGACCCGCAAATGGATCCTCGACGCCTATGCGGAGAGCCTGGACGCGGTGCGCGCGAACCGACGCTATAACAAACCGCAAACCTAGATGAGAGTCAGCGAGGGAGCGCCCGCTGAGCGCCCCCTCGCTTTTCGCCGGCGCCTGTTGGGCCGGCTGCGCGCACGAGACGATGGGCTCGTTTTGGTGCGCGAGTGTCTCGCAATGATCTGACCAGCAAGACTTGTGCCCAGCGTCGATCTTCGACTTGCGGTTAGATAGCTGCGTGCGGGACCCACGAATCCGGGGCGAAATCTCAGCAATTCCCCCTGCGCGCGAAAAAAGCGGCCTGCGTTGCAATTCGTATCTGAAAAGCTTGGCGAGACGCGGTTGCATGGTTGACGGGGTGTTAACTAGCAGCGCAGTTGGCGTAACGGCGTTGGAATAGCGCCGATCTTCCATCATCGTGGGGTTTTCATGCGTAATCTAGTTTTGGCGGGCGCTGCTGCGGCGGCTCTGCTGCTGACGGCCGGTACCGCCTCGGCCGCCACTGTCCTGCTCGAGTCGACCTTCGAAGACATCGCCGTCGGCTCCAACAGCTATGTGATCGTCAATACGGCGGATGGCTGGACCAAGGGTGACGGTTACGGTTCAGGCGTGGCCGGGATCGAAGTTCAGAACAATGTCGCCGGCGCTCCGGCCGCGAACGGTGGGCTGAAGTTCGTCGAGCTCGACAGCACCGCCAACAGCTCGATGTACTACACGTTCAGCTACACCGGCCGCGTAGACCTTAGCTTCCTGTACTCGCCGCGCCCCAACGTGTCGGCTGATAGCAACGGCATCTCCATCCTGCTGAACGGCCAACTGTTGAACCCGCCGCTCACCGTGACTGGCGGCCCGTTGCAGCAGACGCAATGGCAGACCTACGGCGCCAATTTCTCGGTGAACTCCGGCGACATCCTGAGCTTCTCGGCGGTCGGGACGAATGATTCGCTCGGCGGCTACGTCGACAACATCACCATCTCGGCGGTTCCGGAACCGGCGACATGGGCGATGATGATCATCGGCTTCGGCAGCGCGGGCTCGATGGTTCGCAGCGCGCGCCGCAAGCAAGCGCTCGCGGTCGCCTAAGACCCAAAAGGTGAAAACGAACGCGCCGCCCTTCGCAAGACGGGCGGCGTTTTTGTGCCTGGCCACAGGTTCTGTGGGTTAATCGCTCTCGCCCCGTTGCTCCGGGCATATAGTTTCGGCTATGAGGTGCGACCCGATTTGGACCGCTCGCTGTCGAAAGACTGCGGAGGGCCTTACCGGACGGGAGACAACCCGTAAAAACACTGGTGACGTGGCCGAGTGGCTGAAGGCAACGGTTTGCTAAATCGTCATACGTGAAAGCGTATCCAGGGTTCGAATCCCTGCGTCACCGCCAATTTCTCCCTTTCTGAGCAACCTTCTCCGGGCCGGGGATCGCGGATGCTTGTCGACTTGGTCCGGCAATGTCGGGATCATGCGATGCAAAGCATGGGAGGCATCATGGACATCGACGAGCGGAAGTTCCGCTTCGAGGCGGCGGACGGGGCGTCCATCGCGGCCTATCGCTGGGCGGCGACCGGCGTGGAGCCCAAGGCTATTCTGCAGATAGCCCACGGGATGGGCGAGCATGCGGGGCGATACCCGGCTGCGCTGGCCCCGATCATGGCCGACGGCTTCATCCTGTACGCCGAAGATCACCGCGGACATGGCTACACCGCAGCCAGCAAGGAGTCGCTGGGCGACTTCGGTGAGACCGGCGCCGAGCGGGTGGTCGAGGATATCGCTCAGCTTAATGCGATCGCCCGTGCGGAGCAGCCGGGCCTCCCTCTCGTCTTGCTCGGGCATAGCCTCGGATCCTTTTTCGCCCAGGCCTACGTGTTCGATCATGGCGACGAGATCGATGGCCTGGTCCTGTCGGGCACGGCTGCGTTCGGAGACAGAAGCGGCCCGGCTAAACGATTGGACGAAATCGGCGTAGGCGAGGCCAAGCCGCGCACCCCCTATGACTGGCTGTCTCGGGACGAGGCGGAGGTGGACGCCTACATCGCCGACCCGCTCTGCGGCTTCTCCCGCCATACTGACAACGCCGCGAGCTTCGCGCGGGTAGCGGCGCGGCTGAAGGACGGCGCCGAGATCGCGAAAATACCGAAGGCCCTGCCGATCTACGTGTTCGTTGGCGACAAGGATCCGATCAACCAGGACCTGACGCTGCTCAAGCCACTGGTCGATCGCTACGTCGCGGCGGGTATCGAGGACCTTGAGGTCAAGATCTATCCGGGCGGCCGTCACGAGATGCTCAACGAGACCAATCGAGCCGAAGTCGTCGCCGACCTGCTGGCCTGGTTGAAGAGGGTGGCCGCCTAGACCTTGTCTTCGGGCGGCGGCTCGCCTTCGCTTGCCGGCGCGCTCAACGGGTCCTGAGCGTCGCGCTGGATCCGCCAATCAGTGAAGCTCCGTCCGAACTCGTCCTGTCGCGCGCCGCGGAAGACGCGATACTCCGCGTCATATTTCCGGTGCTGCTCGGCCCGCCAGGCGGCGTAGTCCTGGTCATGGCTGCGCAGTTGCTCGTCGCGCCAGGCTAGATAGTCGGGATCGAATTCGGCGTCGGCGTGGGGATGGTATGCATAGTCGGCCGGCGGTCCGAATTCACGGACCCCGAGGTCCCGCCGATCCAACGGCTGATCGCCATAGGGGGCGTCCTCGTAACCGGACGGGGCGCGCTGGTGGCGCGGTCGATGCTTGTGCTGGCGCGGCAGGGATTCGCGGTAGCCATGCGCCTCAATGCCGTATTCCTGCCCGCCATGCGGTCCCTCAAGGCTGTAATAGCCCCGCGTGAGGGCGTCTTCGTAGTCCGGCGGCAGGTTGGGGCCGGGCTCCGGACCAGCCGGATCGAACCGGGCGCGTCGCCAGGGCGGACGCTCGGCGTGCACGTGGTGGGTGGCGTAGGGGCCGTAGGATCGCGGCTCGGCGCCGTAGTAGCGGGCCTGATCGGATGAAAAGCGACCTTCCTCGCCGAAGCTGCGCCGATCATCGGCGCGCCGCTCCTCGCGGCGTTCGGCTTCGCGCCAGCGACTTTCGCTGCGCGGATCTGCTGGGTGATGGTCGCGGTTGGCCATGGCGTGATCTCCATTCGCTCCCTTGGGAAACGAAGCGGCCGGGCGGCCGTTCCGCTGCGCCTTCTCAGAGCAATAAGCCGCAGGCCAAGCCGCGCCGCCGAGGGTAGATTGCCGCCGATGCGTCAGATCCAGTTTCTTCTCCCGCCGCTGTTCCTCCTGCTCGCCGGTTCGGCGAGCGCCGCCGATCGCGGCACGACCCAGCGTGACGAAGGGTTTCGCGGGGCGGTGACGGCGCCGCTCGAAGACCTGAACATCAAGCAGGCCGATATTCCGGACGTGTTGTTGAGGGCGGTCGCCGATCCCTATGACGTGAAGGATCTGCCGCGGTGCGAGGCCATAGCCGCCGAGATCGGGAAACTCGACGCGGCTCTCGGCCCCGACCTGGACGAGGCGCCGCCGCCGGACAACCGCACGCGCACCCAGAAGGTCGCCGCCCAGGCGAAGGCCGCGGCGGTCGCCGGAGTGCGCGGCGAAAGCCAGGACGTGCTGCCGTTTCGCGGCTGGGTGCGCAAGCTCACCGGCGCCGACCACCATCGCAAGCAGGTCGAGGCGGCGGTGAAGGCGGGCTCCGTCCGGCGCGGCTATCTCAAAGGGGTCGGCATGCGCATGAACTGCTCGCCGCCGGCCGCCCCGAGTTGGTTCGTTCCCGAACCGCCCCCGACGCCCAAGTCCTGGCTGGCGGGGCTTTGGGAGAGCATCACGACCTGGTTCAAGGGCGTGCTGGCGATGCTTGGGCGCTAGTCGACGCCGGCCGCCGAGAGGACTGCGGCTAGCCCGACGCTCATCCCGCGCACGCTCGCGCCTTTCTCGACGTCGATCCACTCCTCGAGCGAGTGCGCCCGCCCGCCGGTTCCGCCTGAACCGATAGTGATGGCCGGAATGCCTTTGGACATCGGCGCATTGGCGTCGGTGGACGAGGCGTTGAAGCTGGGCGTGAAGCCGAGGGCCGTGACCGCCGCGGCGGTGTTGGCGACCAGCGGCGCCGTCGCCGGCGTCTGGCCGGCCGGGCGGTCGCCGATGGAGGTCAGTTGGACGCTGACAGCGCCAAAGCGCGTCGAGCGGGCCTTGTTCTCATGAACCACCGCTTCGTCCATGATCGCCTTGAAGCGGGTCTCCAGCTTGGCCAGTTCGCCGGCGTCGGCTGAGCGCATGTCGAAGTCGGTGAACACCTTGTCGGGGATGGCGTTCACCGAGGTCCCGCCGCCGGTGATCGAGGCCGAATAGGTGACCTTGGGGTTGGTCGGCGCCTCGATGGTGTAGAGGTCGGCGACGGCCTTGCCCATGGCCGCCATCGGGTTGACGATGCCGAACGCGCCATAGCTGTGGCCGCCGGGCCCCTTGAAGGTGGCGCGGTAGCGCTTGGACCCGACGCCGATGTGGGTGATCTGGCTGGGATCGATGCCGTCTACTGAGAAGAACGCCTTGGTGCGGTCCTTGTATTTGCCCTCGTTGAAGAAGTGCCGGACGCCGCGCAGGTCGCCGGCTCCTTCCTCGCCGACCGTGCCCACGAACAGGATGTCGCTCTCGGTGCGGATCTTGGCCGCGTCCAGCGCGCGAGCCCAGGCCAGCAGGACGGCCAGGGCCCGGCTGTCGTCGGCGATGCCCGGCGCGTAGAGCTTCGTTCCCTCGCGGCGCACCTTCACGTCCGTTCCTTCAGGGAACACCGTGTCCAGGTGAGCCGAGACCACCACCACGGGACCAGGCTTTGATCCCTTGCGCAGGGCCATGACATTGCCCTCGGAGTCGATCTCGATATTGGTCAGGCCGTGCGCTTCAAGCATCGCCCTATAGGCCTTGCCGCGCGCTTCTTCCTTGAACGGCGGGGCGGGGATTTCCGTCAGGGTGATGATGTCGGCGACCGTGCGGTCATGCTCCCGATCCAGGGTCGCCACCGCGGTCTTGAAGGCCGGGCTGGCGACGATCTTGCCGACGTCATGGGTTGGCGCAGCCAGGGCCGGCGAAGCGAGGAGCGCGCCAAGGGCGACGACGGCGGGAAGGGTGCGGGGCATGGACTATCCGGTCGGAAATTGAGTCGCCGCATAGTAGCGGTGGAGGAGGGGGCGGCTAGAGCGCTTCCGGCCTAGGCCCGGCTGGCCTCTGGAAGATCGAGGGCCATTACGTCGGAGGCTTCGTCGGCGTCCATGATCTTGAGCAGCCGGGCTCGCGCCCGGTTCACCCGGCTCTTGATGGTGCCCAGCGCGCAGCCGCAGATCTCGGCCGCTTCCTCATAGGAAAGACCCGCGGCGCCGACCAAAATCAGGGCCTCGCGATGTTCGTCGGGCAGTCGGGCCAAGCCGGCTTGCAGCGCGCGCATGGCGACGCTCCAGTCCTGGGTGGGCGGCGAACTCAGATTGTTGGCGTACTCGCCGGTCTCGTCGCGAACTTCACGTCTGCGGCGGATCACCTGGGTGTAGTAGGTGTTGCGCAGAATGGTGAACAGCCAAGCTCGAAGATTGGTACCGACTTCAAACTTGTCGCGGTTGGTCCAGGCCTTGATGAGAGTGTCCTGCACCAAGTCATCGGCGTCCGATCCGTTGTGGCACAAGGACCAGGCGAAAGCCCGCAGGGCCGGGATCATCGCCACGACCTCGCTGCGCCAATCGCTGTCTTCGCTCATGCTGGCCTCGGTCCGCGCCTCGCCTCGGAGGGGAATTTCGCGTTTCGGTAGTTTCTCAACGCGTCCTTGATCCAACCGTTCCGGCTTGCGATCGGCCGCGGACACCCCAGATTTCCGGAACTGCGTTTTGGTTGCGGCGTTTGGCGGGGGACCGGCGGCGGCAGCGGCACGGACGACGACACTCACGATCTCATGAACGAATGGAACGGCGAATGGCGTCACATGACGAGCAGGGCTTGGCCCCGGCCCCATTTAGAGCGGCCCGCGCGCGCGAGGCTGTGACCCGCTATCGCAGGGTGCGTCAGGGCACCTTGGCGTTAACGCGCCATCTGTCCGCCGAGGACCAACTGGCTCAATCGATGCCTGACGCGAGTCCGGCGAAATGGCATCTGGCCCATACGACCTGGTTCTTCGAGACTTTCCTGCTCGGACCACGACTATCCAGCTACGCGCCGTTTGATCCGGCCTTCGCGTATCTGTTCAATTCCTACTACGAGGCGCTGGGACCGCGTCAGCCACGACCGGAGCGCGGCTTGCTGACCCGGCCGTCGCTGGATCGGGTGCTGGCCTATCGCGCCCACGTCGATGATGCGATGGCGGTGCTGCTCGACGGAGGCTGCGAAGGCTTCGCCGAGTTGCTGGATCTTGGCCTGGCGCATGAGGAGCAGCATCAGGAACTGATCCTGATGGATATCCTCCACCTCTTCGCCCAATCGCCTCTGAAGCCCGCCTATGCGCCGGCCCCGGCGCTGCCCGTCGGGCGCGATCCCGGCAAGGTCGTTCAGGTCGCATTCGATGGCGGGTTGGTCGAGATCGGACACAACGGCGACGGCTTCGCATTTGACAACGAGAGCCCGCGCCACAAGACGTTCCTGGAGCCCTATCGCCTGGCCGATCGCCTGGTGACGAACGGCGAATGGCTCTCGTTCATGGCTGACGGCGGCTACAGCCGACCCGAGCTTTGGCTCGCCGAAGGTTGGGCTAGGGTGCAGGCCGAAGGTTGGACCGCGCCGCTTTACTGGGAAGAGGGTCCTGGCGGCTGGCTGGCCATGACGTTGCAGGGCCGCCGCGCGGTCGCGCCGCATGCGCCGGTGACGCACATCAGCTTCTATGAGGCGGACGCCTATGCGACCTGGGCGGGCGCGCGCCTGCCGACCGAGGCCGAGTGGGAACACGCCGCGGTGGGTCTGCCGACGACCGGCAACCTTCTGGACGAAGGCCAGTTAGGGCCCGCCGCCGCAGCACCTGGTCCTGGCCTGCGCCAGATGTTCGGCGACGTCTGGGAATGGACCCGCAGCGCCTACGCGCCCTATCCGGGTTTCCACCCGGCGGCCGGGGCGGTGGGTGAGTACAACGGCAAGTTCATGATCGGCCAGATGGTGCTGCGCGGCGGTTGCTGTGTGACCCCGGATGGACACGTGCGGGCGAGCTATCGCAACTTTTTCTACCCCCATCAGCGCTGGATGTTCTCCGGGCTCCGATTGGCGTGGGACGCGGGGCCTGAACGCGCGTCGGCGTCGCCGGCCAACGACAGCTTCAGGGACGATGTCCTGGCGGGCCTCTCGCGGCCTCAGAAGGAGCTTTCGGCGAAGTACTTCTACGACGCCGAGGGATCACGGCTGTTCGAAGAGATCACCGAGCTGCCGGAGTACTATCCAACCCGCACTGAGCTTGCGCTCCTGAAGGACCAGGCGCCGGAGATGGCGGCCGCGATCCCGACGGACGCCGCCTTGGTCGAGTTCGGCAGCGGCGCCAGCACGAAGACGCGGCTGTTGCTCGACGCCGCGCCGCAGCTTGGCGTCTACGTGCCCATCGACATCAGTCAGTCAGCTCTGGACGCCGCGGCCGCATCCATCGCGCGCGACTATCCGAGCTTGCGTGTGGCGCCGCTGGTCGATGATTTCACGACGGCGCTGGCCTTGCCCAGCGAGACGGAGGGGCTGCCGCGCGTCGGCTTCTTCCCTGGCTCCACCATCGGCAATTTCAAGCCAGACGAAGTGGTGGCCTTCCTGGCTGGCGCCAAGCGCCTGCTAGGCCCGGGGGCCGGCTTCCTTGTTGGGCTGGATCTGGCGAAGGACGAGGCGACCTTGGTCGCGGCCTATGACGACGCCCAGGGCGTCACCGCGGCGTTCAATTTGAACCTGCTGAGCAGGATCAATCGCGAACTGGATGGAGACTTCGATCTGGCTGCGTTCGAGCATCGCGCGATCTGGAACGCGGTCGAGAGCCGCGTCGAGATGCATCTGGTCAGCTGCAAGGACCAGATCGTGGGTGTGGCGGGCCACAGCTTCGCGTTCACCGCGGGCGAAACCATCCATACGGAGAACTCCTACAAGTTCACCGTGGCAGGTTTCGAGAAACTCGCCGGTCAGGCGGGTTGGAAGCTGGAACGCTGCTGGGAAAGCCCCGCTCCAAGCTTCGCAATGGTGCTTCTGAGAGCCTAGCTCTCCAGACGCTCGCCGCGGGTGCGGCCGCCGCCCCGCGAAGACTCTCCACCCTTACGCCCGGCTGAGGCGGCGAGGTCGCGGTCCTTGGCGAAACTGCGTTTCTCGCCGGGCACGCTGGCGCCGCCCTTGCGGGCGATCTCACGGCGACGTTCCGGGTTCATGGCGGCGAAACCGCGACGCGACTTCGGCTTGGCGTTGGCATCAAGATCCATGGGCGGCTCCTCTTTGCGTCAACCGTCGGGGGAGGGCGGTGACGCCGCTGCTTCCGTTACGGTCAAGCAAACTCGCCAAACGTAGCGGTGGTTGCGCGGAAAATGAGATTGAGCCTGCGGCTATTAGCCCAACGCAGCCGGCTTGAGCCGAGGGGCAAATGAGGCCTGGGGTGAGAATCATCTCGCCAGGCCCCGAAAACGCTAGGGAAACCGCGACGGCGTAACCGCCGCCTTGGCAGTCGTCCGGCTTTCGACGGGCGAAAATCAAATCGGCAGTTGAACCTTGGCGGTCAGGCCGCCGCCGGGCCTGTTGACGAAGGTCACGTCGCCGCCGTGACCGCGGGCGATGGAGCGGACAACGGCTAGGCCAAGGCCAATGCCGCCGGTCTGGCGGCTGCGGGAGGGCTCGCGACGGTAGAACGGCTCGAACACCCGCTCGACCTCTTCGGTCGGAATTCCCGGGCCGTCGTCCTCGATTTCCACGATCGCGCTGGTCGCGTCGCTATAGATCCGGGCCCTGGCGCGCCCGCCGAACTTCACGGCGTTCTCCAGCAGGTTCGTGAACAGGCGCCGCAGGGCGAGCGGATCGCCATGCAGAACCACCTTTTCCCCAAGTTCGACCTGGGTGTCGGCGCCGGTCTCGGCCATCTCGTCGCACAGGCTTTCGAGCAGCGAGGACAGTTCCAGCGGCGTGCGCTCGCCGTCGCGGGTGGTGTCGCGGACGAAGGCGAGGGCCGCGGAGATCATCTCCTCCATCTGGTCGATGTCGGCCGCCATCTTGACCCGCACGTCCTCCGGGACGTTCTCGATCCGAAACCGCAAGCGGGTCAGTGGCGTGCGCAGGTCGTGGGCGATGGCTCCCACCATGGCGGTGCGATCCTCGACGTAGCGGCGCAGGCGTTCCTGCATGTCGTTGAACGCCTTCACCGCGACGTTGATCTCCGCCGACCCCTTTAGCGACAGCGGCGGAGCGCGAGGGTCGCGGCCCAGCCGCTCGGCGGCGTCGGTGAACAACCGGATGGGGGCGGATAGCCGGCGGGCGAAGACAAAGGCGACGGGCGCCATCACCAGGGCCGACAGGAAGAACAGCAGCACGATCCGTTGCTGCCAAGGATCCAGTCCGATGCCGCGTTCGGGGCGGACGATCTGCCAGCGGCCGTCGGCCTGTTGGACCGCGACATCGAACGGCGCGATCAGGAAGTGCTCTTCCTGCTCGCCGCCGTCCCGGGCCATGCGGTCGCGGATCACCCGGAATACGCGGCGGTCCGATACCGGAAAGCGCGAGGCGGACGAAATCACCACTCGCTCGATGGGGACGTGCAGCGCCTCAGCCAGCTGACTGCGGATCTTTGGCGTCATCCGGCTGTCGATCACCATCGCCGGGGCGTTATCGACCGTCTTGATCACCAAAGGTCGACGCTCGGTGAAGGCCGGCGGTGTTCCGTTGAACGCCTGGACGATCTCGCTGATGCGATAGAAATCGGGCGCAGGCGGAGGCAGGTTGAACAGCAGGATCAGGCTGATGACCTGCGCCGCCGCCAAGCTGATGCCGATCAGGGCCAGGAGCTGGCCGAACAGCGATGCCGTCGGCCGCCCCGACCAAGGCGGCGTCATGTACGCTTCACCTTGGCGGTGAACATATAGCCTTCATTGCGAATGGTGCGGATCAGGTCCTGGCCGCCGCCATCGTCCAGCTTGCGGCGCAGGCGGCTGATCTGGACGTCGATCGCGCGATCGAACGCCTCCGAATCCGGACCCCGCGCGAACTCCAGCAACTGGTCGCGGGTAAGCACGCGCTGCGGGCGCTCCACGAAGGCGCGCAGCAGCGAGAACTCGCCCGATGACAGGTTCACCACCACGCCCTCAGGCGAACGCAGCTCGCGGCGCACGAGGTCGAGCCGCCATCCGGCGAACTCGCAGCCAGCGCCGACCCCGGCGTTTTGCCCGCGATGCTCGGCCCGGCGCAGCACGGCGCGCACGCGCGCCAGAAGCTCACGCGGATTGCAGGGCTTGGAGAGATAGTCGTCGGCGCCGAGCTCGAGGCCGACGATACGGTCGGTGTCCTCGCCCATGGCCGACAGCATGATCACCGGCGGGCCTTCGCCGACGGCGAGGCGGCGGCAGATCGCCAGGCCATCCTCGCCCGGAAGCATGACGTCCAGCACGATCAGATCGACCGAGCCGCGCTCCAGCACCTGTTCCATCTCGCGGGCGTCGCCGGCGGTTTCGACGGTGTAGCCGTGCTTTCCCAGGAAGTCGGAGACAACGTCACGGATCCCGGGGTCGTCATCGACCATCAGGATGCGGGCGCCGGCCGGTGCGCTCTGCGCAGAGGCGGCGGACTGTTCGATGCGCGTTTCCATCCGGGGCATCTTTACGCGCTCGCGTAACGCTCAGATTTCACGATTGAAAGCATCAGGCGCCGGCCAGGACCTGATCGGCGACATAGGGATTGGTTCGGCGCTCCTGGCCGAAGCTCGACATCGGGCCGTGACCTGGCACGAACCGCACATTGTCGCCCAGCGGCCAGAGCTTGCCGGTGATCGAGTCGATCAGCTGCTGATGGTTGCCGCGCGGGAAGTCGGTGCGGCCGATGGAGCCCTGGAACAGCACGTCGCCGACTTGTGCGAACTGCGCCTGGCGATGGAAGAAGATGACGTGACCCGGCGTGTGACCGGGGCAGTGATAGACCTCGAACTCGGTCTCGCCGAGCGTCACTTTGTCGCCGTCCTGCAGCCAGCGGTCCGGCGTGAAGGTGCGCGCTTCCGGCATGCCCCACTTGGCGCCCGAGGCTTCCATTTCGTCGATCCAGAAGGCGTCGTCGGGGTGGGGCCCCTCGATTGGAACGTTGAAGGCGGCTTTCAACGCGGCCGTCCCGCCGGCGTGGTCCAGGTGCCCGTGAGTGATCCAGATCTTTTCAAGCGTCAGGTTCTGGGACTTCAGCGCCTCGATCAGACGCGGGACCTCGCCGCCGGGATCAATGATGGCCGCCTTCAGGGTCTTGGCGCACCAGACGATGGTGCAGTTCTGCTGAAGCGGGGTGACCGGGGCGATCAGGGCGCGGATGGGAGGCTCGGCTTGCATGCCCCCAACATCGGCCCTGACGCGCCATAAGAAAAGGCCCGGGCGAACCCGGGCCTTTCCATTTTAGTGCTGGCGATCGCCGGGAGCGGGCGCTCCGGGCATCGGCGCGACGGGCCCGGGAGGCGCATCGGGGTCGAGTTCCGGCACCTCGGTGACGCCAAGGCCAACGTGGCTGCGGCGGTAGCCGTAAAGGAAGTAGACGACCAGCCCGATCGCGGCCCAGGCCACGAACAGCAGCTTGGTTTCCATCGAGAGGCTGAAGAACAGGTAGACGCAGCCGATCGCCGCCAAGGGCGCGACGACGATGATCGCCGGCGTGCGGAAGGGGCGTTTGCGGTGCGGATCGGTGCGACGCAGCACCAACACGGCGATGGCCACCATGGCGAACGCGAACAGCGTCCCGGAGTTCGAGATGTCGGCAAGCACGCCGACCGGGAAGAACGCCGCGAACAGCGACACGAAGACGCCGGTGATGATGGTGATCACATAGGGGGTGTGGAAGGTCGGGTGGACCTTGGAGAAGACAGCCGGCAACAGGCCGTCACGGCTCATGACGAAGAAGATGCGGGTCTGGCCGAACATCATCATCAGGATGACCGAAGGCAGGGCGAGACCGGCGGCCAGGCCGAGCAGGTTGCCGATTTGCGGCCAGCCGATTTCACGCAGGGTCCAGGCCAAGGCTTCCTTGGAACAAACCACGTGGGTGTCGCCGACGAGCTTGCAGGCTGCCGTGAGTTCGGCGCTGCCGGGGCGGAGGCCCGCGCCCGCGGCGTCCATCACCGGCTGAGCGCCGACCGTCCCGATGACGCCCATGGCGACCAGGATGTAGAAGATGGTGCAGATGCCGAGCGAGCCGATCAGGCCGATAGGCATGTTGCGTTGAGGGTTCTTGGTCTCTTCGGCCGCGGTCGAGACCGCGTCGAACCCGACATAGGCGAAGAAGATCGAGGCCGCCGCCGCGGAGATCCCGGCCATGCCGAGCGGGGCGAACGGTTCGAAGTTCTCCATCTTCATCACCGGCAGCGCCAGGATGCAGAAGAGCGACAGGGCCGAGACCTTGATCGCCACCAGGAAGGCGTTGACGGTCGCTGATTCCTTGGTGCCGACCACCAGCAGGGCGGTGACCACCAGGGCGATCATGGCCGCTGGCAGGTTGACGATGCCGCCGTCCATGGGGCCGAGCACCAGGGCGTTGGGGATGTCGATATGGAAGGCGTTCTCGATCAAGCCGACCACATAGCCGGACCAGCCGACAGAGACGGCGCCGGCCGCCACCGCGTATTCGAGGATCAGCGCCCAGCCGACCATCCAGGCCAGCATCTCGCCCATGACCGCATAGCTGTAGGTGTAGGCGGACCCGGAAACCGGGACCATGGAAGACATTTCAGCGTAGCAGAGCGCGGCGACCGCGCAGACGAAGCCGGCGATAATGAACGCCGCGATCATGCCGGGCCCGGCCTTTTGGGCGGCCTCGGCGGTGAGTACGAAGATACCAGTACCGATGATGGCGCCGATGCCGAGCATCGTAAGCTGGAACGGGCCCAGCGAGCGTTGCAGCGACTTCTTTTCTGCGGTCGCCAGAATCGCGTCGAGCGATTTAACTCGCCACATATTTCCTCCAGGAGAATCCGGCGGCCCCCGCCGCTCGGTCATGCTTTGACGCTACGTGGCCTCTTAGGAACCGTGCGGTCAAGCGCCAAGCAACGACGCTGGTTTGCATGAAACACGGCGCCTGCGGGACGAGCGTACCGCTTGGCGCAGCATGCAGGCGCGGCTAGATCACGGCATGCTTCCCGTTGAGGATATTTTGCCTGCGCTGCAGGCGGCGCTGACCGCCCGCACCGAGGCGGTTCTCGTCGCCCCGCCGGGGGCAGGGAAGACCACGCTCGTACCGCTTCGACTGCTGGACGCGTCCTGGCTCGCGGGCCGTAAGATCGTCATGCTCGAGCCGCGCCGCCTGGCCGCCCGCGCCGCCGCCGACCGCATGGCCAAGACCCTGGGCGAGAAAGTCGGCGAAACCGTCGGCTACCGGGTCCGCATGCAGTCGAAAGTCTCGGCTCGGACCCGAATCGAGGTGGTCACCGAGGGCGTCTTCAATCGGATGATCCTGGGCGACCCCAGCCTGGAAGGCGTCGGGGCGGTGATCTTCGACGAGTTCCACGAACGTAGTCTGGACGCCGACCTTGGGCTGGCGCTGGCGCGCGACGCCCAGGGGGTGCTGCGCGATGATCTGCGTATCCTGGTCATGTCGGCCACCCTGGACGGCGCCGCGGTCGCCCGATTGCTCGGCGACGCGCCGGTGATCGAGAGCCAGGGCCGGGCCTTCCCCGTCGAGACCCGATACCTTGGGCGCGACGACCGGCTGCGGCTGGAAGATCGCACTGTTCGCGCGGTCGAGCGCGCCCTGGCCGAGGAAACCGGCAGCGTCCTGGTCTTCTTGCCGGGGCAGGGAGAGATCCGCCGCACCGCCGAGATGCTGGCCGAGCGGGTGCGCCGACCCGATGTGCGGATCGCGCCGCTCTATGGCGCGCTGGACCCCGCCGAACAGGATCAGGCGATCTCGCCGCCGCCGGCTGGGATCCGCAAGGTGGTGCTCGCCACATCGATCGCCGAGACCAGCCTGACCATCGAAGGCGTGCGCGTGGTCATCGATTCCGGCGTGGCGCGCGTGCCCCGGTTTGATCCCGCCAGCGGTCTGACCCGGCTCGCCACCGTCAGGGTTAGCCGGGCGGCGGCCGATCAGCGACGCGGCCGGGCCGGGCGGACCGAGCCTGGCGTCGCCTACCGCCTGTGGGACGAGGCCGAGACCAGGGCGCTGCCGGCCTTCGCCGATCCGGAAATTCTCGACGCCGATCTATCGGGCCTGGCGCTCGATCTGGCGCGCTGGGGCGCGAAGGATGCGAGCGACCTGGCCTTCCTCGACCCGCCGCCGAGCGCGGCGTTCAACGAGGCGCGAAGCCTGCTGCTGCGCTTGGAGGCCTTGACCGAGGACGGCGTGCTGACCGGGCACGGGGAGGCGCTGAGCGAGTTCCCCCTGGCGCCGCGCCTGGCCCACATGGTGCTGAAGGCCGCCGCCACCGGCCAGGCGCCGCGTGCGGCGCAGATCGCCGCCTTGGTGACGGAGCGAAACCTTGGCGGCCGCGACGCCGACCTCCGCCACCGCCTCGAAGGCTTCAAGCGCGATCGATCCACGCGCGCCCGCGACGCACGCACGCTCGCCGAGCGCTGGGCCGGCTTGGCTGGAAAGCCCGGCCGAGGCGAGGCGCTGGATGACGGAATGCTGCTCGCCTTCGCCTATCCGGAGCGCATCGCCAAGGCGCGCGGCGGGTCGGGCGAGTTCCAGCTCGTGACGGGACGCGGCGCCTTCGTCGAGCCCACCGACGCCCTGGCTCGGGAAAAATGGCTGGCCATCGCCGAGCTTGGCGGCGGTGATCGCCGCGATCGCATCCTGCTGGCTGCGCCGCTGGATGAGGCTGAGCTGATCTCGGCCTTTTCCCAGCAACTGGAGACGGAGGATCGGCTCGAGGAGAGCGGCGGTGGACGCCTGCGCGGCAAGCGGCTGACCCGGCTGGGTCGGCTGACGGTGCGCGAGGAGATCGACGAAAAACCCGACCCGGCGATGATCGCCTCGGCGCTGGCGGCGCGCGTGCGGAACGAAGGGCTGGCCAAGCTGCCTTGGGGTGAAGCGGCCCGGTCGTTTCGGGAGCGGGGCGCCTTCCTGCGGGCGCAAGGCGCGGACTGGCCCGACCTGTCCGACGCCGCCTTGATCGAGGCGGTGGATGATTGGCTGACTCCGCTGCTGACCGGCGTAAGGTCGCTCACGGCCCTCAAGCCTGACGTGCTGGACGGCGCGGTGCGGGCGCTGGTCCCGTGGGAGCAGCAGCGACGGCTGGAATCGACCGCGCCGGCCCGCTGGACCGCGCCGACCGGCAACAGCTTCGCCATCGACTACGCCGCCGAGGGCGGACCGCGCGTGGATGTGCGCGTCCAGGAGGTGTTCGGCCTGACCGAGCATCCCCGGGTCGCCGGCGTGCCGCTCACCCTGTCGCTGCTGTCGCCTGGTCATCGCCCGATCCAGACCACGAAGGACCTGCCGGGCTTCTGGGGCGGATCATGGAAGGATGTGCGCTCCGACATGCGCGGGCGCTATCCCAAGCACGTCTGGCCCGAGGACCCCGCCAACACCGCGCCCACCGCCCGCGCCAAGCCGCGCGGAACTTGAGGTTCCTGTCCCCGAGGGAGAGGGCGAGGAGTTAAGTCGCGGCGTAGATCATGATCCCGGTGGCGACCGACAGGTTCAGGCTGTCGGCGCGGCCGCGCATGGGGATCTTGACGTTGACGTCACAGAGCGCGGCCATGTCCGGCGTGAGGCCCTGCTGCTCGTTGCCCATCAGCACCAGGGCGGGCTTAGCGTAGGTCGCCTGGCGGTGGTCGACGTCGGCGGTCAGCAAGGTGCCGACGACCGAGCCGGGCCACGAAGAGCGCCATGCGGCGAACTCAGCTTCGGTGGCGCGCACGATCGGAACCGCGAAGATCGAGCCCATGGTGGCGCGCACGGCCTCGACCGAAAACGGGTCGCAGCATTCGCCGACCAGGATCACCGCGCCGCAGCCGGCGGCGTCAGCGGTGCGCACGATGGTGCCCAGATTGCCTGGATCGCGCACCCTGTGCAGGGCGACGAAGCAGGGGGCTGCGTCGGGATTCAGCTCGGCCAGCGGTGTGAAGACCTGGGCGAACACCCCGACCACGGCTTGAGGGTTATCGCGGCGGGACACCTTGGCCAGGATGTCGTGGGTGACCTCGATCACCTCGCCGCGCGCGGCCCGGGTCGCCTCGATGGCGCTGCGGAGCAGGGGGTGGCTGTGGGCGTCCTGCCCGTACATCAGGATGCGCGGCGCATGGCCAAGTTCGACCGCGTCGGTGACGATCTTGAGCCCTTCGGCCACGAACAGCCCGGTTTCCTCGCGCTCCTTGCGTAGGTGCAGGGCGCGGACCGCCTTGACGGTGGGATTGGTCAGCGAGGTGACGGCGCGGTTCATGACGCCCACCGGCCATAGAAGGACATGCCGATCTGCCGGTCCTGCTTGTCCTCGACCAGGGTGAGTTCACCCCAATCGATGCTGCCGCCGCGATCTTGGAGGTTCGAGGCCAGAAGCGAGGAGAGCGCCGCGCCGGATATCCGCTCGGCATAGGCGTTGAGCAGCAGGAAGGACGCGTTTTCCGAAAGAAGTTCAGTGCATAGCGCTGCAAGCTCAGGCAGGTTTTCGAACAGACGCCAGACTTCGCCGTCGGGCCCCCGACCATATTTCGGCGGGTCGAGGATGATGCCGTCGTAGCGCGAGCCTCGGCGGACCTCACGCTGCACGTAGCGGCGGGCGTCCTCGCAGATCCAGCGGATCGGCCTGTCCTCCAGGCCCGACAGCGCGGCGTTCTCACGCGCCCAGCCGATGGCCTTCTTCGAGGCGTCGACATGGGTGACGTGGGCGCCGGCGGCGGCGCAGACCAGACTGGCGACGCCGGTGTAGCCGAACAGGTTCAGCACCTTCGGCTGGCTGGGCGCGGCGCGCAGGCGCTCGTCCAACCAGCCCCAGTTGGCGGCTTGTTCGGGGAAGAAGGCCAGGTGGCGGAAGGCGGTGAAGCGGGCATGGAATTTCGCATCGCCCCAGGCCATCGGCCAGCTTTCCTGCGGCTTGCCCTTGAAGCGCCAGTTGCCGGCGTCTTCCTCGTCGCTGGGATTGAAGACCGCGTCGGCCTTTTCCCAGGCGCTGCCTGGCAAGCGCGGGGTCCACATCGCCTGCGGTTCGGGGCGCACGACAGTATAGGGGCCATAGCGTTCCAGCTTACGGCCGCCGCCGGAGTCCAGCAGGGCGTAATCGGCCCAGCCGGTGGTGCGCATGGCGCCGGGAAGATCCGCGACAACGGGGGCAGGCTTGCTCATGGCCACCGACTAGCCGGTTCGGCGCGCCGAGGTCCAGCCCCCGAGGATGTCAGCGGCCGTGAAGGGCCGCCTCGGTGCCCTCGATTTCGTCGCGGATCCAGTCGTGGCCATTGGCGGACAAGACCCCGTCCAGCGCCGCGATGTGGACGCTGAGTCGGTCGCGGATCTCGGGATCGACGTCAGACCTGCCGGCCATCCATTTGGCGATCAGGTGAAATCCGAAAGCGCTGTGCAGCGCCAGGCGTTGCAGTTGGTCGTCGGGCAATCTCATGGTCGCTCCGTTCAACTTGTCCCCCGACAGCGCTAGTTTGGCGCTCAAGCTGGCGCCTACGTCAAGAAAACGCTGTCTTGACCAAAGGGCATGGCCTTAGTCATGGAATTGCCTCGCTTTCTTACGGGCGGACTTGCCACAGCCGTGGTTTTGGTTTCCGCTCAGCAATAATTCGGACTCGGAAGGAAACCCGTGACCACTTCAGTGACCACGAGGCGATCGGCCCGGAAACCCAAGGGCGACGGGCACCTGCGTCGGGCTGAGATCCTGGCGGCCGCCGAGCGCATCTTTGTCGCCGAAGGCTATGACGGCGCGACGATCCGGAAGATCGCCGATGAGGTGGGGGTCTCCTCCACCGCGCTCTACATGCACTTCCCCGACAAGAGCTGCATTTTGCTGGAGATCTGCGAAGGCACGATCCGCCACCTTCTGGAACGCAACGCAGAGATCGCCGCCAAGCCGATGGATGCGGCCAATCGTGTCAAGCTCATGCTCGAAACCTACATGCGCTGGGGGCTCGATCACCCGAACGCCTACGAGCTGGTGTTTTCGTCGGCCCGCCACGTCACCGCGGTGATGGCCGACGAGGGGGCGACGGCCGACCTGGGCGCAGAGTGCTACGAGATATTCTCAGGCGTCGTCCGCGAGATCGCGGCCGAGGGACGCCTGCGCGCCGGCACGGCCGATTCAGCGGCCCAGGCGCTGTGGGGCTCCTGCCACGGCGTGGTCAATCTGATGATCAACCGCCCCAACTTCGTATGGGCCCCGGCCGACGAATTGCTGTCGGTGACGCTTGAGGGCCTCATGTACGGCCTGGTCGCCGACTGAGGCCCTCGCCCGAACCCCTAAGGGTTCGGGATCGGCGCCATGCTAGTGCTGCCGGCTGAAACGGGCCGGGCAGGGCCGCTCATAGGACCGGCATAGGTTCCGTAGGCGCCGCGCTTCAGGTCGGTGGTCAGGGTGATCGGCGCCGAGCCGTTGTTGAGCCGCGCGCGATAGACCTGCATGCCCTCCATCACCCGCATGACGTAGTTGCGGGTCTCCGAGAACGGGATGCACTCGACGAAGTCGATGGGATCAGTCGAACCACGCGGATCGCCACAGAAGGTCACCCACTGCGGGGGGCGACCGGGTCCGGCGTTATAGGCCGCGATGGCCATCGGATAGGAGCCGGAGAAGTTGTTGATCTGCCGGCCGAGGAAGGCCTGGCCGAGCTGCATGTTGTAATCCGGCTGGTACAGCATCGAGGTGTCGTAGCCCATGCCTAGGCGACGCGCCTCGCTGGCCGCCGTGGCCGGCAACAGTTGCATCATGCCGCGCGCATCGGCGCCTGAGCGCGCCATCGGATCAAAGCCGCTTTCCTGGCGGGTGATGCCCAGAGTCAGCGCCGGCTCCGGGGCGCCCATCACCTGCGGCGGATTGCGCAGCGGATAGCCGCGTTCCGGCAGGATGAAACCACGTTGCGCCGCGGTCCGTACCACCTTCATCGAGGTGTCCTGATCGCCATAGCCACGCGCCAGGTCGACCAGCAGGGCCTGTTCCTCGACCGTCGGCAGGATGTCGTCGAGCGCCAGCACGAAGGCGCGGAAGAGGTCGCGATTGCCGATGTCGTAGAGCAAGCGCGCGGCGCGCACCGTGTCGCGCGCCTCGAACCGAGCCCGGTCGGCCTGGGTGATGACGGGATCAGAACCCAGGACCAGACGTCCGCCATTGACCTTCTCGCCGGCCAATTGGCCGTAGAACGTCGTGTTGTACTTGGCGCCTGCGCCATAGAAGGCCTGGGCTGCGACTTGATCGCCGCGACCTTCGGCCGCGCGTCCGCGCCAATACAGCGCCCGGCCGCGGGTGATCGGCGACTGGCCGATGCGCTCTAGGTTGGCGAAATGGATGTCGGCCTGGGCCGGGTTCTTCAAGCGGGTCAGGGCGATCCACCCGGCATAGAACTCCGCGTCGGCGGCGGGCGCGCCCGAGGTCAGACCGCTGTTGGCCGCGGCGGTATAGGCGCCGGCCGAGTCGCTATTGCGCAGAGCATAGAGGATCAGGCGATAGCGCTCGGCCCAGATCCGCTCGGCCATGTCGCCGTGCGCCAGGTCGCTGGGGAACTTCGGCACCTGGGCGAGGGCGAGGCTCTCAAGGTTGCGCTGGCGATAATAGCTGGCCCGCTCGAAGGCGATGCCCGGATCGTTGGCGAGATTGGCCGGAAGATTGGCGACCATTTCGTTGGCGTTGCCAGCGCCTGAACGCAGCGCCATCCGGGTTTGGGCGGCCTGCAGCTTGTCCGGCGGCAGCAGGATCAGGATTTCGCGGGCGGCTGGTCCCTGCGCGCCATAGAGCAGGATGTCGGCGCGGCGGGCGTGATCGTCCGGCGTCAGCATGCCGCCGAAGCGGGCCAGCATGGTGCGTTGCGGCCCCACCTCGAACAGCCGGTCGCGCCAGAACCCGCGGATCAGGTCGGCGGCCTCCTTCGACTTTCCGGTGGCCTGGAGGGCCGAGGCCAGCGCCATCGCGCCTTCGGCGGTCTGCGGCTCCGCGCCGCCGAACCAGGCGATGATCTGCTGGGGGGTCTGGCCCGAGGTTTCCAGTTGCTTCTCGGTGGCGAGCTGACGCCAGGCGGCGCGCGGCCAGCCCGCCAGGTCGCGGCGTGCCTGGTCCAGTTCGAAGAACGACAGCGAGTCGCCTGCCGAATCGACCAGCGCCCAGGTGGCGATTTTCTTGGCGATAGGGTCGCTGAGCATGGCGATGGCGCTTCGCGCGCCGGTCACGTCGCCGCGTTTCGCCGAGGCGAGGGCGGAATTCAGCGCCACGGTGTCGGCTTGCCCGATGCTTTGACGGTAGGCCGAGGGAGGCGTCTGGGTCAGCTCGATGGGGCGGGGGGCCTCATACGGCATGTGGCCCTGAGGCCTGGACGCCTGATTCGGCGCCTGCTGGGCCTGGGCGACAGTCGCCAGCAGAACGAGCGAAGCCGTTGTCAGGAACGCTTTATGGGCCTTGAGAGCCAAGGTGTGGAACTCCGGGTTTCGCGGATTATGGAAGATATGTTGCGGCGCAGGGTCGCCCCGCCATATTGTCCGCCCAAATCTTGAGGCCGCAACAACTGGCCTCGCTTTCACGGCTTTATGCAGACCATGTCAGAACCTTTGTTCAAGGGCGTCATGCCGGCGCTGGTGACTCCTTTCCGCGACGGCGCGGTGGACGAGCAGGCCCTTGTGGCCCTCGTCGAGCGCCAGATCGCGGGCGGCGTCCACGGGCTCGTGCCCGTCGGCACCACCGGTGAGACCGCGACCCTGTCGCACGACGAGCATCGCCGTGTCGTCGAGCTGACGGTGAAGACCGCGGCCGGACGTGTGCCCGTGATCGCAGGCGCTGGCTCCAACGCCACGGACGAAGCGATCGAGTTGGTCCAGCACGCCAAGGCCGTTGGGGCCGATGCGGCCCTGGTGGTGACGCCCTACTACAATCGCCCCAGCCAGGAGGGCCTCTACGCCCACTATGCGGCGATCAACGAGGCCGTTCAGCTGCCGGTGCTGGTCTACAATGTGCCCTCGCGCACGGCGGTCGACATCTCCGACGATACCCTGGCTCGCCTGGCCAAGCTGCCCAACATCGTCGGGATCAAGGACGCCACCGGCGACATGACCCGCGCCACCGTCCAGCGCCTGAAGTGCGGGGATGACTGGGTGATGCTGTCGGGCGACGACCTGACGGGCCTGGGCTACATGGCCCACGGCGGCCACGGCTGCATCTCGGTCAGCGCCAACGTCGCGCCGGACCTCTGCGCCACCTTCTACAACGCCATCATGAGCGATGACTGGAAGACAGCGCTGTATTGGCAGGATCGCCTGTTCCGCCTGCACAAGTCGTTGTTCAGCGACGCCTCGCCGTCGCCGACCAAGTTCGCCCTGGCGCATCTCGGCGCCTGCCTGGAAGACGTGCGGCTGCCGATCGTGGCGGCCTCCGAGGCGTCGCGCGCCGCAGTGCTGGACGGCATGAGAGAAGCTGGCGTCATCTGATGGCGGGCAAGCTGATCGCCGAAAACCGCCGTGCGCGGTTCGACTACTTCCTCGAAGACACCTTCGAGGCCGGCATCATGCTGACCGGATCCGAAGTGAAGTCGCTGCGGGTCGGACGCGCGAACATTGCCGAGTCCTACGCCTCGATCGAGGGGAACGAGGTGGTGTTGATCAATGCCGACATCCCGCCCTTCGCCCAGGCCAACCGCTTCAACCACGAGCCGCGCCGGCACCGGAAGCTGCTGCTGCACCGTAAGCAGCTCGACAAGCTGATCGGCGCAGTCCAGCGCGATGGCCGCACCATCATCCCGACCAAGCTCTATTGGAACGAGAAGGGCCTGGCGAAGCTCGAGATCGCGCTCGCCAAGGGCAAGAAGCTGCACGACAAGCGCGAGGCGACCGCCGACCGTGACTGGGCTCGCGACAAGGCCCGTCTGCTCCGCGACAAGGGCTAGTGGTCACGTCCGCCGACGTCGAGGCTATCGAGCGCGCGACGGCCGCCGCTGTCGCGCCGCGCGAAGTCCTGGAAATCGGCGACTGGCTGATCACCCTGGACCCCGGCACGATCCGGCGCGCCAACAGCGCGGTTCCACTGCGGCATGAGGTGTCGCTGGATCGCACGGCCGTCGATGAAATCGAAGCGGCCTATGCCGCGCGCGGCCTGAACCCGGCCTTCCGGATCGCCGATGGGCCGGGCCTGGAAGATGTCCGCACTGAGCTTACGCGTCGCGGCTACCGCTCAGAGCAACCGACCCTTGTGAAGTCGGGCACGGCGCTGGCCATGATCGCCGGCGCGCGGGGCGAGCCGGCCCCGGTCGCGAGCGCGCCCGGTCCTGGCTGGGCGGCGGTGTTCACCGGTGAAGGGTTTGACCCAGCGGACGGCGCCAATCGCGTTGCAGCCCTGACCAGGGCGGCCGACGCCGTCTATGGCGGGATCAGCGAGGGCGAGCGGACCATTGCGGTGGGCGTGGCCGCCTTCGGTCATGGCTGGGCTAGCGTCCACGGCATGCGTACCGATAGGGCCAGGCGCGGGGAGGGGCTTGCCGGGCGCGTCCTGGCTGGCCTTGGAGCCGCCGCTCAAGCACGCGGGATCGAGAGGGTGTTCCTGCAGGTCGAGGAAGGCAACACCGGCGCCAGGTCGCTCTATCGCGGCGTCGGGTTCGAGCGCGCCTGGCGGTATCTGTACTGGAGCAGGTAGCAGAGGGGGCGGCCCTCAAGGATTGGGGTGTCAGCCGTCCACCAGTTCACGCGCCCGGCGGAACACCGCCTCGAACATCTCCGCCGTCAGCCGACCGGTGTTGGTGTTGAGGCGGGAGCAGTGGTAGCTGTTCAGCACGATATAGGGGCCGGCCTGAAACTCGGTCCCGTGGCCGGGAATGCCGGCGGAAGCTTTCAGGCCGATGGCCTTCAACAGATTGCGGCGGGCGACATCGCCCAGGGTGACGATGACTTTGAGCCTCGGCAGGGCTTCGAGCCGCGCGGTGAGGAATGGCCGGCAGGTGTTCTCTTCGCTGGTTTCGGGCTTGTTGCCGGGCGGGGCGCAGCGCACGGCGTTGGTGACCATGCAGTCGATCAGTTCCAGGCCGTCATCGACGCGGGCGTCGAACTTACCGTTGGCGAAGCCGGTCTTGGTGAGGGTGTCGTAGAGCATCCATCCGGCGTGATCGCCGGTGAACGGGCGGCCGGTGCGGTTGGCGCCGGTGCGGCCGGGGGCCAGCCCCGCCACCAGCAGCCGGGCCTGCGGATCCCCGAACGACGGCGCCGGTCCGTTCCACCAGTCGGCGTTTTGGGCCTGGTTCGTCTGGCGGTAGGCGACGAGCCGGGGGCATAGAGGACAGTCGCGGGGCGGTTCGGCGCCCCATAGTTCGACCGACATCAGGCCTCGGCGTCGACGTCGTGATCGGCGTCGCTGTCGCGGGCGACCCGGCTTTCCTGGATGAAGCGCGGCAGACGCGAGGGCCGGCCAATGATGTCGGCCAGGTCGGCCAGGTCCACGAAGCTGTCAGCTTGGCGGCGCAGATCATCCGACGCCATCGGGGGTTGTGATTTGACAGTGGAGACCACGGTCACCCGGGCGCCGCGCCGTTGCACGGCCTCGACCAGCACCCGGAAGTCGCCGTCGCCGGAGAACAGCACCAGGTGATCGGCGTGCGCCGCCATCTCCAGCATGTCGACCGCGATCTCGACATCCATGTCGCCGCGCCAGCGCTTGCGCCCCTGGGCGTCGGTGTATTCGCGAGCGGGCTTGGTCACGAGCCGGAAGCCATTGTAATCCAACCAGTCCACCAGCGGACGGATCGGCGAATATTCCTGATCCTCGACGAGGGCGGTGTAGTAATAGGCCCGCACCAGCACGCCACGCTTGCGGAACTCTTCCAGCAGCTTGCGATAGTCTATATCGAAGCCCAGACCCTTGGCGGCCGAATACAGGTTCGCCCCGTCGATGAAGAGCGCGAGCCTGTCGGTGGGGTAGAAGGTCATGGGTGCGAAGATCCTGGAAATAGGGCGTTGGGCATGAATACGGACGAGGCGGTCATCGTCGCCCTTGGCGGCAATATGGCCGGCGACTTTGGTTCGTCCGAAGCCCTTCTGGAGGCGGCGCTCGCTGGTCTCGCGGAGGCGGGATTGCCCATTCTTTTGAGGTCGTCCTGGTGGCGCTCCGCCGCCTGGCCCGACCCGAATGCTCAGGAGTATCGCAACGGCGTTGTGCTTGTCGAGGCTCAGCTTTCGCCGCAAGACCTAATCCAAACATTGTTCACGATCGAGGCGCGGTTCGGGCGGGCGAGGGGCGCGCGCAACGCATCGCGGACGCTCGACCTTGACCTGATCGCCTATGGCCGCGTGGTGTCGGACGACCCGGCCCTGACCCTGCCGCATCCGCGAGCCCATGAACGGCTGTTTGTCATGGGGCCTTTGGCCGAGATCACCCCTAGGTGGCGCCATCCGGTCCTGGGGCGCACCGCGCAGGAGCTGGCGGCCACCGCCAGCGTCGGGCGCGACGCCACACCGGTGGGTGCGTCAAATTAGGCGAGCTGCGTTGACTGCATGCCCGGGCGGGTATAGCCCCCGCGCCCCATCATCGGTGCAGGTTTCCCTCCGTGGGCTATCGCCTCCTGATCTTCGATTTCGACGGTACGCTGGCCGACAGCGCGCTCTGGTTTGGGCGCGTCCTCAACGGCGTGGCCAAGCGATATGGCTTCCGGCAGATCGATGTGGCCGAGATGGCCGAGCTGCGCGGTCAGCCGAACCGCGAGATTATCCGGCGCCTGGGCGTGCCCGCGTGGAAGATGCCGTTCATCGCCGCTCATTTCCGCCAGTTGGCCGCCGAGGCCGCGCCGGAGCTGAAGCTCTTCCCGGATGTCGAGGTCATGTTGCGCCGCTTGTCGTCCGGCGGGGTGAAGATCGCGGTCGTCAGTTCGAACTCGGAGGCCACGGTGCGCGCGGTGCTTGGCGCTGAACTGGCCGGGCTGATTTCGTACTATGGCTGTGGCGCGTCGGTGTTTGGCAAGGCGCCGAAGTTCCGGGCGGTGATCCGCAAGGCCGGCGTGGAGGAAGCCGACGTGCTCTGCGTCGGCGACGAAGTGCGGGACATCGAGGCCGCCCGCAAGGCGCATCTGGCCACCGGGGCGGTCACTTGGGGCTACGCCACGCCCGAGATCCTGCGCGCCCAACGGCCCAGCGCAGTGTTCGAAACCCCGCGCGACATCCTGCATGAGGCCGGGCTCTGCGGCATCTGAACGCCGAAAACACCGCGTTGCGGCGTTGCACAATGAGCGCAAAGCCTCTATTTTGTTCGGTTCTACCGCCCCTCTGAGGATTCCATGGCCCGCGTCACCGTCGAAGATTGCGTCGAGAAGGTCCCCAACCGCTTCAGCCTCGTGCTGCTGGCGGCCCATCGCGCCCGCGCCATTTCCGCCGGCGCTCCGCTCCTGGTCGATCGCGACAACGACAAGAACCCCGTCGTCTCGCTGCGTGAAATCGCCGACGACGTGGTGGACGCCGACGAGCTGCGGGAGAACCTGATCGGGACCCTGCAACGCGTTGACGAACGCTCGGAAGCCGAGGAAGAGGCCGAAACCCTCGCCCTGCTGGCCGACCCGACCCACATGCAGATGAGTGAGCTGGAACTGGTTCGCGCCCTGCAAAGCGACCGCGACGGTGGCCAGGAGGAGCGGTACTGAGCCTAGAAGGCCCAGAACCTCTCACCTTAACGGCGGCGACCCAACCCCCCGCCGAAAAAACGGACGCGCCGGTCGTCAAGCGTCCGAAGATGCTTCGTCAGTACGAGCTGATCGAAAAGGTCCGCTCGTACGACCCCACCGCCGACGAAGCGATCCTGAACCGCGCCTATGTCTACGCCATGCGTATGCACGGCAGTCAGAAGCGCGCTTCGGGCGACCCCTATTTCGCGCACCCCATCGAGGTGGCGGGCATCCTGACCGACTATCGGTTGGACACCGCCACCATCGTCACGGCTTTGCTGCATGACGTGATCGAGGATACGCCGGTTACGCCGGAGGATATCCGCGGCCTGTTCGGCGCCGAGATCACCGAGCTGGTTGAGGGCGTGACCAAGCTCACCAAGCTCGAGCTCAACAGCGAACACACCAAGCAGGCCGAGAACCTTCGCAAGTTCATCCTGGCCATCTCCAAGGACGTGCGCGTCCTGATGGTCAAGCTGGCCGACCGTCTGCACAACATGCGGACGCTCCACTACATCAAGAGCCCCGCCAAGCGGGAGCGGATCGCCCGCGAAACCCTAGACATCTACGCCCCGCTGGCGCGGTCGATCGGCTGTCATCGGATCTGTTCGGAGCTCGAGGAGCTCGCCTTCGAGCACCTGAACCCAGTGGCGCGCGATGCGATTGGTCGCCGATTGGAAGCCCTGCGCGTCGAGCAGGGCGGGGCGGTGGCCGTGGTGTCGGGTGAAATCGCCAGCCGTCTCGAGGCGGCCGGCCTGTCGGCCCGTGTCTTCGGCCGTGAAAAGAACCCCTATTCGATCTGGCGCAAGCTGCAGCGCAAATCGATCGGCTTCTCCCAGTTGTCCGACATCTTCGCTTTCCGGGTGATCGTCGACACCGAGGCTGATTGCTACCAGGCCCTGGGCGTCATCCATCGCGCCTGGCCCAGCGTGCCGGAGCGGTTCAAGGACTACATTTCCACGCCCAAGCGGAACAACTACCGCTCGATCCACACCACCGTGGTCGGTCCGCGCGGGATGCGGATCGAGATGCAGATCCGCACTGAGACCATGGACCGGATCGCCGAGGACGGGGTCGCCGCCCACTGGCGCTACAAAGACAAGTCCTACGGCTTCGACGCCGAGGCCCAGGCCGCCGAGGGCGGCCGCGACCCGCTGGTCAATTTGCGCCACCTGGTCCAGGTGCTGGAGCACGGCGGGGATGTCGAGGAACTGGTCGAGCACGCCAAGCTCGAGATGTATCTCGATCAGGTGTTCGTCTTCACGCCCAAGGGCAAGCTGGTCAGCCTGCCGCGCGGCGGCATGCCGCTGGACTTCGCATATGCGGTTCACACCGATGTCGGGGACACCTGCATCGGCGTAAAAATCAACGGCGAACTCAAGCCCTTACGGACGGCTCTTCAGAACGGCGACGTTGTCGAGGTCATCCGTGGGACCAAGCCTGTCGTGCCGCCCGATTGGCGCTCCCTGACGGTGACGGGGCGGGCGCGTTCGGCGATCCGTCGCCATATCCGCCAGACGGAGAAGGAAGAGTTCCTTCGGCTTGGCCGCGCGACGGTCGATCAGACTTTCGAGCGGGCCGGCAAGGCGCGCAAGGATGTCTTGCTCAAGCCATCGCTGGAGCGCTTCGCGGTCGCCACGGAGGACGATCTCTTCGAGGCGGTTGGCCGCGGACGGATCTCGCCGACCCAGGTGCTCGATGTCATTTTCCCCGGCCTCAACGCAGCCGACCGCGATGCGGCCACCGCCACGCGGCGGATCGAGGGCGGCAAGGGCGCCAGGCTCTATGTGCGCGGCGGCGGGCTGACCCCTGGCGTCTCGCTGAACTTCGGGACGTGCTGCACGCCGGTCCCCGGTGACCGCATCGTTGGCATTCTTGAGCCCGACGGCACGGGCCTGACCATCCACACCATCGACTGCGCCACCTTGGCCGACTTCGAGGATCGCGAGGAACTCTGGCGCGACCTGCAGTGGACGCCCGAGGCTGAGCGCAACACGGTCACCCTGTCGAAATTGAGCGCCACCATCAAGAACGCGCCTGGAGTGCTGGGTCAGGCCTGCACGGTGATCGGCGAGGCGGGCGGCAATATCGTCAATCTGCGCATGCACCGCCGCCAGTCGGATTTCTTCGACGTGGATTTCGATGTCGAGGTGAAGGACGCCAAGCACCTCACCCATATCGCCGCGGCCCTGCGCGCCAATCCCAGCATCGAGACGGTCGACCGCGCCAAGGGTTAGCGGGCGCGCTCGGCGCCCGCCGTGACCTTGGTGCCCAGTTTTGCCTCAGTGAATGGACTGCGAGTGCTCTCCGCCGGGCCGCACAATGCCGCCCAAGGCCTCGCCGGCGCGGGCCGTTTGGCCGATCGAGGCTAGGTCCGCGAGCGAGACGATGCCGATCAGGCGCTTCTCGCGGTTAAGCACCGGCAGGCGGCGGACCTGAATGTCGCCCATATTGCGCAGCACCGCGTCGCTTTCCTCGTCATCGAAGCAATAGCGGACCTCGCGGCTCATGATGTCGCTGACCTTGGTGTCCGGCCCCTTGCCCTGAGCGACCGCCCGTATGCAGATGTCGCGGTCGGTGATCATGCCCACCAGCCGGTCGCCGTCGCTGACCGGCAGCACCCCGGCGTCTAGTTCCGCCATGAGCTGGGCCGCGTCGCGCAGGGTTTCGTTCGGATTGGCCATCCTGACGTCGCGCGGCATGCAATCGCTTACTCTCATGGCGAAGACTCCTGTTGGGAAATGGGCGGCCGACATGGCCGGCATGCAGTCGAAACGAGTGCAGGAAAGGTCGCGTTCCGACTTTTCTTCACATTTCACTGGGGGAATCTGGGAGCCAGACACAGCGAAGCCCGACGGTCTCACCAAGATTGTGGGAGGCTCCGCCGGGTTTCTTGTCCGATCATTTTCCATTTCTGGCTCTTGATCGGGCGTGATCTCCGATTTTCACTCGTCGATCAGTGAGTAAACGAGAAGCCCATCGGCGCGGTTCCTGTCGTTCCCAAAAATCTCTGGCCTGACAGCAGATAGAATCTCGCTTCACATGTGGTCATGTACAGACCTGTCGCCATCGCCCTGACCGCCGCTCTGCTGGCGTCCACCGCCAGCATCGCCGCATCGCCTCCGGCCTATGATGTCCTGATCCGCAACGCCCAGATCTATGACGGATCTGGCGGCGCGCCGTTCAAGGGGGACGTCGCAGTGGCCGAAGGCCGCATCGCCTATGTGGGCCCGAAAGCTCCGGAGAGCGCCCGCAAGACGATCGACGCCGGCGGCAAGGCGGTTTCGCCCGGCTTCATCAACATGCTGTCCTGGGCCACCGACAGCTTGATCGCCGATGGTCGCGGGCTGTCGGACCTGAAGCAGGGCGTGACGCTTGAGGTGATGGGCGAGGGGACGTCGATGGGGCCGCTGAGCCCCGAGATGAAGCGCCTGGAAACCCAGCGGATGGGGGACATAAAGTACCCGATCGAGTGGACGACGCTGGATGAGTATCTGACCTGGCTGGAAAAGCGTGGGATCGCCGTGAATGTCGCCTCGTTCATTGGCGCGGCGACGGTTCGTGAACATGTGCTGGGCGAGGGCGACGTCGATCCCAGCCCTGAGCAACTGCTGGCGATGCGAAAACTAGTGGTCGACGCCATGGAGGACGGGGCGCTTGGGGTCGGGTCGTCGTTGATCTACGCCCCAGCGAGCTACGCCGAGACGCCGGAGCTAACCGCCTTGGCCACCGAGGCGGGGCGTTGCGGCGGCATCTATATCAGTCACATGCGCTCGGAAGCCGACCGGCTGCTGGAAGCCATCGACGAGCTGATCGAAATCTCCCGGGCTTCTGGCGCGCCGGCCGAGATCTACCACCTGAAGCAGGCCGGCCGGGCCAATTGGGACAAGCTGGACCCTGCCATCGCCCGTATCGAGGCGGCACGCGCCAAGGGCCAGCGGATCACCGCCGACATGTACAGCTATACGGCCGGCTCGACGGGCTTGGACGCGGCCATGCCGCCCTGGGTGCAGGCGGGCGGGGTGGAGCAGTGGATCGCCCAGATTAAGGATCCGGCCACGCGCGCCAAGGTCATCGCCGAGATGCGCCAGGAAAAGCCGTCCTTCGAGAACCTCTATCGTCACGCAGGGGCCGAGGGGACGCTGCTGGTCGGCTTCAAGAACCCGGCGCTCAAGGGGCTGACCGGCAAGACGCTCGCCGAGGTCGCCAAGGCCCGCGGGGTGTCGCCGGAGGACGCGGCCATCGACCTGGTGATCGAGGACGGCAGCCGCGTGCAGGTCGTCTACTTCCTGATGTCGGAGGAAAATGTCGCCCGCCAGACCGCGCTGCCGTGGATGAGTTTCGGCTCGGACGCCTCGGCCCAGGCCCCTGAAGGGGTCTTCCTGAAATCCAGCACCCATCCGCGCGCCTACGGCAACTTCGCCCGGGTGCTGGGAAAATATGTGCGTGAGGAAAAGACGACCACCCTGGCCGATGCGGTGCGCAGACTGTCGGCCTTTCCCGCCCAGAACCTGGGTTTGACAGATCGCGGCCTGCTGAAGGTCGGTTATCACGCCGACGTGGTGGTGTTTGACCCCAAGACTATCGGCGACCACGGCACCTACGAGAGACCCCAGCAGTTCGCGACCGGGGTCAGCCATGTGCTGGTCAACGGCAAGCTGGTGCTGGCCGATGGAGAGCCCACCGGCGTCGCCGCCGGCCAAGCCGTGCGCGGCCGGGCTTGGAAGGGCTGGGCGGGCGGCGGCTGCAAGCCCACCGCCAAGGATTGGAGCTGGGCCTGGTGACCCCGACGCAGGCGAAGGAACGCATCGACCGTTTCGGCGGGAAGCTGAACGCCTTCACCCAGGTCTTCGAGCCGGCCGCCGGCGACGGGCCGACCTTCGCCATCAAGGACATGATCGACTTCGCCGGCGTACCGACCGGCGGCGGCGGGCGTTTGCCGCTCGATCCATCCCCGGCGCGCCATGCGGCTGGCGTGGAGCGGTTGCTGGAAGCTGGATGGGCCGCGGTCGGCAAGACCCAGACCGTTGAGCTGGCCTATGGCGGCTGGGGCACGAACCGCGCGGTGGGGGGGCCCTGGAATCCTTGGGACGCCGAGGTGCACCGCGCGCCAGGCGGGTCGTCCAGCGGCTCGGCGGTCGCCGTGGCGGCCGGGCTCTGCGACGTTGCCCTGGGCACTGACACCGGCGGGTCTGTCCGCATTCCCGCGGCGGCTTGCGGCGTGGTTGGGCTGAAGCCGGGGAGGGGCCTCGTTTCGTTGCGCGGCGTCCACGATCTGGCCCCGAGTCTCGACACGCTCGGAACCCTGGCGCGCAGCGTCGCCGACGCGGCCCGAGTTCTGGAGATCATCTCCCGGCCAGACGCGGCTGATGCCGGGCGCGGGACGTTCGACGCCGAGGCCGCCCTGAAGTGTGACGTGCGCGGCTGGCGGGTCGCCGCCTTGGCCTCCGGCGACATCGCCGATCTTGAGCCGGAGATCGCCCGCCTCTACCTGCTGGCGCTGGAGGGGCTGCGCGCGGCGGATGTCGATGTCGTCACGACCACGCCGCCGCGCCCGCTCTCGGCCTATTTCGAACCCAATGGCGTGCTGATGGCCGCCGAGGGCTGGCGGCTGCGGGGCGCCTGGATCGAGGCCCATGCCGACCGGATGGATCCTTGGATCGTCAGCCGCTTCCAGGTCGGCCGCGGTATCACTGACGCCCAACTGGACGAGGCGGGCCGTCGCCAGGTTGAAGATCAAGCCGAGTTCCAGGGCTGGCTCTCGGATTATTCGGCGTTGATCTGTCCGACCGCGCCGATCGAGGCGCCGCCAATAGCGAGCGTCGATGAGACCGTGTCGCCGCTCTCCAGCCTCACCCGCGCCGGCAACTATCTCGACTTGCCGGCCGCCAGCGTGCCGTGCGGACTGACGGGCGACGGCATGCCGGCCGGCTTACAGATCATGGGCGGCGCGCAGGACGAAGCCTCGGTGGTCGCCCTGGCGGCGGCCTTCGAACGGGTGTCTGGCTGGAATGGCCGGGTGCCCGATCTGTCGGGCTTCCAGGCTTAGCGCCACGCCCTTTCGAGGCGCAGAAGGCGGTAGGGCACGTCGCGTCCGTGCGGCTTGGAGAATTTCTCCACCTCGCCGATGTAGCGGAAACCCAGGGCCTCAAGCACCTTGCCGGACGCCGGATTTTCCGCTGCATGGCCCGCGACCAAGTGATCGAGGCCTAGCGTCTGAAACGCGAAGTCGCGGACCGCCCCGGCCGCCTCGCGGGCATAGCCTTTGCCCCAATGGGCCTCGTCGAAGAAATAGCCGAGTTCAGCGCCGCCTGAGCCGATGGCGTCGATGTCGGCGCAGCCGATGACCTGGCCCTCCAGAGTGCAGGCGAAGCGATAGGCCTCGCCGGCGCGCCACTCCTGGCCGTGGACATCGACCCACTCGGCCATGGCCTCCAACGTCGGGGGCCATGGGGCGAGGCGCAGCATCCGCGTGACGTTCCAGTTCGACTGGATTTCCACCAGCCGGGAGGCGTCGTCCGATTCGAACGCTCTGAGACTAAGGCGCGCGGTGGTGAGGCGGATGCTGCGGTCGATCATCAGGCCATCTGCTTGGCCTGCTCGCGTGCAGCGGCCTGTTGCTCGGCGATGGCCTGGCGGGTCTCGGCGATCAGTCGCGCGGCGATGGGATCGGCCTGGATCGAAGTCCAGTAGGCGGCCAGCTTGGGCAGGTTCTCCAGCGGATCAGGCGTGCCAAACAGGTTCGGGATCCATTCGGTGGCCAGGACCAGTTGCGGCACGATGGCGCCGTCGGCCTGGGTGAGGGCGCTTCCTACCGCGTAGCCGTCCGACCCGATGAAGGTCTCCAGATAGGCCAGGGCCTCGGCGACCTTACGGGAGGCGTCGTGGATGGCCTGGGTCTCCCAATGGCGGCGCGAGCGGCCGGCGAAGTTGAACAGCGGGACCATGGCCATCACCACATAGAAGTCGCAGATCCGCGACAGCAGCCGCATCCGCGCCCGCTCCCACGGATCGTCCGGCCTCAGAGACGGGGTCGGATACGCGTCCTCAAGGTATTCGCAAATCACTTCGGATTCGGGCAGCACCCGACCGTCGTCCAGCACCAGGGCCGGGACCCGGCCGATCGGATTGACGTTCAGGTACTCGGCCTTGGATTCGGCTGTGGCCCCAAAGCCAGGCGGCCGGATCACCTCAACCTCTATCCCCTTGGCGTAGAGCAGCAGGCGCACGCGCGTGGGGAAGGGCGAGTCATAGGTCTGAAACAGTTTCACCGGTTCGTCCTCCCAAAACGAATTGGTCGGTGACAGCTTGGCAGGCGTTGGGTAATCCGCAAGTCAGGAGGCCCCAATGAACACCGAAGACGTCCTCGAAGAATTCCGCGCCTCGGGCGCTCTGCGCGAAGGACACTTCGTGCTGTCCAGCGGGCTGCACTCCGGCACCTTCCTGCAGAAGAATCTGGTCTTCCAGTATCCGGAGCGCACCGAGCGGCTCTGCAAGGCGCTGGCGGCCAAGATTGTCGAGGCGGTGGGCGAGGTCGATCTCTGCATTTCACCGGCGGTCGGCGGCATCATCCCGGGCTATGAGACCGCCCGTCATCTGGGCGTGCCGTCGATGTACGTCGAGCGTGAAGGCGGCTCGTTCAAGCTGCGCCGCGCCTTCTCGATCCCGCCCGGCGCGCGGATCGCCATGGTCGAGGACATCGTCTCCACCGGCCTGTCGTCGCGCGAATGCGTCGAGGCGATCAAGGCGGCCGGCGGCAATGTCGTGGTCGCGGCCTGCATCGTTGACCGCTCTGGCGGCCGGGCCGATCCGGGTGCGCCGTTCGTGGCCTTGGCCCGCCTGGACGTGCCGGCCTATCCCGCCGATCAGCTGCCGCCGGAACTGGCGGCCATCCCGATCGAGGACCCCGGCAGCCGTCGCTTGCACGGGTGATTTCCAGGCCGCGCGCGCCTATTTCCAGATCAGTCCGCCATCGCGGCGATAGTGGAGTAACCAGATGAGCCGACTGCGCTTAGGGGTGAATATCGACCACGTGGCGACCATCCGGAACGCGCGTGGGAGCACCTATCCCGATCCCGTCCGGGCGGCCGAACTGGCTATCGCGGCCGGCGCCGACGGCATCACCGCTCACTTGCGCGAAGATCGCCGGCATATATCCGACGCCGATATAGAGGCGCTGGCGGTGATCACCCGCAAGCGCGGCCGGCCGCTGAATTTCGAGATGGCGGTTACGGCCGAGATGGAGGCGATCGCCCTGGCCCACCTGCCGCACGCCGCCTGCCTGGTGCCCGAGCGGCGCGAGGAACGCACGACCGAGGGCGGCCTCGACGTCGCCGGTGGTCACAATCACATCGCGCCAGTGGTTCGCAAGCTGGTGGACGCGGGCGTTCGGGTCTCCTGCTTCATCGACGCCGATCCGGCCCAGGCCGCCGCGTCGCAGGCGATGGGCGCCCAGGTGGTTGAGCTGCATACCGGCGCCTATTGCGACGCGGTACGCGAAGGCTCGTCCGACGCCGGGCGGCTGCTCGCCAATCTGAAGACCACCGCCGCCGAAGCCGCGCGCCTGGGCCTTGAAGTCCACGCCGGCCACGGGATCGACTATGAGACGGTCAAGGCGGTCGCCGAGATTCCCGAACTGGCCGAGCTCAACATCGGTCACTTCCTGATCGGCGAGGCGATCTTCGTCGGCCTGACGCCCGCCATCCAACGCATGCGCAGCCTGATGGATCAGGCCCGGATCGGGAGAGCGGCTTGATCGTCGGGATCGGCTCGGATCTCTCCGATATCCGCCGTGTCGCCGACACGCTGACGCGTTTCGGCGAGCGCTTCACCAATCGCATCTTCACCGAGATCGAACGCACCCGGTCGGAACGCAAGCCGGACCGCGCCTCAAGCTACGCCAAGCGCTTCGCGGCCAAGGAAGCTTGCGCCAAGGCGCTCGGCACCGGCATGCGGGCCGGAGTGTTCTGGCGCGACATGGGCGTCGTCAACATGCGCTCGGGCCAGCCCACCATGGCGCTGACCGGTGGGGCGCTGAAGCGGTTGGAAGCCATGACGCCCCCGGGCCACAAGGCGGTGATCCACCTGTCGCTGACCGACGACCACCCCTACGCCCAGGCGTTCGTGATCATCGAGGCGTTGCCGGAATAGGCCCCTTTGGCTAGGCCCGGGCCAAGCGCCGTTCGAGGGTCGGCCAGAAGATGTTGATGGCCAGGCCGCTCATCACCAGACCCGCGGCCAGCAGCTTCCAGGGCGGCAGGCTCTCGCCGAGCCAGATCGCCGAAGCGCCCATCCCGAACACCGGCACCAGCATCGCCATGGGCGTGATCACCGCGGCCGGGTGGCGTGACAGCAGCCAGCCCCAGGCGGCGTAGCCGAAGAGGGTGTTGCCGACCGACTGCCACAGGACTGCGGCCCAGGTCGCGGTGTCGGCGGCGCGCACGCCCTGGATGATCGCCTGCGGTCCCTCAAAGACGAGGGCCAGGATGAGCAGCGGCGGAACCGAGAACAGGCTGGCCCAAACCACATAGGCCAGCATGTTGACCTTGCCGGCGGCCTTGGAGAAGGCGTTGCCGCCGGCCCAGCTCGCCGCGGCGATCAGCACAAGGGCGAGGCCGAGCGGCGTCACCGAGGCGTCGGTGTGGGCGACGATGACCACCAGTCCCACCGCCGCAAGCCCCAGGGCGACTAGTTGGAAGCTGCGGATGCGTTCCTTGGCCAGCCACATGGCTAGGCCGATGGTGAAGAACACCTGGGTCTGCACGACCAGCGAAGCCAGGCCCGGCGAAATGAAGCCGCTCATCGCAATGTAGAGAAGGCCAAACTGCCCCGCACCGATCAGCACGCCATAGGCCGCTAGATTGCGCCAAGGCACGTCGGGCTTCTTCAGGAAGAACACGGCCGGCAGCAGGGCGAAGGTAAAGCGCAGCGCCGCGAAGGTGAGCGGCGGCAGATGGTCCAGGCCGATCCGGATGACCACGAAGTTCGTGCCCCACACCGCCACGACGGCGATCGCGAGGAGGACATGCAGCCAGGGGAGGGTGGATCGAGTCATGGCGCTACCTCATAGACCCTGTAAGCTCCGCTGCAATCGCGCCGAGGGTCGGATCGCCTTCTTCTTGGCGCCGGGCGTCACCTGCGCCTTTACGGCGCGTGACACAGAGTTCACGGGCGGCGCGCTTGCTCCCAGCGTATGCAGCGTCTAGCTAGGCAAAATGTCCGTCAGTTTCGGACAAATCGCAGGACCCATGATGACCGACAGCGCAAAGACCTCGGATGCTCCGGACAAATCCGGCGCCATGAACGAGTTCGTGGAGATCGTGAAAACGGTCGCCTACGCCCTGCTTATCGCGCTGTTCCTGCGCGTGCTGTTCTTCCAGCCCTTCACGATCCCGTCGGCCTCGATGGAGCCGACGCTGCTCGAGGGCGACTACATCATCGTCTCCAAATATTCCTACGGCTACTCGCGCCACTCGATCCCGTTCAGCCCGCCGATCTTCGATGGCCGGCTCATGGAGCGCGTCCCTAACCGCGGCGACGTGATCGTCTTCAAGCTGCCGCGCGACGGCCGCACCGACTACATCAAGCGCCTGATCGGCCTGCCCGGCGACCGGGTGCAGATGCGTGAAGGCCGCTTGTGGATCAACGACAAGGAAGTTCCGCGCGAGGCGTTGCCGCCGGTGATGATCGATTCCGGCTACGGCTTCACGCGTAACGTCCAGCGCTACAAGGAAACCTTCCCAAATGGTCGCCAGTTCGTGACCTATGACTTCGGTCCGGATGGCGAGGTGGACAACACCCAGACCTTCGTCGTCCCTGAAGGCCACTACTTCTTTATGGGCGACAACCGCGACAACTCGCTCGACAGTAGAGTGCCTTCCGAGATGGGCGTCGGCTTCGTGCCCGCCGAGAATCTGGTCGGCAAGGCGCAGATCATTCTGCTGTCCTGGAATCCCGGCGCATCGCTCTTCAAGCCCTGGACCTGGGTGCTCAACGCCCGGCCTGAGCGTTTCTTCACCGTCCTTCAATGAACAAGCGCGAAGCAGCGGTCGCCGAGCTTGAGGGCCGGATCGGCCACACTTTTCAGGACCGCGAGCTTCTGGAACGCACCCTGACCCACGCCAGCGTGGGAGACGGGGCGTTGAAGGTGCGCCACTACGAGCGGCTGGAGTTCCTGGGCGACCGGGTGCTCAACCTGCTCGCGGCCGAACGCCTGATGGCGCTCAATCCAGATGCGCGCGAAGGCGAAATGAGCCGGCTCATGGCTGGGCTCGTGAACTATCACGCCTGCGCCCGGGTCGCGCGGCGGATCGGCCTGCCCAACGCCCTGCGGATGGCGGCCAGCGCCACCAAGATCGGGGCTCGCGACAAGGACACCGTTCTGGGCGACGCCTGCGAGGCGCTGATCGGCGCGCTCTATATCGACGATGGGCTGGAGGCCGCCCGGGCCTTCTTCCTGGAGTTCTGGACCGAGGAATTCGCCCGCCTGGACGAACCGCGGATCAAGGATCCGAAGACCCAGTTGCAGGAATGGGCCCAGGGACGTGGTATGGCTCTTCCAGCCTACAAGGTCGTGGGCCGTGAAGGCCCCGATCACGCGCCCTCGTTCACCGTCTCGGTGACTGTCGGCGATTACGAGCCCGAGCTTGCCCCGGGGCCGTCCCGCCAAGAGGCCGAAAAAGCCGCGGCCCTGAAAATGTTGTTGAAACGAGAAGGACCTCTATGACCACCCGCGCCGGCTTCGCCGCGATCATCGGAGCCCCGAATGCGGGGAAGTCGACTCTGACCAACCGTCTGGTGGGGGCCAAGGTCTCCATCGTGACTCAGAAGGTCCAGACCACCCGTTTCCCCGTACGTGGCGTGGCCATGGCCGGTGAGACCCAGATCATTCTCGTCGACACTCCCGGTATCTTCGCGCCGCGCCGGCGCCTGGACCGCGCCATGGTCCGCTCCGCCTGGGGCGGGGCCGAAGAAGCCGACACCATCGTTCACCTGGTCGATTCCGTCGCCGAGCTGGCGTCCGCTGAACCGGGCGCGAAATCGGCCGACAAGCGTTCGGCCATTGACGTCGCCTCGATCGTTGAAGGTCTGCAGCGGTCCGGCAAGAAGGCCATCCTCGCGCTCAACAAGATCGACGGCATGCGCCGCGACACGTTGCTCGCCCTGGCCCAGCGCCTGTTCGAGACCGGGGTCTATTCCGAGGTGTTCATGATCTCGGCCGCTGACGGCCAGGGCGTGGATGACTTGAAGGCTAGGCTGGCCCAACTGATGCCGGAGAGCCCCTGGCTCTATCCGGAGGAACAGACCGCCGACCTGCCGGTGCGCCTGCTGGCCGCCGAGATCACGCGCGAGAAGCTGTTCCTGCGGGTTCACGAGGAGCTGCCCTATGCGGCGGCCGTCGAAACCACCGCCTTCGAGGAGCGCAAGGACGGCTCGGTGCGGATCGAACAGTCGATCTACGTCGAGCGCGAGAGCCAGCGCCCGATCATCCTGGGCAAGAACGGCCAGACCCTGAAGTGGATCGGCCAGAAGTCCCGCGAAGAACTGACCGAACTGCTTGAGCGCCCCGTGCACCTGTTCCTGCACGTGAAGGTCGACGAACGCTGGGCCGACAAGCGCGAGTTCTACGGCGACGTGGGCCTGGACTTCGACGTCTGAGCCCATAGGTAGGCGATATGATCGACCTCGACGCCTATTTCGCCCGCATCGGCTATGACGGGCCGCGCACGCCCACGCTTGAAACCCTGCGTGCGCTGCATCTGCTGCATCCGGCCGCGATCCCCTTCGAGGCGATCGACGTCCTGCTGGATCGGGGGATTGACCTGGACCCGGCCGCGGTCGACGCCAAGCTGATCACGGCGGAAAGGGGCGGCTACTGTTACGAGCAGAACGGCCTCTTCAAGCGTGTCCTGCTGGCGCTGGGCTTCGAGGTCGAGGGCCTGATCGCCCGCGTCCAATGGGGGGCGCCGGCGGAAGCGTCGCCGCGTGCCCGCACCCACATGGGGTTGTGGGTCACCATCGACGACGAGCCCTGGTACGCCGATGTCGGCTTCGGCGGGCTGGTCCTGACCGCACCGCTGAAATTCGGGATCATCGAGCCGCAGCCGACCCCGCATGAGACGTTCCGCATGGTTCCCGAGGGCGAAGACATCGCGCTCCAGGCGCTCATCGGCGAGGTCTGGACGCCGGTCTATCAACTGTCCCGCGAGGTCCAGCTGGACGTCGACTATGACCTGCCCAACTGGTTTACCGCGACCCATCCGAGCTCGCACTTCCGGCACAATCTGATGGTCTCGCGGACCACGCCGCAGGCCCGCTACAATCTGCTCCACAACCGCCTGACCATCCGCAAGACTGATGGAACGGTCGAGCGGCGGCTGCTCGCCGCCGATGAGATTGGCGGGGTTCTCGCCGAGACCTTCGGCCTTTCGGTTCAGCCCGACTGGACGCCGCTGTTCGAACGCGCCGTCGCGGCGGGCGGATGATGGGGCGTTCCGCTCGTGGAATTTGAGGACGACGCCTATGTGCTGTCGGCCCGGGTTCATGGGGAGACCGGCGCCATCGTCGAACTGCTGACCGCCCACCACGGCAAGTGGGCCGCTCACGTGGCCGGCGGGGCGTCGCGGCGCATGAAGCCCCTTCTGCAGGCTGGCGCGCGGACCATCGTTCACTATCGGGCCAGGGTTTCCGATCAGCTTGGGTCAGCGCAGCTCGAGCCGGTGGGGGAGGGACCCGCGGCCTTGTTTGACGACCCTATGGCCTTGGCCGGCCTATCGGCGGCCGCGGCGGTCGCCGCCGCCGCCCTGCCGGAGCGAGAGCCGCATCCGGGCGCGTTCCTGGCGTTCGAGGCGCTGAGCTCGGCCCTGCTGATGCCCGACATCTGGCCGGCGGTGTTCGTGCGGTTCGAGGCCGGGCTGTTGCAGGACCTGGGCTTTGGTCTCGATCTCTCGAAGTGCGCCGCCACTGGCTCCCTCGACGACCTGGTCTATGTCAGCCCACGGACCGGCCGGGCCGTCAGCCGGACAGCCGGCGAGCCTTATAAGGACAGGCTCCTGGCCTTGCCGCCGTTCATGCTGTCTTCGCAGGGCGGGCTATCGCCGGGCGATGTGCGCGCCGGTCTCGATCTGACAGCGCACTTCCTGGAGCTGTTCGTGTTTGGCCCGTTGAACCGCCCGCTGCCGCCGGCGCGGGTCTGGCTGGTGGACCGGTTGACCGACGCCCAGCGCCTCTAGGACGTGATCTGGGCGGGCGGATCCTCGCCTTGGCTCGCGTCGTTCGGGGGCGGGTGCAACTGCACCCATTCCATGAACAGCACATAGCCCACCGCCAACACCACGGGCCCGACGAACAGGCCGAGCATGCCGTCGGCCAGCAGCCCCCCGATCACCCCGACCAGGATGACCGGCATTGGAACCTCCAGCCCGCGTCCGAGCATCAGGGGCTTGAGGGCGCTGTCGCTGAAGCCGGCGATCAGGGTCCAGGCCGTGAAGATGACGGCGGGGACCGTATCCTTGGTGACGAAGACGTAGACGACCACCGGCAAGATCAGCAGCGCAGCCGGCACCTGCACGATTCCAAAGAACAGGGCGATCACCATCAGCAGACCCGCGCCCGGGAGGCCGATCGCGAAGAAGCCGACGCCGAGCAGGATAGCCTGGATCGCGGCCACGCCGACGACCCCGATGGCGACCCCGCGCACGGTCGCGGCGGTGAGAGCGGTGAGCCGGGGCCCGCGGCCTCCATTGCCGGTCATGAACTCCAGCAGGTGCTCGGCGAAGGCGGCCGCGCCTCTGCCATAGGCGAGAAGCACGGCGGCGATCGCGAAGGAAAGCACGAACGATAGCTCGTCCACCGCCAGCCGCGCAGCGAACGAGGCCAGCCACGTGGCCGGGCCGCTCAGCTTTCCAGCATATTTCTGAACCGCGCTGGGGACGTCCGTGAGGATCAGCACCCAGGTCTCTGACAGCTTTTCACCGACCAGCGGCAGGTCGGCGAGCCGAGGCGGCGGGGCCGGCATGGTCAGGCTGTGGTTCTCCAGTCCGGAGATCAGCCAGTGGACTGACGAGGCGAGAGAGGCGGCGACGAGGGCGACCGGGATCAGGGTCACCACGACTCCGACAACGCCGATCAATACCGCCGACCCGCGATTTCCGACCCGGGAGGCCAGTCGCACATGCAGGGGGTGCAGCATCACCGCCAACACCATCGACCAGGCGAGTATGCCGGCGAAGGGCAGCACGATCCGCGCGCAGGCGTAGATCAGCAGGCCCAGCAGCCCGATCTGAATGACAGTGTCGACCATCTTCGCGCGCGAAGGCGGATCGACGGGATTGGGCGCCGGCGGGTCCATCTGCTTGTCCCCTCTGGGCGCAGCTTAGGGCGCTTTACTTCGCCCAGGAAGCTAGGGTGTCTGCCCAGGGCGAGGCATAGTTGGCCGCCATCGCTCAGCGCGGTTGCGTCCTGTGCGATGAGAGTCCATGCGTCGCGGCGACTTCCGCTGCGGCGCCCGCTAGAAGTGGACTGAACTCCGAGTTTGATTCGACATGACCAAGCACATCCCTCCGCCGGGTGACGGCGACGGCGACCGCATTATCGACGAACCGCTGACCGAGGCCCTGTCTCGGCGCTACCTCGCCTATGCGCTCTCCACCATCACCGGCCGCGCTCTGCCTGACGTCCGCGACGGGATGAAACCCGTCCACCGCCGGTTGATGTACGCCATGCGCCAGCTTCGGCTGGACCCGAACACCACGGCCAAGAAGTGCGCCCGCGTGGTCGGCGACGTGATCGGTAAGTATCACCCGCACGGGGACGTGGCGGTCTATGAGGCGTTGGTCCGCCTGGCCCAGGATTTCGCTCAGCGCTATCCGCTGGTCGATGGCCAGGGGAACTTCGGCAATATCGACGGCGATAACGCCGCGGCCATGCGGTACACCGAGTGCAAGCTCACCGTCGCCGCGCAGTTGCTGCTCGACGGGATCGATGAGAACGCGGTCGACTTCCGCCCGACCTATGACGGTGAAGATGAAGAGCCGGTGGTGCTGCCGGCCGGCTTCCCCAACCTGCTGGCCAACGGCTCCAGCGGCATCGCCGTGGGCATGGCGACCTCGATCCCGCCGCACAACGCCGCTGAACTGATCGACGCCTGCCTGGTGCTGCTGGAAGACCCGAACGCCGACACCGCGCGGTTGATGCAGCACGTCCAGGGGCCAGACTTCCCGACCGGCGGCGTGATCGTCGAGCCGCGCGAAAGCATGCTGGAAACCTACGCCACTGGGCGCGGGGGCATCCGGGTGCGGGCGCTATGGGAAAAGGAAGAGACCGGTCGCGGTACCTACCAGATCGTCGTCACCGAGATCCCCTATCAGGTGAAGAAGGCTGATCTGGTCGAGCAGCTGGCCGACCTGATCGAGACCAAGAAAGCCCCGCTGCTGGGCGATGTTCGTGATGAGAGCGCCGAGGACGTGCGCCTGGTCATCGAACCGAAGAACCGCAACGTCGAGCCCGAAGTGCTGATGGAGAGCCTGTTCAAGCTCTCGGCGCTGGAGACGCGTTTCCCGGTCAATATGAACGTGCTGGACGCCCGCGGTTCGCCCGGCGTCATGGGGCTGCGGCAGGCGCTGCGCGCCTTCCTTGATCACCGCCGTGAAGTGCTGGTCCGCCGGGCCCGCTTCCGACTGGATAAGATCGAAGCCCGTCTGCACATCTTGGACGGCTTGGTCATCGCCTTCCTCAATCTGGACGAGGTGATCCGCATCGTCCGCTACGAGGACGAGCCCAAGGCCAAGTTGATCGAGGCTTTCGAGCTTTCCGACATCCAGGCCGACGCCATCCTCAACACCCGGCTGCGCCAACTGGCCAAGCTGGAGGAGATGGAGCTTCGCCGCGAGCACGCCGAATTGGCCGAGGAACGCGCCGGGCTGCTGAAGATGCTGGCCTCGGAGCCCGCCCAGTGGAAGCTGGTCGGCGTGGGCCTGAAGGACGTGCGCGCGATCCTGGGCCCCGACACCAAGCTGGGCAAGCGCCGCTCGATCTTCGACACCGCCCCGGTGGTGGACGCCGAAGCCGCCATCGAGGCGATGATCGTGCGCGAGCCGATCACCGTCATCCTGTCCGAGCGCGGCTGGATCCGCGCCGCCAAGGGCAAGGTCGAAGACCCGTCGGAACTGAAGTTCAAGGAAGGCGACAAGCTCGGCCTGATCGTGCCGGCCGAGACCACTGACAAGCTGCTGATCTTCGCTTCGGATGGCCGGTTCTTCACCATCGGCTGCGACAAGCTTCCCGGCGCGCGCGGTCATGGCGAACCGCTGCGTCTGATGCTCGACCTCGACGACAAGACCGACATCATCGACATGTTCCCGCACAAGCCGGGCACCAAGCGCGTAATCGCGTCCAAGGAGGGCTACGGCTTTATCCTGCCGGAGGAGGAGGCGATCAGCTTCCGCCGCGCGGGCAAGCAGGTGCTGAACGCTGGGACCAAGGGCGCGGCCTTCGCCATGCCGGTCGCCGGCGACCACCTGGGCGTGATCGGCGACAACGGCAAGGTGCTGATCTTCCCGCTGGCCGAACTGCCGGAAATGCCGCGCGGCAAGGGTGTGAAGCTGCAGAGCTACCGCGAGGGCGGCCTTCGCGACGCGATCGTCTTCAACGCTCTGGACGGGGCGACCTGGATCGATTCGGCTGGCCGCACCCGTGTCTGGGGCGAATGGCGAGACTGGTTGGCCAAGCGCGCCGCCGCCGGCAAGCTGGCGCCCAAGGGTTTCCCGACCAGCAAGCGTTTCAAGCCTAAGTAGCCGTCATCGCGTCTTGCGGGCGCCTAAGGCGCCGCTAAGCTCCACCTCAACAACAAATGGGGGGAAGCGTATGACGCGCAGGATGCATCTGCTTGCGAGCGCCTTGGCGGCGGTGTCGATCGGTCTGGCCACGGCGCCAGCCGCTCATGCCCAGGCCAAGGCTGCGGCGCTGGCGCCCGCCGCCAGCCCTGAGGCGGTCGGCTTCGACAGCCAGCGTCTGAAACGCCTCGACGCCGCGATGGCGAAGGCGGTGGCCGATGGCCGGGTGGCGGGGATGACCACGCTGCTGGCGCGGCACGGCAAGGTCGTGGCCTTCAATACCTACGGCAAGGCCAGCCTGGAAACCGGCCAGCCGATGCCGAAGGACGAGATCTTCCGCATCTATTCAATGACCAAGCCGATCACCGGCGTGGCCATGATGATCCTGTTCGAAGAGGGCAGGTGGAAGCTCGATGATCCGGTCACCAAGTATATTCCGGAGTTCAAGGATCTGAAGGTCTGGAAGGGTGTCGACGCCAAGGGCCAGCCGATCCTTGAGGCTGTCCGTCGCCCGCCGACCATGCGCGAGCTGATGAGCCACACGGCCGGTTTCGGCTATGGGCTGAGCGACAAGCATCCGGTCGACCAGATGTTCCGCGAACAGCGGGTACTGGGCTCGAGCAGCCTTCAGGAAATGACCACCAAGGTCGCCGCCATTCCGCTGATCTATCAGCCGGGAGAGCAATGGAGCTATTCGGTCGCCGTCGATCTCCAGGGCCATATCGTCGAGAAGTTGTCGGGCCAGACTCTGGGGGAGTTCTTCGAGAGCCGCATCTTCAAGCCGCTGAAAATGACGGACACAGCCTTCAGCACCGGCCAGGCGAAGGCTCCGCGGTTGGCGGCGGTCTATATCGGCAACCAGGAGACCGGGAAGATCGAGGAGGCCAAGACGCTGTTCGGCTCTCCTGTGCCGAGCTTCGTCAGCAAGCCCGGCATGGAATCGGGCGGCGGCGGCCTAGTCTCGACCACGAGCGACTACGCCCGGTTCGCCCAGATGATCGTCAACGGAGGCGAGTTGGGCGGCGTGCGTATCCTGGCGCCCGCCACCGTCGAACTGATGGGGACCAACGTCATTCCCGAAGCGGCGCTGGTATCTTCGAACGGCTCGGTGAGCAACAGCTTCAATCAACATGTCGGCTTTGGTCTCGACTTCATGGTGGTCAATGATCCGCGCAAGGCTGGAACCCTGGAGGGGAAGGGCACGATGAGCTGGGGCGGCGCGGCCGGCACCTGGTTCTGGGCCGACCCGACCAACGACGTGGTCTTCGTCGGCATGATCCAGCGCTATGGCGGGACCGGCGGTGGTGATCTGGGCGCCCTCAGTCGGACCTTGGTCTACCAAGCCCTGACCAACCCGGCGAAGTAGGCGCAGCAGTCACACAGAGTTCCTCTCCTTCGCGAGAGGTTAGGTGAGGGGCGATGCGCGGCGGCGCATCGCCTGGCGGCATCGTTGCGGGTCGGCCAGCCTTGCCTTGACTTTCCGGCCCCCACATGCGGTCTTCCGCGCCTCATTTTCAGCCGTTTGCGACTCCAAAATGCACGCCTACCGCAGCCATACCGCGGGCGCTCTTCGCGCCGCCGACACGGGTAAGACCGTCCGCCTTTCGGGCTGGATCCACCGTAAGCGTGACCATGGCGGTCTGGTCTTCATCGACCTGCGCGACCACTACGGCCTGACCCAGCTGGTGATCAGCCCCGAGACCCCCGGTTTTGCGACGGTCGAGCGCCTGCGCGCCGAGAGCGTGATCCGTATCGACGGCGACGTCGTGGCCCGTTCGCCGGAGACCGTGAACGCCAACCTGCCGACCGGCGAGGTCGAGGTGCGCGTGCGGACGGTCGAAGTGCTTTCGGAAGCCGCCGAGCTGCCGCTGCCGGTCTTCGGCGAGCCGGAATACCCAGAAGAGCTGCGGCTAAAGCACCGCTATCTCGACCTGCGCCGCGAGACCCTGCACAAGAACATCGTGCTGCGTTCGAAGGTCATCCACTCGATCCGCAACCGGATGATCGCCCAGGACTTCCTGGAATATCAGACGCCGATCCTGACGGCCTCCTCGCCGGAAGGCGCGCGGGACTTCCTGGTGCCTTCGCGTCTGCACCCGTCGAAATTCTATGCGCTGCCGCAGGCGCCCCAGCAGTTCAAGCAACTGCTGATGGTCGCCGGTTTCGACCGCTACTTCCAGATCGCGCCCTGCTTCCGCGATGAGGACCTGCGCGCTGACCGCAGCCTCGAATTCTACCAGCTCGACGTCGAGATGAGCTTCGTCACCCAGGAAGACGTGTTCGCGGCGATCGAGCCGGTGATGCACGGCGTCTTTGAAGAGTTCGGTGAAGGCAAGACCGTCACCCCGTACCCGTTCCCGCGTATTCCGTATCGGGAGTCGATCTCCAAGTACGGCAGCGACAAGCCCGACCTGCGCAACCCGCTGGTCATGCAGGACGTGTCCGAGCGCTTCCGCGGCGGCGGCTTTGGCCTGTTCGCCCGCATTCTGGAAGACAGCAAGAACGCCGTCTGGGCGATCCCGGCGCCGAAGGGCGGCAGCCGCGCGTTCTGCGACCGCATGAACAGCTGGGCGCAGGGCGAGGGCCAGCCTGGCCTCGGCTATATCTTCTGGAGCGAAGACCAGGGCGCCTGGGGCGGCCCGATCGCCAAGAACCTGGGGGCTGAGGGCACGGACGCGGTCATGGGCCAGCTGGGCCTGGGACGCGGGGACGCGGCCTTCTTCGTCGCCGGCGATCCGAAGGTCTTCTACAAGTTCGCCGGTTCGGCTCGGACCAAGGTCGGCACGGACCTGAACCTGATCGACGAGACCCGCTTCGAGTTCGTCTGGATCGTTGACTTCCCGATGTACGAGATGAACGAGGAGTCGAACCACGTCGACTTCTCGCACAACCCATTCTCGATGCCGCAGGGCGAATTGGAAGCGCTGGAGACCAAGGATCCCTTGGACATCCTGGCCTACCAGTACGACATCGTCTGCAATGGCTATGAGCTGTGCTCCGGCGCGATCCGGAACCACCGCCCGGACCTGATGCTGAAGGCTTTCGAGATCGCCGGCTACGGCCCCGAAGTCGTCGAGGAAGAGTTCGGCGGCATGCTGAACGCCTTCCGCCATGGCGCGCCGCCGCACGGTGGTCTGGCCCCCGGCATCGACCGCATCGTCATGCTGCTGGCCGGCCAGACGGCGATCCGCGAAGTCATCGCCTTCCCGCTGAACCAGCAGGGTCAGGACCTGTTGATGAACGCGCCGTCAGAGGTGCTGGAAAAGCAGCTCAAGGAACTGCACATCCGCGTCGCTCCCCCGATCAAGGTCTAGGGGCGAGCAGCTATTACGGCTGGGCGGCTCCTCTCCGGGGCCGCCTGCGCCTAGTCTACGGCGACGAGATAGCGTGGCGCAGCCGGCGGGGCGGGGGCTTTCGGCGGCGCTGGCGCGGCGTAACGGACACGCCCCCCGCCACGGCAGCTCTTGGCGATGAGGCCCGACGGGACCCTGGTTGCGGTGTCGGCGCAGGCTTCGTCCAATTGGTCCTGGTCCAGCCCCCGTACCCGCGACAGATCCACGCCGGTGATATTGGCCGATTGCAGGCTGGCGCCGCGGAAGTCGGACCCGGCGAACGTCGCGCCAGTCAGGTTCGCCGCGCTTAGGTCGGCGTCGCGGAACGAGGCGTTTTCAAACGCACCGGCGGTGAAGGTCGCGCTGGTCAGCACCGAGTCGCGGAAGTTGGCGCCGCGCGCATTGGTCTTGCTGAAATTGGCGGCCACCATGTCGGCAGCTTGAAGCCGCGCGTCGGTCAGGGTGGCGCGCGAGAAGTTCGAGCCGGCCGCCTGAGCGTCGCGCATGTCGACGCGGGCAAGGTTGGCCGAGCCGAAATTGACCCCATTGGCCTCGACGGACCGAAGGCGCGCGTCGGTCAGGATGGCGCGGCCGAAGTTCGACCCCACCATCTGAGCGTCGGACAGATCGGCTCGCGAGAGATCTGCGCCAGAAAAATTGGCGCCCATGAAGCGGGCGTCGCGCAGATCAGAGCCGACCAGGGCCGCGCCGGCGAAGTTCGCGCCCACGAACTGGGCGCCGTTGAGCTTGCGGCCGGAGAGTTCGCACTTGGCGCACGCGCCGCCGAACGACACCATCCGCGCCACGTCCTTGTCGCCCATGCTCGCGTTCGCGGCGGCGGGGGCGAGCGCCGAGGCGGCGCCGAGCAGGGCGGTTAGGGTCAAGGCGAAGCGGCGCAAGCGCGGTGTCATGGCTCGGGGCGTAGGGTCCATGCTCGGAGATGTGCCCCCGGCGCCGCGCAAGCGCTACTTAATTCGCGGTAATTGTCAGCAGCTTAGCTGTACTCGCACGCGGCAAGTCTGCTCGGTCAACGGGCGACAACCGGGAGCTATGCGCGGCGCAGTAGTATTGGCGACACGCGCCATGCGCGATTTGTCGGCTGGGCGACAAAATTCGTCGTGCGAGATCTGATGGGAGCAAAAATTCCCCCAGTGCACACGGGCCCCGACCGGCGGCGAAATCAGCCGGTCATGTCGCCGCCGTGCTGACCCGCGCGCGTGCCGCAGGTCTCGCAGATCAGGCTGGCGCCCTTGCGGACAACCGCGACATCGCCGCAGGCCGCGCAGACGTCGGCCTCCACTGTCCCGGCGCCGGGCCCGCGCGAAGCGCTCGGCAGGAAGACCAGATTGTCAGGCGCCGCCCCCCGGGCGAAGCCGCGGGAGATGAAGTGAGAAGCCGGTTGCGGCTCATCGGCTTCGTCGAACTTGCCGTGGCCCAGGCCGTCGGCGTTCAGCTCGCCGGGGTCAGCGTTGGCCAGATCCTGGCGGCCCAGGTAGGAGACGCCGAGCTCGCGGAACAGGTAGTCGAGGATCGAGGTGGCCGAGCGCACGGAGTCGTTGCCGGTCACCGGCCCGGCCGGTTCGAAGCGCGTGAACACGAAGGCGTCGACGAACTCCTCCAAGGGCACGCCATACTGGAGGCCGATGGAGATGCCGATCGCGAAATTGTTCATCAAAGAGCGGAAGGCGGCGCCTTCCTTGTGCATGTCGATGAAGATCTCGCCGAGTTCGCCGTCGTCGTACTCGCCTGTGTGGAGGTAGACCTTGTGGCCTCCCACGGCGGCCTTCTGGATGTAGCCCTTGCGCCGATCGGGCAGTTTGCGGCGTGTGCGTTCGCGTTCGACGAGGCGCTCGATGATCCGTTCCTGGCTCGGCCGTTCCTCTGCCTCGGGCGGCGGCTCTCGCAGCGTGCGGGTGGCGGGTTCGGCGACCTTGGGAAGATCTAGCACGAGGTTGGCGGGCGCGGCCGCGCGGCGCAGGCGGATCGCCGGGACGCCGGCATGAGCAGCCAGCGCCATCAGGTCGCGCGCGTCGGACGGCGTGGTGTCCCACTCCAGTTCCACCTCGGCCATGGCCGGGACCGCCAAGGCGTGGGCGATCGCAGTCAGCAGGGCGAAATAGGGCTCTGGGCCCAGATCATCAGCGGTCTGGAACACGGCCTGTTGGGCGGGCGTGAGGAAGTCAGCCTCGGAGAGGGCGCCGGACCCCAGCGCATAGTCCTCAGCCTGGGCGATCTCACTCTCGGAGAAGCCGGCTTGTTTCAGGACATCGAAGGCTGGATTGGCGAGATCGGCGTCTGTGGCGCCCAAGACGTCGCAAAGGAAGCCGGCGTCGATCCCGGCGAAGGCCTCGCGCAGATTGGCGGCGAAGGGCAGGGCGGCTTCAGCCTGGGCGATCTCGTGGTCGGTGAAACCGCGCGCGTTGAGTGCGGGGTGGTCTACGCCTGGGGCCTCCGAAAGGTCGAGGCGGCCGAGCAGGTGGCCGCGCGCCTGAGCGAGGTCCGCGCCGACGGCGCTTAGCCCCTGGAGGGCGGCTTCGGACAGCACGCGGGTCAGCGGGCCGTCTTCGGTCTGGGCCACGGTGATCGGCCCGAGCCACGGCGCCGCCGATGGGCTGGGCCCGCCGAGCCGCAAGGCTATTTCCGGATCATCGAACACGGCCACGCCGCCATTCAGCTTGGCGCCGGAGGCGACAGTCGCCGAAGCGGCGCGCCGGTATAGGTCTCGGGCGGCCTCAAGGCCGGCTTCCGAGGCGTAGGATAGGCCCTGGGCCACCAGCCAGTCGGCGACGCCGGCAAGGCCGAGTGCGGCGGGGCGCTGATCGCCAGCCACGGCGAGCGCGGTCGCCAGCAGGGCGACGGCGGAGTCAAAGGCGCTGGCGTTGAAGTCCTTGCCGGCGCCGAAGGCGAGCACATTGATCGCCCCGCGGACCCCGCCCCAGGCCGCGGCGACGCCGCGCCCGGCTTCCGGCGAAAAGGCGGATGCAACCGCGCCGGTTTCCCAGGCGGCGCTGGCGACCGACGACTCCGCCGTGCGAGCGGTGACGCAGACCAGCTCCAGACGATCGATGTCGTTTAGGAACGGCGTGGCGGCGAGCCATTCGGCCTCGCCCGAGCGGGCCAGGCCGATGGCCTCGAGGATCATGGCGTCGGTCGCGCCGGCGTTGCGTGCGGCTTCGGCGCTGCGGGCCAGATTGGCGTTGGCGCGAGGATCGGCGCAGGCGGCTGCGTCGCCTTCGCAGCGCAGGACGCTGTCCATCACCGCCTGCAGCCGGGCGCCCATTTCGCGGACGGCGGCTCTGGCCATGGCGCGACCGCGATGTTGGGCGCGCAAGGTGGTCAGCGCGCCTTCGAACTCGGGCTCGCCGGCTTGAATCACAGGAGCGCTCGAACCGCCGCGTGGGCCGCTCAGCGCCAGTTGTCCGGCCAGCATGGCGGCGGCGAGATCGCGGCGGAAGCCGGCGCGCGCCCGTGCGGTGTCGAACAGGCCCGCCGCGTCGCCGCGAAGGACGAGATCTTCGGCGTAGCGGAACACCGCTGCGGGAAGATCGGCGTCCTCGTCCAACCAGTCGAGCCAGGCTTCCACCCGGGCGTCGGTCCATGACGCGGGAGCCAGCACTTCGGCCACACTGGCGGCCCGCTCGAGCGTCCGCTGTTCGATCCTAGCCGCCTCAATACGCATGAATGGCTCTCCCAGAGCCTGAGTCTAGGCAGAGCCGCGCGGCCGGGCAATACATGTTGCGGTCGCGGGGCGTGCTATCCCCAACATATTGCGTTGCTCGCGCCGCTGGACGCTCGCGGGCCAGACACCTATAGTCCGCGCGCTCTCTGCTCTGTTCGGAACTCCCAAACGTGCTCAAGAATATCTTCACCTGGTGGAACGGCGCGACCATCGGCATCCGCTTCACCCTGGGTCGCCGTGGCGTATTCATCGGCAAGGACGAGCTGGGAAACAGCTATTACGAAGCCAAGGACACCAAGGACTCGTACGACGGCCGCAAGCGTCGCTACGTGGTCTACAACGGTTATGCCGAGGCCTCGAAGGTCTCGCCTGACTGGCACGGCTGGCTGCACCACACCTTCGAGGAGCCGCCGACGGTCGAACCGTTGAAGCGCCAGTCCTGGGAACGCGACCATATTCCGAACCTGACCGGCACCGTCCACGCCTGGCGTCCGCAGGGCTCCATCGCTCGCAGCGGTGAGCGCCAGAAGGCTACTGGCGACTACGAGGCCTGGCGGCCCGAATAGTCATGGCGCGGGTTCGCACCATCGCCGTTCTGCTGGCGCTGAGCGCGACCTCAGCCACGGCTCAGCCAGCCCCACCGACGAGCGGCCCGTCACCGACGGCTGCGCCGCCAGCCGGCGCCCCGCCCACGCCCACGCCCGTCCCGGCTCAGCCTGCAGCCCCGCCGCCCGTCGCCGCTCCGCCTGAGGAGGCGCCGCCGGTGCAGGTCATCGCCCCGCCGCCGATCGCCACGCCCCCGCCCATCGACGATGAAGACGTGACCCCGGCGCCGCCCCCCAAGGCGACCGTTGCGGCCAAGCCCACCGAAGCGGCGATCAAGCGCGCCCGTTACGACGTCGCGGTGATCCATGCGCTGGACAAGATCGCGGCCGAATCGATCCGCTTTGAAGCCGCGGTGGGCAGGCCCGTTCGTTACAAGAACCTCGTTTTCACCGTGAAGGCCTGCGAGCGCTCGGCCGGCGACGAGGCCGTCGAAGACTCGATGGCCTACATGACCGTGGAGTCACAGCCGCGCTCAGCGCCCGGCAAGCCGACGCCGCCGCCGCGCCAGACCTTCCGAGGGTGGATGTACGCGTCGTCGCCCGGCCTGCATCCGCTGCAACACCCGGTCTATGACGCCTGGCTGATCACCTGCAGGGCCGCCGCGCCGGTCCCGGTCGCCGCCCGCTGAAAATCGGCGGCCACGGGCAGGGCCCTGGCCAGTCGCCGATGATATTCGGCGCGGGGAATTTCCTCAGTACCGAACTGCGTCAGATGATCGGTGATGAACTGGGCGTCCAGCAGCTTGAAGCCGTCGGCGACAAGCCGCGCCACCAGATGGACCAGGGCGATCTTCGAGGCGTCGGTTTCGCGCGAGAACATGCTCTCGCCAAAGAAGGCGCCGCCTAGCGACACCCCATAGAGGCCGCCGACCAACTGGCCCTCTCGCCAGCACTCGACGCTGTGCGCATGGCCGATCTCGAACAGTTGGGCGTAGAGGTGCTCGATCACGCCATTGATCCAGGTCTCGGTCCGCCCGGGCTTTGAAGCGGCGCACTCCAGCACGACCTGCGGGAAGGCGCTGTCGATCCGGATTTCAAACGGATCGCCGCGAACCGTGCGGGCAAGGCGCCGGGAGACGTGAAACCCGTTCAGCGGGATCACGCCTCGTTTTTCCGGGTCTATCAGGAAGACGCTTTCGTCTTCCCGCGCGTCGGCCATCGGGAAGACGCCGCGCGCGTAGCACTCCAGCAGATCGCGGGGGCCGAAGGTGTCCATGCGGCCTTGACGGCGATCCTCTAGGCCTCTGCCTGCGCCTTCATCCACCGTTCCAGCCAGTGGATGTTGTAGTAGCCTGCCAGGATGTCGGGCTGTTGCAGCAGTTCTTGGAACAACGGGATCGAGGTTTCGATGCCGCCGACCACCATCTCGTTCAGGCAGCGGTTGAGGCGTGCGATGCACTCCTCGCGGTCGCGGCCATGGACGATGAGCTTGCCAACCAGACTGTCGTAGTCGGGCGGGACCGAATAACCGGCATAGAGCGCGCTATCGAGGCGCACGCCCAGGCCGCCGGGGGCATGGAAGTCGGTGACCAGTCCCGGCGACGGGGCGAAGGTCTTCGGATTCTCGGCGTTGATCCGGCACTCGATGGCGTGGCCTTCGAAGACCACGTCCTCTTGGCGGAACGACAGCGGCAGGCCCGCGGCGATGCGAATCTGTTCGCGGACCAGGTCGATGCCGGTGATGGCTTCGGTGACCGGGTGTTCCACCTGCAGGCGGGTGTTCATCTCGATGAAGAAGAACTCGCCGTTCTCGTACAGGAACTCGATGGTGCCGACGCCGAGATAGCCGATGGCCTTGACCGCATCGACCACGACCTTGCCGATCTTGGCGCGGGCCGCGGCGTCGATAACGGGCGAGGGGGCTTCTTCCAGAACCTTCTGGTGGCGGCGCTGCAGCGAGCAGTCGCGTTCCCCGAGGTGGCAGACATTGCCGAACTTGTCGGCGATCACCTGGATCTCGATATGGCGCGGGGTCTGGAGGTAGCGCTCCATATAGACCGCGTCGTCGCCGAACGCCGCACGCGCCTCGGCGCGAGCGGTGGAAACCGCCTCGTAGAGGTCTTCCTGGGTCTGAGCGACCTTCATGCCGCGACCACCGCCGCCGGCGGCGGCCTTGATCAGCACGGGGAAGCCGATCTCCTTGGCGGCGGCGAAAGCCTCTTCCTCGGTCGTGACGGCGCCGTCGGAGCCGGGAACCACAGGGATGCCGGCTTCCTTCACCGCCTGCTTGGAGGTGATCTTGTCGCCCATCATCTTGATGTGGTCCGAGGTCGGACCGATGAAAGTCAGGCCGTGGGCGGTCACGATCTCGGCGAACCGGGCGTTTTCCGACAGGAACCCGTAGCCTGGGTGAATGGCCTGGGCGCCGGTGATCTCCGCCGCGGCGATGATCGAGGGAATGTTCAGGTAGCTCTTGGCCGCCGACGCTGGTCCGATGCAGACGCTTTCGTCGGCCAGGCGAACCCACATGGCGCCCGCGTCGCGCTCGGAGTGGACCGCCACCGTCGAGATACCCATTTCCTTGCAGGCCCGATGGATCCGCAGGGCGATCTCGCCGCGATTGGCGATGAGGATTTTATCGAACATCGATCCTACTCGATGACAACCAGAGGCTCGCCGAACTCGACGGGCTGGGCGTCCTCGACGATGATCTCCACGACCTTGCCGGCCTTTGGCGCGGGGATCGGGTTCATGGTCTTCATGGCTTCGACGATCATCAGCGTCTGACCGGCGCTGACCATGTCGCCCACCTTGACGAAGGCCGGGGCGTCAGGTTGCGGCTGCAGATAGACGGTGCCGACCATCGGGGAGTTGACGACGTCGCCCTTGCGACGTTCCGGCGCGGCGGCTTCACCAGTCGGAGCAGCGGCGGCAGGCGCCGCCACTGCGGCGACCGGGGCGGGAGCTGCGGCGTACTGGATCGGGGCCGAGGTCAGCGTCTTGGCCACCCGGATCTTCAGTCCATCGCACTCGACTTCGATTTCCGACAGGCCGGTGTCTGTCAGGATGTCGGCCAGTTTGCGCACCATGCGGGCGTCGATCGGATCGGCAGGAGCCTTGGGACTGCTAGCCATATTCTATTCCTTAACTTGGGTTGAGGCTCAGCGGGCCAGGCCCGCGGCGGCCTCGACGGCCAATTCATAGCTTGCCCCGCCGAAACCGGAGACAACTCCGGTGGCGGCCAGGGAGACAAAGGTTTCACGACGGAACGTCTCACGCGCCGCCGGGTTTGACAGGTGACACTCGACGATCGGGATATCGAGCGTCTTGAGAGCGTCCAGCAGGGCGACGGACGTGTGTCCATAGCCCGCCGGGTTGATCACCAGGGCGCAGGCCTCTGTGCGAGCCTCCTGCACCCAGTCGATCAACTGGCCCTCGTGGTTTGATTGGCGGAAGATCACGGCATGACCAAGGGCGCCGGCGCGACGCTCGCAACGTGTGCGGACGTCCTCCAGCGTTTCCTTCCCGTAAATCTCCGGCTCCCGGACCCCCAAGAGGTTGAGGTTGGGCCCGCTAAGCACATAGATCGGTTTCGACATTCGGCTCCGCCGTCGATTCCGCCGTCTTGTAACGGTCGGCGGCGGGGGTCACAAGCATTCGGCAACTTCAAGCTTCACGAGGGCGTCATGACGCTGACCATCAACGGCGAGGAAAGGGCCTTCGGAGCCCTGTCGAACGTGGCCGCTTTGGTGGCCGAACTGGGCCTGGACGCGCGCAAGGTCGCGGTGGAACGCAATCTGGAGATCGTGCCGCGTTCGGCCTATCTGCAGACAGCGATCGCCGACGGCGACCGCATCGAGATCGTGCATTTTATCGGAGGTGGCTGACATGGACGGGTCTATCCAACCAGGAGACACGTGGACGGTAGCTGGCCGCACCTTCACCTCGCGCCTGATCGTCGGCACCGGCAATTACAAGGACTATGCGGAGAACGCCGCGGCCGCCGAGGCGGCGGGGGCCGAGCTCGTCACGGTCGCGGTGCGCCGGGTGAACCTCAGCGATCCGAACCAGCCGATGCTGGTCGACTATGTGAGCCCCGAGCGGTTCACTTTCCTGCCCAACACCGCCGGCTGCTTCACCGGTGAGGATGCGATCCGGACCCTGCGCCTGGCGCGGGAGGCCGGTGGCTGGGATCTTGTGAAGCTGGAGGTGCTGTCCAACACCAAGCACCTGCTGCCGGATATGGAAGAGACCCTGCGGGCGCTGAAGCTGCTGGTCGCCGACGGCTTCCAGGTGATGGTCTATTGCAGCGACGATCCGGTCTACGCTCAGAAGCTGGAAGACGCCGGCGCCTGCGCGATCATGCCGGCTGCAGCCCCGATCGGGTCGGGCAGGGGCATCCAGAACTTCCTGAACCTGGGTCTGATCATCGAGCAGTCCAAGGTGCCGGTGCTGGTCGACGCTGGGGTCGGCACGGCGTCTGACGCCGTCTTGGCCATGGAGACGGGCTGTGACGCGGTGCTGATGAACACGGCCATCGCCGGCGCCACGTCGCCGATTCGCATGGCCAATGCGATGAAGCACGCGGTGATCGCCGGCCGGGAATCGTTTTTGGCAGGACGCATGCCAAAACGTATGTATGCTGAGCCATCCTCACCGCTAGCTGGCTTGATTTGATGACCCTGAGCGTCGACGTCTTCTGGTCCTTCCGCAGTCCCTATTCCTATCTGGTGACCCCGCGTTTGCGGGAATTGGCGGAAACCTACGACGTCGATGTTCGGATTCGGCCGGTCTATCCGCTGGCGGTGCGTTCGGAGGGGTTCTTCACCAAGCAGGACCCGCTGTTCATCCCCTATCTGATGCGCGACATCCGGCGTCTGGCCGAATTCCTGGAGCTGCCGCTGGCTTGGCCCAAGCCTGATCCGGTGGTGGTCGATTTCGCCACCCTGAACGGCGCCAAGGATCAACCGCATCTGGACCTGCTGATGCCGCTAGGCGTGATGGCGGGGCGAACGCCGCAGGGGCTGGCCTTCTATGACGAGGTCAGCCGGCTGATCTGGCGCGGTGGCGAGCAGCCCTGGAACGAGGGCGATCAGGTTCGACAGGCCATCACCCGCGCCGGCCTGGATATGGATCTGCTCGCGAGTGCGGCGCAGGCTCAAGCCGCGGAGATCGCCGCCGAGATTGAGGCCAGCCAGGAGGCTCACCGCGAGGCCGGCCACTGGGGCGTGCCGACCATGGTGTTCGAGAACGAACCCTTCTTCGGACAAGACCGCTTCGATGTGCTGGTGTGGCGGCTGAAGCAGCGCGGGATGACACCGCGCGCCTGACGAAAAAGGGAAGCGCGATGGGCCAGGCGAACGGGCGGAAGTCGATTTTCATCACTGGAGCGGCCTCCGGCATGGGCCTGGAGACCGCCAGACTGTTCGCCGGCAAGGGCTGGTTCGTAGGCGGCTATGACGTCAACGCCGCCGGGCTGGCTTCCTTGGAGGCCGAACTCGGCGCGGGCAATTGCCTGGTCCGCCCGTTGGATGTCACCGACCGCGAGGACTACCGCGCGGCGCTGGCGGATTTCTCCATCGCGACGGATGGTAAGCTGGACCTGCTGTTCAACAATGCCGGGATCGGCCGGGGAGGGCCGTTCGCCGAGCAGCCCTTCGAGGATGTGATCGCGGTCGTTCAGGTCAACCTGATGGGCGTGCTGATCGGCATTCACGAGGCGATCGGCCTGCTGAAGGCCACGCCAAACTCGCTGTGCTTCACGACCTCATCTTCATCGGCGACCTTCGGCATGGCCAATATCGCGGTCTATTCCGCGACCAAGCACGCCGTGAAGGGGTTTTCAGAGGCCCTGTCGGTGGAGTTCAAGGCCTATGGGGTGCGAGTCGCCGATGTGCTGCCCGGCGTGATCGATACGCCGATCCTGCCGCCGGGCGTCGCCGCCGGCGCGCCCAAGGATGGAATGTTCCGGGCCATTCCGCCGGTCGAGGTCGCCAAGGTGGTGTGGGAGGCCTACCACGCCGACACCCTGCACTGGTACGTCCCGCCGGAATTGGTCGAGCTGGACAAGGCCGCGACCCTGGCGCCCGAGGCCACCCGAGATCAGATGGCCCAAGGCGGATTGTTCAACAACGCCGACGGCTAGGCCGCAGCCTTGATCATGTCGGCCTCCGGCGAGAGGCCGACGCCTCGCATCAGCTCGACACGGCCCGGCCCTGGTTTGGGCGGATAGGCGTCGGCCTTCAACGCGCGGCGGGTTGCCCAGTAGCGCATGATCTTGGCGATGTTGTCCGGCCGCTTCAGCCAGGCGGACGGATGCTCCAGCATGTGGAAGCCGCGTAGGGCTTCGCGCAGCAGGTTGGCGTCCGAGCGGACGGCGATGTTCACCCCGTCCTCCAGGAAGCTCTTTAGAACCCGGCTCTTGATGCTGGGGCGATAGCCTGGCGTAAGGTTCTGCTTGGCGCGGCGGATGGCGGAGCGATCCTGGTCGCGCATGTTGAGGTAGTAGGGGCGCAACTCGGCGGTCACCCGTTCCTGATACTCCGTGACCCGGGTGCCGGCGTCCTCGGTCGAGACAAGGACGTCACGCAGCAGGTAGGCGCTGACCGCCGCGAACGAGCAGCCGCGCCCATAGAGCGGATTGGTTCGCACCAAGCTGTCGCCGACGGCGAAGTAACCCAGCACCGCCGGCGTTCCATCGCCGCTGATGTCTCGCCAGCGGCTGTTGAGCTCGCCCATGCCGTAGACGCGGCCGACGCCTTCAGAGATCGCTGGGTCTATCCACGGGACAAGGCCGGGGATGCGAGCGCAGATGGCTTGGAAGACCTCGGGGTTCACCATGGCCTTGCGCAGTTCGAGCTCGACCTCGGGCACGCAGATGGTGATTGAGAAGCAGCCGTTGTCGCCTGGGAACAGACCGAACTTCAGGAAGCCCAGATCGCCAGTGCCCGGAGCCTTTGAGCGAGGTTCCTCCACCCCCGGCAGCAGCCGGAAATGGCGCGTGAAGTAGATGATGCCGGTGCTCTCGCTCTCCTCGGTGATGGCAGCGCCTTCTTCCACGAGTTGCTCGATTCCCGATGAGGTGCGGCCGCCGGCGTCGATCACGATGTCGCTGATGACGTCTCGCGCGCCCGCCGCATCGGTCACCGAAACGCCGACCACCCGCAGACCCTCCGGTGTTAGTTGGGTCAGCAGCTTGCGGACGAAGGTCTCCGAGGCGATCCGCACATTGGGGTGGTGTTCGACATAGCGCCGGATCACCAGTTCCAGGGTGGTGCGACGGCTGGTCAGCACGACGAAGTCGCGGTCTTCCGGCCGAGGGCGGTAGTCGGCGCGATGGAGGTCGGTGAGCATCCGGTCGAAGCCGAGCTCGCGGCATCCCGCCCGCAACAGGTCGGCGTGCAGTTCGGGGTGCTCGGTCTTGATGATGGTGCGTAGCCGCGCCAGAAAGGCATGGCTGTGGCGCAGATGGCCGACGCCTCGCCGGCTCCAGTCTTGGAAGGCTTCGTCCGGTCCGCCGGTCGGCGGGGGCGGGTCGCGTTCGAGAATAACGATGTCGCGTCCAGTCGGCGCCAGGGCCAGCGCCGTGCACAATCCAGCGATCCCGGCCCCGATCACCAATACACGTTCGTGCATTTTCTTACTCAGGCTCCCCCGTTGCTGGACGGACTGTTCCCTAAGTTCCCTGGGGAGAGCCTAGCGGTGTCGTCAGACGGCGGGAAGCCTGAGTTTTGGAGCCGAATGCGCCTGAGAGGGCGTTAGGACGGCTTTACGTTCGGAACGGTCTTCAGCTTGCCGGTCTTGGCTTCTTCGATCGCCGCCCGCAGCGCTGCGATATCAGCGCCGGGGATCATGGTGTCGCCGATGATAAAGGCCGGCGTACCTTCGATCGCCAGCGCCTGGGCCAGTTCGCGGGTGTCGGCGATGTGCTTCTGAACCGCGGGAGAGGCGCCGGCCGCCTTGGCGGCGGCTGGATCCACGCCGGCGGCGCGCAGGTGGCGGTCGATCGACGCGGCGTCCAGGGCCTTCTCGGCCATGAAGGCTTCGAACAGCTTCAGGGTCTTGGGCTTGGCCGGTTCGGAGAGGGCGACCTGGGCGGCCAGGTTGGACTCGCCGCCGAAGATCGGGAATTCCTTGAAGACGAATCGGACGTCGGGGTTCTCTGCGATCAGCTTTAGAACCTCAGGCGCGCTGACCTTGCAGTAGCCGCAGCGGTAGTCGAAGAACTCGACCACGGTGATCTTCCCGTCGGGGTTGGCGACGAAGTCGCGCGGATCGCGCTCAAGCTGGGCGCGGTACTTGCCAAGCGAGGCCTTGGCGGCTTCAGCGGCGGCGGCCTGCTTGTTTTCCTGAAGCTTTTGGACGGCTTCCTCGATCACCTCGGGATGCTCGAGCAGATAGGTTCGCACCTTCTGGCCGAAGTCATCGTCAGGCTTCTTCGCGCAGGCGGCGAGCGGCAGGGCGAGGGCGGCGCAAAGCGCGAGAGCCGCGCGAGTGGTCATGGTCATGTAGGCCAAATAGGTGAGAAGCGGGGGTTTGCGAAGCGTCAGCGTGACGAACGTCGCGTGATCGAGCCTTCAGAGGCAAGATCCTTGAGATCGTCCTTGCTGGGTTTTGACGTCAATACGATGTCCGTCGCGCGGCGCCATTCCGGCGTGTCCTTGTCGAGTTTCTCCCGTGCGCGCATGGCGAAGACCCGCGCCTGCTGCGGATCGCCGACCGCGAAGAAGTACTCGCCGGTGGCCAGGCGGGCCAAGCCCTCCTTGCCCTGCTTGTCATAGGCTTGGGCCAGGATGCGCCAGGCGGCCGCGTTGTCGTGTTCCTGCGTCAGCGCCTTGCGCAGTTCGCCCACGCCTTCCTCGACCTTCTTGTCGTCGTCCAGCGCGATGAGCGTCTGGCCAAGGTTGATGCGCAGCAACGGCGCGTCGGGTTTCAGCTCGACCGACTTGCGCTGCGGCATTTCAGCCTCCTTGGCGCGGCCGAACTCAAAGAGCACCTGGCCCTTCAGCTCCCAAAGGTACGGATTGTCCGGCTGCTCGGCCAGCAGGGCGTCGATCAGCTTCAGCGCCTGATCGGGCTGCTTCATCTGATAGTAGGCGATCGCCCGCGCATAGCGGGCCGGATAGGACGTGTCCTTCTCCGTATATTTGGTGATGGCCACGGTGGGGTTCAGGAACCCGTCCAGCTTGGCCTTCATGATGCTGTGCTCGGCCAGCGCCTCGGGCGTGTCGGGGGTGTTGTAGTGGGCGTTTTCTTCGACCCGGTGCCGCAGGGTTTCGATCCGCGACGATGAGAGCGGGTGAGACCGGAAGTAGGCGAAGCGCCGAGCTTCCTGGAAGACTTCCTGGTAGCGGAAGTTGTCGAAGAACTCGACGAGCCCCTTGCCCGACAGTCCGGCGCGCTCAAGCATCGCCGCGCCAGCTTGGTCGGCCCGGCTTTCCTGTTCGCGGCTATAGCCCATGGCGCCCAGGGTGCCGAAATAGCTGGCGCTGCCGATCAGGCCCGCGGCGCCTTCGCCCGAACCGGCGAGCGCGGCCAGCACGCCCAGGCCCATGGTCAGCAGGAAGGGCGTCATGCCCGCCGCCGTCATCTCGCCCGAGCGGGCGGAGTGCCCGGCGGCCAAGTGGCCGACTTCGTGGGCGATGACGCCTTGGAGCTGGTTGGGATTTTCAGATTCCAGGATCAGGCCGGTATAGACGCCCATGACCCCGGGGCCGGCGAAGGCCTGCATGTCCTTGCCGCCGATCAGCAGGATTTCGATCGAAGTCGAATCAATGCCGGCGGCCTTGAAGATCGGCTCGGAATCCTTGCGCAGGATTTCCTCGATCTCGGTATCGCGGATCAGGGCGACGCCGTCCTCGGCGCGGGCCGGAACCGGAGGCAGCGCAAGGCTTAGCGCTGCAACGGCGGCCATCGCGATGCGAGAGAACGAGCGAGCAGGGGAAACCATCCCAGATAACTCCAAGCGCCCCCTGCCAAGCCCCATCATGAGAACCTAGCGCGCTTCACGCGGAGTGGAAACCGGCGCGCGAGCGCGGCCGGTTTCCGTTTCTCCAATGCGTGGTCTAGCCGCGACGCCACCAGCCCTTGCGGGCCGCTGGGGCCGGCTTGGAGCTGATCTCGGCCGGGTCGGGTTCACGCACGACCGGCGCGGGGGCCGGAGCGGGCTCCGGTTCCGGCGCAGGCTCAGGCGCGACTTCGACAACCGGTTCGATCACCGGCTCGGCGATCACCTCGGCAGGAGCCGCCGCGGCTGCTTCGGCCGCGGCCGCCTCAGCGGCGATGGAAGCCTTGGTGCGACGAGCACGCGGCTTCTTGGCCGGCGGCGCCTCTACCACCGCGACCGGTTCCGGCGCGGGCTCAGCTTCCGGTTCCGGTTGGGTTTCAACCTCGACCACAACTTCGGCCACGGTTTCAGCGACGGCCTCGACCGAAGTCTCTTCGCTCTCGCCCTTGCCGCGACCGCGACCACGGCGTGAACGAGCCTTCTTCGGCTTTTCCTCGACCGCGGGCAGTTCCACCCAGACGTCGCCGTCGTACTCGGGTTGGACGCTCAGGACCGGCGAAGCAGCCTCGACTTCGGCGACGGGCGCCTCGTCATTGGCGGCGATCGGGGCCGGAGCGCGGGCCGCGGGGAAATCCTCGGCCGGGTCGTGCCAGACGAAGGGATCCTCGCCATAGGGAACCCACGGACGGGTCCAGGAGAAGATGTCGGCCGGGCGGCCGTCGTCGCGCATGCGGCGACCACCGCGGCGACCACGCCGACGACGTCGGCCGCCTTGGCCATCGTCCTCGGTGTCGTCGGTGCGGGCCTGCTCTTCGCCTGGAACGCCGGGCGCGACGGCGGCCGCTTCGCGCGGCTCTCCGTCGCGACGACCGCGACGGCGGCGGCGGCGGCCACGGCGTGCGCCGCGATCTTCTCCGTCGTCTTCGCTGTCCTGCAGGCGTTGCTCGGCCCCGTCGTCGTCGGTGGCTTCGCGCTCGATCGCCTCTTCTTCTTCGTCCTCGAGTTCTTCCTCTTCCTCGTCTTCGTAGGCCTCGTCGTCGAAGTCGTCATCAACGGGCGCGTAGGCGTGGATCGGGGCGCTATGGGCTATCAGCGCGTGTTCGGGCCGGGTCTCGCTGGAAGTGCGCTCGATCTCATGATCGGCATGAGCCAGGGCGTCGTCGATCACGATGGTGATGAACAGGCCGAGCTTCTCATGGACACGGGCCAGATGGCCGCGCTTTTCGTTCAGGATGTAGAGACCCACGGCGCGCGGCACCTTGAGGGTCGCCTCACCGCCGCCCTTCAGGGCTTCGATCTCGACGGCGCGCAGCGCGGCCAGGGCGCTGGACTCGACCGAGCGGACGCGGCCGGTGCCGGCGCAATGTTCGCAGACGTGGGTGGTGCCTTCCAGCACGCCGGAACGACGACGCTGGCGGCTGATTTCCATCAGGCCGAACGAGCTGATCTTGCCCATCTGGATGCGGGCGCGGTCGTCCTTCAGCGAGTCCTTCAGCTTCTTCTCGACGGCGCGGTTGTTCTTCGCCTCGTCCATGTCGATGAAGTCGATGACGACCAGGCCGGCCAGGTCGCGCAGGCGCAGTTGGCGAGCGGCTTCTTCCGCCGCCTCCATGTTGGTCTTGAGGGCGGTGGCCTCGATGTTCCGCTCGCGCGTGGCGCGGCCGGAGTTCACGTCGACGGCGACCAGGGCCTCGGTCTGGTTGATGACCAGATAGCCGCCGGAGCGCAGCGGCACGACCGGTGAGTAGATCTGGCTGAGGTGGTCCTCGATGCGGTGCTTGACGAACAGCGGCGTCGCTTCGCGGTACGGCTGTACCTTCTTGGCCTGCGACGGCATCAACATGCGCATGAAGTCGCGGGCTTCCTTGAAGCCGGCTTCGCCCTCGACCCAGACCTCGTCGATGTCCTTGTCGTAGAGGTCGCGGATGGTGCGCTTCACCAGGTCCTCTTCCTCATAGATGAGGGCAGGGGCCACGGAATGCAGTGTGGTTTCGCGGATGTTTTCCCACAGGCGCAGCAGATATTCGTAGTCGCGCTTGATCTCGGCCTTGGTGCGTTTGGCGCCGGCCGTGCGGACGATCAGGCCCATGCCTTCCGGCACGTCCAGGCTCTGAACCACGCCTTTCAGGCGCTTGCGGTCGGTGACCGTCGTGATCTTGCGGCTGATCCCGCCGCCACGGGCGGTGTTGGGCATCAGGACGCCATAGCGGCCGGCCAGGGAGAGATAGGTGGTCAGGGCCGCGCCCTTGTTGCCACGCTCTTCCTTGACGACCTGAACCAGCATGATCTGCCGACGGCGGATCACTTCCTGGATCTTGTACTTGCGCATCAGCCGCCGGCGGCGCCGGGCGACTTCTTCTTCCATGACGTCGTCTTCGTCGGCGTCGTCGGCGTCTTCATCCTCGTCATCGGACGAGCGCGAGCGCGCTTCGTGATGATCGTCCTCGTCATCCGCGTCGTCGCGCATCAGCGCTTCGCGGTCGGCGACTGGGATCTGGTAGTAGTCCGGGTGGATTTCGTTGAAGGCGAGGAAGCCGTGACGGTTCCCGCCGTATTCGATGAAGGCGGCCTGCAGCGACGGCTCAACGCGCGTCACCTTGGCGAGATAGATATTGCCTCTTAGCTGCTTGCGGTTCTGGCTCTCGAAATCGAACTCTTCAACTCGGGATCCGTCGATCACCACGACACGCGTCTCTTCTGCGTGTGCGGCGTCGATGAGCATCTTCTTGGACATTAAATACGTCTCCGTGGCGCGCCGCGAACTCTCGGCTCGGGCGCCGCCGGTTTGTCAGGAGGGCGCGCACGCCACCGCTCATCGCGTTGTCGAAGCCGACAAGACGAGCGGTAGGCCGGAAGAGGGCTCGAGCGGCGCTGCCCATTAGTGTGTTCCCAGGCGCGCTCAACATTAAGCGCGGATCGGAGGATGCGTTGGTCGCCGTAGGGCGAATGGCCAACGCGAGCTGGTTGTCGCGCGGAAGGCGGCTTTGCAACGCAAAGCGCGCGCACTCCAGCGCGGGCGGACATTGCAACACTGGACGGAAAAAGGAAAGCGGCCGTGCCAAGATGAAAAGTGTGAGGACAGGGTTAACCGTTTGTCCATGTCGCCTGAGGCTATATGGGGATTAGGAACAGTTGAGTTTAGTGCGGGGCTGCGCGGGAATGGGCGGCATCTTCAAGTTGGGCAGAAAAAGCGTGCTGGCCTTTGTCGGCGCTGCGATCGGCTGCCTGGCTGTTGTCGCCGGTGCTCAAGCTGCTGGCTCGGGCGCCGACATTCTGAAGGTCCGCCTCGGCGGAGACCGCACCGAAACCCGCATCGTTATTGATCTGAGCCGTTCGGCCTCGGGCAAGGTCGCCTCCGACGGCGCCGATGACCGCCGGGTGGTCGTGAACCTTCCGGGCGTCTCGGTTGAAGGCGGCTTGCAAGGCGGCGGTCTTGGTCTGGTGAAGGCCTGGGTCGTCGATGACGGCCCCGGAGGCGCACGCCTGCGCCTGGATCTCGCCTCGGACGCCACCATCAAGCGCCGCTTCCTGCTGCCGCCGGCCGACGGCGTGAGCAACTATCGCTATGTCATCGACCTCGCCGCCAAGTCGCCGGCCACGACCACCCAGGTCGCCCAGTCGAACACGGCGCGATTCCTGTCCGCGCCAGTGCGACCGACCAAGGCCGCCTTGCCCCTGAAGAAGGTGATCGTGATCGACGCCGGTCACGGCGGCAAGGATCCGGGCGCGCGCGGCGCTGAGGGCAATGAGAAGGATGTGACCCTGGCTGCGGCGAGGGCGCTGAAGTCCCAACTCGAACGCAGCGGCCGCTACAAAGTCGTGATGACGCGCGACACCGACGTCTATGTCGATCATGGCGTGCGGGTGCAGATCGCGCGCCGCGCCGACGCCGATCTCTTTATATCTCTGCACGCAGATTCGGGCTCCGACCCCAGCCTGCGGGGCGCCAGCGTCTATACCCTGGCCGACCGCGCCACCGGCCGTTCGGCCAAGTTCGTCAGTAAGGACGACTGGTTCATGCAGGCCGGCAGCCATGGCGACAATGGCGTGTCGACCATCCTGCTGGACCTGACCCAGCGCATGACCCGCAATCGCTCGGCGAGCTTCGCCGAGGTGCTGCTGGCCCGGGTCAGCGACCACCAGCCGTTGCTGCGCCGTAGCCACCGTGAAGCTGGACTGGCCGTGCTGCTCGCGCCGGACGTGCCGGCGGTCCTGCTGGAGATGGGCTTCATCACCAACGCCGAGGACGAAGCCGTCCTGCGCGATCCAGGCCGCCGCAACCGGTTGATGAGCAGCGTCGGCGACGCCATCGACGACTACTTCGGCCAGCAGACCAAGCTGGCTTCGCGGTAAGCTGTCGCAGGGCCGTTGGCGCCCGGCCCGATGCACGTTAGACCGAGGGCTCGGTTGGGGTTCACCCCCGCGGAGGTCGGTCAGTTTTGAATCCCCCGGGTAGATGGATCGCGATCGCCGGCGTGGCGGTGCTGAGCGCTATCGCGTTGGCCGGCTTCGCCACCGCGATCTACGCGGCCTGGCTGTTCCATGACATGCCCGATGCGGGCGATCTGGTGGACTATCGGCCGCCGACGGCGACGCGGGCCTATGCCTGGGACGGCGTTCTGATCGGCGAGTTCTCTCGCGAACGCCGAATCTACGTTCCCTACGACAACATTCCCCCACAGTTGGCCCAGGCCTTCCTGGCGGCTGAAGATCGCAACTTCTTCAGCCACGGCGGCGTCGACGCCATGGGCCTGACGCGGGCCATGGCCAAGAACGTCCTGAACGCGGTGAACGGCCGTCGCCTCGAGGGCGGTTCGACCATCACCCAGCAGGTCGCCAAGAATGTGCTGCTGACCAGCGACGCGACCGTCGGGCGCAAGCTCAAGGAAGCCATCCTGGCCGGGCGGCTGGAGCAAACGCTCAACAAGGAACAGATTCTCGAACTCTATTTGAACGAGATCTGGCTCGGCTATCGCTCCTATGGCGTGGGGGCGGCGGCCTACAACTATTTCGGCAAGTCGATCACCGACCTGACCCTGGCTGAGTCGGCCTATCTGGCGGCCTTGCCCAAGGGACCGGACAACTACCATCCGATGCGGCGCAAGCAGCAGGCGATGGCGCGGCGTAACTGGATCCTCGACCAGATGGCCGACCTGGGCTGGGTCACCCGAGCCGAGGCCGAAGCCGCCAAGCTTGAGGACCTCAAGGTGCAGAAGGCGCCGTCGCGCGCCAAGTACCGGGACGCCGACTTCTTCGTCGAGGAAGTGCGCCGTCGCGGCCTGGCCACGCTGGGCCAACGCCTCAACGAGGGCGGCTACTATATGCGCACCACCCTGGATCCGGAGCTGCAGACCGCCGCTCGGGTGGCGCTGATGAATGGTCTGGAGCAGTACGACCGCCGTCATGGATGGCGGGGCGCCTGGGCGCGGGTCGAAACCGCCGACGGCTGGGAAGCTGTCGCCAAGAAGAAGACTCCGCCCTCCGAACGCCGTGACTGGCGTGCGGCCCTGGTGACCGAGGCCTCGGGCGGCAATGTCCGTATCAAGGTCGCCGATGGCGGCGCGACCGGTTCGATCGTCAGCCAGGACGTGGCCTGGGCCCGTGCGGGCAAGGGACTGAAGTCTGGCGACCTGATCTTCGTGGAGCCGGCCCAGGGCGGCGGATTCCGTCTGCGCCAGGTGCCGATCGTCAACGGCGCCCTGGTGGCGATGGAGCCGCATTCGGGCCGGGTGCTGGCGATGGTCGGGGGCTATTCCTTCTCGCTGTCGAGTTTCAACCGCGCCACCCAGGCGATGCGTCAGCCCGGTTCGGCCTTCAAGCCGATCGTCTACGCCACCGCGCTTGAGAACGGCTACACCCCGGCCAGCATCGTGATGGACTCGGCCATCACCCTGAAGGGCGCACGCGCTGGCGAGACCTGGACGCCGGAGAACTACAACCGTCGCTACTACGGCGCCCTGACCCTTCGGCGCGGCCTGGAGCTGTCGCGCAACGCCATGACCGTGCGCCTGGCGCAATCGGTCGGGATGACGAAGATCAGCGACCTGGCGGTGCGAATGGGCGTGGTCAAGAAGATGGACAAGGTCCTGGCCATGGCGCTGGGGGCAGGGGAAACCACGCCCTTCAAGCTGACCGCCGCCTACGCCACCTTCGTCAACGGCGGCCGCCGGGTCGAACCGCACCTGATCGAGCTGGTCCAGGATCGGAACGGCGAGACGGTCTTCCGAGCCGACAAGCGCGACTGTCCGCGCTGCGACGCCGGCTTCAACGGCGACGAAAGCCCGCGCATCCCGCCGGGCGGCGAGCAGGTCATGGATCCCATCACCGCCTATCAGGTGACCTCGATGCTGCAGGGCGTCGTCCAGCGCGGTACGGCGACCTCGGCCCTCGTGCTGAATCGTCCGGTGGGCGGCAAGACCGGCACCACGAACGAGTACCGCAGCGCCTGGTTCGTTGGCTTCACGCCGCAGATCGTGGCCGGGGTGTTCGTCGGCTTCGACGACAACCGCAGCCTCGGAAACGGCGAAACCGGGACCACGGCGGCCGTGCCGATCTTCATCGAGTTCATGGCCGCGGCGACCAAGGATCTGCCGAAGGAGGAGTTCAAGGCGCCCAAGAACGCCAAGTTCGCCAATGTCCGCGGCATCCGCGAAGCCTTCCGACCGGGCACAGAGCCGCGTGTGGCGGCGCCGGTTCTCGGCGGCGTGCCGTCGGAGGGACCCGTGCCCTACAATCAGGCCTGGCCTGACGGGAAGCTCTCGACGCCCAGCGCGCCCGCCGCGCCGCCGAAGAAGCAGGACGATATGAGCGGCCTGTTCTAGGGTCGGGATCACCGATCTGCGGGGAGGCCATTGTTTTCCGGTCCCCCGCGCGTTATCTGCCGCGACCCCAGAACACGTCTGGTTCGGAGATTCCCATGAGAGCGGATGTCGAGGCCTCCAAGGCCGACATCGAGCAGTCGATTGAACTGCTCAGGAGGCGACTTTGACTGGGAACCTTCCCTAAGAAAGCTCGATGAGCTGAACGCCCGCGTCGAGGATCCTACCCTGTGGAATGACGCGGCGGCCGCCCAGGCAATCAGCCGCGAACGCAGCAAGCTGGCGGCCCAGATCGAGGCCGTGCAGTCGCTTGAGCGCGATCTGGCCGACGCTGTCGGCTATGCCGAGATGGCCGACGAGGACGGCGACGAATCCTCACTCGATGAGGCTCGCGCCCAGCTCAAGGGTCTGAAGGAACGGGCGGCGCGCGCCGAGCTCGAAGCTCTGCTCTCGGGCGAGGCGGACGGCAACGACGCTTTCGTTGAAATCAATTCCGGCGCCGGCGGCACCGAGTCCAACGACTGGGCAGGCATGCTGCTGCGCATGTACAGCCGCTGGGCCAACGCCCACGGCATGACCGTCGATTTCCTGGAAGAGACCCCGGGCGAACAGGCCGGGATCAAGTCGGTCACCCTGCAGGTCAAGGGCCCCAACGCCTATGGCTGGCTGAAGACCGAGGCCGGTGTTCACCGCCTGGTCCGGATTTCGCCTTATGACTCGGCAGCCAAGCGGCACACGAGCTTTGCGTCGGTATGGGTCTATCCGGTGGTCGACGACACTATCGAGATCGAGATCAACCCGTCCGATGTTCGCACCGACACCTACCGCGCGTCCGGCGCGGGTGGTCAGCACATCAACAAGACCGACTCCGCCGTGCGCCTGACGCACATTCCGACCGGCGTGGCCGTGGCCTGCCAGTCGGGTCGCTCGCAGCACCAGAACCGCGAGGAAGCTTGGAAAATGCTTCGCGCGCGGCTCTACGAGTTGGAACTGCAGAAGCGCGAGGCCGAGGCCCAGGCCCTGGAAGACCAGAAGACCGACATCGGCTGGGGTCACCAGATCCGCTCCTATGTCCTGCAGCCGTATCAGATGGTGAAGGACCTGCGGACCGACGTGGAGACCTCCGACACCCAAGGTGTGCTGGACGGCGATCTGGACGCCTTCATGGGCGCTTCGCTGGCCCAGAGGGTTGGCGTCACCCGCGAGGCCGGCGCCTAGGCGAAGTTGCTTTTGGCCCCGCCTGCGCGTTCTGATCGGCAAGGCTGACAGAAAACAGGGTGCGACATGCAACGGGTCCATTGCGAGTGGGGGCTGAGCGGGGTGCAAGCCCTGCGCGAGCGGGTCGCCGTGATGGTGATCGTCGATGTCTTGTCGTTCTCGACTGCTGTCGATGTGGCGGTGCATCGACATGCCCGCATCCACCCGTTCCCCTATGGCGACGATGAAGCCGCGCGCGCCGAGGCCACGCGGCTGGGGGTGCGGTTAGCGGCCAGCCGCAAGGCCGGCGGGCAACTCAGCCTTTCGCCGGCCAGCCTGATGAAGCTGAACCCCGGCGAGCGCCTGCTGCTGCCCTCACCGAATGGTTCACGCCTGTCGCTGGCCTGCGGCCGGGCCGCTGTCCTGGCTGGCTGCCTTCGCAACGCCGAGGCGGTCGCCTTCAAGGCTCTGGCCTTGGCGGAGGGCGCGGACATCGCGGTCATCCCGGCCGGCGAGCGCTGGCCCGACGACAGCCTGCGGCCGGCGATCGAGGATTTGCTGGGGGCAGGGGCGATCATCGCGGCCCTGAAGCTCAATGGAGAGCCCGAGGCCGAGGTGGCGCGCGACGCGTTCCTCAGCGCCCAGCCTCACCTGGCGCATACCCTGCGTGGGTGCCGTTCAGGCCTTGAGTTGATCGGGCGTGAGCACGCCATGGACGTCGAGATCGCGCTCGAACTGAATGTCAGCCACTGCGCGCCGATGCTGAAGAACGGCGCCTACGAGAACGCAGCGGCCTAGGCGCTCTTGGCTTCGTCCGGCGCGGCCAGGGCGACCGGGGCTGGGCGTTGGAACTTCAGGCTCCGTCCCTGGAAGAATGCCCCGGTCTCGACCGACAGCGCTTCATGGGTGATGTCGCCATCGACATAGGCGGTGCCATAGAGGCGGACCTGCTTGGCGGTCAGCGTTCCAATGATGCGCCCCCGCACATCGACGGTGTCGGCGTGGATAGCGCCTTCGATGTGGCCGGTCTCGCCGATCGTCAGGTGTCCGATGCGGACGTCGCCACGGATCACGCCATCGACGTGAAGGTCACCCTCGCCAGCGACGCCGCCTTCGATGGTGATGTCTTCGCTGATCAGGGAAGCGGGACGGGGCGTCTTGCGCGCAGGGTCGCTGGACTGTGCCGACAGGGACGCATCGGACTTCACGGAAGCCTTTTCGGGCTTAGCCGTTTTGGAGAACATAATCGCCAGCCTTTATGAACCGATTGGGGTTCTGGGCTCGACCGTTCACCCAGACCTCGTAGTGCAGGTGCGGCCCCGTGGACCGCCCTGTCGAACCCATCGCGCCGATGCGCTGGCCCACCGCGATGCGCTGGCCCGGCTGCACGGCGATGCCGTTCAGGTGGGCGTAGCGCGTCTTGAAGCCGCGTCCGTGATCGACCTCGATGGTGTTGCCATAGCCCGAGCGGACGCCGGTGAACGACACCACGCCGGGCGCGGTCGAATAGATCGGAGTGTTGGAAGCCCCGGCGAAATCGAGCCCGGAGTGGAAGGCCGGGCGCCGTGTGAAGGGATCGAAGCGCACGCCGAAGCTGCTGGTTTGCGGGGTGAGCGTGGTCGGCCGGGCGAAGGGCAGCTTGGTCGCTGCGTCGGCGAGCGAGCCAGCCTCGGAAAGGTTGGTCGCGGCGTGCTGGATGCGCTCGGCGAAGCCCTCATCGACGTCCAGCACGGCGGCCAGGGCGCGCGGGTCCTTGGCTTCGATCAGCGGGCCGCCCAGCGAGCCGGACTTCGGCATGTAGGACGATGGCGTCAGGCCGGCGAGCCGGAAGGCCAGGCGCAGCCGGTCGGCGCGCGTCTTGGCGAAATCGTCGGCGGCGTCGATCAGGCGTTCCTGGCCGGCGCGCACCATCTCGATGCGGCGCAGCGGGCTCGAATTGGCCGGCGCGTTGGTCGCCTTCTCGATGGCCGGGGTCAGGGCGGCGGTCGCGCCGGGCTGGCCCTTGATCTCGGTCAGCAGCATCGCGAGCGCTGCATGGCGGCGCTCGACGGTGACGGCCAGGGCGTCCACGCCGCCTTCATTGGCGTTAAGTTGGGCCACGGCGCTGTTGAGGCGCGCCTCGCGGTCGGCCACCAGGCGCTCGGACTTGGCCTGCATACGGGCCAACTCTTGGTCGTGCCCCGACAGGGCCATGGCGTTGACCATCATCGCCGCGGTGCTGACCCCCATCCAGAGCGCGCCAGCGGCGACACCGCCGGCGATCATCATCTGACGGCCGGACGTTAGGACGAACGAGCGCATTTCTCCGCCGGAACGGACGTAGAGATGCCTCTCAGGGAATAGCTCTTCGAGCGATCGGCGGAGGCGCGCGAAGCGTGTCATGCTCACCGTATCGATTACGGAACCAGGGTGCCGCGGATATGCAATGAGTTTTGGATAACGCGCAAGGCCAATCACCCTGCAACGTGTGCGAGCGGGTGCGCTTCAAGTATCCAGATGTTTGGTTAACGAGACCTGAGCGTAACCGCTAGATACGGCGTCGCTTGGGCCTCGCGCCAATCACAGATCGCAACATGTCGCGACAAATCTACAACAGGAGCGCGTACCGGAGGGTTCCGTCACGACGTCGTATTCGCCGCTTCTGCGACGACCCGCCGCAGCCTCCAACGCTTAAGCTTGTAAGGCTTGGGCGGCTTTCAGCACCTCGGCCGCGTGGCCAGGCACTTTCACTTTGCGCCAGATCCGCGCCAGCTTGCCCTCGGCGTCGATCAGGTAGGTGGAGCGTTCGATTCCCATGTACTTGCTGCCGTACATGTTCTTCTCGACCCAGGCGCCGTAGCGCTCGATCATCGCGCCTTCGGGGTCCGAAGCCAGCGGGACCGCAAGGTCGTACTTGGCTGTAAACTTCGCGTGACTGGCGACACTGTCCTTGGAAACGCCGAGCAGGGCGACGCCGGCTTTTGCGAAATCGGCGGCCAGGGCGGTGAATTCCTGGGCCTCCTTGGTGCATCCGGCCGTGTCGTCCTTCGGGTAGAAGTAGACGACCAGCGCCTTGCCCTTGAAGTCGGCGAGCGTCACCGCGCCGTCAGCGCCGGCGAGTTCGAAGTCTGGCGCGGGCGCGCCAGGAGCTAGTTCGGACATCTTGCTCTCCGTGGGGTCCCCAACCCTGTTCGTCATGACCGAGCAGACCCGGCCATGACGAGCAGTTCGTGGTTCTAGACCGGCTTCACCAAAACGATTTTCTTTTTGCCGGCCGCGAGCTTCACGACGCCGTCGACCAGATCGGCCGATGTGATCGTGCGATTGGCGTCAGCTTCAGCCGCATCGTTGACTCGAAGGCCGCCGCCTTGCGCCAGGCGCCGGGCCTCGCCGCGCGAAGCGGCCAAGCCGGCGTCGGTCGCCAGGGCGGCCAGGACGACGCCCGCCTCCAGGTCGGCGGCGGCGATCTCGAAGGTCGGCATGTCGCCGGAGACGCTGCCGACTTCAAAAGCGACGCGTGCGGCTTCGGCGGCGGCGTGCGCCGCTTCCTCGCCGTGCAGCATCCGCGTGGCCTCGTTGGCCAGCACTTTCTTGGCCTCGTTGATGTCGGCGCCCTGCATGGCTTCGTACCGGGCGATGTCCTCCATCGACAGGTCGGTGAATAGCTTCATGAAGCGTCCGACATCGGCGTCCTCGGTGTTCCGCCAGAACTGCCAGTAGTCGTAGGGGCTGCGCATGTCGGCGTTCAGCCAGACGGCGCCGCCCACGGTCTTGCCCATCTTCTGGCCAGAGGCCGTCGAGAGCAGGGGCGTGGTGAGGCCGAACGACGGCTTCTGATCGACGCGGCGGATCAGCTCCACGCCGTTGATGATGTTCCCCCACTGGTCCGAGCCGCCCATCTGCAGGACGCAGCCGTGAGTACGCTCCAACTCCAGGAAGTCCGTGGCCTGCATCAGCATGTAGTTGAATTCGAGGAACGTCATCGGCTGCTCACGCTCGAGCCGCAGCTTGACGCTGTCGAAGGTCAGCATCCGGTTGATGGTGAAGTGCACGCCGTAGTCGCGCAGGAACTGGACGTAGCCGAGTTTGTCCAGCCAGTCGGCGTTGTCGACCATCACCGCATCGGTGGGGCCGTCGCCGAACGTCAGGAAGCGCGCAAAGCTGACCTTCATGCTGTCGATATTGGCCTTGATCTGCTCGTCGGTGAGCAGCGGGCGCTGGGTGTCCTTGAAGGTGGGGTCGCCAACCTTGGTGGTCCCGCCGCCCATCAGCACGATCGGCTTGTGGCCCGCCTGCTGCAGCCGACGCAGCATCATGATCTGGATCATGTGCCCGACGTGCAGGCTTGAGGCGGTGGCGTCGAAGCCGATGTAGGCCGTGATAGGCCCCTTGCTGGCGGCTTCATCCAGTTCCACCGGGTGGGTGATCTGGTGAATGTAACCGCGCTCCTGCATGGTCTTCAGGAACTGGGACTTGAACGGCTGATCGGCGGACATGGGGCGGTCTTCTGAAGGCTGGGATTCTGCAGGGCGCTGTAACACGCCGCTATCGGGATTTTCGAGGGACATCTGACAGGCTCCTGATCGGCGAGAGGCCGGAAACCGTCAATTTGCGTGAGATGCGGCACCGACCTGTAAGGGGTGGCGCAAGGGATCGTCCGCGCCTGCTCTAGGGCAGGCGGTAATAGCGGCCGGCGATGGTGACGCGGGTGATCATGGCGACTAGCTACGGCGCGCACGTCGTGGCAGTCAAGCTCCATGCGAGTTCTCGGGTTCATGACCGGCACCTCTCTCGACGCCTGCGACATGGCGATCTTGGAGACGGACGGCGAAACGATTTCGGCTTTTGGCCCCGCTGGAGACCGGAAGCTGACGGAGGCTGTTCGCGACATCGCCCTCGCCGCCACCCGTGAGGCGCTGCAGTGGACGCGCGGGACGCCGGAGCCGGCCATCTTCAACGAAGCCGCGCTGGCCGTCGCGCGGGAGCATTTCGAGGCCGCCGAAGGTTTCCTGGCCGAGCACGGACTGAGCTGGGCGCAGATCGACCTTATCGGCATGCACGGCCAGACGGTGCTGCACGAGCGACCGCAGGAGGGCCGCGTCGGGCGCACGGTGCAATTGGGCGACGCCCAGTGGCTGGCGAACGCCACAGGCGTCCCGGTCGCTTATGACTTCCGGACGGCCGACGTGGCGGCGGGCGGGGAGGGCGCGCCGCTCGCCCCAATCTACCATCTGGCCCGGGCCAGGGCTTCGGGCCTGGAGGCGCCGCTGGCGGTCCTGAATGTCGGCGGTGTGGCGAACGTCACCTTCTGGGCGGGCGGGGACGAGATCGCCGCCTTCGACACCGGCCCCGGCAACGGGATGATCGACCTGCTGATCCAGGATCGGGGAGCCGGCCGCTATGACGCCGGTGGTCACTACGCCAGCGTCGGACAGGTGGACGAAGGCGTCCTGCGCGGCCTGCTCGGCCATCCCTACTTCCAGGCGCCGCCGCCCAAGTCGCTGGACCGCTACGACTTCTCGCTGGATTCGCTGGAGCACCTTAAGCTTGAGGACGCCGCCGCGACCCTGGTGGCCTTCACCGCCGAGGCCCTGAAACTGGGCTTCGACATGATGGGCGGGGCGCCGAGCGAATTGGTGGTCTGCGGCGGCGGCCGGCACAATCCAGAGATCATGAAGGCCTTCGCCGAGCGGCTGAGCGTTCCGGTGAAGACCGCCGAGGACCACGGCTGGCGCGGCGACGCCATCGAGGCCGAGGCCTTCGCCTATCTGGCGGCGCGCACGGCTCGAGGCCTGCCGATTTCGTTTCCCAAGACCACGGGCGTCCCGGCGCCGATGACCGGCGGGCGTATCGCCCGGCCGGCGACTTAAGATCAGGAGCAAGTATGTCCAAGGCGGTTTGGTTCGCGGGTGTGGCCGCGGCGATGGTGATGGTCGGTTCGGCCCAGGCGCAGGACGCGCAGGCCCAGGTTCCGGCCGCCAAGCCCTATGACGCCGCGGTTTTCGCCAAGGCCAAGGCGCTGCAGCCCAAGGTCATCGCCTGGCGCCGCGATCTGCATGAGCATCCCGAACTCAGCAACAGCGAGGTTCGCACCGCCAAGGTGGTCGCCGACCATCTGCGCAGCCTGGGCATGGAAGTGCGCACCGGAGTCGGCAAGACCGGGGTCGTCGGTATCCTGAAGGGCGGCAAGCCCGGCAAGGTCGTGGCCCTGCGCGCCGACATGGACGCTCTGCCGGTCGCCGAACAGACCGGCCTGCCGTTCGCCTCGAAGGTTACGGCGCAATACAACGGCCAGACCGTGCCGGTGATGCACGCCTGCGGCCACGACAGCCACGTCGCCATCCTGATGGGCACGGCGGAAATCCTCGCCGGCATGAAGGACCAGATCGAGGGCACGGTCGTCTTCATCTTCCAGCCCGCCGAGGAAGGCGCGCCGATGGGCGAGGAGGGCGGCGCCCCGCTGATGGTCAAGGAAGGCGTGCTGAAGAATCCCAAGGTCGATGCGATCTTCGGTCTGCACGCGTTCCCTGGCCCTGTCGGCGCCCTGGTCTGGCGTCCGGGCCCGATGATGGCCGCTTCGGACCGCTACGAAATCCAGCTCAAGGGCCGCCAGGCGCACGGTTCGACCCCTTGGGTCGGGATCGACATGTCCTCGCTGACCGCCGACATCGTCACCGCCTTCAACCAGATCGCCGCCCGCCAGGTGAATGTCTCCAAGACCCCCACCGTGCTGACCGTGGCCACCCTGCATGGCGGGCTGCGCTACAACATCATCCCCGAAGACCTGACCATGACCGGCACGCTGCGGACCTTCGATCCGGGCATGCGCACCGACGTCATCGCCCGCGCCGAAAAGGCAGTGACTTCGATTTCCGAGCGCTATGGCGCCACGGCGAAGTTCAACTGGGGCACGCCGAACCCGGTCACCGACAACAATCGCGACCTGACCGCCCAGATGAAGCCGACCCTGGCTCGCGCCGCCCAAGGCCAGGTCAAGGACGACATCGACTTCATCATGGGGGCGGAGGACTTCTCCTACTTCCAGAAGGAAGTGCCGGGCTTCTTCTATCACCTGGGCGTCGGCAACCCGAAGGGCGCCAATCACTCGCCGTTCTTCGACGTCGACGAGCGCGCGATGGAGACCGGCGTGCGGGCCCAGGCGCTGATGGCGCTAGATTTCCTGAAGTCGGGAGGCTGACGGCAAAAAGCCGAGGCTGGCGGTGGCCGGCCTCGGCTTTGATCCCCGTGGGGAAGGAGCGGTGTCGCTCCTAGATCAGATCGGGTCGGCTTCGATCCGCTTGTCGAGATAGCTGCCGACGCGGCGTTCGACTTCCGGCAGGTGCTCAGCCCAGAAGTGAGTGGCGCCGTCGACGACCTCGTGGTCGATGACGATGCCCTTCTGGGTCCGCAGCTTGGAAACGACGCGCTCGACCTCGACGGGCGGAACCACGGTGTCGGCGCCGCCGTGCAGGATCAGGCCAGAGGCCGGGCAAGGCGCCAGGAAGCTGAAGTCGTACATATTGGTCGGCGGCGAGACCGAGATGAAACCGTCCGTCTCAGGGCGGCGCATCAGAAGCTGCATGCCGATCCAGGCGCCGAATGAATAGCCGGCGACCCAGCATTGCGAGGCGGCGGGGTTGTTGGTCTGCAGCCAATCGAGCGCTGTGGCAGCGTCGGCCAGTTCGCCGATGCCGGAATCGAACTCGCCCTGGCTGCGGCCGACGCCGCGGAAGTTGAACCGCAGGGTCGAGAAGCCACGCTTCATGAACAGGTGGAAGAGTTGCACCGCCACCGGGTGGTTCATCTGCCCGCCGGCCTTCGGGTGCGGATGCAGGATCAGCGCGATGGGCGCCGTCTCGCTCTTGCCCGGGGTGTAACGGCCTTCAATCCGCCCGGCCGCACCGGTCAGAACCACTTCTGGCATGCTATTCCTCTCAGCAGGCGTAGCGTCTAATACTTGACTAACGCGCTTGGTCTTCCTAGATCGCGACCGTCGGCCAGTTCCGGCGACAAGCCCCGTGCAAGCCGGGGCCTGTAACATACGGGCTGTGCCAAAAGCTCGAAAAAAAGCACTGAGGTTATACGGAGCGACATGCGCCTTTCGACCAAGGGACGATATGCGGTGATGGCCATGGCCGATCTTGCGCGCCGTCAGGCCGCGCTGGCCGAGGGCGATCGCGCCGTGACCCTGGCTGAAATCGCCGCCCGCCAACAGATTTCGCTCTCCTACCTCGAACAGCTTTTCGCCCGCCTGCGCCGTCGCGGCCTGGTCAAAAGCCTGCGTGGCCCAGGTGGCGGTTACCGGCTGGCCCGCGAGGCCGAGCACACCAATATCGCCGACATCGTCATGGCCGTGGATGAGCCCCTGCGCGCCACCCGGTGCGGCAAGAGCAAGGGCTGCATGCTCAAGGGCGAGCGCTGCATGACCCATGACCTCTGGGAAGAGATGGGTCGGCAGCTCGAAACCTATCTCGCCTCGGTGTCGCTCGAGGACCTGGTCAGCGGACGCTTGTCCGACCGGGAGTCGAGGGCCGCATGAGCAGCATCTATCTCGACTACAACGCGACCGCGCCGATCCGCCCCGAGGCGATCGACGCGATGACGCGCGCCTTCGCGGTAGGCGGAAATCCGTCGTCGGTGCACGCGGCCGGGCGTTCGGCCCGCGCGATCGTCGAACATGCCCGCAATGAGGTCGCCGCCCTGGTCGGCGGCCCGGCCTCGACCGTGATCTTCACGTCAGGCGGCACTGAAGCCAACGCCCTGGCAATCGAGAGCGCTGTCGCCACCGGCTCCAAACGCCTGATCGTCAGCGCCGTTGAGCACGACAGTGTGCTGGAAAGCGCCAAGGCGAGCGGTGCGGCGGTGGAATATCTGCCGGTGACCGCCGATGGCGTCGCCGATCTCGAATGGCTGAGCGCGCGGCTCGCGAACTGGGACGCCGCCGACGGCCGGCCCTTCCTGGCCCTGATGCTTGCCAACAACGAGACCGGCGTCATTCAGCCGGTGCGTGAAGCCTCTGAAATCGTTCGCGCCGCTGACGGCTGGCTGCACGTTGACGCCATTCAGGCGGCGGGCAAGATCATCACCGACAGCCGCGCCTTAGGCGCGGACACCCTGGTCGTTTCGGCTCACAAGCTGGGCGGGCCGCAGGGCGTCGGGGCGCTGACCTTTGGCCCCCGCGCCACCATGGTGCGTCGCCAACATGGCGGCGGGCAGGAGCGCGGGCGCCGGGCCGGAACCGAGAATGTCGCCGGGATCGCCGGCTTTGGCGCCGCGGCCATGGCCTCGTTGCGCGACAAGGAAATTCAGGCCGGCTGGCGCGACGCCGCCGCCCAGCGCCTCAAGGCGCAGGGGGCGGTCGTGATCGGCGAGAGCGTCGTGCGCCTGCCCAACACCCTATGCATCGCCGCCGCCGGTTATGGTGCGGAGTTGCAGGTGATGGCTCTGGATCTGGCCGGGATCATGGTCAGCGCCGGCTCGGCCTGTTCGTCGGGCAAGGTGAAGGCGAGCCACGTGCTCGTCGCCATGGGCCTGGATGACCTAGCCAGCTGCGCGATCCGCGTTTCAGGCGGCTGGGCCACCACTGAGCAGGATTGGGCGGCCTTCGCCGCCGCCTGGGAACAAGTTCATTCCCGTCACGCCGCGCGTCACCGCGCGCCGGCGGCGTGAGGAGTTAGAGTAATGGCCGCCGTCAAACAAACCGTCGAACACGTCGAAAGCCTTGAGAAGTACAAGCACGGCTTCGTCACGGATATCGAGCAGGACTTCGCGCCCAAAGGGCTGTCCACCGACATCGTGCGCTTCATCTCGGCCAAGAAGAACGAGCCGGAATGGATGCTGGAATACCGGCTGGACGCCTATGAGCGCTGGCTGGCCATGGACGAGCCGGAGTGGGCCAAGGTCTACTTCCCGCGCATCGACTATCAGGACAGCTACTACTACGCCGCGCCGAAGGAGAAGACCGGCCCCGCCAGCCTCGACGAAGTCGACCCCGACATCCTGGCGACCTACGCCAAGCTGGGCATTCCGCTGCGCGAGCAGGAAGTGCTGGCCGGGGTGAAGGGCGCGCCGCGCTATGCGGTCGATGCAGTGTTCGACAGCGTCTCGGTCGTCACCACCTTCAAGAAGGAGCTGGCCGAGGCCGGGGTGATCTTCTGCTCGATGAGCGAGGCGATCCGCGAGCACCCGGAGCTGGTGAAGAAGTATCTGAGCTCGGTGGTGCCGGTCTCCGACAACTACTACGCCTGCCTGAACGCCGCGGTCTTCTCCGACGGCAGCTTCGTCTATGTGCCGCCGGGCGTGCGTTGCCCCATGGAGCTCTCGACCTATTTCCGCATCAATGCGGAAAATAGCGGCCAGTTCGAACGCACCCTGATCATCGCCGACAAGGGTTCGTACGTCTCGTACCTGGAGGGCTGCACCGCCCCCATGCGCGACGAGAACCAGCTTCACGCCGCCGTGGTCGAACTGATCATCCTCGACGACGCCGAGATCAAATATTCCACGGTCCAGAACTGGTATCCGGGCGACCCGGAAACCGGGAAGGGCGGCATCTACAATTTTGTCACCAAGCGCGCCGATTGCCGCGGCGACCGCGCCAAGGTGTCCTGGACCCAGGTCGAAACCGGCTCGGCGATCACCTGGAAATATCCATCCTGCATTCTGCGCGGCGAGAGCAGCGTCGGCGAGTTCTACTCGATCGCCATCACCAATGGTCGCCAGCAGGCCGACACCGGCACCAAGATGATCCACCTGGGCGCCAACACCCGCTCGCGGATCATCTCCAAGGGGATCAGCGCGGGCCGGTCGTCCAACACCTATCGCGGTCTGGTCTCGGCTCACCCCAAGGCCAAGGGCGCGCGGAACTTCACCCAGTGCGACAGCCTGTTGATCGGCAAGACCTGCGCGGCCCACACCGTGCCCTATGTCGAGGCGCGCAATGGCCAGTGCGTGTTCGAGCACGAGGCCACGACCACCAAACTGTCCGAAGACCAGTTGTTCTACGCTATGCAGCGCGGGCTCTCCCAGGAGGAGGCCGTGCAGCTTCTGGTCAACGGCTTCGTCAAGGACGTGCTGCAGGAGCTGCCCATGGAGTTCGCCGTGGAAGCCCAGAAGCTTGTCGCTATTTCCCTTGAGGGGTCCGTCGGATGACCCTCGCAACACCTGAGAGCCGCACGATGTCCCTCCGCCGCGCCTTCGAAGCCGAGCATGCCCGCCGCGACGCCGCCCGCCATGCCCGCGAGGAGGCCGAACGTCGGCAGCAGGAAGAAGACCTGGCGCGCGCCGAGCAGCTTTACAGCACGCTCAGCGAGGACGAGGCCTTCCTGCGGGACAAGGGCCTAGCCCTGGAGATCCGCCGCTACACGGTCAGCCTGCATCACGATGACTATCTGATCGACGCCTATTTCGAGGCCGGGACCATCAACGTCCGGGCCGGCGACAAACGCACCGCAAGCACCCCCACCGCCGCGCCGCGCAAGGCGAAGTTGGTGAACACGGTCGAGGAAGCCCTCGACGTGATGGCGCAATATCTGGCCGACGAGACGAACTGATGCTTTCGATTTCCAACCTGCACGCTGAGATCGATGGCAAGCCGATCCTGAAGGGCCTGACGCTCGACGTCCCGGCCGGGGAGGTCCATGCGATCATGGGGCCGAACGGGGCCGGCAAGTCGACGCTGTCCTATGTGCTGACCGGTCGCCAGGGCTACGAAGTGACCGAGGGAACCGCGACGCTGGACGGGGAAGACCTGCTGTCGCTCGACCCGAGCGAACGCGCCGCGCGCGGCGTCTTCCTGTCGTTTCAATATCCGCTGGAGATCCCAGGCGTTCCGGCCCTGACCTTCATCCGCACCGCGATGAACGCCCAGCGCAAGGCGCGGAGCGAGGCCGAGATCACCGCGCCGGAGTTCCTGAAGCTCGCCCGCACGACAGCCGCCTCACTGAAGATCGATTTCGAAATGCTCAAGCGAGCGCTGAACGTCGGCTTCTCGGGCGGTGAGAAGAAGCGGATGGAAATCTTTCAAATGGCGATGCTTTCGCCGCGCTTCCTGATCCTGGACGAGACAGATTCCGGCCTCGATATCGACGCCCTGAAGATTGTCGCCGACGGCGTGAACGCGATGCGCAGCCCGGACCGGGCGATGCTGGTGATCACCCACTATCAGCGGCTGCTCGACTACATCAAACCCGACCGCGTCCATGTGTTGGCCGGCGGCCGTATCGCCGAGAGCGGCGGCCCTGAACTGGCGCACGAATTGGAACGCGAAGGGTACGACAAGTACGCGAGGGCAGCTTGAGCCTAGCCGCCGCCCTTAAGGCCAGCGACGTCACCCTGCTGCCGAGCAAGCGTGACGAAGACTGGAAGTGGACCGACCTGCGCGGCCTGCTGCGCGTTCTTCCGCCGCCGTCGCAGCCCTTCGTGGGCGAGGCGCCGGTCGGGCCGTTCGCAGGCCTCGCCAATCTGCCGATCCATGTCGTCAACGCCAGCGATCCGGTGGTGATCCGCAGCGCTTCAGCGGCGCCCTATGTCGTGGCGCTTCACTTTGCGGCGCTGGGCGGCGGATCGCACTCCGCCACCGCGCAGATCGAGTTGGCGGAAGGCGCCAACCTGATCCTGCTGGAAAGCTACGAGGGCGATGACGCCGACTATGTCGCCAACCTGGATCTCAAGATCTCAGTGGGCGCCAACGGCCGCCTGGAGCGGATCATTCTGGCCGCTGACGGCGTCAATGCGGTCAGCGTTTCGACGGCTGATGTGACGCTCGGCGCGGGCGCTCAGCTGGCGCAGACGGTGCTGACCGACGGCGCGCGGCGTCAACGTATCGAAACTCGCGTTGCTCATCCGGGCGCGGGCGCCAGCGTTCGCCTAGACGCGGCCTATCTGCTGGCCGACAAGCGTCACGCGGACCTGACCACCGTGGTCGAGCACCAGGGTGTCGATGGGACGACCAGCCAGCTGACCAAGGGCGTGGTGCGCGACCAGTCGCGCGGCGTGTTCCAGGGCCGGATCGTCGTGGCCGAGGGCGCCGACCGCACCGACGCGCGGATGGGCCACCATGCGCTGATCCTGTCGGACAAGGCCGAGATCGACGCCAAGCCTGAACTGCTGATCTTCGCCGACGATGTTCAATGCGCCCACGGCAACACCATCGGCGCCTTCGACGAGGACGCGCTGTTCTACGCCCAGCAACGCGGCATGCCCGAGGACGTCGCTAGAGGCCTGCTGACCGAGGCGTTTGTCGGCGAGGTCATCGACCGGATCGAACATGACGGCGCACGCGAGGTGGCCAAGGCTTGGGCCGCCAAGGGCTTGGGGCTTTGACCATGGCCTTTGACGTCGAAGCGGTCCGCGCCGACTTTCCGATCCTCAGCCGTCAGATCAATGGCAAGCCGCTGGTCTATCTGGATAGCGGCGCATCGGCCCAGAAGCCGCGCGCGGTGATCGAGGCCATGACCAGGGTCATGGAGCATTCCTACGCCAACGTGCACCGCGGCCTGCATACCCTGGCTAACGAGACCACCGACGCCTACGAGGCCGCCCGCAAGTCGGTCGCGACCTTCATCAACGCTGAGCTTGGCGAGATCGTCTTCACCAAGGGCGGAACCGAGGCGATCAACCTGGTCGCGGCCGGGATCGGCGCCAGTCTGAAGGCCGGCGACGAGATCGTGCTCAGCGAGATGGAGCACCACGCCAATATCGTGCCGTGGCACTTCCTGCGCGAGCGCCTCGGCGTGGTCCTGAAGTTCATCCCCGTACTCGATGACGGCCGCCTGGATATGGAGGCCTTGCCGGGGCTGCTGACGGCGCGGACCAAGGTCGTCGCGGTGACGCACATGTCCAATGTGCTCGGCACCATCAATCCGGTCGCGGAGATCATCGCCCAGGCGCATGCCGCCGGGGCCAAGGTGCTGCTGGACGGGTGCCAGGGCATTGTCCACATGCCGGTGGACGTGAAGGCGCTGGACGTCGATTTCTACGTCTTCTCGGGCCACAAGCTCTATGGCCCCACGGGTATCGGCGTTCTCTACGGTAAGGCCGCCGAACTCGCCGCCCTCCCGCCGTATCAAGGCGGCGGTGAGATGATCGGCGAGGTCAGCCTCGAGAAGATCACCTATGCCGACCCGCCGCACCGGTTCGAAGCCGGCACTCCGCCGATCATCGAGGCGATTGGGCTGGGCGCGGCCATTGAATGGCTGAACGGCCTCGACCGCGAGGCAATTGCTGCGCACGAAGCGAAGATCTACGCCCGGGTCCGGGAGGGCCTGAGCGGCGCCAACTGGCTGCGGGTGCTGGGCGATGCGCCGGGCAAGGGCGCGATCTTGTCCTTCACCATCGACGGAGCGCATGCTCACGACGTGGCCCAGATCCTGGACCGCTACGGCGTCGAGGTTCGCGCCGGAACCCATTGTGCCGAGCCCCTGATGCGACGTTTCGGCGTTACATCCTCCGCTCGGGCTTCCTTCGCCCTATATAATACGGAAGGGGAGGCCGACTTCTTCGTCGACGCCCTGAACCGCACCCGGGCCTTTTTTGCTTGAGCATGCTTATGGATGACGCGACCGCCATCGAACCGACCAGCACGACTCCGCTGAGCCAGGCGGAGCTTGATGCTCTGACGGATCAGCTGATCGAGAAGCTGAAGACGGTGTTCGACCCGGAAATCCCGGTCGACATCTACGAGCTTGGCCTCATCTACAAGGTCGATGTTTCGGACGAGAAGAACGTCGCCATCGATATGACCCTGACCGCCCCGGGTTGCCCTGTGGCCGGCGAGATGCCGGGCTGGGTGCAGGACGCGGTGAAGGAAATTCCGGGGATCGGCGAAGTGAAAGTTGATCTGGTCTTCGACCCGCCGTGGGATCCATCTCGGATGTCCGACGAGGCGAAGCTTCAACTCAACATGTTCTGACACCATATAAGGCTGAGCATGACCGACCTTAACCTCACGCCCGCGCCCCGCGTCCGCCGCCCCCGGCCGAAAGTCGTCACCCTGACCGACGCTGCGGCCGCCCGTGTTCGCGAGATCATGGAGAAGGCCGAGAAGCCCTATGCGGGCCTGCGGGTGGGCGTGAAGAACAGCGGCTGCGCCGGTCAGGAGTACATTCTGGAATATGCTGAGACCACTGGTCTCCTGGACGAGGTGGTCGAGGACAAGGGCGTGACCATCCTTATCGAGCCCAAGGCGGTGCTGTTCCTGATCGGCACCGAAATCGATTATGTGACCACCAAGCTGTCGTCGAAGTTCACCTTCCAGAACCCGAACGAGACTGACGCCTGCGGCTGCGGTGAAAGCGTCACCATCGAGCCGGCCAAGGCCCACGACGCCTAGCCGGCTGCGGTCGCCTCAACGTTTGTAACGCGCCGCTGGCGCGCGCGCCGCGCTTCCCTAGACTTGGCGTCACGCGATAGCGGAGGCTGGGCATGATCGGGGCGCGGGCGGACCTGCAGCGGAAACGCACGGGGCACGAGCATAATCGTGTCACCTATATCGAGCTGTTTTTCGATCTCGTCTTCGTCTTCGCGATCACCCAGCTCTCACATTCGCTGCTTGAACATCTAACGCCGCTTGGCGCCATCCAAACCGCCCTGCTGTTCCTCGCGGTTTGGTGGGTATGGATCTACACTTGCTGGATCACCAATTGGCTGGAGCCGGACCGCACGCCCGTCCGGTTGATGCTCTTGGTCCTCATGCTTGGGGGCCTGATGCTCTCGACCTCGCTGCCTCGGGCGTTCGAGGACCGCGGCCTGGCCTTCGCCGGCGCCTACGTCTTCATGCAGGTCGGGCGCTCGCTGTTCGTGATGTGGGCCCTGCGCGGCCACAACGAGGGCAACTATCGGAATTTCAAGCGGATCACGACCTGGCTGGCCGGGTCCGGCGTGCTGTGGATCGCCGGCGGCTTCGCGGACGAGGGCGCACGGCTGGCCCTTTGGGCGTGCGCCATGTTGATCGATTTCGCCGCGCCGTCGCTGGGCTTCTGGACGCCGGGCCTGGGCCGTTCGACGACAGCCGACTGGGACGTCGAGGGCGCGCACATGGCCGAACGGTGCGCGCTGTTCGTCATCATCGCCCTGGGCGAGTCGATCCTGGTCACGGGGGCGACGGCGGCCAATCTGGAGCCCAGCGCTGGAGTGATCGGCGCATTCCTGGCCGCCCTCGTCGGCAGCGTGGCGATGTGGTGGATCTACTTCGACGCCGCCGCCGAGCGCGCCAGCACGCAGTTTGTCTCCTCAAGCGATCCCGGGCGGGTGGCGCGGCTGGCCTACACCTACATTCACTTGCCCTTGATCGCCGGGGTGGTGGTCACCGCGGTCGGGGACGAGCTGACCCTGGCCCATCCGCACGGTCATATGCACCTCAGCACCGCCGCTGTCCTGTTGGTGGGGCCTGGGCTCTACCTGCTGGGCGATCTGCTGTTTCGAAGCGCCACGACGGGACGCTTGCCGCGCGCACATCTCGGGGGCCTTTTGGCCCTCGCGGTCCTGGCGGCTCTCGCGATGAGAATGACGCCCGTGGTCTTGAGCGGCCTTATCTCGGCAGTGCTGGTCGTGGTGGCGGCCGCCGAGACGATATGGGTGCGGCGCGAGCGGGCCCGCGCCGGCGCCTAGCGGCCCGTAAACGCCGCTGGGCGCTTCTGGAGGAAGGCGAGAATGCCTTCGCGGCTGTCTTCCGTGCGGCCGGCGTGCTTCTGGGCGACCCGCTCGGCGTGAAGCTGCTCGGCCCACTCCTCGTCCAGGCTTTGCCAGACCAGCTTGCGGATGGCGCCCAGCGCTTTGGGGCCGGTGGCCAGCGCCTTGGCCAATTCCATTGCTGTGGCCATCAACTGGTCGTCGGGAACGCAGCGGTTGACCAGGCCCCATTCGAGGGCCGTCTTGGCCGGGATCTTGTCGCCCAGCAGAGCCATCTCCATGGCGCGCGCCTTGCCGATCAGCCGGGGCAGCAAATAGGTCGAGCCGCCATCCGGCACCAGGCCGATCCGGCGGAAGGCTTGCAGGAAGTAGGCGCTCTCGGCGGCGACGATGATGTCCCCCATCAGGGCCAGCGAGCAACCGACGCCCGCGGCTACGCCATTGACCGCCGTGACGATCGGGATCGGATATTCCCGGAGCGAGGTGACGAAGGGGTTGTAGATGGTTTCCAGGGCAGCTCCAGCATCGGGGCCTTCGGGATCTGGCGCCTCGGCGCCCGGTCCGCCGCGGCCGGAGAGGTTCGCGCCTGAGCAGAAACCGCGCCCTTCACCGGTCAGCACCACGCACCGCACCGTCTCGTCGCCCTTGAGGGCCTCGAAGGCGTCCTGCAACTCGGCCATCAGGTCGAGGCCAGCTGCGTTCAGTGTGGCGGTGTCGTTCAGGGTCACCACGGCGATGCCGTCGTTCACCGACGTCTTGATCTTGGAATAGGCCATGGCTCGCTCCCTCGTGCGTCTCTTTGGACGATCTAAACGAGGATACCCCGGCGTCAGGCTAGGACAAAAGCGGGGTCAGGCGGCGGTCTGCACCGTCTCGGCGCTGGTCACGCGATTGCGGCCCGAACGCTTGGAGACATAGAGCGCGCTGTCAGAGCGTTCCATCAAGCTGTGAGCGCTTTCCCCACGACGCATCTCAGCCAGGCCCGCTGAGACGGTGATGGCTCCCAGATCGTCATTGGTGGAGCGACGCTTGAGCATGCGCGAGGAGACTTCCTCGCGGATTTCCTCGAGCACCACGGCCGCGATCTCGGCGCTTTCGCGCGGGAAAATCAGCGCGAACTCCTCACCGCCGTAGCGCGCGGCGAAGCGCGGCGGGGCGCCGACGCGGCCAATGACGCTGGCGACATAGCGGATCACCTGGTCGCCGGTCTGGTGCCCCCAGGTGTCGTTGAAGTTCTTGAAGTGGTCGATGTCGATGACCGCCAGGGTCAAACTCAAACCGTCGGCCTCGGCGTCAGCGCAGGCTCGCGCCAATTCCTCGTCGAACGCCTTGCGGTTGGCCAGGTTGGTCAGGCCGTCAGTCGTGGCGTCGCGCCGAACCTGCTCTAGGTGCTCGCGTAGTTTCGCTACCTCGGAGGTGGACTCCGAAAGCCGCTGTTCGAGCGACTTGTTCTCGCGTTGGACCCGCTTGGTCGCAACGCTGAGGTTGTCGACCATGGTCCTCAAGTCCGCCGGCTCGTCCATATCCGCGAGGGACTTCGAAGCGCCGGCCAGGGTCTGGCCATAGGCTTCGCTGG
>NZ_JAUXXE010000056.1 GCF_030681155.1 Phenylobacterium sp. | reverse complement strand
ACGAAACGGCGTCCGGCGTCCGTCAGCGCAACGCTCCGCGTCGTCCGGTTGAACAGGCGCACGCCGAGTTCTGCCTCCAGCTTGGCGACGGCGTTGCTGAGCGCGGTGGCGGACATCCCCAGGTCGAGGGCGGCGCGGCGGAACGAGGCCCGGCGGGCGATCGCTAATACGGCTTCAAGATCGCTTAGGCCCAATCGAAGCATTGTCCCGTTTTCCACGATGCCAGGTCCCTGTTTGTCCTGCTTATCGCGATAGCTGTCGAGGACTAGCTAGATAGGCGACGCAACAAGGAGCAAGGCATGGAACTGCACCCTTCCATTGAAACCTATTTCGATGCGGACGCCCGCGGCGCTCGCGACCGGCTTGTCGCCGCCTTCTCGCCGGAAGCCACTGTCCTTGACGAAGGCCACACCTATTCGGGCCGGACGGCCATCGGCGCCTGGTGGGCGGAGACGAAGGCCCGGTATCGGACGACCCTTCAGCCGCTGGAGGTCAGCCATGCCGGCGATGCAACCGCGGTCCGCGCGCTGGCGACCGGGGATTTCCCCGGCAGCCCCGCGACCCTGACGTTCCTCTTCTGGCTGCAAGACAATCAGATCAAGGCTCTGGAGATCGGCGCATGAACGGGTTCCTGTCCCTGGGGGGCAAACGAGCCCTAGTTACGTCCGGCACCCGCGGCGCGGGCGCGGCCACTGTGGCGCTGTTCCGCGAGTTAGGCGGACAGGTCCTGACCGTCGCGCGCTCGGCGGCGGACGGCGCCGCGGACGATATGTTCGTCGCTGCGGATCTCAGCACCGAAGAGGGCTGCGCGAGCGTCGCTTCCGCCGCACAGAAGCGGTTGGGCGGGATCGACATCCTCATCCACATGCTCGGCGGCTCTTCTGCTCCGGCCGGCGGGTTCACCGCCCTGGACGACCAGGCCTGGGCCAAGGAGTTCGACCTCAATCTGATGCCCGCAGTTCGCCTGGACCGAGCGCTTGTGCCGGGAATGGCGGAGCAGGGGCGCGGCGTGGTGGTCCATGTGACGTCGATCCAACGGCTGATGCCGCTTCCAGAAGCGACCACCGCCTACGCCTCGGCCAAGGCGGCGCTATCGGTCTACAGCAAGAGCCTCTCGAAAGAGGTCGCCCCCCAGGGCGTGCGCGTGGTGCGCGTGGCGCCCGGGTGGATCGAGACCGAGGCGGCCGTGGCCCTGGCCGATCGTCTAGCCCGGGACGCCGGCGTCGATCGCGAGGGCGGAAAGCGCATCATCATGCAATCGCTTGGCGGGATCCCGCTTGGTCGTCCCACCAAGCCCGAGGAGGTTGCGAACCTGATCGCCTTCATTGCCTCCGACCGGGCCGCATCCATCACCGGTGCGGAATACCTCATCGACGGCGGAACTGTGCCGACGGCATGAAGGAATGGCTCGGAGCGCCGGGCCAAGGCTCTGTCGATGCTCGGCGCCGAAGGCGGTCAAGACGATGGCCTGGACGCTGATAGGCCGATCATCGAACCCACCTGGCGTATCTCCTAGATTGCTGCGCGACACAGCCATCGAACGTCCAGCGGGGCGGAGGTTATCCGCCAGTGCAGGCCGTTGGCACAGCTCGACCAACACCCCATGAGAGGCGCCCCTGTACGATGGTCAGCGTCCGCTGACCGTTCGAAAAGGTTGTTCCTTCGGAGCCCATGGATGGGAGATCGACTGCGGGCGCGTCGTTGACAGACACCGAGGCGCGATCGCCCATCAGCCTTACCGCAAGGCGTGTGCCGTCCTCGCAAACGTAGTTGCTGACGGGATAGGGGTTGCCCACCCCGATTGATGCGCCAGGTGCGTTCGACGCGGAATGCTCGCAGCTTGCAAGCATCAGGACACTAATGGCCGCGATGGGAAGTGTTCTGGAAATTCTGGACATCAACGCAATTCTCCTCGCCCTGAAAACACACCTTAGCGTGCATTTTGGCGGCGGACACCCCGCATTCCTCGGTCGGCGAAAACGGGTTTCGGGGCAGCCAACCCGCCGCCCTGCATCGCCTAGAGATGCTGGGCGGCGGAGGCGTCTGCTTGAGTGATTTCTACCTTAACTCTGGCTAGCCGATAGCAGGGCTGCGTGCACCCGATCGGCGGTGCGCTTGGCGGCGGGGCTATTTGGCTGACTGTAGTCAATGGCTTGCACGACAAAGGCGGTCTTTTGGTCCACGGCGATGCAGTAGACCATCAGGGACGCGCCGCCTGCTGCGGGACCGGAGGCGAAGACGGCAAGTTGGCCCGGATAGCGATTTTCCACCGCCGGTGCGTATCCAAGCTTGGCGGACTCGCGCTTGGCGACACCGAGGCAGGTGTCCAGGCTGAGCTTGGCCGAGCTTGCGCGTTCCACGCGGTACTCCAGGCCAAATTTTGACGGTGCTGCAACGGCCGAAGGCGCTGACAGCAGGCAACCCACGGCCAGCACGACCCCGGCGACGCCGTATGACTTCATGATGCATTCCTCAAAGGTAGGTTCGTTCGACGCAGGGCGGGCGATCGCTCAGATCAAGACCAAGTCAGTGGGCCATCACTCGTAGATGCGGTCGCCGGCTGACACTGAAGTCGGGTGGTCCAGAGCTTGGCGGGGGCGAAAATCTGGCCAAAGATTGCGAGGCGGCCGCTTCTGTATAGCCCGCCATCTCATGCGATTGGTCAGCCGTCCTGACTGATCTGGACCCGCCTTCGGCTCTGGGCGCTGTAGCTGCGCCAGAGCCGAATGCGCGCGGAGTTAAATGCGCGCGTCGCCAGTCTTGCCTGGTTGGATGGCGCCGGTGTCGACGCCGGTTGAGAGTCCCCCGCGGTCGTCCCTCTTAGGATCGACCGGAGTTGGCTTCAGTTGCTCATCATCACGCAACAGAGGGGATGGAGTAGCTTGCGGCTTTGGGTTTTGGTTCTGATCGCTCATCAGGTTCTCCTCAGGGACCCTTTTTCAACCCCGCCTACGAATGTCGGTTCCAGACCGATGAACGGCGCACTGACGGCGCCGCCAGCATCTTCGCAATCGGTCCAAAGCCGCCTCTAAGCCCAAGCACGTCAGGGCAAGCCTTCAGCTCAACAGGGGAGTCAGCTGCGGGTCGCCCTTCTCCATGGCGCGCTGGTAGGCCGGCCGCGCCCCGATGACCTTGAGATAGGCCAGGATGTTTGGATAGGGAGACAGATCGCGGGGCGCGAAAACCCGCATGGTGGTCAGGGCGAAGCCCATGATGATGTCGGCCGCCGAGAACTCGTCCCCCGCGAAATAGGCTGAAGCGCCGAGCCGCGCCTCCACCAGCGCCCAGGCGCGATCGGAGCGCGCTCGCATGAACTGAGCGCGCGGGCTTTCCTCAACGCCTTCCCGAGGCGCCCCGGTCTGGCTGGGCAGCATTGAGGCGTTGGCGAAGTGGAACCAGAACAGATAGTCGGCGAAGTTCGAGGCCTCCGGGCCTACCGCCAGCCGGCCGGCCCCGTACTTGCCGATGATGTATTCCATGATCGCGCCGGACTCGGGCAGGACCACATCGCCGTCCGTGATGATCGGCGCCGTGCCCAGGGGATGCAGCGACTTGTAGTCTGGCGGCGCCGGCCCGCGCCCCGGAGGAACCCGATCGTAGCGCTTAAGCACGTAGTCAATCCCGAGTTCTTCGCAGAGCCAGACGATACGTTCCGACTGTGAAACGCCCAGATGATGGACTGTCAGCATTATGAACCTGCAACGATGTCGGAGACAGTGGCTCGCGTGGTCGGTGCGACCGCGGCGGCCTGGCGTTGTTCAGCTTCATCTCGAAGCTGACGCTTGAAGATCTTGCCCGAGGCGATGCGCGGCAACGGAGCGTCGGAGAAGTGGAAGTACCGAGGAATCTCAAACCGCGCGAGGCGGGGCTCGAGAAATGACCTCAAGGCCGAGTCCTCCAGCTTGGCCCGCGTGTAGAGCGTCGCGCCAACCTCCTCGCCCAGCCGGTCGTCCGGCACGCCATAGACGCAGGCTTCCAGGATGTCGGGATGTTCCAGAAGCGCCGCCTCGACGGCCCCGCAGCCGATGTTTTCTCCGCCGCGAATGACCAGATCCTTGATCCGGTCGACGATGAAGACGAAGCCCTCGGCGTCCACATATGCCACGTCCCCAGTCCGCATCCAGCCGTCGACGAAGGTGTCGTCGTTGGCGTCGGGCCGGTTCCAGTAACCGCGCATGATCGAGGCGCCGCGAATTTGCAGCTCGCCACGTGTCCCGGCCGGCTGCGTCACACCCGCCTCGTCGACGATGCGGATATCCAGCACCCCGGACACCCGGCCCGAACTGGCCGGATGGGCCAGATAGTCGGCGCCGGCGATGGAGGTCCCGATGGCGTTGGTTTCGGTCATGCCCCAGCCGGTGTTGGGCGCGGCGTTCGGGAAGGCCTTGTCGATGGCGCGGACCTGCTCGGGCGCGCGGCTGGCCCCACCACCGCCCACGGCGACCAGCGAGCTGAGGTCGCGCCCATCGCGGCGGGCGATCTCCACAAGGTCGCCGGTCACGGCCGGCGGGCCGTTGAAGCCGGTGATCTGCTCGCGCTCTATGATGTCCACGGCCTGGGCTGGATCCCACTTGTACATACAGACCAGGCGCCGCTGCGCCCGGAAGCTCTGCAACAGGCTGACGTGCAACCCCGAGACGTGGAACAGAGGGATCGACAGTAGCGCCGCCGGCTGCGGGCCGCCCGCCACCGGCGAAAATCCGGCCAGCATGCCGGCCTGCGCGTCCAACTCCCAGGACAGCAGCGCGCTCATGATGTTCCGGTGGGTCGAGACCGCGCCCTTGGGATGCCCCGTCGAGCCGGAGGTGTAGAGCATGATGGCGTCGTCGTCGGGCCTTACCTCGCGCTTCGGCTGGGCGGCTCCTTCGGCCCCCGCCATCACCGCGTCATAGCTGCGCGCGCCGGGCGCAAGCGGCTTGGTCGCACGCACCGCGATCACGTTCAACTCGGCCGGCGCGTCGCAGGCCGCGAGCCGATCCAGCCGTTCCTGATCGGCGAGCAGCAGTTTGGCTCCGCTGTCCTTCAGGCCGTACTCCATCTCGTGTGGCTGCCACAGCGCGTTCATCGCCACCGCGATCGCCCCGATCGAGGTCGCGGCCATGAACCCGATGATCCACTCCGGATAGTTGCGCATGGAGATCGCGACGCGGTCTCCCTTATCTACGCCATAGTCGGCCACCATCGCCGCCGCGAGCGTCTGGGAGGCCTGCCAGGCCTGCTCGAAGGTCAGCCGCTCGTTCTCATATACGATGAACGGCAGGTCGCTGCGTCCTGTCTCGAACAGCTCGCGCAAATTCACTGGCGCGTTCTTGAACGCCTGCACCCGGCGGCCCAGCGCTTCGATTTCCACCAACTCATAGGGAAGTCCCGGCCCAGTGAGCTGCGCCAACGCTTCAAGTCTCGTCACTATCAACACCCTCAAGTTTGGAACGGTCGTTGCGCCCTGACCTCGCCGGGCACGCAGCGTTGACCTAGGCAGAGACGTAGGCGCCCCCGTTGGCGTGGATCACCTGACCTTGAATGAATTCTGCGTCAGGGCTCAGCAGGAACTCGACAAGGGCCGCGTAGTCGCTGTCTCGGCTGATGCGCCCCGAGGGGTTGGTCCGCGCGGCGCGCTCAAGCGCTCGTTGCGCTGCGTCCTCGCCACCCACCATGCCGGCGACGGAAGTCGTATCGACGAGACCCGGCGCCACGGCGTTGATCCGCACCCCCATGGGGGCGAGTTCCGGCACTAGGTAGCGCACCAAGCTCTCGGCCAGCGCCTTGCCGGCTCCCAAGGCGCCATAGTTGGGTTGCGCCGTCCGGGCGCCTGCGCTCGAGATGAAGACAATGCTGCTGCCTCGCTGAAGCAGGGGCGCTGCCTTTTGCACAAGGTAGAGCAGCGACAGGCCGTTTATTTGGATGGCCTGGGTGAACTTCGCCAGATCTGCCTGCAGCAAGCTGGTCGGGTAGATCATGGCGGCGCTGTGCACCAGATGGATCGGGCCCTCGGCGATGTCGGTCGCCGCGGTCATGACGGCCGCCGCGCCCTCGATCTGGCCGACGTCCGCTCGGATCGTCGTCACCTTCGCGCCGGTCGGAGCCAACCGCATCTTGGCCGCCTCTGCGGCAGCGTCGTCGGACCGATAGGCCAGAAGCAGCGGCTCTTCTGGCCGCGCCAGGCGTTCGGCGATCGCCAGGCCGATGCCCTTTGTGCCGCCGGTGACGACGACAGTCATGTCGCGGTCACCGCCGGCGCGGCGCCTTGGCCCGCCGAAAGCTCATCTAGCGAGCGATAGTCGATGACGGTCGGGACTAGCTGGATCATTTCGGCTTCCGGCGGGCGAAGGCGAGGAGGAGGCGCTGGGTCAGTCTGCGATGTGAATGAGCATCTTACCGGCGTTCTGGCCCGCAAAGAGGCCGATAAGCCCCTCCGGCGCGCGCTCGAAGCCGTCCAGGATCGTTTCCTGGTACTTGATGGATCCGTCCTTCAGCCAACCGGTCATGTCGGCCAGGAAAGCGGCGTTGAGGTGGGCAAAATCGCTCGCCACGAAACCCTCCATCCGGATCCGGCCATAGATAAGGCTGAAGAGGTTCTTCACGCCTTCGCCGCCGCCGTTGTAGGTGGAGATCATCCCGCAGACGGGTATGCGGCCCCGGACGTTCATCCTCGGCAGAGCGGCGTCTAGATGCGCGCCGCCGACATTTTCGAAATAGACGTCGAGCCCCTTCGGCGTGGCCTTGGCCAGGGCCTCGGCCAGCGGTTGGGTCTTGTAGTTGATCACCGCGTCGAGCTTCAGCTCATCGCGCAACCAAGCCGCCTTGTCCTCGGAGCCCGTGGATCCCACCACATAGCAGCCCTTGATCTTGGCGATCTGGGCGGCGACCGAGCCCACGGCGCCGGCCGCCGTGGAGATGAACACCTGCTCGCCGTCCTTCAGCGCGCCGGTTTCCAGCAGCCCGCCATAGGCGGTGATCCCCGTAGCCCCTAGCGCGTGCATATAGACCGACAAGGGCAGGGACGGATCGCGGTTCAGCACCGACAGGCCCTTGCCGTTGGACGCAAAGCGTTCCTGGAATCCAGCCCCGTGACGGACGAGATCGCCTTCCTTGAACCGCTCGTTCCGCGACTGGACCACGCGGCCGATCCCGCCTCCCAGCAGAGGCGCGTCCAAAGCCTGGTCGGCGTCCAGCCTTGGCCGCATGTAGGGGTCGACCGACATCATCAGGGCCTCGACCAGCACCTCGCCGTCACCAGCCTCCGCATAGGGCCTCTCGACGATCGCGAAGTCCTCAGGAACCGGCACGCCTTGTGGGCGGCGAACGAGATGAATTTGGCGAGCGATAGTCATGTCGGATCTCTTTGTTGGGGGGTGCGTGAGGCGTCGCCTCAGCCGTTAAGCGAACCCATCATGGCCGGCGCATAGCGCTCGCCCGCCGGGTTGAAGTCTATTGGATGAAGTCGTCCGGGCTCTTCCGACGTCGATTGGGATCATGGTCATGGCCCCAGACCGCGCGCATACCTCCGGCCCAGCCGCGCCAGGCTTACGCAAACGCATAAGACGCCTCCCAAGGACTCGACCGTTTCGGTCTATACGGTCATTTGGTTCGCCCGCGACCTTGCTGTCAATCCGAAGTTCCGCCTAGAACTTAGTGATGCCAGCGACATTTCCTGTGGCCGCAGATTGCGGCGACACCCGCGCCAAAGCCAACGCGATCCTCGACGCCGCTCAGCGGCTGTTCGCCGCCTTCGGCTATCGTCGAACCGCGATGGACGACATCGCGCGCGCCGCCGGCGTTGCGAAGGGCACCCTCTATTTCTATTTCGAGGGCAAGGAAGCGGTGTTTCGAGCCATGCACGCCCGGACGCTCGCGGACCTCAGTCGGCTCTGCGACGAAGCGGAGAACGCCGAGCTTCCCTTCGCTGAGAAGCTCTATCAGTTGCTCGACCGCCAATGCGGGACGGTGCAGGAACGCTATGCGCGCTCCGAGCATCTGACGGAACTGGACGTCACTCGGACCACAATCGGGGCCGATTTGGCTCGGGAGGCCGACGCGGCCTATGCGGCGCGGCTTGTGCGCGTCTTCCAGACCGCGTGCCGCACTGGAGAAATCGACATCGACGCGTCGGGCTTAACGGCCGAGAGCCTGGTCGCCACCCTGCTTGCCGCGACCAGAGGCGCAAAGCACGGTCCAGATGGGCCGATTGAGCTTTCGGCATATCGAGAGCGTCTCCACGACATCGCGAGCGTCGCCGTCGCCGCCGTCCGGGCTAAATAGTCCCAGGAGAGCCTGCCCTGGCCGGGGGAATCGCTCCTTCCATCTTCCCAGCCTGGTCCGACCACCTCGATGAACACTGCAAGTCCAAGCTGATTGGGCGGAGTGGGTTATGGAGTAGATACGGCCGAACTACGCCAAGGTCTCACCCGGCGCGTGCGCCTCTTCGTCATGAAGAACGTCCTGGCGGTAGAGCATGGTGATCGCGGTGTAGAGCACCAGGGTGAGGGGGGTTGCGAACAGCACTCCCAGAGGGCCGAACAGCGTCCCCAAGCCCACCACTGCGAAGATTCCCAGCACCACTGGAAGCGAGGCGAAGTTCTTCTGGACGAGGGGAGTGATGAGGTTGGCCTCAAGCTGGGAAACGCCGATGAAAAGCGCCAAGGTCATCAGCAACATCTGCGTGCCGCCGCTCGCTGCGACTAGCAGCGCCGGCACCGCCGCGGAGATTGGGCCGACAATCGGGACGAATTGGGCCAAGCCTGTGAACAGGCCCAGGGCGAGGGGAGCCGGCACGCCGATCGCCCAAAGACCCAGGCCGACCAGGGAGCCGACCAAAACCATGGCGAATAGCTGCGCCTTCACCCAGCCCTTCAGAGCGCGGCCGCATGTGTTCATGACCTCGCGCAAACGAGCGCGGGAAGGCTTGGGCGCCATAGCCAGCACCCCCTCGCGCGCGCGGTCGGGTTGAGCTGCCAGGAACACCCCGGCGACCAGCACCAGAACTAGGATAGCGAAGCCCGAAACGGCGCCCAGCGCGATACGCGGCGCGAGCGCGAGCGCGCGCCCGGCCTCTGATCCCAGCTTTTGCAGCTGCTCCACGATCTGGCCGGCGGCGGGAGAGGCTTGCAGTCGCGCCTGGAACTCGGTCCAGGCGCCCGGCAGCTTCAGGGCCAGTTGATGAACCTGTTCGGAAATCTGCTGCCCAAAAAGGTAAGCGATCCCGCCTAGCGCGAGGAGGATCATCAAGATGGCGCTTAGCACGGCCAGCCCGTCCTTGAACCCAAACCGGTTCACGAGTGGATCGGCGATCGAACGAACGATTACCGCGACGACCACCGATCCAAAGATCAGGATCCACAGACTGGCGAGTTTCACCGCCCCTTGGGCGAGGAAATAGGTCCCGACCAGGATGACCGACGCGGCGACCATCGAGGACAGCGGTAGTTTTTCGAGTTTCAAGGGCGTTCTCCAGCTGAGCTGTGAACGCCCGCCAAGGCCTGAAGTTCGCTGATCGCGCGGGAATGAATCGAGATGACCTCATGCTGGCCGTCACGGCCGCGGAACAGGTGGATGGCGACACACTGAACCCTCGCAGAGGGGTAGCTATCCGCCTTTTCGAGAGTGGGCGAGAGCTACGGCTTCAGCGGTTCGGCCGGGTTCCGTAGGCGGTTCCGATTGAGATCATCTGCCAGCCTCCTTGCCGAGGCCGGACGGCTGAGCAGCCCGGCCTCCTGATCCGTGACCTATGCGTCCGAGGCCTGCATGGCGGCCTTCGCCGCGGCCATCATTTTCTCGAAAGCGCCCGTGCGGATTAGTTCGCGGCGTTCCTCCAACCCGCGGTGAAGCTCAGCCAAGGTCTTGGCTGCGTGCTCGTTCTGCTGGATGGACGCCCACCAGGCGGCGACGTTGGCGGCCTTGGGGATTGGATTCTCCACGCCTGTGCCCGGAAGGACGTTCTCCACGAGGAACAGCGCCGGGACCAGCGAGCAGTCGGCGAGGGTGAGGCGGCCCGAGCAGGCGTAACCATCGGTCCCAATCATCTTGTCGAGAGCCTTTATGTTCCGCACCACCTGGCCGCCCAGCAGGTCCACAACTCCCTGATCGCGATCGGCCGCGCGGCTCTGGGGCGAGAGCATGAACATGTTGTTCATGAGGTAGACGTCGCCGATCCGGGCGATCGTACGGATATGAGCGCTCTCACGCGGGGTCGCGCCCAGCAGCGAGGGTTCCGGATAGATCTGCTCAAGATACTCGGCGATGACATCGGATTCCGGCATCAGGTCGCCGTCGATATCCAGCACCGGGATGCGGCCTATCGGCAGGCGCTTACGGAACGAGGGCAGGCCGAAGTCGGAGGGCCGCTCGAGGACGATGTCGGTGATGCCCTTGGCGTAGATTTGCATCCGCACGCGGGCGGAGTAGGGGCTGAGATCGCCGGAATAGAGCTTCATCATTGAGGGCGTTTCCTGGTTGTCGGTTTGTTTGTCCGAGATCGACAGAACCACGGATTCTGAGCAAGGGGCAGATGCCGCGCCCTAGCGATGCCTCCCGATGGCGCTGTGCGGAGCATCCTCGGTCGCGGCGCAGAGGTGCTCAGGCATTTTCCGGCCTGCCTGTCGGCCGTGCTCGGCGCTAAGGCACGGGTGATTTGGCCGAGCCGGTTGGGGGCGCCGCGGACGGTGTCTACCGGGACTGTCAGATGGGGGTGCGGCGGGCGCGTCAGCTCTGCGCCGCTGGAAGGACGGCTACGTCTTCTCCGACAACATGTCGGTGCGGGGCGAGTGGCTCAATGTCGACCTCGGCGACGTGCGCGCCTCCTGGGTGACGCCGAACGGCTATGCGGCCTTCACGACCGAGGCCGACACCCGCGCCAATCTTCTGCGCATCGGCGTCGACTACAAGTTTTGAAGGGGCTGAGCGTCTGCGCCGGCTTAGGGGCGCGCCCCTGGCCGGCTCAGGTGTTCATCCGATGTCGCGTGCGCGAGCATAGCGCTACCACAGCTCCAACCTGCGCTGTGCAGGCATGGAGAAGTGCGATGATCCGCAAAGCTGCAGCTCTACTGGCAGGGGCCGCCCTACTGGTCGCTCCGGGCGCTTCGTTCGGCCAGGCGGCCGGCCCAGAGACCTTCAAGGGCATGATCGTCTCGCACAAGGACAGCCGGATTGTGGTGCGCACGCCTGCCGGCGACCGACAGGTCAACCTGACCGCCGGCACCCGCATCGAAGGCACCCAGGGCGCGGGCATCCTGCGCCGCGAGGACCGGCAGGCCAGCGACCTGATCCGCGGCCTGGCGATCGAGGTCACCGGCGTTTCCACCGGCCAGGAAGTCAGCGCCGACGCGATCACCTTCAAGACCTCCGACCTTAAGACCGCCCAGCAGATCCAGGCGGGCCTCGCCGAGACCGAGGAGACGGTCGCCCAGCAGGAGGCGCGGCTCAACAACATCGGCAACTTGGTCGCAGCGGGTCGCGCCAAGGTCTATTTCGAAGTCGGCAGCGCGGCCCTTACCGACGAGGGCAAGAGCGAGCTGCAGGCCATCGCCGCCAAGGCGAAGGCGATCCCCAGCGGTTACCGACTGGCCGTCGTCGGCCGCGCCGATCCCACCGGTGATGCGGCCGCCAACAAGCGCCTCAGCGCCCGCCGCGCAGCCGCCGTGAAGACCTACCTGCTTGAGAACGCCGGCGTGCTGCCGGGCCAGTTCGTGCACTCGACTGCGCTCGGCGAGTCCTCGATCGTCGATGATCCCGATCCGCCGAAGAACGCCAGTGAGGCGCGCCGCGTGACCGTCACCATTATGGTCAGCAAGGCCAGCACTCCGGGCTAGCCCCGCGCGCTCGGGTCGCCCGCCTCGCGGTTCAGCCGGGCGGCCTCGGCGGCCGGGCCGCGACCACCTCGTCGGTGGCCTCCGTCGAAAGGATCGCATCACTCAGGATGCGATTGAGCGAATCCGGATCGAGTAGCGTGGTGAGGCCTCGCGATCAGTCAGCGCTTGATCCGGGGCTGGAGGTGTCGCTTGAGACAGAGCAGTCGTCGTTCGAAACAGCGCTAGCGCTTGAATCCGCGATGGCGTTCGCCGCGAGGGCTGTCGCGATAAGCACATCTTCATCCGGGCGCTTTGGCTGGTGACCAACCTCTCGGGGCTCTCCCATTTCTTGGTGGTGAGTCTGTCATTCGGTCATGAGACTGAGCGGCGGCGCTATTGCGCGCAGCACACGGCGAATGTGGCCGCGCCTGAACATCTGCACAGGACGCTCTTGGACGCGAATTACCGGGGCGCAGCAACCTTGATGGCTCTGCCGGAAACAGCCAACGGCCGCCGCATGGTGCTCTTCGGATACGACATGGGAGCCCCGGAAGTCCGCCGGCGTTTGCGCGGCCGATCCGAACTCTACGACGTACGCCTAAGCCAATGTATTGTCATGGTGCCTGGGCGGTCGTCGCAGCCCCTGAGCCGATCTTGTTCCGGGAATGGGACTTGGCGAAGGTCTGAGTGGGGCGGAAAGCGACGCGACATCCGTCAAGTGTGGTGCGATGTTTCTTATCCGCACAGGCGCCGCCATTGGCGCCAATAAGCCAAAGCACGTCTAGGCCATCCACTACCAAAAGTTTGGCCCTCGGATGCCGTGAGCGGGAGCCATCCGCCCCATCTGCTTTGGATTTCGCACCCCTCAGATGCGGTGAAAGAACTCATCAACACGACGAGATCGCGTCCGCCCCGTCGACGGCCTCAGGAGAAAAACCCTGTTCTCCTTCTCCCCCATTGTCAGGGTTGGCTAGTTTCTGGACATGGTTTGAACACTGGAAACCTGTCCTATCGCTGACGCTCATCTCTTGGCCCTCGATGACGCCCTGTGGTGGCCGAGGTCCGTTACGATGACGCGTAGGAGCATCCCAGATGCGGTTCCACCTTGAATGGAGAGGCGCCCTAGGCGCCACCCTCGCGCTGCTGGCCACACCTGTTGGCGCGGTGGAGACGTCGCCGGAGGCGAAAGGGGCGGCGATAGCCATCCGTGATTGCGGTGGTTGTCACGCCGTTGGTTCGGACGGCGTGAGCGCCGTTTCGGGAGCGCCTGCTTTTCGCGACTTGGGCAAGCGCTACAATGTAGGCGACCTCGCTGAATCCTTGGCGGAGGGGATCTCAGTGGGCCACCCGATGATGCCGGTTGTCGCCTATTCCCCTCAAGAAGTTGAGGAATTGATCGCCTATCTCCGAGGGCTCCAACTATCGCTGCCGCCGACGCCAGGACGCTGAGATGGCCGACCCAACCGTAAGGCTCTTCAGCATTGCAATGTGTGGCCTGACGGCGGCTTGCTCCACAATGATAGGCGCGGCCCGGGGCGACGACGTTGGAGCCATGTGGCGGGGCCGCAGCTTGGCAGATAGTCGTTGCGCGTCCTGCCATGCGGTCGGCGCCAGGGGACAAAGCGCCAATCCGAAGGCTCCGACTTTCGCCGTGATTAGCACCCGCTACTCCGAACCTGGTCTCGGACGAGAGCTTGAGGGAATATCGGCCGTCGGCCACTACGAAATGCCGGCCCTCGAAATCACGCCTCACGACCGCTCAGCGATAGTCGCCTACATAGTCAGTCTTCGGCCCACCGGCCAGCTACGTTGAGGTCGGTCGATTTGGCTGGGTCCGGCTGCTATCGAAGGCCAGTGGTGGGTGGACATTTGAAGAATGGAGGGTCCGAGGCCGCGATCAGAACGTCCAGCGCAGGCTCGGAGGGCGTCGGCTTGGGTAACGTGCCATAGTCGCTCGCGCGGCCTTGCCCAATCCTAACTCACGACGCGAGGGCAGTTGTGAAATAGCCCGACGCACGCTTGGCGCTGATCTCGACATCGGCGCGCCGAGGCACGAGGCCATCGGGGATCTCGACCTGCTGGATGATGCGGATGCCAGCGTCCTCGAGGGCGGCGGACTTCAGATTGCTCATCGACACCCAGCGGTCGATCCGGCGCAGGCCCAACCAGTGCAGGACATCGACCGACAGCGACTGGAACCGCATGTCCGGCACCCCGGCCACGGCCTCGGTGCGGCCGAAATAGTCGGCGGGGCGGTCGCCCGCCGCCGCCTGGCTGCGGGCGTTGTAGACCAGCAGCTTGACCACCTCGCCCAGGGCCCGCCCTTCCTTGCGATTATAGATCACCGCCCCCAGGCCGCCCCGCTGGGCCTGGCGGATGGCTTCTTCCACGCCGAAGGCCAGATAGGGCCGGCAGGTGCAGAGGTCGGAGCCAAATACGTCCGAGCCGCTGCATTCGTCATGCAAGCGGCAGGTGATGCGGGTCGAGGGACGCGCCAGGCGTGCGGGATCGCCGAACAGATAGACGCTGGTCCCGCCAATCGGCGGCAGGAAGACCTTGCGCTCGAGCTGCGACAGCAGGGCGGGATACATGCCGTCTGTGACGGTGAACAGGGCCTGGCGTAGCGCCTGCTCGGCCAGGCCCAGGCGCTCGGCCACGCCAGGCAGCCACCAGACGGGCTCGATGGCGATCTTGGTGACGCGGATGTCGCCGGTGCGGCCCAGGATCTGGCCGTCGGCCGACAGGCGGCCGCTGTCGAGAGCGGCGTTGATCTCGGGCATCAGAAGGTGGCCCGTCGTGACAGCGATGCTCGGGCGGATGTCCAGGCCCGCGGCGCGCTCGGCGGCGAACACGTCACCCACCCGATGGCCCCAGGGGTCCATAGTGACGATGCGGCCCGGCTCGGACCATTGCGGAAACGGACCCAGGGCCGCGGGCGGCGCGGTGCCGGTTAGGTCGGGCCGGTGATGGATCGACAGCGCGCCGGTCGCCACCGCCAAAGCCTGGTAGACGCTGAAGGCGCCGGCATGCACGCCGATCGCGTTGCGGTGCTCGCCGGCGTCGAGCCCGGCCACTACGGGACCCCGGGCTTGGGCGGTGTCGGCCCCCCAGCGGATGATCGGAGCTTTGCTCATTGGGCTGCCGCCTTGGCCTTGGATGACACCGGACAGAAGCCGTGGGGCGCGTCCAGGTCGGCCCCCCGACGCAGGATGAAGACGATTTGCTCGAGGCGGCTGAGGCCAACCACGGTCGCGGTGGCGGTGATCCACCACGACCAGCCGGTCAGGGCGACCAGAGGCCACAGGATGAACAGCAGGAAGGCCCCGGCCTTGGCCGACCAGAAGTGGAACATCATCACCCGTCCGGCCAGCAGCTTGGAGACCGGCAGGTAGAGCAAGGGACCGCCGAACAGAACGATCAGGGCCAGCAGGTGGTCATGGCTCACGCCCGGGACCCCCACTATCAGGAACGTCAGGATGGCCACCGAGAAGATATTATCGACGCCGGCGTCCAACTGGGCGCCGAACGGGGAGGCCTGGCCCGAGCGCCGCGCCAGCCAGCCGTCGATCAGGTCGGTGGAGCAAGCCGCCAGATAAACCGCCAGCGCCCAGCGGGGATGGTCCAGGAGTAGCAGTATCAGGACGGGCGCGATCAGCAGGCCGCGCGACAGGGTCACCACATTGGCCAGCTTCAGCCGGCCGTTCTCGATGATCAGGGACTTCATCGGCGTCGTCACGAGCCAATCTCCTGCTCGATGAGGCGAAGGGTGGTCGGTCGCGCGATGAGGGCTTCGACCGAAAAGGCGCTTCCGTGCTGCGGGCAGACGATTTCGTCGGCGTCGTTCACGAAGCCGGACTTCAGCGGGCCGCCGCGATGGGGGCACTGGTTGAGAACCAGATAGAGCCCGTCCTCGCGGCCCAGCAGGAAATATTCCCGCTCGCCCCGGCGGATAGGCGGCAGGTCCTTTCCGATCCAGGTCGCGCTCACGCCGCCACCTCCATCGGAACGCGACCCAGCGCGTCCTGAGGAAAGTCGGCGAACAGCCCGGCCTCCACCGCGCCCAAACCGCCGACCTGGACCAAGGCGGTCGGGTCGAGGCGCACGGCGCTGGAGGGCGTCACGGGCGCGCCCGCTCGCGAAAGGTCCGGACGGCGCGGCGCGGCGCGGCCCTGGTCGATCGCAGCGTCGAAAGCCCGGCTGACCGCCAGCAACTGGTCGCCGGCCTCGGCGAAGGCCAGGCGGGTCAGTTCCGCGCCGGCGACGATCTCGTAGCCGACCTCGGGACCATGGGTGGCGACCAGCGGCGCGGCCACCTCCTCGATCACCATACGCGTGTGGTGCAGGTCGATATGGGCGTGCTCGCCGAAATAGCGGGCGTCGACCTCGGGATGAAATTTCGCCAGGTAGCGGAAGTGATCCCGAGTGGAGCGCTGATAGGCGGTCTCGGCGTGCAGCAGAAAACCGATCTGCAGGAACAGGTAGCGCGGGTTCTGGAAGAGGCAATGAATGGTGTTGTGCAGGCGCAGGGCGGCGGTGTCGAACAGTGGCCAGCAGGCATTGTACTCTTCGGGCAGGTCAAACCCGCGCATCACCGCGCGATAGAGCACACTGTGCTTGCGCTCGTGCACCCCATAGCCGAACTCGTCGATCAGGATGCGAAACAGCGCCGACTGGGCCGGGCCGAACTCGCCGATCACCCCAAGCGCCGAGGCCGAGGCCTCGGCCAGCAGGTCGGCCGACGATTGCAGCACAAAGTTGCGATAGTGGGCCTCGCGATGTGGGCTGGTCCGCAGGAAGGCCACAAAGGGGCTTTCGGGCGCGGCGCGGACCGTCGTCAGCAGGGTCTCGGCATAGGTCGCCCAGTCGATGCCCGCCGCTGTTGCACGAGCGCGCTCGATCGCAGGAGTGATCAGCAGGTCCTCGAGCTCGGTCCGGGTCGCCTCGACCATGGCCAGGGTAAGGGGATCGTAGCGGCGACGAAGCTGCTCGACCACGTCGCCGGGCGCCCCGTCGGTCGGCAACAAGGCGTAGCGCGACTGGTAGGCGCGCATCAGGGTCTGGTGGCGGGCATGGTCCAGCAGGGCCGGGTCGGCGAGATCGCTGTCGGCGTCGATGCGCACTTCCCAGATCGCAGGCGCGCCCGATACATCTCGACCCGAAAGATGGCGACCGATGCGTGCGATGTCGGCGGCCTCGATCACGCTGCAGCCTCAAACGGGCTGTAGATCGAGATCGCGACGCCACTCAAGACGAACAGTTCCTCCAGGCGCCACCGTGACAGGGACAGGGCGGGGCCTGATGGGCTAGCGCGCAGATAGGTCGGCGCGTCCTCGGCGCCGGCGATGATCGGGATCTGCTTGATGATGATCCGTGACACCAGACCCAGGGCGTGGAGCGCGTGCAGCAGGCGCGAGCCCCCCTCGACAATTAGGCTGCGCACCCCACGGGCCTCCAGGGCCGCCATCAGCGCCGACAAATCCACTTGATCCTCGCCGCAGACGATCACCTCGACGTGCGCCCGCGCTTCCAGGGCCGCGATGATTTCGGGAGACGCCTTGCGCGACACGGCGATCAGGGTCGCCACCCCGTCCCTCAGCAGGCCGCAATCGGACGGCAGGTCGCCCAGGGAGCAAGGGATCACCCTCAGGGGATTGGCCCCGGCCGCGTGGCGCACGGTCAGTTCCGGATCGTCACTGCGCACTGTGCCCGCGCCCACCATGATGGCGTCGTGGGCGGCTCGCTGGCCATGAAACCAGGCGCGCAGGTCGTCGCCATAGAAGCCGAAGAGGTCCTTGCTGGACGCGCCGGGGCCCAGAGACAACTTTCCGTCGATCGTGAGTTCCGACAGCGTTGTGATTTTGACCATGAAACGCCCGCAGCTCGGATAGTCCGAATGCGGTTAAACGAGCAGCTTGGCCGTTGGTTTCCTAAGGGAAATAAAGAGCTGACAGTAACAATGCTTCGCTGTCGCGGCGTCCTTAGCGACTGACTTTCGTTCGCACCTTGGATTCCACGGCCGAAAGTCCGATGAGTACATCTCTGGATTTATCAAGTGTCGCGTTAAGCGACTTCAAATTCCTTCGTGTCGATACGTCTTTTCGCACTGGGGCGGGTCCATTCGAAGCCGATCTGGCGGCCTAGGCGGCAGGCCCGACGGGTCACGTCCGCTCGTTGCGCCGGCGGCGCGCGGGCCGCCAGCGCGTGGACGACGTCGTTCCAGTAAGGCTTTGCCGACTAGGCCTGCGTGACCATGAGTTCAGCCGGTCGTGGCTGTGAACCACCAAGCTAATCAGCTGATCAAGCCCGATCTATTCGTGGAAATGAATGTCGTTTTCTGGACCGATCCCGAGGTCCGCGAGTGGCCCAGCTTGAAAGGATTGGCAGGGCAGGGTGGTGAGCGGAATCTAAGGTGCGGATGCTCCGTGAATGGTGATTGTGCAGCGGACACCCCATCAGGCGACTTTGCGAGCCGTCATGCCACTGAGGCCGTCAAAACCAACGAGCCCCTCGAACATCGGCTTGGCCAGCACGTAACCCTGGATCAGGTTGGCGCCTAGGTCCTGAAGAACGCCAAGCTCCTCGGCGGTCTCGACCCCTTCGCAGATGGTCTGGATATTCAAATCGCTGAGCAGGGTGATCATCGACTTGACGATCCGTTGCTTGACCCCGTCTCGGTCGATGCCGCGGATCAGCTCCATGTCGAGCTTGACGATATCGGGTTGGAATTTCGAGAGCAGGCCAAGACCCGCGTAGCCGGCCCCAAAATCGTCGATCGCCGTCTTGAACCCCATTGCGCGATAGGTTCGCAGGATGTTGAGCAGATGATCGGTGTCGAGCTTCTCGTCCTCGGTAAACTCGAAGATGATCTTGTTGAGGGGGAAGCCGGTGCGCATAGCCGTGGCCAGGGTCAGGCGAATGCAGGCCCTGGGCTCATAAACCGCGTTGGGCATGAAATTGATGGAAAGCGACGCGCCAGTTTGGGGCAAGCCTAGGCCGGTGGCCAACTCGATCGCCTTGACGCGGCATTGTTGGTCGAACGCGTAACGGTTGCCGTCGGCGACCTGGCTCAAGACCGAGTAGGCACCTTGCCGTTCCGTGCCGCGAACCAGCGCCTCGTAAGCGAAGATCGCTTGGCCGTTGACATCGACGATGGGCTGAAACGCCATCGAGAACGGTTGTTCAAATCCGGTTCCGTCGCGGCAGCCCTCGCATCCCGTCGTCATGGTCCCGCTTCCTCAATCTCTATCCGGATTCAGCTTAGAGATTGTCGGTTTATGGAGTCTTGAGCGCCGTCCGCGAGGACTGCTGAACGTCCGCAAGCTGGCACGAGTCCAATTTCCGCTTCTGGCGCTGTCGCTGACTCCAAACCCTGCGACCGCACTTCCGCTGTCCGTCACATGTCGGCCCGACTCATAACCATGCGACTGATTCAATAAGCGCGGGTTTTGACTCCAAACTCTGCGACTGAGATTTGCACGGCTTTTGAGTCATTGCCTCGGGGGCAAGCGCGCTGGTCTGTGCCGATGGCTGGAGTAAAACGGAGCACCGCCAGGCGAGCACGCTAGACCTGGCGCCAGCCCTCAAGAATGTCGCTTACCTCTCTGGCGACGATCAATCTCGCCTCGGCGCGTTCCATGCCTGGGATCTTCAGAAGCAGATCATAATCGGTGAGCTGATGCCGGACGAAGGTCGAAGCGACAATACCGACGACCTTGCCAAGGGATGCTTCTGTCCATCTGGCCACTCCATCTTCGCCTAAGGAATATTATCGGAAGACGGAACAGGTTTAGCCGTGTTGCAATCGGACTGCGATCATCGCCACTAGGTCATGACAGCACAGGCTTTTGTACGTTCCCTCTAATGTCAGTGCAGTTCGTCCAACGCGCGGAGCCCTCTATCGCGCAGACCAACGGGCGCACTTGGAGTCGGAAGTTAACGCGTGGCCTAGCGCTCTGCGATCAACGACCAGCGCATATGGCGCCACGGCCGACTTGCCTTGCGCTGCGCTTCAGCATCCAGCGACCCGTCAGCAACCAGCAGCCCCAATCATTCACATAAGGATATCCTTATGTCCCTGTTGACTCGTCACGTCCTCTCGCCATAGATGCAGCCGTCGTGGTTCCCCGGGGCGTTCGCGCTTTGGGGCTAAGATGGGAATCCGGTGAGGTCGCTTGCGACCAATGCCGGCGCTGCCCCCGCAACTGTAAGCGGCGAGCCGACGTCCAATACGTGTCACTGATCCGCCGAACTTGAACGGTGGCGGATCGGGAAGGCCAGGACGAGAGGCGCTGACCCGTGAGCCAGGAGACCTGCCTCGACAGATAACGTCCTCCGGCGGGGTGCCCGGTCAGGTCGCAAGCATGCCCGACCTGCGCACCCGCGCCGGTTTGCGCCCGCTCGCGTCTGCTCGCCTCGCCATCAACAGAACTGGCAAGGCATCATGACCGTCACCGTCGCCACCCTCGGCTTCCCCCGGATAGGCCCCAAGCGCGAACTGAAGACCGCGCTGGAGCGATATTGGGCCGGCAAGAGCGACAAACAGGCGCTGCTCGACGTAGCGGCCGATCTGCGCGCCAAGACCTGGGCCCGCCAGCGCGACCTGGGCGTCGATCATATCCCGTCCAATGACTTTTCGTTCTACGATCACGTGCTGGATACGAGCGCCATGGTCGGCGCCATTCCGGAGGTCTATGGCTGGAACGGCGGGGCGGTCGAGCTCGACACCTTCTTCGCCATGGCTCGCGGCGCGCAGGGCGAGGCCGATTACGCCGACTGCGGCCACGGCCATCACCACCACGCCCTCGATGCGCCCGCCGCCGAGATGACCAAGTGGTTCGACACCAACTACCACTACCTGGTTCCGGAAGTGTCCCCGGACCAAGCCTTCGCCCTCGCCTCGACCAAGGCGATCGACGAATTCATCGAAGCCAAGGCGCAGGGGATCGATACTCGCCCGGTGCTGTTGGGACCGGTCACCTTCCTCAAGCTCGCCAAGTCCAAGACCGATGGTTTCGACCCGCGCACCCGGCTCGGCGACCTGGTGGACGTCTACACCAAGGTGCTGAACAAGCTGGAGTTGGCCGGCGCCACCTGGGTGCAGATCGATGAGCCCTGCCTGGTGCTTGATCTCGACGGCACAGACCGCGCCGCCCTGCATGAGGCCTACCGCCTGCTGGCGCGCACCGCACCGGGCGTGAAGCTGATGCTGACCACCTATTTCGGGGCGCTCGACGACAACCTGGAAACCGCCCTCGCCCTTCCTGTCGCCGGTCTGCACATCGACCTGGTCCGCGGCGGCGACCAGATTGACCGCGTGCTGGCCAACGCGCCGACCGGGCTCGTCCTCTCTCTCGGCGTCATCGACGGCCGCAATGTCTGGCGCACCGACCTCGAGCGCTTGCTGGCCAAGCTGGAGCCCCTGCTCGCCACCAAGCGGGAAATCATCCTTGCGCCATCCTGCTCCCTGCTCCACACGCCGATCGACCTGGCCCTGGAGCGCGACATCGATAGCGACGTCCGGCAATGGCTCGCCTTCGCGGTCCAGAAAATCGAAGAGCTTGTCGTCCTGGCCCGCGCCCTGAATGGCGGCCGCGCCGTCGTCGCCGCCGAACTCGCCGCCAGCACGGCCGCGGCACAGGCGAGACGGACTTCGGCCAAGATCCATGGCCCGCAAGTCGGCGCGCGGCTCGCCGCGGTCAGCGCCGCCATGACCGCTCGCAAGTCGAACTTCGGACGCCGCCGCGCCGTGCAGATCGCCCGCCTCGACCTCCCGGCCCTTCCGACAACCACCATCGGCTCGTTCCCGCAGACCGAGGAAGTCCGCAAGGCGCGCGCCGAGCATGACAAGGGGCGCACCAGCGACGCCGACTACGAAACCTTCCTACGCGAGGAGACCGAACGAGCCATCCGCTGGCAGGAGGAAGTCGGCCTCGACGTCCTGGTGCACGGCGAGTTCGAGCGGAACGACATGGTCCAGTACTTCGGCGAGCAACTGGCCGGCTTCACCTTCACCAAGTACGCGTGGGTGCAGTCCTACGGCTCACGGTGCGTGCGTCCCCCGATCCTCTATGGGGATGTCTCGAGGCCGGCTCCGATGACCGTGGAATGGTGGCGCTACGCCCAGGGTCTGACCGAGAGGCCTATGAAGGGCATGCTGACCGGCCCGGTGACCATCCTCAACTGGTCGTTCGTGCGCGACGACATCACCCGCGAGCGCGCCTGCCGCCAGATTGCCCTGGCTATCCGCGACGAGGTCGTCGACCTCGAAGCGGCCGGCGCCAAGATCATTCAGATCGACGAGGCGGCTCTGCGCGAGGGCCTGCCCCTACGCCGCAAGGATTGGGACGCCTATCTCGACTGGGCGGTGGAATGCTTCCGGCTGACCGCCTCGGGGGTGGCCGACCACACCCAGATCCATACCCACATGTGCTACTCGGAATTCAACGACATCATCGCTGCGATCGGGGCGATGGACGCCGACGTCATCTCCATCGAGACCGCACGCTCGAAGATGGAGCTGCTCGACGCCTTTGCAGACTACGCCTACCCGGCTGAGATCGGCCCTGGCGTCTATGACATCCACTCGCCGCGCGTCCCAAGCATGGAGGAGATGGCCGACCTGCTGCAAGCCGCCCAACAACGGCTGTCGGTCGGCCAACTCTGGGTGAACCCCGACTGCGGCCTCAAGACCCGCAAGTGGCCGGAGACCAAGGCCGCTCTCGTCAACATGGTCGCGGCGGCCCGCCAGGCCCGGGCGGTTACGGGGCTCTGACTTTCCTGGCGCCGCAAGCTTGCAGCTCGCGGCGCCTCTTTCCCGATCTTCGGCTAATTCCGCGGTCGATGGGTTCTCGACGGCCGACCGCATCACCCAATGCGTCGTGGTTCGGCCTTAGCCCATCGGCCCCCATGCTCTCTCAAAAGTGACTCAAATAGCCACCGTCGACGGCGATGACCTGTCCGGTCACGTAGGATGCGGCCGGCGATGCGAGAAACACCACGGCGCCGGCAATTTCCTGTGGTCGGCCCCAACGCCCAAGCGATGTTCGCTTCTGAAGATAGGCTTCGACCTCGGTGTCAGCCGTCATCGCCCGGTTTGCCTCAGTCGCGAAGTAGCCAGGCGCGACGGTGTTGACCGTGATGTTCCTGGGGCCGAGCTCGGCAGCCAGGGCACGGGTCAGGGCGTCGAGGCCGCCCTTGGCCGCGGTGTAGGCGGCGTCTCCGGACCTGGCGATAGGACCGGCGATGGAGGTGATGTTGATGATCCTTCCCCCCGCGGGCATGTGCCTCAGAGCCATACGCGTCAGGTCGAAGGGCGCGACAAGATCGATCTCGATCAGGTCGCGGACGGCGGCCCGATCGAGCGCGCCAATGGGCCGCCGGTCGCGAACGCTGGCGTTGTGGACCAGGATATCGAGGCGGCCGTGCCGGCCTGCCAAACTCTCGACAGCCACCTTCAGCGCCACTTCATCTGCGAGATCAGCGATGCACGTATCGGTTAGAGCCGATGGCTCCCGCTCGACCATGAGCGCGATCGCCGCCCGCAGTCTTACGGGATCGCGACCGTGCAGCACGACAAGCGCCCCAGCCCTGGCCAAACCGAGTGCAATCTCGAACCCAAGACCGCCGGAAGCGCCGGTGACCAGAGCAACCTTGCCACTTAGATTGAAGGAAGAATCCATTCCGTTCCTTGCCATATCTGGACGAACTCCGACCAGCCAAAGGAGCAGCCGGCTTCTCGCAGTTGCAAAATTCGGCATAGCTCCCAATTTGTGCGAAGTCGTCGCCCTGCCCTGCGCGCGGCGTTTGCCAGCAGATTGGAGCCCACCTTGGCTAAGCCCATGAAGATCGACTTCATCTCGGACGTCTCGTGCCCATGGTGCGTCGTTGGGCTAGGTGGGCTTGAGGAAGCCCTGAGCAAGGTCGGCAACCTGGTCGAGGCCGACATTCATTTTCAGCCCTTCGAACTCAATCCAAACATGCCGCCCGAGGGGCAGAATATCGTCGAGCATGTCGGCGAAAAATACGGGGCGACGCCCGAGCAGTCCGCCGCCAACCGAACGGCCATCCATGCCCGAGCGGCCGAGGTGGGGTTCGCGATGAAAACCCACGACCAAAGCCGCATCTACAACACCTTCGACGCTCACCGACTGTTGCACTGGGCGGGGATCGTCGGCGGCCAAGCCAAGTTGAAGCGCGCTCTTTTCGACACCTACTTCACCCAGGGTCGCAGCCCAGCCGATCATGAGGTGCTTGTAGACACCGCCATAGCCGCTGGCCTTGACGGCGAGGCCGCACGTGAGGTCCTGGCGTCGGGGCGTTATGCCGATGAAGTACGGCAAGCCGAACGTCGATGGCATTCGGCCGGGATCAATTCGGTCCCAGCCGTGGTCATCAATGACCGCTACCTGATCTCCGGCGGCCAGCCGGCTGCGGCTTTCGAACAGGCCCTGCGCACGATCGCCGCCGAGCTCGCCGAGCCCGCGGCAACCTAGGCCCCGCACCCCCCTTCCCTGGTCTGCGCGCGCCGTCGGTGGAGCGCCGAAGCGCTCCACCGGAGCCGTATGAGCGATATGTCGCGCCGCCAAACGCGGCCGCACCATCCGCTTCGGCATCAGGCTGCACATCATCGTCCGCGAGACCGAGGGCGAAGCCGGGGACGCCGCCAACAACGTGATCAAGTGTGTCTCAGATGACGCCATCGCCGAGCGGCTGGAGGAATACGCCCAACTCGGAATCGATACGATCATCGCCCCGGGCTATCCCCACCTGGAGGAAGCCTATCGCGTCGCCGAACTTCTGTTCCCGAAGGTGAACCTCAAGCACGATACCGGCGAGGCGACGCTGAAATTCCCCCATATCTCTCCGTCATTCGCAGCGCCGCTACAACGCGCCGCCTCGTGGCGTAGGACAGGGCCGGCCGGGTATGCGGCTGGCCCATCATAGGGTTTCCACCGATCAACATCGGCCGCTTAGCGGCCCAAGATCATGGTCGGCGCGGAAGCGCGCGCCGATGGATCATCGTCATGACGGTCGCTGAACTGGTCCCGCTGGTGCTCAAGTCCAGCATCTCGGTCCTGGTGTTCACCATCGGCCTGGGCACCGCCCCGCGGGAACTGGCGTATTTCGTCCGCCAGCCTGGGCAGCTTATTCGTTCCGTGATCTCGATGAACCTCGTGATGCCGATCATCGCGGTGCTGATCGTGGTCATTTTCCCGCTGCATCGCGCGGTCCAGATCACCCTTGTGGCGCTGGCCCTGTCGCCCGTACCGCCGATCCTGCCGAGAAAGTTGGTGACCGCTGGCGGGGGCCACGCCTACGTCATGGCCCTCTTATTCTCTGCGGCGCTCTTGTCGCTCATCACCATTCCGGTAGGCGGGATGATCCTCGATGCGATCTTTCCGGCCAAGATCCGCATCCCCGCCGGCCCCATAGTTCCGCTGATCCTAGCTACGGTCATCGTCCCGACCCTCGCCGGCATAGGTCTTCGGCTCGCCGCGCCGAGAGTGGCCGCACGCATCGCAGCGCCGCTGGCGCTTGCCGCCACCGCGCTGATCGTCGCCGCCGCTCTGCTGATCATGGTGAAGGCGGGACCCGCGGTCCTCGCCCAGATCGGAGACGGGACCCTGGTCGCCATCGCGGCCTTCGTGATCCTGGGTCTGGCTGCAGGCCATCTGCTCGGCGGCCCAACGCCCGGCGATCGATCGGTACTGGCCCTGGCCACGGCCTCACGCCATCCGGGCATCGCCATGGCCATCGCCCATCTGGTCAACCCCACCGAGAACGCGGTCCCGGCCGCCATCCTGCTCTATCTGGTCACCAGCATTGTCATCAGTCTGCCCTATGTGATGTGGCGCAAACGAGCCCATGGCGCTACGCCCGCCGCGAACGCCTCAAATCTCTAGCGCCCAGGGCTCGCGTGATGGCGCGAGCCCTGCAAGCGATCAGCGGAACGCCAAGCCTTCGAACTGGCCCGAGTTTCGCCAGCCATCGAGATACTTGAAGTACGCCGTCGCACCGGCGGGGTAGCCAACATTCAAGCGCGCCGCCGGGCCGGGATCCTGCCCCTCATTATTGTAGTAGCCAGGCGTGCAGTCGGGGGCGCCGATCATCCGCCCCGGCGCATTCAGCAGCAGTTCAACCCAGGCCGCTTGGGCTTCTGGAGTGACCTCGACCTGGCGAGCGCCGACGTCCAGAGCGTGCTTGATGGTCACGGCGATCGTGCGGCCGGCCTCGGTCAGGTTGTGCGGCACATTGGAGATCAGGTTCGCGCCCTGGGTCGGCTGCACGAAGAAGGCGTTCGGGAAGCCGTGGACATGGATGCCGTGCTTGGAGCGCATGCCTTCCGCCCAGGCCTCGGAAAGCGTCAGGCCGTCGCGGCCGGTAAGCTCGAACCCTGCCCGGCGCTTGTACTCGGTGCCGACCTCGAAGCCTGAGGCGTAGATGATGCAATCGACCTCGTACTCGACGCCACCGACGACGAACCCCTTTTCGGTGATCCTCTCAACGCCCTTGCCATCGGTGTCGACAAGGTGGGCGCCAGGCGTGTTGAAGGCCTGCAGATAGGCGTCGTGGAAGCACGGACGCTTGCAGAGCTGGCGATACCACGCCTTCAGCTTCTGGGCGGCCTCGTCGTTCTCGACGATGGCGTCCACGCGGGCGCGAATTTCCTCCATCTTCTCGAAGTCGGAATCCTCATAGGCGGCCAGCATCTTCTGCGGCGTCATGTCTTCCCGCGGAAGCTGGGAAATCTTGGCCCGGATCCGTCGGGAGAGGTCGGTCCACCCATCTTGGACCAGATCGACCTCCGCATTTCCACCCGCCTGGTTGGCGGTGAAATTCTCGAGCCAGCGCTGCTGCCAGCCGGGCGTGGCGATCTCGGCGAACCAATCGGGATCGATCGGCGCATTCGCCCGCACATCCACCGAGGACGGGGTGCGTTGAACGACGTAGAGCGCCTTACAAGCCCGCGCCAAATGCGGAACGGCCTGAACCGAGGTCGCTCCAGTGCCGATGATCGCAACCCGCTTGTCGGCGAGTTTCTCCATCAGCGCACCCTTGGGGTCGCCGCCAGTGTAGCCGTAGTCCCAGCGGCTGGTGTGGAACGAGTGGCCTTTGAAGGACTCGATTCCGGGAATGCCCGGAAGCTTGGGCACATGCAGCGGGCCGGTGCCGAGACCAATGAAACTGGCCGTGAAGCGGTCGCCGCGATTGGTCGAGATCACCCAGCGGGAGTTCGCCTCGTCCCAGCTCAGGTCTTTGACCTCGGTGTGGAAGAGCGCGTTATCATAGAGGCCGTATTGCGTGCCGATCCGCTGGCACTGCGCCAAGATCTCCGGCGCGTGCGCATACTTCTCGGTCGGCATGTGCCCGGTCTCTTCGAGCAGCGGCATATAGATCATCGAGGCGGTGTCGCACTGGGCGCCCGGATAGCGGTTCCAATACCAGGTGCCGCCGAAGTCGCCGCCCTTCTCGATGATCCGCACGTCGGTGACACCCGCCTCGACCAGGCGCGCGCCGGTCACCAGTCCCGCAAAGCCGCCGCCGACGAACGCGAATGTCACGTGATCGGTCTTCGGCTCGCGCTCGACGAGCGGTGTGTAGGGATCGTCGAGATAGTGGGCCAGGCGACCCTTCACTTCGAGATACTGCTCGTTTCCATCAGTGCGGAGCCGCTTGTCGCGCTCCTGGATGTACTTGGCGAGCAACGCCTTCTTGTCGATCGGCGGCTTAACAGCCTCGGTCGTCGTCATGCTAAAGACCTCAATCAAAATGACGAAGGTCCATGCGTCCGGCCCCCGCCCATCGCGGCAATATATTCGAAGTTAGAGTATGGAAGGCTGCAGCGCCACTGGCTCAGTGGGCCTCCTGCCCTTCGTCATCAGGTTCGTGTCAATCCCGCCGCACGGAGGTCCGCGATGGTTGGATAGCCATCGACCGCCATAAGTAGATCGGCCTCGGCCAGGATGCTCTTCAGCACGTGGGCGACGCCATCGGCGCCCCCGAGCGCCATGCCATAGGCATAGGGCCGCCCGACGCCCACAGCCGCGGCCCCCAGCGCGAGGGCCTTGACGACATCGCTGCCGGACCGCACCCCGGAGTCGAAGAGCACCGGTGTCTTGCCCGACACTTCGACCACGCCTTTCAGCATGTCGATCGCCGCCAATCCGCCATTGGCCTGCCGGCCGCCGTGGTTGGAGCAATAGATGCCATCGACTCCGCCATCGATCGCGCGGAGCGCATCGTCGGGATGGCAAATGCCCTTCAGGATCAACGGCAGCTTGGTCAGTGAGCGCAGCCAGGGAAGGTCGGCCCAGGTCAAAGGCTTGCCGAAGATCCGCCCCCACTGCCCGACCGCCGCCGCGCCATCTTCCTCCGGCGGCTTGGCCAGCAGCGAGCGGAAGTGCGGATCAGAGAAGTAGTTGGCGAGCGCGTGGCCGCGCAATTGTGGGAAGTTGGCGTCATTGAGATCGCGCGGCCGCCAGCCGGTGACCCAGGTATCCAAGGTCACGACGATACCCTTGAAGCCCGCAGCCTCGGCTCGACGCACGAGGCTCTCGGCCAGATCCTTGTCCTTCGGGGTATAGAGCTGGAAGAAACCTGGCGTGTCGCCCATCGCCGCGGCGACGTCTTCCATCGGATCATTGGTCAGGGTCGACGCCACCATAGGCACGCCTGTGGCAGCCGCCGCCTGCGCCGTGGCGATGTCGCCATGACCGTCCTGAGCGCACAGCCCGATCACCCCAATCGGGGCCATGAAGATCGGGCTCGGCAGCTTTAAGCCAAAGAGATCGACCGTGAGGTCACGCGTGGTGCAATCAACCATCATGCGTGGCGTCAGGCCCAGGCGCTTGAACGCCTCGGCATTGTGATTCTGGGTGAACTCGTCGCCGCAACCACCCTGGACGTAGGAGAGAACGGAGGGCGGCATGGCCGCCGACGCGCGCTGCTCCAACGTCTTGAAATCCACGGGCAGGTTGGGCCGAACCCCTTGCAGGCCCTTGAAGTAGATCTCGTTCTGGTAGGAACCGAAATCGGGCATCAAACTCTCCTTCAAGGAACCTGGGTCGCGGGCCTTGTAGCCGATCAGTCGCGGAAGCTGGGATCGATCCGGTCCAATTTCCGTAGCAGGGCCGGCCAGGCAAGACCTTCCGCCAATCGCTTCATGCCCGGTGCGGCGGTCTGTGTCTCGACCTTCTCGGCGACGCCCTCGTTCGGTTCATGCAGGCCGGCGCGGCCGGCGCTCAGCATCAGCACCTGCGCCTCGCAGGCGCGCTCCAAATAGTACATGTGCAGAAAGGCCTGTGGGACGCTTTCGCCCACGGTCAAAGTGCCGTGGTTGCGCAGGATCATTGCGTTCTTGGTTCCGAGATCGGCGACTAGACGCTCGCGTTCGTCCAGGTCCGTCGCGATACCCTCGAAGTCATGATAGGCGACGTCGTGCATCGCGATCATCGCCGTCTGGGTATGAGGCAGCAGACCTTCGGCCATGGCTGAAACCGCCTGACCATGCGGGGTATGGAGATGCAGCACCGCGTGAGCATCGTCGCGGCCCATGTGGACCGCCGAGTGGATCACAAAGCCAGCCTTGTTCACCGGCTGGCGCGCGTCCATGACGCGATTGCCTTCCACGTCGATCTTCACCAGCGACGAGGCGGTGATCTCATCGAACATGTGGGTGTACGGATTGATCAGGAAGTGGTGGTCGGGGCCGGGGACACGGGCCGACAGATGGGTGAAAATCAGGTCGTCCCAGCCATAGTAGGCCACCAGCCGATAGGCGGCAGCGAGATCCACGCGCAGCGCCCATTCTTCCTCAGACACTAGCTCCCTGATCGTCGGGGCCTCCGTCGCAATCGCGCTCATCGCATTCATGGCTCGTCTCCAGATTAGGTCTGGATCGTTGCACGCGCCCATGGACAAGATTGTCGCCTAATTGACAATCTCGCTCGGCCACGGCGATCTGACCGACCATGACCGCCCCGCATCCCGTCTCGGACGCTCCTCCGTGGTTTTCCACGCTTCATCCCGCGCGCCAATCCGCGCTTCTGGAGCGCGCGCGACCGAGCAGCGTTCTGGCCGGAGCGCGGGTCTACGGCTTGGGCGATCCGCCCGACGGCCTATGGAGCGTCGTGGAGGGCGAAGTGCGCCTGGTTTCATACCCGGCGATCGGCCTGGAGTCGGTGGCCATGATCGTGGGGCCCGGCTCGTGGTTCGGGGAGCTATCGGTCGTCGATGGCGGCCCGAGGCCGCATGATGCAGTGGCCGTACGCCCAACGCGCCTCCTGCATGTGCCCCTCGCGGCCTTCGAGCAGGTCGCCGAAAGCCATCCCCTCCTCTATCGCGACCTTGGCGTCCTGGTCTGCGGGCGACAACGCGCCGCGCTGACCTTTATGGCGCAGAGCATCGCCCAGCCGGTCTCGGTCCGCTTGGCTCGGGTGCTCGGGGCCGCCGCGCGTGCGGCCGGGCCGGACGCCTTGCGAATGCGGCAGGAGGACTTGGCGGCGATGATCGGGGTCTCGCGCCAGACCATCAACAAGGAACTCAAGCGTCTTGAGCGCGCCGGGATGATCGCGCTGTCCTACGGCAAGATCGCCGTTCGCGAACCGCAGGCCCTTCGCGCGATTGGTCAGTGAGGCGCTGATCCCGCTCGGGCTTTCGCATCTGCTGCGAGATAGCGATCAAACACCTGCGGCGGCTGATTCTTGAAGGACGCCCGAAGCTGCTCCATCGCCGTCTGCGCCTCGCGTATGCCCCCCTTGGTGGGCCGATCGATATCGAGAATGAGCAATAGGGACAGCGTCAGCAGAAGAAGCATGAATATTGCCGCCCCCCGCCCCCGGTTCCCAACAAAGACGTAGCCCAGGACCCCCGCGGTCACGATCAGATAGATGAATAGGACGACGAACACCTCCGTCGGCACGCGAGCCATGCGCGCCATCTTTCGCGAGGCGTCAAGGTCGATGACGTTATTCACGCTGTCCACGAAGGTGCTCGAGAAATCCAGGCCCTTGATGGTTACGAACGCAGACGCCGTCGCCGCCCAGAGGTCGGTCAGCATCCGGTCGTTCTCGGCAAGGAGTGGGGGGATCCGGTCCGGGGGCGCCGTGCCCAATGCGATCCGATTGTCTGTGTAGTTCAGCAGCAACTCACTAATGCGGGTGCGATGCGGTTCCTCCAGAAGCTGCGCGCGCAAATAGGCCGTCCCGACGGCGTTGGCCTCTTCCAGGACCAACACGCGCCGCGCATCGAACCGGTCCACCGCGAGGGAGAACGTGAACCCCATCAACAGGGCTAACAAACCAAGGACGGCTGATACGACATAGCCCTCAAGGCCGCCTTCACCGCTTCGCGCGCCTGAAGGATCCCGACGATCGTTCCAGTTGCGGAAGGCGATCCCTCCAGCGACGGCTAAGGCCATGATGATCAACATTCCGCCACCCAAGATCAGCAGCGGGGAGTTGTTCAACCAGTAGTGCAGGGTTTTCCAGACCATCGGAGCCTCCGCGGTCAGGCTCCGGCACATCATCGGCCCGGGATATCGGTAATAACCCGAATACTCGAAAAAAACGCACCGCGCTGACGATCGAATACTCCGGTCATGAATTTGCGCCGCGAACACTTGGAGCGATCACGGTGGAAAAATCCCGTCCTCACTCGTCCGGCGGCTCGCAGTGAGTGAAAGCCCCGATTGACGGCTCCGACAATTGAGGATCAGTCTTCAAAGCTGCAGCATACCGGGCAACCACTTTAGCGTGGAGAGATGCGTTGCTACTCAGTATCGCCGACATCTGTCTTGGGTCAGCTTCCAAGCTTGGTTCCAGCCTCCGCGTGACCGCGCGCCTGCCAATGCAGCAGCCCTAAGGCGAGGTCCCCGCGTCATGGGGAAAGCCCCTAAGCCAATGGATGACCCGGCCGAAGAGCCGCAGGGCGAGCGCGAACCCGCACCGCCGAAAAGCCCCATCCGTCGGGTGACGCTCATCGTCCTGGCGCTCGGCGTCGGCATGTTCGCTTATGGCGTATTTGCAGATCGCCTGACCCCGTACACCGACCAGGCAACCGTGCAAGCCTATGTCGTGCGTGTCGCGCCCGACATCAGCGGCCGGGTAAAAACAGTCAATGTCGCCGACAACCAAGCTGCGAGGACCGGCCAAACCCTCTTCACCCTCGATCCAGAGCGCTACGAGATCGCCGTCGAGTCGGCCGAGGCCCAATTGGCGACAGCTGGCCTTGAGGTCGGAGCCTCAACCGCAGGACTTGCTGCGAGCGAGGCAAACCTCGCCGAAGCTCAAGCCAACCTCACCAATGCCCGGGAACAGAGCAAGCGCACCTTTGATCTCGTGAGACGCGGGTTCGAAGCCAAGTCGCAGGGTGATCGAGCCCAAGCTGCGCTCGACTCCGCGATCGCCGCCGTCGGTCAGGCGGTGGCCGAAGTCGAACGCGCCGAGCAAAACTTGGGACCGCGCGGCGCCGGAAATCCACAAATCCGTCAGGCTCAAGCGACGCTCCGAAAAGCCCGGCGTGATCTTGCCGATACAATCGTCCGGGCGCCTTCGAACGGTGTCGTCACAAATCGTCAGCTAGCCACCGGCCAGTATGTGAATGCCGGCCAGCCTGTGATGACGTTCTTTGACAGCAGCGCGATCTGGGTCGAATCCGAGATGGAGGAGAACGCGCTTGAGCACATCGAAGTCGGGGATCCCGTAGGCATCGCTCTCGATATCCGGCCAGGACGTGTCTACCGCGGCAGGGTGGAGAGCGTCGGCTGGGGCGTGGACAGTCGGGAAATCGACTCCCAGACCGGCCTGCCGACGATAAGGAACGACTCTGGCTGGGTTCGCGAGCCCCAGAGGTTCGCGGTGCGCGTCCGTTTCGAACCCGATGACCGCCCGCGCGGCATACGGGTTGGATCACAAGCCAACGTCGTCGTTTTCACGGGGAAAAACCCGGTGACCGATGTGATCGGGCGGCTCTGGATCGGGCTGGTCTCATATCTCAGCTACCTGACCTGAGATGACGGGCTGGCCGAGATTCAGGCGTTCGATCAGCCTGGCGCCGGCGGACAAGGCCGTGTTGCGTCTGGCGTTCGCGGCGACCTTCGCCTTCGCCATCGCCGCGCTTCGAAATTGGGAGTTCAGCTTTCTCGCGCCAATGCTGGCGGTTCAGATTCTGGCGGCGAGCCCAGCATGCCCGAACTTTCGGCAAGGCGTGACCATTCCGCTGGTGATCTTCCTGGCGACGAAGGTCGCGCTTGGCGCCTCCATCCTGCTCATGGCGAATCCCAGTGTGCTGTTGGCGGCCATCGGCGTGGTCATGTGCTGGAGCTTCTACGCCCATAGGCGCGGCGCGCCGCCGATCGTGGTTCTGCTTGTCCAAATCGCCTTCTGTTGCGTGCCGCTGATCTCCACGATCTCGCGTGACGTGGCGCGCGACTTCTCAGATTTCCTACTGTGGAGCAGCATCGCGGCGACCATTACGGTGTGGCTCAGCCATGCGCTGTTTCCAGGGCCATCGAGCCCGCCCGGCGCCGCCCCCGTGTCAGCCGCCCTCAGCGTGGCGCACGCCTCGCAGGTGGCGATTTCCGACACGTTGGTCCTTCTTCCCCTGCTGGTGACATTCGTCGTCGGTGGCGACATCAACAATATCGTCATCCTCATGATCACCATGAATCTTCTGCGGGAGATCGAGCTTACGGCGGGGCGTCGCCTGGCCCTCGCGATCCTGCTCGCAAACCTGCTTGGCGGCGCCCTAGCGGTCTTCGCTCACCAATTCGTCCTGCTATCGGACAACCTGCTGTTGTTTCTCCTCACTGTGTTCCTTGCCGGTCTGTGGTTCGGGGGCCGTTTCGTTCGCGGCGGCCCCACGGCCCCCATCTATGCCCTTGGATTTGGAACCTTCCTTCTAATCCTGGGCCTTGCGGTCACGCCTTTGCCCGGCGGGTCCGACGAGCTCTTCACCGTTCGAATAGCCAAGATCGTCCTGGCCAGCCTCTATACCCTCGGAGCCTTGAGCCTAGTGACGCGGCTGCGCCTGCGTGCGCGGGCTGGCTAGGGGGTACTCCGGGCCATGCTTGACGGCGCGCGTACTTGACCTCGACATCACGCCCGACACTGATGTTGCATGACCACGGTTCAGCCCATGACGCCCGATTCTGAGCTCCAAGCTGCCTGGAGAGACGGTGCACGAGCGTTGCGCGAGGGCCGGGCGGCCGAAGCCCTGGGCCTTTTCAGCAAGATCACAGCGGCAGGCCAAGCGCCCTCCACAGTCTGGATCGGCGTGGCGATGGCTTATCGCGCCCTGGCCGATCGAGTCCAGGAACTCGCGGCTCTGCAGCAGGCGCTGAGCCTTGAGCCCCGCGATATTCGCGTGCTGATCATGGTCGCCGATAACCACGCCGCGGCGAACGATGCGCGGGCGGCGGGGGCTTACTACTCCACAGCGGTCAAGATCGCCGCAGCGACGACGGGCCTGGACCGAGGCCTCGACGCCGAAGTCGCGCGGGCTCAGCAGATGTTGGAGAACTACGCGGCCGGCTATGGCGACCATCTGCTCGATAGTCTGGGCGGTACGACCTTGGCCCAGCCCGAAGCGCGCCGCATGAGCCGCGCCTTGGATCTGATGCTCGGCAAGAGCGAACTCTTTCTGCAGAAGCCGACCTCGTTCTATTTCCCCGAGCTGCCCAACATCGAATACGCCGACCGCGCGCAGTTTCCGTGGCTCGACAAGGTGGAGGCGGCCACCGACGACATTCGCACCGAGCTAATGCGCGTGCTCGAAGAGGACGCCGCCTTCTCGCCCTATGTGGAGGCCGATCCGAACCGGCCGTTCTTCGACGGCCACGGCATGTTGGGCAATCCAGATTGGAGCGCCTTCTACCTTTGGAAGGCTGGCGCGCCGGTCCCCGAGAACGCCGCGCGGTTCCCGGCCACCATGGCCGCGCTCGAGGACGCACCGCTGTGCCGCGTTCCGGGTCGTACGCCTTCGATCCTGTTCTCGCTGCTGCGACCCGGCGCGCACATCCCGCCGCACCACGGGTTCATGAACGCGCGCTACATCTGCCACCTGCCGCTCATCGTTCCCGATGGCTGCGCCATGCGCGTGGGATCGGAGACTAGAGCCTGGAGCGAAGGCCGCGCCTGCGTGTTTGACGACAGCATCGAGCACGAGGCGTGGAATCGAAATTCCGACCAGCTGCGGGTGGTGATGATCTTCGACATCTGGCGTCCCGAATTGACCGCGGCGGAACAGGACATGATCAGCACCGTCCTCCAGGCCGTGGACGCCTATGGAATGGGCGCGGCCGCCGACGCGACGCTCTGAGGCCGTCGCCGTCCTTATAACTCCCTTATGTCGCCCGCTCGGGACTCGTCTCGAAACCTGACGCCCCGCGGGTCCACTCTCCAAGCCTGACCATAAGGCTATGGAGACATCACCGTGGCGGACCTCATCTATCTCGGCCTAGGCGCGGGGGCGTTCCTGCTCTTCGCGGCCTTCGCCATTGGCCTACGGCGGCTCTGACAATGTTCGTGGACCTGCTCTGGGCCGCCGGCGCGATCGCCGTGGCCGTCTACATGCTTGCGGCGCTGCTGCGCCCTGACCGCTTCTGACGGAATACTGAAATGACCTGGCAAGGATGGGCGGAGATCGCCCTGACGCTGGCCGTGGCCCTAGGGCTCGGCTGGCCTCTCGGCGTCTATATGTCCCGAGTTTGGAATGGCGAGCGGACCTGGCTCGACCCGGTGTTCAAACCGGTGGAGCGGCTGGTCTATGCCGGCTGCGGCGTGGATGCGACGAAGAGCCAGACCTGGTTCTCCTACGCAGCGGCCCTACTGGCCTTCAATGCGGTCGGCTTCGTCCTCGTCTACACGATCATCCGGCTGCAGGGCGTCCTGCCGCTGAACGGCCAGGGCTTTCCCGGCGTGTCCGAGCACCTGGCGTTCAACACCGCCGTGAGCTTCGTGACCAACACCAACTGGCAGTCGTACGGCGGTGAAAGCACCATGTCGCACTTCAGCCAGATGGCGGCTCTGACGGTGCAAAACTTCGTTTCCGCCGCGACTGGCGCGACCATCGCCGCGGCCCTGGCGCGCGGCTTCGTCGCCCACCGCGGTGAGGGCGTCGGCAACTTCTGGGCCGATCTCGTGCGGACCGCCCTCTATGTCCTGCTACCATGCTCCATCGTCCTGGCCCTGGTGCTGGTCGCGCTGGGCGTCCCCCAGACGCTCCAAGCTTCAGCCATGGCGACCACGGTCGAAGGCGCCGAGCAGAAGCTGTCGCTCTTCGCGGTCGCCAGCCAACTGGCCATCAAGCAGCTTGGGATCAACGGCGGCGGCATTTTCAACGTCAACTCCGCCCATCCGTTCGAAAACCCCAATCCGCTCACCAACTTCCTCACCGCCGTCTCGATCAACGTGCTCGGCTGGGCCGCCTTCTTCGCCTTTGGCCGTTCGGCCCTGGCCGGCAAGGACATTCGCGCCCTGGTGATGGCCGCCGCCATCCTGCTTTCGGCCGGGGCGACGGGGATCTATCTCGCCGAGACCCAGCCCGCTCCCGCCTTGGTCGCGGCCGGCGTCGACGCCAGCCAGAATATGGAAGGCAAGGAGATGCGCTTCGGCGCCAGCGCAACCGCCGCCTGGGCCGCCCAGACCACAGGCGCCTCGAACGGCTCGGTCAACGGCATGCACGGCAGCTTCATGCCGCTCGGCGGCGGGATCGCAATGTTCCTGATGATGCTGGGTGAAATCCTGCCCGGCGGCATCGGCTCTGGGATCGCCGTGATGGTTATCATGGCCCTGCTGGCGGTGTTTATCGCGGGACTGATGGTCGGCCGGACACCCGAGTACCTGGGCAAGAAGGTCGAGGCCAAGGAGATCAAGCTCGCCATGCTGGCGGTGTTGGTCATCCCGCTGTCGATGCTAGGCTTCTCAGCCATCGCCGCGATCCTACCCACGGCGCTTGAGGGCCTGCTGAACCACGGCCCGCACGGCCTGTCTGAGATCCTCTACGCCTATGTCTCGACCACAGCGAACAACGGCTCGGCCTTCGCGGGACTGACCGCCAACGCGCCCTGGTGGAACACGACTCTGGGCCTGGCCATGCTGATGGGGCGCTTTATTCCCATTGTCGCCGTGCTGGCCATCGCCGGCTCGCTGGTCGCCAAGCCCAAGCTCGCTCCGTCCGCAGGCACTCTGCCCACCAACAGCGGCCAGTTCGTCGGCCTGCTAGTGGGCGTAATCCTAATCCTGGGCGGCCTGCAATTCTTCCCTGCCCTCGCCCTAGGCCCGATCGTCGAGCACTTCCAAGTGCTGACGACGCTGGCCGCTCGCTGATCCTTCGAGGCATCCGACAATGACCGCGTCTTACGTTCCGCAAGGCGAAAACCGCCGCAAGGCGTCCACCCTGGCCACAAGTCTGTCGCCGGCCATGCTCGGCCGCGCCGCCCGCGACGCCGTGGTGAAACTCGACCCGCGCAAGCTGACCGGCAACCCGGTGATCTTCGCGACCTGGGTGGTGGCCCTGCTGGCCTCAGCCTCCGCCGTCGCCGAGATCATCGCCGGCCGCAACTGGGGCTTCGAGATTCAGATCGCGCTCTGGCTCTGGGCCACGGTGCTGTTCGCCAACCTGGCGGAGAGCGTCGCCGAGGGCCGGGGCAAGGCCGCCGCCGACTCGCTGCGCGCCACGCGGGTCACCACCAAAGCCAAGTTGATCGTCGACCAGGTCACGGGCACTATTGTGCCCACCCCTGCCCACAAGCTCGGGGTCGGCGAGATCGTTCTGGTCGAAGCCGGTGACGTGATCCCCGCCGACGGCGAGATCATCGAAGGCGTGGCCTCGGTCAACGAGGCCGCCATCACGGGTGAAAGCGCCCCGGTGATCCGTGAAAGCGGCGGCGACCGGTCCGCTGTCACAGGCGGCACCACGGTCGTCTCCGACTGGCTGAAGATCCGCATCACCTCGGAAGCCGGCAACACCTTCCTCGACCGCATGATCGCGATGGTCGAAGGCGCCGATCGCCGCAAGACGCCGAACGAGATCGCGCTGGCTGTGCTTTTGGCCGGGCTGACCCTGATCTTCCTGATCGCGGTCGCCACTTTGCTCGGTCTCGGCAAATATTCGGGCGTCATCCTGCCGCCGATGGTGCTGGGCGCGCTGTTCATCACCCTTATCCCGACCACTATCGGCGGGCTGCTCTCGGCTGTTGGGATCGCCGGCATGGACCGGCTGCTGAAGGTCAACGTCCTCGCCACCTCGGGCCGCGCGGTGGAAGCCGCCGGCGATGTCGACACTCTGCTGCTCGATAAGACCGGCACCATCACCTTCGGCAACCGCATGGCCACCGAGGTCATCGCCGCGCCCGGCATTCGCCAGGAGGTCGCCATGCGCGCGACCTTGATGGCCTCGCTTGGCGACGAGACCCCGGAAGGCCGCTCCATCGTCGATCTCGCACGCGGCCTGGGCTTCGAACTGGAGGCGCCGGAAGGTGCGACCCTGATCCCGTTCAGCGCCACAACCCGGCAATCGGGCCTGGATGCGGACGGTCAGTCGTGGCGAAAGGGCGCGGTCGATGCGGTGATCCGCAGCCTGGACCTCAAGCCTGAGCAAATCCCGGCCGATCTGTCGGCGGCGGTCGATCGCATCGCCCGGTCGGGGGGAACGCCGCTCGCCGTCAGCGAGAATGGGGCCCTGGTCGGCGTCATCCACCTGAAGGATGTCGTGAAGCCCAACGTGAAGGAGCGGTTCGCTGACCTGCGCCGGATGGGCCTGCGGACGGTGATGATCACTGGCGACAATCCGGTGACCGCCGCGGCCATCGCCTCGGAAGCCGGCGTGGATGACTTCCTCGCCGAGGCCACGCCGGAGGACAAGCTGCGCCTGATCCGCGAAGAGCAGGCCAAGGGACGGCTGGTCGCCATGTGCGGCGACGGCGCCAACGACGCTCCGGCCCTGGCCCAATCGGATGTCGGCGTGGCGATGCAGACCGGCGCCCAGGCCGCCCGGGAGGCCGGCAACATGGTCGATCTGGACAGCGATCCGACCAAGGTCATCGAGATCGTCGAGGTCGGCAAGCAGATGCTGATCACCCGCGGCGCGCTCACCACCTTCTCGATCGCCAACGACGTGGCCAAGTATTTCGCCATCATCCCGGCGATGTTCGTGACTGCCTTGCCCGCGCTCGGCGCCCTGAACATCATGAACCTGCACAGCCCGGAAAGCGCGATCCTCTCGGCGGTGATCTTCAACGCCCTGATCATTGTGGCGCTGATCCCGCTGGCCCTTCGCGGAGTGCGCTACCGGGCGGTGGGCGCGGCCAAGCTCCTGTCCCGTAACCTGCTGATCTATGGCCTGGGCGGCCTGGTCGCCCCGTTCATCGGCATCAAGCTGATCGACATGATCGTCTCCGGCCTTGGGTTTGCCTGATGGTCATGCGTGAACTTCTCATCTCGGGCGGCCTGATCGCCCTGCTCTTCGCCTGCGCCCTCCTGGGCCGCGCCGCCTAGGACGCCGCCATGGTCACGCCCAACACACAAAAAGAACCTTCCAGGACCTTTCTCATGACCCAGTACCGCGCACTCACCGCCGCCGTCCTCGCCACCGCCTCCCTTGTCGCCGCGCCGGCCTTGGCGCAGGAAACGAGCGATATGTTCGACGTGTCGTTCAATGTGGGCGCCGCCACCGACTACGTCTGGCGCGGCGTCAGCCAGACGGACGAGAACCCCCAACTGTCGGCCGGGATCGACACCACAGTCGGAAGCCTCGGCTATGCTGGAGCCTGGATTTCGAACGTCGACTTCAACAACGGAACTGACGCCGAGTTCGACCTCTATGCGGGGATCAAGCCCCAGGTCGGCCCAGTCACAGTTGATCTTGGCGTCATCTACTACGGCTACATCAACCAACCGTCCGGCCCTGAGCAGGACTTTGTCGAACTGAAGCTGGCGGGTTCGATGCCAATCGGCCCGGCCACGCTAGGCGCGGCGGTGTTCTATTCCGACGACTTCTTCGGCGAGACCGGCCAGGCGACCTATGTCGAGCTCAATGGCTCGGTCCCGGTCGCCGAGAAGGTTTCAATCTCGGGCGCCGTCGGCCGTCAGAACGTCGACTATGACGGCGACTACACGACCTGGAACCTGGGTGCGAGCTACGCCCTCAACGACGTCGTCGGCTTCGATCTTCGCTACCACGACACCGACGAACATGGCTTCGGCGACCTCTACGGCAGCCGGGTCGCCCTCGGCGTCAAGGCCGTCTTCTAGGAGATTTGCGCCATGCTTTCCCTTATCCGCCCAGCCGTCGTATCGATGGCCTTCTTCACCCTTCTGCTTGGGATCGCCTATCCAATGCTGATCACCGGCGTGGCCCAGGGCGCCTTTCCGAACCAGGCGAACGGCAGTCTCGCCGTTGTCGACGGCAAGGTGGTGGGCTCCGAACTGATCGGCCAGAACTTCGCCAAGCCTCAGTATCTCCACCCGCGTCCCTCCGCCGCCGGCGCAAATGGCTATGACGCCTCGGCCTCGTCCGGCTCCAACCTCGGCCCTCTGAACGAAGATCTCGCCAAGCGGATCAAGGACAGCGCCGTCGCGATCCGGGCCGAGGACGGTCAGGGCGTCATCCCCGCCGATGCGGTCACCACCTCAGGCTCAGGTCTCGACCCGCATATTTCTCCGGAGTATGCGGCCCTGCAGGCCGATCGTGTCGCAAAGGCCCGGGGCGTCGATCCACGCCTCGTACGCGAGTTGTTCGCAGCCCATGTCGAGGGCCGGGTCTTCGGTGTTCTCGGCCAGCCGCGCGTGAACGTGCTGGAGACCAATCTGGACCTCGACGCACGCTATCCCGTGCTTCAACCTCCCGCAGCATGAGCCCGGACGAACCCCGCCGCCCCGATCCGGACGCCTTGCTGGCGGCGACCGCCAGGCCAGGCCGGGGGCGTCTGAAGGTCTTCCTCGGCATGTCGCCGGGGGTGGGCAAGACCTTCGAAATGCTACGCGCCGCTCGCCGCCGAAAGGCGGAGGGCGGCGACGTCGTTGTCGGCGTGGTCGAAACCCACGGCCGCCGCGAGACGCAGTCGCTGCTGCGTGGGCTGGAGGTCATGGCCCGCCGCCCGATCGACTACCGCGAGCGGACCTTGCTGGAGTTCGACCTTGATGGGGCCCTGGAACGCAAACCGGCCCTGCTGCTCGTCGATGAATACGCCCACTCCAACGTCCCAGGATCACGCCACCCCAAGCGCTGGCAGGACGTCGAGGAGATCCTGGCCGCGGGTATCGACGTCTGGACAACGCTGAACGTCCAGCACCTGGAGAGCCTGCGGGAGGTGGTCTGGAAGATCACCGGCGTACGCCAGCGCGAGACTGTTCCAGACTCGGCGCTCTCGCGAGCCGACGAGATCGAGCTCATCGACATCACCCCGTCCGAACTCCGCGAGCGGATGGCCGAGGGCAAGGTCTATATCGGCGACACCGCCCGCCTCGCCGCCGAGCGGTTCTTCAAGCCCGAAAACCTGACGGCGCTGCGTGAACTCGCCTTGCGGCGGGCGGCCCAGACCGTGGACGACCAACTGCTGGGAGCGATGAAGCGCGCCGGCGTCGAGGGCCCCTGGGCGGCTGGAGAACGCATCCTCGTCCTTCTCGGCCCCGACGCCTCAGCCGGAGCCCTGGTCCGGACCGGTCGGCGGCTGTCGGACATGATGATGGACGCGCCATGGTTCGTGGCTCACGTCGAACGTCCCAACGCCCCACCCGCGCCGGCGGTTGGACAAGCCCGCCTGAACGAGGCGCTCAAGTTGGCTGAACAACTGGGCGGCGTTCCGGTGATGCTGACTGGCGACGACCTCGTGGCCAGCGTCCTCGACTATGCGCGGCGTAACAATGTCACCCAGATCGTCGTCGGCAAATCTGGGCGTCCGCGTCGCAACCCCTTCCGCCGCTCGCTGATCCACGCCCTGTTGGAAGAGGCCGAGGGCGCGGCCCTGCACGTCGTCACCGAGGGTGCAGAACCCGACGCACCGGCCCCGCCTCGTGCGCGCGCGCCATTGAGTTCCTGGCCCTGGGCGGGGCACGCCGGCGCGGTCGCGCTGGTGAGCGTCGCCGCACTGGTCGCCAGCGCGACCTTCCAGGTCGCCGAGACCGCCAACCTCGCGATGATCTTCATGCTGAGCGTACTGGTCAGCGGGCTGGCGTTCGGACTCTGGCCCGCCCTGACCGCGGCGACGCTCTGCGCTTTCGCCTACAATTTCTTCTTCCTCGAGCCGCGCTTGACGGTGCGCATCGGGCATCCAGCCGACGTGCTGACCTTTGCAGTCTTCTTTGCCGTGGCGCTCACCACGGGTTGGCTGACCGGCCGCATCCGTGACCAGGCGCGGGCGGTCTCTCGACGCGCGTCGGCCATCTCGTCCTTGCTCGCCGCCAGCCGCCGGCTGTCGTCCGCGGCCAAACAGGACACCGCCGCCCAAGCGCTGGCCGAGCAACTAGCCGCCGCAAGCAATGGAGCCGCGATCGTGTTGACGCCCGAACGCGGCGATCTGGCGCTGACAGCGGCCTCCCCGCCCTTGGACATCCTGCCGCCCGGCGACATGGCCGCCGCCCGCTGGGCCTGGGAAAAGGGCGAACCGGCAGGCGCCGGCACCGGCACCCTACCCAACTCCGCCTGGACCTTCCGACCGTTGCAGGGGGTCAAGGCGCGAGCCGGGGTGGCCGGCGTCGAGTTGAAAGCGATAGCCGCCGAAGATAACGAGCGCTTTGTCAGCGCCCTGCTCGACCAGGGCGCGGTGGCTCTGGAACGCGCCGAATTCGCGGCCCAGGCCGCCGACGCCGAGGCCCTGCGCCGCACCGACCGCCTGCGCGGCGCCCTGCTCAACTCCGTCAGCCATGACTTGCGCACCCCCCTGTCCACGGTGCTCGGCTCGGTCACCACCCTGCTCGACTACGGCAAATCCCTGGACAGCCGGGTGCAGCGGGATCTGCTGCTCTCCATTCAGGAAGAGGCCGAACGACTGAACCGCTATGTCGGCGATTTGCTGGACATGACCCGTCTGGAGGGCGGCGCGCTGGTCACCCGCCGGGACTGGGTCGACATCCGCGACGTGCTGCGCGCGGCCGTGGACAGGGTGAAACGGCGGCTGGACAAGCGCACCGTCGCGCGCGACTTCCCTGCGGAGCTGTCGATGGTCAAGGCCGATCCTTCGCTGCTGGAGCAGGCCCTCGTGAACATCCTGGAGAACGCCATCGCCTACAGCCCCGACGGCTCGGCCATCGAAGTCGCGGCCTACGAAGACCGGGGCAATGTCGTGATCTCCATTGAAGACGAAGGCCGCGGGATACCCACGCCGGAGCTCGAGCGCGTGTTCGAGAAGTTCCGCCGGATGGAAGAAGCCACCGACCGGGGCAAAGGCGCTGGCCTCGGGCTGGCGATCTCCAAGGGCTTTGTCGAGGCTATGGGTGGTCGCATCGCCGCCGCCAGCCCGATCCACGATGGGCGCGGAACGCGCATCCTGATCAGCCTGCCCAAAGAGACCTCCATGCCGGGGCACATGCTGTGAGCGCCAACCGTCCCCGCGTTCTCGTCATCGACGACGAGCCGCAGATCCACCGGTTCCTGCAGCCGGCGCTAGAAGCGGCCGGCTACGAGCCGGTCCGTGCCGATACGGCCGCCGAGGGGCTGAAGGAAATCGCTCGCAAGGCTCCGGACGCCGTAGTGCTGGACCTCGGCCTGCCGGATTTTGACGGCAAGGAGGCGCTGACCAGGGCCCGCGCCTTCTACGACGGACCGATCATCGTGCTCTCGGCTCGCGACAAGGAGACCGAGAAGATCGACACCCTGGATCTTGGCGCCGACGACTATGTTGAGAAGCCTTTCGGCGTGGGGGAATTGCTGGCTCGGCTGCGGGTGGCGCTGCGCCATCGCCTGCGCCAGAAGGGCGCCGATCCAATCGTCACCGCCGGCGAACTCACCATCGACCTCATCAAGCGGCTGGTCACTCGAGCCGGCGTCGCCATCCGTCTGTCGCCCAAGGAATACGACTTGCTGGCTCAGTTGGTGGAGGGTGGCGGCAAGGTCTGCACGCACAGGCAGCTGCTCACCGCAGTCTGGGGACCTGCCCATGTCGAGGATGTCCAATACCTGCGTGTCATCGTCGCCCAACTGAGGCAGAAGATCGAACCTGACCCCGCCGCACCGGCCTTGATCGTAACTGAGCCGGGCGTCGGCTATCGGTGGCTGGGCTAGATTCTCCATCGGCCAGATGGCCGCATTCTGAACACCCTTCGCGGTTTGGTTTCCGCCTATGTCGATATCGCCCACCCGCCAGCTTTTCGTGGCGTCAGTCGCCGCCGCGTTCTGCCTTGGCGGCAGTGCTCAGGCCCAGAACTCCCCCGCGGCGCAGCGGGTTCTGGATCGCGCGCGCGCAGCGTCCGGCGCCTCTGGCTGGAACCTCCTGCGCGGGCTGCATGAAGTCGGCGTCAAAGGGGGCGAACCCTATGAGCGTTGGACCGATCCCTTGCGCTACGGCGATCGTACAGAGACCATGACGGCGGCCGGGAAACACGTCCAAGGGTACAACGGCGCGGCGGAATGGCGGATCCTGGCCAACGGCGTCATCACCGGCTCTGTCGATCCGGCGGTGGTCGGACGGGTCCGCTCCGACGCGTTTTTTGGAGCCTACGGCTACTTTTACCCCAGCCGGTTCGACCTGCGCAGCGTTCATCTGGGCGTCCGGCAAAGCCAGGGTCGTTCCTTTGATGTCCTGAAAATCCAGCCCGCGGGCGGCAAGCCGCGCGACCTTTGGTTCGATCGGAGCACCGGGCTGTTGGGCTTGGTGATCGACGACGCCGGCGGCGCATCGGTGACCGTCGAGCTATCCGACTATCGCCGCATCGGGCCGGTGCTTGTCCCGTTCAAGGCGAAGTCCTACGGCGGCGATTTGACCATCCCCCAAGAGCGCATTGTAGAGCGCGTCGATTTCATTCCCGCAGACCGCAGCAAGTTCAGTCTGGCGCCGCCGCCGAAGCCGTAACGCCCCCCGTGTGGCCGCAGAGATCTCGGAGGTGGAACGAGCAACCTCCCGGGTCTACGATTCCCCTATGGCAGATTCCGACAACTCGACCCGCATCCTCGTGCCGGCTGGCGCGCTCGGCTCAGGCGTCCGCGCCGACGAATTGGAATCCGGCCTGGCTGTGGCCCCGCACGCTATCGCCCTGGACGCCGGTTCCACCGACAGCGGCCCTGCCTATCTGGCCAGCGGCAAGTCGAAATACAGCCGCCAGGCGGTCAAGCGTGACCTCGGCTTGCTGATGGCGGCCCGTGAAAAGGCCGGCATTCCGTTGTTGGTCGGGTCTTGCGGCACATCCGGGTGCGACATGGCGCTCGACTGGACCTTGGAGATCGTCCTTGAGCTCGCGCTAGAGCACGGTTCGACACCCCGCATAGCCGTGCTCTATTCCGAGCAGGACAAGGCTCTCCTGAAATCAAAGGCCGCCGCCGGAGCGGTTCGCCCCCTCGCTCCGATGGGCGAGCTGAGCGAAGACTCCATCGACGGCTGCACGCATATCGTCGCGTTGCTGGGCCCCGAACCGTATATGGCCGCCGTCGAGCAAGGGGCCGATATCGTCCTCGGTGGCCGCACGACCGATACGGCGGTGCTTGCCGCGGTCGCCTTGCTGCGCGGAGAGCACCCCGGCGCCGCCTGGCACGCAGCCAAGATCGCCGAGTGTGGAGGCCTATGCACGGTCACCCCCACCAGCCCCGGCGTGGTCATGAGCGTCGATCGGGAGGGCTTTGCGATCGCTCCGCTGTCGCGAGCCAATCGCTGCACGCCGCAGACCGTCTCTGCCCATATGCTGTATGAGAACAGCGACCCCTTCCGCCTTGTGGAGCCCGGCGGAGTTCTGGATGTCACCGACGCGCAGTACGTCGCGATTGACGAGCGCAGCGTGCGGGTCACCGGCTCGCGCTGGGCCCCGGCCCCCTACACGATGAAGTTGGAAGGCGCCGGGGGTGGCCCGTTCCAGACCATCATGCTGGTGGGGATCGAAGATCCCGCCGTGCTGGAAGACATCGACGGCTTCCTGGCTCGGATGTCGCACGCCCTGAAGCGCAAGGTCGAGCGGACGCTGGGTGCCCAGGCGGAAGGCGCCGACATCTCGCTGCGCCCCTATGGCTGGAACGCCGTCTCCGGCCGAACCCCGCCGGAGGGCTCCACGCCTCCCCGTGAGATCGGCCTCCTGTTTGTCGCCACCGCCGCCACTCAAGCGCTCGCCACCGAGATCGCGAAGATCTGCAACCCCATGTTCTTCCACTTCCCCGTCCGCGAGGGAAAGGAACTGCCGAGCTACGCCTTCCCATTCTCCCCTGCGGAAATTGAGCGTGGGCAGGTTTTCGAGTTCCACCTCAACCACGTTGTCGAAGTGGCGACGCCGTTCGAGTTGATGCGGACGCGCTGGGTGAACGTACGCAGCAAAGAGGGAGTTTCGGCCGATGCCTAAGTTGAACGACGTCTGCCGCTACGTCCGCTCCAAGAACGCCGGGCCGTTCTGGGTAACGATCGACCTCTTTTTCGACGGGCAGGACGCCTACCAGAGATACAGCGACGATCCGGCCATTTCAGCGGCCGCCATCGGACGCCTCTACGGGGTCGAGACCCAGGCCGTGCGGCGCTTCAAGGTCGACACGCTGAACGTGGTCAAGATCTCGATCCCCCGCAGCCAACCGCAGGGCGGAGTGCTGGAGCGCGACATGCACAGCGGCCAACAGTTCGTTCCCATGCTCGACATCGTGCTGGCCTGACCCTCCGCCCTTCCAGCCTCCAACCTGACGCAAAAAGAAGCGGCCTGGGGTGTGAACCCCAGGCCGCTTTGTCGTTCTAGTCGATGGCTAGTTCGGGTTAGGCGAACTGGTTCATCGTGTTGTGCGCGCCGCCGGCCTTCAGGGCCGCTTCGCCGGCGAAGTATTCCTTGTGATCGTCACCCATGTCCGAGCCCGACATGTTCTGGTGCTTCACGCAGGCGATGCCTTCGCGGATTTCCTTACGTTGGACGCCCTTCACGTAGCCGAGCATGCCTTGCGAACCGAAGTATTCCTTCGCCAGGTTGTCGGTCGACAGCGCGGCCGTGTGGTAGGTCGGCAGCGTGATCAGGTGGTGGAAGATGCCAGCGCGCTTGGCGCCGTCAGCTTGGAAGGTGCGGATGCGTTCGTCGGCTTCGTCGGCCAGATCGGTGCCGTCGTAGTCAACGCTCATCAGCTTGTCGCGGTCATAGGCCGAGACATCCTTGCCCGCCGCCTTGTAGGCGTCGAACACCTGCTGGCGGAAGTTCAGGGTCCAGTTGAAGGACGGCGAGTTGTTGTAGACCAGCTTGGCGTTGGGGATCACTTCGCGAACGCGATCCATCATGCCGGCGATCTGCTCGACGTGGGGCTTCTCGGTTTCGATCCACAGCAGGTCGGCGCCGTTTTGCAGCGAGGTGATGCTGTCGAGGACGCAGCGGTCTTCGCCGGTGCCTTCACGGAACTGGAAGAGGTTCGACGGCAGACGCTTCGGACGCAGCAGCTTGCCATTGCGGTTGATGATCACGTCGCCGTTGCTCAGGTCGGCGGGCGAGATTTCTTCGCAGTCGAGGAAGCTGTTGTATTGGTCGCCGAGGTCGCCCGGGGTGTGGCTGACAGCGATCTGCTTAGTCAGGCCAGCGCCCAGCGAGTCGGTGCGGGTGACGATGATGCCGTTCTCAACGCCCAGCTCGAGGAAGGCGTAGCGGCAGGCGCGCACCTTGGCGAGGAAGTCGTCGTGCGGAACGGTGACCTTACCGTCCTGGTGGCCGCACTGCTTTTCGTCGGACACTTGGTTTTCGATCTGCAGGGCGCAGGCGCCGGCTTCGATCATCTTCTTGGCCAGCAGGTAGGTCGCTTCGGCGTTGCCGAAACCGGCGTCGATGTCGGCGATGACCGGAACGACGTGGGTCTGATAGTTGTCGACCGCTTCGAGCAGCTTGGCTTCCTTGGCCTTGTCGCCGGCTTCGCGGGCGGCGTCGATCTCGCGGAACATGCCGCCCAGTTCACGGGCGTCAGCCTGACGCAGGAAGGTGTACAGTTCTTCGATCAGAGCCGGCACGGAGGTCTTCTCGTGCATCGACTGGTCCGGCAGCGGGCCGAATTCCGAACGCAGAGCGGCCACCATCCAACCCGACAGGTAGAGGTAGCGACGGTCGGTGGTGCCGAAGTGCTTCTTGATCGAGATCAGCTTTTGTTGGCCGATGAAGCCGTGCCAGCAGCCCAGCGACTGGGTGTACTTGGACGAGTCCGCGTCGTAGGCGTCCATGTCCTTGCGCATGATGTCGGCGGTGTAGCGGGCGATTTCCAGACCGGTCTTGAAACGGTTCTGGAGACGCATACGAGCCACGGACTCGGCGTCGATGCCGCTCCAAGGGCCCTTCTTGCTCTCAATGAGCTGGCTCATCTGAATGATGTGGTCTTGATACGACATGTGCCTCTTCCGCGATCAGCCGGGGGAAACTGAGGACCCGGTACTTGGCTGGCGACGTACAGCGCCATCCTCGGCCTGTGGAGTCCGCGCGAGGTGCAGATGTCAAACTTTACAGACGTCCCTTGTAGTGATGTAAGGACTCTACACACAGCGGAGTCTAGAAATGCTGCCGGAACGCCGCCTTTATGTCGGGCCGAGCCTCAGGCGCCTTCGTCGCGATCATGGCCTGACCCAGGCCGATATGGCCGCCGACCTTGATGTCTCCGCCTCCTATATCGCCCTGCTGGAACGCAATCACCGACCACTCAGCGCCGAGATGCTGCTCCGCCTGTCCCAGACCTACAAGATGGACATGGCCGCCCTCGCCGGCGACGGCGGCTCGGACGACGCGGCCCGCCTCCAGGGGGTGCTGAAGGACCCGATGTTCACCGACATCGACCTGCCGGCGCTGGAAACCGCCGACGTCACGACGAACTTCCCGGGGATCACCGAGGCTTTGCTGCGCCTCTACACGGCCTACCAGGAAGAGCAGCTGGCGCTGGCCGACCGCGGGGCTGAGGCGCTGGCCACCGGCGGGCGCGGCTCGGACGCGCCGGATCCCGTCGCCGAGTCGCGGCGGTTCCTCGCGGCTCGCCGCAACAGCTTTCCAACCCTGGACGACGCCGCCGAACGGCTGGCCCAGGCCGTCAGCAACCATGACAACATCGTCGGCTACCTGAAGGCCCGGCACAATCTGCGGGTCCGCCGCCTCCCCTCCAGCGTCATGGTCGGTTCCATCCGCAGGCTTGACCGGCACCGCAAGGAAATCCTCCTCGACGATGGGCTGGACACCGCCAGCCAGCTCTTCCAGCTCGCGCTCCAACTGGCCTATCTGGAAATGCGCGACGACATCGACGCGGTCGCCAACGAAGGCGCCTTCGTCACGGAAAGCGGCGAGCGACTGACCCGCCGGGCCCTGGCTAGCTACGCCGCCGCGGCGCTGCTGATGCCCTACACCGCATTCGCCAAGGCGGCCGAAGCGCGGCGCTACGACGTCGAGGCCCTGGGACGTCAGTTCAGCGCCAGCTTCGAGCAGACCGCCCACCGACTGACGACGCTGCAGAAACCCGGCCAGGAACGGGTGCCGTTCTTCTTCATCCGGGTGGATCCGGCAGGAAACGTGTCCAAGCGGCTGGACGGCGCCGGATTCCCCTTCGCCCGCCATGGCGGCGGCTGCCCGCTCTGGTCGGTGCATCAGGCGTTCAAGACCCCGCGCGAGATCGTCACCCAGTGGCTGGAGCTGCCGGACGGCCAACGGTTCTTCTCTATCGCCCGCACAGTGACGGCCGGCGGCGGGGCCTACGGCGCGCCAAAGGTGGAGCGCGCCATCGCCCTTGGCTGCGCGGCAGAGCACGCCCACCGCCTGATCTACACCCAGGATCGACCAGGGTTCGGACCCGACACCGCCACCCCCATCGGGGTCACCTGCCGCCTCTGCCACCGGACCGAATGCACGGCCAGATCAGCGCCGCCCATAGGCCGCCAAATCCTCTCAGACGACATCCGCCGCACGAGCGCGCCCTTCGGCTTTTCGGACAGCTGACCCCCTCCCGGACCTGAAGGCCGAAACTCGCCTAACACCGATTAGGGGCTTCAAAGCGACGCGCTTCCGTGCAGTAAAGCGCCCTGCAAGATTGGTTCGTCGCCGATGCGGCGGACTGTAGGACGCATTTATTGAGAGCCCAGTACGCAAATGGACATCAGCAACGCCCTCTCGGTCGACGACATCCTGCACGCCTTTGTCGAAGGCGAGCTGCTGCCCGAAACCGGCGTAGCGCCCGCGGCATTCTGGGCCGCGCTTGAGCAGATCCTGGCCGACTTCACGCCGCGCAACAAAGAGCTGCTGGCGCACCGTGACGCCTTGCAGGTCAAGATTGACGCGTGGTGGCGCGATCGCCGCGGGCGTCCGTTGGACGTCGCTGAGGAGACCGCTTTCCTTCGCGAGATCGGTTATCTGCTGCCCGAACCCGAAGCCTTCCAGATTACGACCGACAACGTTGATCCGGAGATCGCAAAGATCGCCGGCCCTCAACTCGTCGTGCCAGTTTCGAACGGGCGGTTTGCTTTGAACGCCGCCAACGCTCGTTGGGGCAGCCTCTATGACGCGCTCTACGGCACCGATGCCTTGGCTCCGGTGATCGCCGCCAAGGGCTATGACACCGAACGCGGCGGCAAGGTTATCGCATTTGCTCGCGCCTTTCTGGATCGCGCCGCCCCGCTTTCCGGCGGCTCGCACGTGGACGCCACGTCCTATGTCGTGACGAACGGCGCGCTTGTCGTTCGCCTGAGCAATGGCCAGGACGCGACGCTGGCGGCGCCGGCTCAATTCGTCGGCTGGCGCGGTAGCGCCGAAGCCCCGGACGGCGTCCTGCTGCGCCACAACGGCCTGCATCTTGAGATCCAGATCGACCGTCAGCATTCGATCGGTAAGGACGACGCCGCCGGCGTCTCCGACGTACTGGTCGAGGCCGCGCTCACCGCCATCCAGGACTGCGAAGACTCGGTCGCGACCGTCGACGCCGAGGACAAGGCCGGCGTCTATCGCAACTGGCTGGGCCTGATGCGCGGCGACCTGTCGGCCAGCTTCGCCAAGGGAGGCCGCACCGAAACCCGTCGCCTTGACGAGGATCGCCGCTACACCGCCGCGGGCGGCGGCGACCTGGTCCTGCGGGGTCGCAGCCTGATGCTGGTGCGCAATGTCGGCCACCACATGCTCACTGACGCCGTGCGCTACAATGGCGAGCCGGTGTTCGAGACTGTCGTCGATGCGCTGATCACCGTGACCGCCGCGCTGCACGACCTGAAGGGCGCCCGGCGCAACAGCCCTGCCGGCTCCATCTACGTGGTGAAGCCGAAAATGCACGGTCCCGACGAGGTCGCGCTCGCGGTCCGACTCTTCGACCTAGTCGAGGACGCTCTGGGCCTTGAGCGCAACACGGTCAAGCTGGGCGTGATGGACGAAGAGCGCCGCACGAGCGCCAATCTGGCGGCCTGTATCCATGCGGCGCGCAACCGCATCGTGTTCATCAATACCGGCTTCCTCGACCGCACCGGCGACGAAATCCATACGGCGATGGAAGCTGGCCCCATCGTCCGCAAGGACGCCATCAAGGCCGAGCCCTGGCTGCCGGCCTATGAGAAGCGCAACGTCGAAATCGGGCTCGCCGCTGGCTTCCCCGGCCGCGCCCAGATCGGCAAGGGCATGTGGGCCGCCCCCGACATGATGCAGGCGATGATGACCGCCAAGATCGGCCACCCCAAGGCCGGCGCCAACACCGCCTGGGTCCCCTCGCCCACCGCCGCCGTTCTCCACGCGCTGCACTACCACGAGGTCGATGTGCCAGCGCTTCAGGCGTCCATGGGTGCGGGCGGCGTCACCGGCCTCAACGACCTACTCACGCCGCCGCTCGCGCATTCGAACTGGAACGCCGCCGACATCCAGGAAGAGCTCGATAACAACGCCCAGGGCATCCTCGGCTACGTGGTCCGCTGGATCGACCAGGGCGTCGGCTGCTCCAAGGTTCCGGACATCCACGATGTTGGTCTGATGGAAGACCGCGCGACCCTGCGGATCTCCAGCCAGCACATCGCCAACTGGCTGCACCACGGGATCTGCACCGAGGAGCAGGTCCGCGAGACCTTCGGCCGCATGGCCAAGATCGTCGATGGCCAGAATGCGAACGATCCGCTGTATCAGGCCATGGCGGTCAATCCCGCCGCCAGTATCGCCTACCAGGCGGCGCTGGAACTGGTCTTTGAGGGTCGCGTGCAGCCGAACGGCTACACCGAGCACATCCTCCAGCGCCGCCGCCGTGAGCGTAAGGCCGAACTAGCTGCTGGCTAAAGCCAAGCGGGGCGCGCGATCAACGCGCGCCCCATCTTGTCGAGCAGTAGATGAAAAATGCCTCGGGGTGACGAGCAGCGCCCGAGCTAGCTTCGGCTGTGGCGGTAGCCCTAGAGCGAACGCGCGAGCCTCAGGCTTTCAGCGTTCTCGACCAGCGCCCGACGCGCATTGATCTCCAACGACTGCGCATCCAAGGCGTCGTCAGCCAGTCCCTCGCCGTCGGCGAGATCGATCTCTTCGAAAGGCGACGCTACTTCGAACATCTGGTTCGGCATCGAAACACCTCCATGGCAGGGATCTGAAACTGTTAGGTAAAGCTTAACGCAGAACGGGGCTCCAGGAAGGAACAAAGAGGCGCCCGGGGCCTCGGATCACGCCATGTTGAGCGAGCTCGGCTCCAAGGCGAACAGATCTCGATCGACGCGCCTGAGGCGTCCATCAGTCACCAAGATGCAAGCCGAGGCGTCATTTTGGTCAAGAAATGTATTGGCTGACGGTCCGAACCGGTCCTACCATCCTTTCGAACGCTGCGTCGCGGTAGGCGAGCCTGCTTTCATTGGCCCTGGTCTGCGCATCCGCGAGAGAACGGCGTCTATGGAAGGAAGCCGTTGTGCAGCGCACCAGTACCGAGGGGCCTGACTACTTTCATAAAGTTGTCGATTGCCAGTGGGCCTGTCCGGCCCACACGCCGGTTCCAGAATACATCCGCCTTATCGCCGAAGGGCGTTACACCGACGCCTACATGGTCACTTGGAAATCGAACGTCTTCCCGGGCATTCTCGGGCGGACCTGCGACCGTCCTTGCGAGCCCGCCTGTCGGCGCGGCCGGGTCGAGGATGAGCCAGTGGCCATCTGCCGCCTGAAGCGCGTCGCGGCCGACAACAAGGGGGACATCGCCGACCGCCTCCCTGTCCCAGTCGCAGCCTCCAACGGCAAGCGCGTCGCTCTGGTCGGGGCGGGGCCCGCCTCCTTAACCGTCGCCCGCGATCTCGCCCCACTGGGATACGAACTCACGCTCTTCGACGGAGAGACCAAGTCCGGCGGGATGATCCGCAGCCAGATCCCTCGGTTTCGCCTGCCCGAGGAAGTCATCGACGAGGAAGTCGGCTACATCACGGGCCTGGGGATGGAAGTCCGGCTCGGCGAGCGCGTAGGCAGCCTGAAAGCCTTGATGGATGAGGGCTATGACGCGGTGTTCGTCGGCTCAGGCGCGCCGCGCGGCCGCGACCTCGATCTGCCCGGCCGCCAGGAAGCGGCCGCCAACATCCACATCGGCATCGACTGGCTTTCCAACGTCTCGTTCGAACACGTCAACAGCATCGGCAAACGGGTCATCGTGCTCGGCGGGGGCAACACCGCGATGGATTGCTGCCGCACCTCGCGCCGACTGGGAGGCGAGGACGTCAAGGTCATCGTTCGCTCGGGCTTCGAGGAAATGAAGGCCTCGGCCTGGGAGAAGGAAGACGCGATCCACGAGGACATCCCGATCCTCAACTTCCTTGTCCCGAAGGAATTCACCCATCAGGACGGCAAGCTGACGGGCGTCGTCTTCGAAAAAGTTCGGCCGGAATACGACGATAGTGGCCGGCGCAAGCTCGTCCACGCTGGCGAGCCCGACCAGCACTTCGAATGCGACGATGTCCTAATCGCCGTGGGCCAGGAGAACGCCTTCCCGTGGATCGAACGGAACATTGGTCTGGAGTTCGACGAGTGGGGCATGCCGCAGGTCAACCCCCTCACGTTCCAGTCCACCGCGCCAAGCGTCTTCTTCGGCGGCGACGCAGCCTTTGGCCCAAAGAACATCATCTGGGCCGTGGCGCATGGCCACGACGCAGCGATCTCGATCGACAAGCACTGCAATGGCGAGGATGTCGCCATTCGGCCTGCGCCTATGACCACCCTGATCAGCCAGAAGATGGGCATCCACGAGTGGAGCTACGACAACGATCCGGCCAATGACGGCCGCTACAAGGTGCCCCAGCGCGACAAGGCCGATGCGCTGAAAGATGTGCGGCTGGAGGTCGAACTCGGCTTCGCTCGAGAGATGGCCTACCGCGAGACCCAGCGCTGCCTGAACTGCGACGTCCAGACAGTGTTCGCCGAGCCTGCCTGCATCGAATGCGACGCCTGTGTCGACATCTGCCCGACCGACTGCATCACCTTTACCGAGAACGGCGACGAGGATGACCTGCGTGGGCGGCTGAAGGCGCCGGCGACCAATGTCGAACAGGCGCTCTACGTGTCCGACGTCCTGCCGACGGGCCGGGTGATGGTGAAGGACGAAGACGTCTGCCTGCATTGCGGGCTCTGCGCCGAACGCTGTCCGACCGGGGCCTGGGATATGCAGAAGTTCCTGTTGGAAATGACCCACGCGGGGGGATCATGCCGCTAGAGGCGCTCAACGATTTCGTCGTCAAGTTCGCGAACGTAAACGGGTCTGGTTCGGCAAGCACCAACGGCATGTTCGCCAAGGCGATCCTGCGCATGGGTGTGCCCGTCGCGGCGCGTAACATCTTCCCGTCCAACATCCAGGGGCTGCCAACTTGGTTCGAGGTTCGGATCACCGAGGCTGGCCATCTGGGGCGCCGAGGCGGCGTCGACCTCATGGTCGCCATGAACCCTCAGACCTGGGACCGGGACGTCGCCGAGATCGAGGCCGGCGGGTATCTGTTCTACGACTCGACCAAGCCACTGCCGCCGTCGAAATTCCGCGAGGACATCACCGTGCTCGGCGTGCCGCTGACCGCCATGTGCAACGCGGCCTACCAACTCCCGCGCGAGCGCCAGCTCTTCAAGAACATCATCTATGTCGGCGCCCTGGCCGCCCTGCTCGATATCGAGATCGGCGTCATCGAGACCCTGCTGAGCGAACAGTTCGCGGGCAAGGAACGGCTGATCAAGGCCAATGTGGCGGCCCTGCACATGGGCCGTGACTATGTCGCCGAGCATCTCAGCCCTCTTCGCCTGCGCGTTCGACGGGCCGACAAGGTGGGCGACCGGATTTACGTGGAAGGCAACGCCGCCGCTGCCCTAGGCGCGGTCTATGGCGGCGCCACGGTCTGCGCCTGGTATCCGATCACGCCCTCGACATCGCTTGCCGAAGCCTTCACCGGCTACTGTGAAGACCTGCGCATCGAACCAAGGACTGACAAGGCTCGCTACGCCATCGTCCAGGCCGAGGACGAGATCGCCTCCATCGGCATCGTGATCGGCGCGGGGTGGAACGGCGCACGCGCCTTCACGGCCACCTCCGGTCCTGGAATTTCGTTGATGACCGAGTTCATCGGCCTCTCCTACTTCGCCGAGATTCCGGCTGTGATCTTCGATGTTCAACGCGGCGGCCCCTCGACCGGCATGCCGACCCGAACCCAACAAGCCGACCTGCTGGCCGCCGCCTATTCGGGGCACGGAGATTCCAAGCATCCGCTGCTGCTGCCGGCCGATCCGGGCGAATGCTTTGAAATGGGAAGCTTGGCCTTCGACCTGGCCGATCGGCTCCAGACCACGATCTTCGTCATGCTCGACCTGGATATCGGCATGAACGAGTGGCTGACCAAGCCCTTCGAATGGGACGACAGCCGCAAGCTCGATCGCGGAAAGGTCATGACCTACGACGATCTGGAGGCTGGCCGCGATTTTGGACGCTACCTCGAGGTCGACGGCGACGGCATCCCCTATCGCACCTACCCTGGCACCCACCCGACCAAGGGCGGCTATTTCACCCGTGGGACCTCTCGCAACCCCTATGCCCGCTACAGCGAGGAGGGCTCGGTCTACGTCGGGAACATGGAACGTCTGCTGCGCAAGTTCGACACGGCGCGAGGCCTGGTTCCAGCCCCCATCCGACGCGACGCCAAGCGCGCGACCCGCGACGGGGTGATCTTCTTCGGATCCAGCACTCCAGCGGTCCATGAGGCCTTGGATGCTCTGGAGCATCGGGGTCTCCACCTCGACGCTCTCCGAGTGCGGGCCTACCCCTTCCCTGACGAGGTGTTCGCCTTCGTCGCTGCTCACGATAGAATCTTCGTCATCGAGCAGAACCGCGACGGCCAGCTTCGCACCCTACTGATCAACGAGGGCGATATCGACCCGTCGCGGCTGACCGCCGTGCTGCACTACGATGGCACCCCGATCACCGCCCGCTTCATCTCCAGCGCAGTCGAAGCCTTGATGACTGACCGCCGGCAGGTTCCCGAGGCCGCCGAATGACCTACATCACCAAACCTCAGCTGCATCACCCGAAGCTGGCTGAGAACGCGCTGGGCTATACGCGTCGCGACTACGAGGGCTCAGTCTCAACCCTCTGCGCCGGCTGCGGCCACGACTCGATTTCGGCGGCGATCATCCAGGCCTGCTACGAACTCGACCTTCCGCCGCACCGGATCGCCAAGCTGTCGGGGATCGGTTGCTCGTCGAAAACCCCGGACTACTTTCTTGGCAATTCTCACGGGTTCAACACGGTCCACGGCCGGATGCCGTCTGTGCTCACCGGCGCCAACCTGGCCAATCGCGACCTGATCTATCTGGGCGTCTCCGGCGACGGGGATTCGGCCTCGATCGGTCTTGGCCAGTTCGCGCACTCGATCCGGCGCGGCGTGAACATGCTCTACATCGTCGAGAACAACGGCGTTTACGGGCTCACCAAGGGCCAGTTCTCGGCCACCTCCGACAAGGGCTCGAAGTCCAAGAAGGGCGTGATCAACCACGACGCCGGGATCGATCTCGTCAGCCTTGCTCTGCAGATGGGCGCGACCTTCGTTGCCCGGTCCTTTTCCGGCGACAAGGCCCAACTTGTGCCGCTGATCAAGGCCGCGCTCAGCCATCGCGGCGCGGCCTTCATCGACTGCGTCAGCCCGTGCGTGCAGTTCAACAACCACGCCGGTTCGACCAAGTCCTACGACTATGTGCGCGAACACAATGAGGCAGTGAACAGGATGGACCTGATCCCTCACCGCGACGCCATCACAGTCGACTACGCGCCCGGCGAGACGGTCCCGGTCACCCAGCATGACGGGTCAGTTCTGCAACTTCATAAGCTGGCCGCGCACTACGATCCCTCGGACCGCATCGGCGCGCTCGCCTATCTTCAGTCTCGACAGGCGTTGGGCGAAATTGTCACTGGCCTGCTGTTCCTGGACCCAGAGGCGCGCGATCTGCACGAGAACCTCGGCACGGTTTCGGCGCCGCTCAACACGCTCACGGAGCGTGAACTCACCCCCGGAGCCGCGGCGCTCGCCAAGCTCAACGCTTCGCTGCGCTAGGCGCAAAACCACCCGATATGACCGTATCCTGACGGCCTTCTCCCCTCGCCCGGCACGCGAGGCAGGGGTTTAACCGGATGGCTTGGCCGTCCCGGCGCTGGAAGTGTGGGTCAACGGGAGGCTCCCGTCTTGACGGACTTTGACCATACACTCGCCCCGCACGAGATCCGAAGGATCGCCGCCGACGCGTTCGTGTTCGGCTTTCCCCTCGTGCTTGTCGATCTGGTTCGGCGCGCCCATCCCGTGGGCGCCAACCAGGTCCTGCACCTGCCAGACGACGCCGCCGACGTAGCGCCCGGGCTGCGGGACGGCGATCCTCGCATGGTGCAGTCGAGCGCCTGGATCGATCTTTCCAGCGGACCGATGGTCATCACCATGCCGCCGGTCGAAGGGCGTCACCTCACCCTGACCTTGATTGACGCCTGGGGAGAAACCGTGCCCGCCCCACGGGCCAATCCAGCCGAGGGCGTGGGCCTGGTGCTCGCCGGTCCCCGGGGGCAAACCGATCCGAAGCTGGGGCTGACGGTGCTTCGGGCGAGGACCGACGCGGTATGGATGGTCACCCGGCTCGCCGCCGACAGCATTGCTGACCGGGAGGCGGCCCGAGACCTCCTGGCCGCGCAGCGCATCCGGCCCTACGAGGAGCCGAGCTACGGATCGGCCTTTGCGCCGCCCGTTCTGGAACCCCCTGCCAAGGCCTCCATTGAGGCGATCGGCAATCTCCCCCCCGAGATATTCCTGCATCGGCTGGCGGTCCTCCTGGCCCGCCATCCCCACGCGCGCGTCGCCGCCGATCTTGAGGCTCTCGCCCTGATCAATGTCGCGCCCGGAAAGCCCTATGCGCCGCCGCCGCATGACAGCAAGGAATACCAAGCCACGATCCGCGGACTGGCCGACGGCCTCGCAAAGATCAAACACGCCGCAAATCCCGCGCCGCCGGCTATCGGGTGGCGTCGGCTCTACAGCTCGCCATCGCCCAATGACCACCTTGCGTATGCAGCAGCCGCCCTGTCGGGCCTGGGCGCCGCGGCGGCCGAGAGCATTCTGCACTTCGCCTGCGAGGTGGACGATACCGGACGCCCCTTCAACGGCGCCGAGCGATACGAATGCCGATTTGCTCCCGGCGACACGCCACCAGTTGGCGCCTTTTGGTCACTGTCGCTTCAGCGCCGCCCGGCGCATGGAGAACTCTTGTTGCATCGCTACGCCTTGAGCGACCGCGACCGTCCGCAGCCAGAACCTAACGGCGAATTGTCCCTGCGGATTCAACACACGCCGCCCTCGTCGGGTTTGGCTGCCAACTGGCTTCCCGCTCCCCTCGGGGAGTTCGCCCTGGTTCTTCGCTTGCATGCTCCGAAGGACGCGGCCCTGACGGGCGCCTGGCGCCCGCCCCCGGTTCGCCGGCTCGAGCCCAGCGCCAAGTGACGTCGCCGACTCGGGTAAATCACCCGGTGATCTGCGGGTTAGGCCTGATCGTCGCGAGCGAGGCGGCGCGATTCACTGAGTGAACCTGGCTCAGCACCCCCCGTGACGCCGGGTCGATTGGGCGAAGCCCGATCATTCCTCGACCGGCCCCGCGCAGCAAGGCGTGGGGCCACCGGTGCCTCTACTGGGCCAAGACATGAAATTCCCGCCACCTGTGCCAGCCCCCTCAAAGGCGCCCGCCGCGGCCCTTCTTGCCCTCGGCCCGCCAGTGCGGCGTGGCGTGGAGGCGCACGGGCGTCATTATCGCACCGCGTGCTGGTCTGACGACCTCCACGCAACGGAACGTCCGCAAGAGCGCCACGTCCTAGACCTCCGCGTTTAGTCGCCTAGTTCACGCGCCGCGTCCGGCCGGCCCAGTAGGGCTCGCGAAGTTCGCGCCGCAGAATTTTCCCCGATGCGTTGCGAGGCAAGGCCTCAATGAAGTCGACGCTCTTGGGTGATTTGAACGCCGCTATCCGCGAACGAGCGAAGGCGATGATGCTCTCCGGGTCCGGTGTGGTTCCTGGTTTCCGGACCACGATGGCTTTCACCGCCTCCCCCCAGACATCATCCGGTATGCCGATCACCGCGACTTCGGCCACATCCGGATGCCCATAAACGGCGCTCTCCACCTCGGCCGGATAGATGTTCTCCGCACCCGAGATGATCATGTCCTTCACCCGATCGTGGATGAAGAGATAGCCATCCTCGTCCAGGTAGCCGGCGTCACCGGTTCGCAGCCAACCGTCCTCGCCCACCGTCGCCGCCGTAGCGTCGGGCAACCGCCAATAGCCCGCCATGTTGGAAACCGAGCGGACTGCAACCTCGCCGACTGTATTGACCGGCAGGCTCGCGCCCGCATCATCGACGATCTTCAACTCGACGCCCGGCATCGGCAGGCCCGCGGCGCGCATCCGCGGCGTCCCGTTGGGATCGTGGTCCTCCGGCGGGAGATAGACGATGGTGCCGCAGGTCTCGGTCATGCCGTACTGCTGGCAAAAGCCGCAGCCAAAGACCTCCATGCACTCGCGCAGCAGGTCCAGCGGGATCGGGCTGGCCCCGTAGAGGATGTATTTGAGGCGGCTGTAGTCCACCTCCCTAGCCTTTGGTTGGCGGACGACGATCTGCAAGGCGGCGGGGACCATGAACATCTTGGAGATGCGGTCACGCTCGATAAAGTCGAGCACCTTGGTCGGATCGAACTCTCGCGCCACCACGCCCTTGGCGCCGTTCACCAGCCCGACGATCCCCCAGCCGGTGCCGCCGATATGCCCAACCGGCATGGCCACCAGGCTGATGTCGTCCGGCCCCCAGCGGTTCCACGCCATCTCGGCCTCGGCCGCCTTGCGTCGGCCGCCCAAAATGTTGAGGTGGCTCAGCATCGCTCCCTTCGGACGTCCTGTCGTACCCGAGGTGTAGAGCTGTACGGCGACATCGCGCTCCTCGATCGGCAGTTGAGGATCGCGCGCCGGCTGGGCGTCGCGCCAAGCTTCGAAGGTCGGCCATCCAGATAGGCCAGCCTCCATGGCCACAATCTTCACACCGGGAAGCTCAGGCGCGATTTGACGGGCGTTCTCCAACACCTCAGGCCCGACGAACAGCATCCTGGCCCGCGCGTCGCCGGCGATATAGGCGACCTCCGGCGGCGCCAAACGCCAGCCGATCGGCGCCATGACCACCCCGACCTTGGCAGCCCCAAACAACAGTTCGAAATAGTGGTCGCTGTTCTTCCCGAGATAGGCGATCCGGTCGCCCTTCCCCAGGCCTTCGGCGAGCAGCGCCTGGGCCGCCTGGTTCGTGCGGCGGTCGAACTCGGCGAAGGTTGTTTCGCGCCCTTCGAAGACCAGGGCTATTGACGTCGGCCGTCGCTGGGCGTGGTAGCGAGGTATGTCGGCCAAGGTCCTCATGGCCTCGAAGTCGATCGTCTGGTCGGGCTGATTGGTCGTGGCCAGCGCCATCGGGCGTCCCTTTCTCAAAGTCCCAACACCAGACGGGCGATGATGTCCCGCTGGATCTCGTTCGAGCCGCCATAGATCGTGGCGGCGCGGTCGTTCAGATATCTAGGCATGGCCGTCAACGCCGCGTCGGGCCCGATCGGCGCAACGTTCGAACCAGGCTGACGGGCCCCCGGCTGGTCGGCGGCGGCGTAAGCGCCCGCGGTTTCCAGCATCAGTTCATCGACCATCTGCAGGGCCTCGGCGCCTTGCGCCTTCAGCATTGAGGATGCCGGCCCCGGATTGGCGCCCGACGCCAGCGCCGCCAGGGTGCGCTGTTCGGCGATTTCGATTGCGGTTACCGCGATTTCGGCCGCCATCAGCTTGGAGCGAAAAGCCGCTTCGGTCAGCAGGCCAGCTTCCCAGGCGACGTCTCGCACCCGATCAAGCATCACTTGCAGGCCGGGCGCCGAACTCCCGCCCCGTTCGAACTCCAGCAGGTACTTGGCGACCGTCCAGCCCTTGTTCTCCTCGCCGACCCGATCTGAGACAGGAACCCGCACCTGGTCAAAGAAGACCTCGTTGACCTCGTGCTCACCGGCCAGGGTGATGATCGGGCGTACGCGAATTCCTGGTGTGTTCATGTCCAGCAGCAGGAAGGTTATGCCAGCCTGCGGCTTCCCCGTCGCATCGGTGCGGACCAGGCAGAACATCCGGTTGGCCCAGTGGGCGTGAGTGGTCCACAGTTTGGAGCCCGACAAGACGTAGTCGTCGCCATCGCGGACAGCCCGCAACGCCAGCGCGGCTAGATCAGAGCCGGCCTGCGGCTCCGAATAGCCCTGACACCAGTAATCCTCCCCCGAGAGTATCCGCGGCAGATAATGCGCCTTCTGCTCGGGCGTGCCGAACCCCATGATCACCGGCCCCACCATCCGCAGCCCCATAGGCGCCAGGCCCGGCGCGCCAGCCCGCGCGCACTCGGCGGCAAAGATGTGCCGCTGCATCACGCCCCACCCAGGCCCGCCATACTCGACAGGCCAGGAGGGCGCGGCCCAGCCCTTGGCGTGCAGGATTTTCTGCCAAGGCAAGCTGTGCTGCTTGTCAGTGAAGACGCTGGTGGCCCGGCGCCCGACCTCACGGAGCTCTGGGCTCAGTGAGGCGTCGAGGAAGGCGCGAACCTCGTCACGGAACGCCACCTCCTCATTCGTGAGGTCGAGGTTCACGGCCGCCTCCTAGAACTTGGCCCTCAAGGTCAGGCCGTAGGTGCGCGGTGGAGCCAGGAAGGTGGCGAAGGTGCCCGTCTGCAGCGGCTGATCGACGACGACCTGATGATAGTCTTCATCGGTCAGGTTCTGGGACCACAGCTCGGCCGACCAGCGCTCATCAATCGAGCCGAGCACCAACCGTGCATTGACCAGAGTCATCGGCTTCTGAGACTTTAGCGGATCCAGGTTCGAGCCGGTGTTGTACTCCGACGTGTACTTCGCCGAAATGCTGGCCCGGAATTCCAGAGTGTCGCTGATCGGCTTTTCATAGTTCACGGTCCCGGCGCTGGACCAAAGCGGCGCGTAGGAGAGGCGGGTGTTGGGTAGGCGCGGCGAAATGCCAGCCGGCGGCGTGAAATCTCCAAATTGGGTCTCCGCGTAGGTCACCCCGCCGGAAAAGCTGAGGCCCTCAACCGGCGTGCGCCACATGAGGTCGAAGTCGACGCCGCGGGAGACGACCTCGGGGATCGAAGCCACCAGCCAGCTGATCCCCGTATAGGTGTTGAGCTGGAAGTCCTCGAAGGTCTGGTGGAAGATCGTGGCGTTCGCCACCAACCCGTAGCCGAGGGTGTTGGTCTTCACACCCAGCTCGTAGCTTGTCACCGTCTCGGCCGGGAAGCTGGTGTTGGGATCGATGACCCCAATGGCCAGCCGCGAGCGGTCGAGGTTGAAGCCTCCGCTCTTGAAGCCCTCGGCGTAGGAAGCGTAGGCCATTACGCTTTCATTGAACCGATAGGCGCCTTTCAGGGTGCCACTCCAGCGGCCCTCGTCCTGCTTCTGGTGGGTGACCACGTTGTTGAACGCTGGGTCCGAGTGCGGCGCGCAGAGCGCGGCGCGGGCCGCTGGCGGAATCGGACGGGCGATGGCCGCAGCGCAGGCCGCAGCCGGGACCGAGTTGGTGTAGTGGCTTTCGACGGTCTTCTCGTCGTCGGAATAGCGCAAACCCAGCGTCAGTTCGAAGGCGTCGGTCACCTTCCAGCTATTGTTGGTGAACAGGGCCCAGCCCTTCGAGCTGTGATCATAGCTGTCGCGGGGCCCCTGGCCGGCCGGGAAGTTGGTCCCGGCAGGCAGGCCGGTGAGCGCCGAGACCAGAGCTGGATTGGTCCCTTGCGACAGCAGCAGGCTGAAATAGGGTTCGTAGGCGCTGCCGAAAGTTGTCGCAGCGCGCGCAAGCAGGGCCTCGTCGGAATAGAAGAACCCGACCAACCAGTTGATTTTGTCCGTTGCACCGGCAAGCCGGAGTTCCTGCGACAGCGACTTTATCTGGCTGAAGCTCGAGCCGTCGGCGGACCGATACCAGATGTCAGCGGACGAGAAGTCGATGTCGGAGCCGTTCTCAGCGCGCCACTCGCGATAGGCCGTGATCGAGGTCAAAGCGACGTTCTCGTTGATCTCCCAGTCGAGCTGCGCCGAAACGCCTCGGTCGCTGATCTTGGACCCCATGTCGCGGTTCGCGTTCGCGACGCGCGCATAGGGGTTAGGTGGACGGATCACACCATTGTCGGCGGCCAGTGCATCGACCAACGGCGCGGTGGGACCGGCCACGGTGACGAAGTTGACGCAGCAATGCTCGTCCCGCTCGGAGAGGTCGGCCAGGACCTTCACCACCAACGCGTCAGTGGGCGCGATCAGCAGTTGGCCCCGAACGGTGTAGTAGTTCTGGTCGGTGTCGTCGGTCCGGGTTCGGGGTCCAGCGCCGACCAGGACGTCGGCGAAACCGTCACGTTCGCGCTTGGCGACATACAGCCGCCCGGCCATCACATCGCCGGCGATCGGGCCGGTCACGCTGGCCGACAGGCCCCGGGCGCCGTAATTGCCAAAGGTCAGTTCCGCATCGGCTCCAAACTCGAACGATGGCGCCTTGGTGATGACATTGATGACGCCCGCCGAGGTGTTCTTGCCGAACAGCGTGCCTTGCGGCCCTTTCAGGATTTCGACCCGTTCCAACTCCCCGAGATCGCCGAAGGCCACGCTGCTACGCGAGCGGTAGACCCCGTCGATCACCGTACCGACCGATGATTCCAGCCCTGGATTGTCGCCGATGGTGCCGACCCCGCGGATACGCGCCGAAGTCTGCGCCTCGCTCGTCGACGACGTCACGCTGAGGCCGGGAGCGAGAACCTGGAGATCCTTGATGTCGCGAACGCCGGCGTCCTGTAGCTGGCGTTGCGGCAGCGTCGTGACCACCACGGGCACATCCTGCAGATTTTGCTCGCGCTTCTGAGCGGTCACCACCAACTCAGACACGGTGGCGGACTCTTGAGCCAAGGCCGGGCCAGCCGCGCAGGCGGCCGCCAAAATCGCCCACGAGGCGTTGCGCATCATGTGTCTCATTGTCCCTCCCGGCGCCGCCCTTGATTGGCGGCTTGTTTTCTCGCTGCGATCTTGCGCAGCTCTGCCCTCGATGGTTGCGGAACTAGGTGGGGACCTGCAAGCTATCGGAAGTGATAGGGTCGCCTCCGCGATCGTGAAATCGGGCGGGCGAATGACGCGGACGACAGCGCAGGCCGAGCATGATCTGGTGCAGGCCTTGGCCGTCCAGGTACGCGACGACGGCGCAAGGATCGGCCTGCCCTACATCGCCGTCAGCGCCGACATTGGCGATCCAGAGCCCATGCGGGACGCCGAGGGCCGACCGTTCGCCGAGACCCTGTTCAACTGGCTCGATCCAGACCTGCACTATTGGAAGGACCGCAGCTTCGCCTTGCGCTCTCCTTTCGTCTTCGGGGCTCGCTACACCGCCGAGCCGTTCTATTTCGTCGAGGGCCGTTTCGGGACCTGGCGGCCGGCGCCGCGGCTTGAACGAATAGACGTGGTGCAGGCCCCGGAACGCGTTGCGGTGGGCACGGCGATCGTGGCCCCGGCACACCTGCCAGGCGGCGTCATCGGCGCGGTCGTTTGGGCCTCCCAAGAGGTCTTCGACATTCGGCCGGTGTTCGAGCGCGAAGCCGCCAGCCTCCACGCGCTAGCCCTCAAGATGCTCGCCACATACAATGATCTCGGTGTCGCGGCGAAGTCCGAGGAGGTCCGGCTGACCCGGCGCGAGATCCAGTGCCTGAAGTGGGCCGCCGACGGAAAGACAGACGTCGATATCGGCGAGATCATGAAAATCTCGACGCCCACCGTCCGGTTTCATATGCGCAACGCCGCCGACAAGATGGGGGTCGGGGGCCGGTCCCAGGCCGTGCACCACGCCACGACCCTGGGTTATATCGGCGAGCGAAAGAGCCGGACGAAAGTCTAGGCCGCGAGGGAGGCCCGGCGTCTCTACACCGAGCCTCGATCACGTCATTCGGCCGGCGCCAAGGCCGGCTCAGCCTTCGCGCCCCGCCCAGCCAAGCTCAGCACGACCTGGGTGATCGCGGGCAGCACCACCAAGGTCAGGGCCGTCGCTGTGATCAGCCCTCCGATCACCACCATCGCCAGGGGCTTCTGCACCTCGGCGCCCGTGCCGCTGGCCACCGCCATCGGGATGAAGCCGATGGCCGGGACAAGACCGGTCATCACCACCGGCCGCACCTTTTCCATCGCCCCATCGATGATCGCCTGACCCAACGCCACGCCATCGGCCAAGCGCTGGCGGATGCTGCTCATCACGACGAGGCCGTTGAGGACGGCGACGCCGGCCAGGACGATGAACCCGACCGCGGCGGAGACGGAGAAGTTGATCCCCGACAAGGCCAGGGCGAACACCCCGCCACTGAGCCCCAGGGGCACAGCGATAAACACCGCAAACGCCGGCGCAAAGCCGCCCAGAGCCAGATAGAGCAGCGCAAACACCGCAGCGAAGCACAGCGGCACCACAATCGCCAGGCGTTGCGACGCCGCCTGCAGGTTCTGGAACTGCCCACTCCATTCGATCCACGTGCCGGGCGGCAAGGCCACAGCTTCGACCTTCGGCTGGGCGGCGGTGACAAAGGAACCGACATCGCGGCCGCGGACGTTGGCCTGTACGACGACCCGGCGCTTGCCACCTTCACGGCTGATCTGGTTCAGCCCCTCGGCATGCGTGAACCGCGCGAGCTGGCTCAGCGGGACGGACCTGCGCAGCTGCCCTAGCTCGGCCGGGAGCATGACGGGTAGAGCCCCAAGTGCGTCCAAGTCGTTGCGGCTGGCCTGTGGAACTCGGACCACCACGTCGAAGCGACGATCGCCCTCGAACAACAGCCCCGCCTCGCGGCCAGCCATGGCCGCAGCCACCGTATCGGCCACCTCCTCCACCGTCAGCCCAAGACGTCCGATCTCGGCGCGGTCGAACTGGACGTCGAGGGTCGGCGCACCGGTCACCTGTTCGACACGGACGTCGGCGGCGCCCGGGACCGATTGCAGCGCTGCGGCGATGCGAGCCCCGGCGGCGCTCATCTTGTCGAGATCATCGCCATAGATTTTCACGGCCACATCGCCGCGAACGCCACCGATCAGCTCATTAAACCGCAGCTCGATCGGTTGGCTGAGTTCATACCCCTGACCGATCAGTGCATTGGCCTTCGCCTCGACGCGAGCGATGACGTCTGCCTTGGTGTTCACCCCGTCCGGCCATTCCTTCTGCGGTTTGAGCATCACGAAGCCGTCTGAGATATTGGGCGGCATGGGATCGGTGGCGACCTCCGCAGTCCCGGTCTTGGAGAACATGTAGTCGACCTCCGGAAGGCTGGTGATCGCCTGTTCGACACCCCGTTGCATGCGCACCGACTGCTCAAGAGACGTCGACGGGACCCGCTGAGACGCCAAGGCCAGGTTCTTCTCATCGAGCTGCGGCATGAACTCCTGCCCCAGGAAGGTGAACGTCACCCCGGCCAGCACGAAGATCCCGACCGCCGTGCCGATAAACGGCGCGGGCTTCGCAACGGCGCGGCGGAGGACCGGCTCGTAGTGCAGTTTGATCTTGGCGATCGCCCAGACCTCCTTCTCCGCGACCTTGCCTCGGATCAGGAGGGCGACCATGGCCGGCACGAAGGTCAGCGACAGCACGAAGGCCGCCCCCAAGGCCAACATCAGGGTGATGGCCATCGGCGCGAAGGTTTTACCCTCCACCCCGCTGAAGGTCAGCAGCGGCGCAAAGACCAGGAAGATGATCGCCTGCCCATAGACCGTCGGAGGGATCATCTCCTGAGAGGCCAGCAGGGTTTCTTCCAGTCGCTCGCGCAGATCGAGCAGCCTGCCCTCCCCGTGTTGTCGTTCGGCAAGCCGGCGCAGACAGTTCTCAATGATGATGACCGCGCCATCGACGATCAGGCCGAAATCGAGCGCGCCCAGGCTCATCAGGTTTCCCGATACGCCGAGGATGTTCATCCCGATGCCGGTCATCAAGAACGAGATTGGAATGATCAGCACGGCGATCAGCGCGGCGCGAACATTGCCCAGCAGGAAGAACAGCGCGATCGCCACCAGCAGCGCGCCCTCGAAGAGGTTTCGCTGGACCGTGGCGATGGTGGCGTTGACGAGTTTCGAACGGTCGAGCGCCGGGGTGACCTTCACGCCGACCGGAAGGGACTTCTCGATGGCCTCCAGCTTTTCGCCGACCGCCTTGGCGACGGTCCGGCTGTTCTCCCCGATCAGCATCAGGGCCGTACCGACCACCACCTCGTGGCCGTCAATGCTGGCCGCGCCGGTTCGCAGCTCACCGCCAATTCGGACCGCGGCCACGTCCTTAACCCGGACCGGAACCCCGCCCCGTGTCGCGATCACAGCGTCGGCGATCTCGTCGATCGAGCGGATGCGGGCGTCGGCCCGAACCAGATAGGCCTCGCCGCCCCGTTCCAGGAAGTTGGCGCCGACCGAGAGATTGGCCGCTTCCAGAGCCTTGGCCAGCTCGGAGAACGATACGCCGTAGGCGCTGAGCTTCACCAGATCGGGTTCAACCAGATAGTGCTTCTGGAATCCGCCGATCGAGTCGATCCCGGCCACGCCGGGTACGGTCCGCAATTGTGGACTGACGATCCAGTCTTGAACGGTCCGCAGATAGGCGCTGCGCGCGATGTCGTCGGTGAGGCGCTCGCCCTCTGGCGTCAGGAAGCTGCCGTCCGACTGCCAGCCGGCCTGGCCATCCTTGACCGGCGCGCCCTTCCCGCCCGGGTTGGCGAAATCAACGGTGTACATGAAGACTTCGCCCAATCCGGTCGTGACCGGGCCGATCTGGGGCTGCACGCCTTCGGGCAAATCGTCTTGCGCTTGGGCGAGCCGTTCGCTCACCTGCTGGCGGGCGAAATAGAGATCGACGTCTTCCTTGAAGACCGCCGTCACCTGCGAGAACCCGTTCCGAGAGACCGAGCGTGTGCTCTCCAGCCCCGGGATGCCGGCCAGCGCCGTTTCCACTGGGAAGGTCACCCGCTTCTCGATCTCGATGGGTGAGAGCCCCGGATCGGTGGTGTTGATCTGGACCTGGTTGTTGGTGATGTCCGGCACGGCGTCGATCGGCAGCTTCGAGAGCTGCCAGACGCCGACCCCGGATAGGATCGCGATGATGAAGATGACCGCCCAGCGCGCCCGGACGGATAGGGCCATGAGACCTGAAATCATGACCTAGTGCGCCTCGCCTTCGCCCTTGCCCAACTCGGCCTTCAGCAGGAAGGCGTTGCGCGCGGCGATGCTCTGGCCAGCCGTCAGGCCTCTGACGATCTCCACCCGACCAGCCCCCCGTTGACCGATGGTCATAGGTCGCGCCTCGAAACCAATCGGCGTCCGAACAAAGACGACATCTCGGCCGCCAACGCTCTGCACCGCCTCGTCGGGGACGACGATGGCGGTGGAACCGGCCGCAGCCGTGGCGACGACGCGAGCTCTCACGGCCTGTCCTGGTTGCAGGCCCTCGCCTAGGACACTCACAATCGCCGTCGCAGCACCCGTCTCACGATTGAGCCCGGGGGTAAGCGAGCGGACCTTGCCCTCGACGGTTCGGCCATCGGCAGCTTCGACAACCACGCGGTCGCCGGGCGCGATCCTCCGCGCATCCATGCCGCTGACCGAGGCCTCCACATGAACCAGCTTTGGATCGGCAATGCGGAAGAGTTCGGTTTCGGGCTGAACGAAAGCCCCTAGGGTCAAGGACGCCGCCGTGACGCGCCCGGCGATCGGACTAGTTACGACAACGCCGCGGCCATCGGCCGAAATGTTCGCCGCGCCAGCCGCGACCTGTGCTCGGCGGGCTTCGGCGTTAGCAGCCGCGGCCTCGGCCTGGGCCTGCTCATAGTCCTGACGGGGCGAAACACGTTGCTCAAACAGCCGTCGCTCGCGCGCCAGCGTAGACTGGGCGAGATTGGCGCGAGCCGAAGCGACGGCGCGGTCGGCGGCGATCTGCGCGGCCTCGCGGCTTTCGACGATGGCCAGGGCTTCGCCGGCCCGGACGGGATCGCCGAGTCGCTTGAAGATCTGCGTGACCGCGCCGGCGGCCCGAGCGGTCAGGACCGCCTCGCCGCCCGGCGTGGCGGCCACCACGCCCTGCGCCAGGATCTCGCCCGCAAACCCGCCGGCTGAGACGGGTTGGATCTGGATCCCGGCGGCGCGAATGGCCTCCGCCGTCATCTCCAGCTCGCCTGAATCCCCCTCCTCGTGTTCGCCCTCTGCATGCTCGCTCGCCACAGAGGCGCCGCCCGCGCCAGCGGTCAACTTGGCCAGGCCGAAGCCCCCAACCCCGGCGATCAGGATCGCCGCCGCCACGCCGCCATAGAGACGGGATTTATCTTTGTTCACGGTTGGTCTCCGAACAGGGCGCGGCCTTGCAGGCGCGCCAGCGCCGCCTGGGCGCTCAAGCGCTCAAGCGCTGCGTCAAGGGTTTGGCCGCGCGCGTCAGCAAGCGCGCGGCGGGCGTTGGTCAGTTCGATAAGGGCCAGCTTGCCGCCCTCGTAGCCGATGCGGGTCAGGCGATAAGCCTCATCAGCCGCACGCTCGGCCTCACGGGCGGCGGCCAGCCGGCTATCGACGGCGCCAAGACGCGCGACGCCGGCCCCCGCTTCGGCCTGCGCATCCAGCCTCGCAGCCTCCAGCCGCGCCTCGGCGGCGCTGAGTTCGGCCCGGGCCGCGCTGATATTGCCCCGATTGCGATCAAACAGCGGAAACGGCGCCGAGAGGCCGGCGACCATGGCTGTCGAGTCGTCCTCCTGGAACCTGCGGAGCCCGACCGAGACCGAAAGGTCCGGCGTCGCCCGGCTCTGCTCCACTCGGATTCTCCGGACGGCAGCCTCCCGGTCGGCCTGGGCCGCCTTGTATGACGGGCTAGCCAGGGGATCTGGCGACGAGACCAAAGCTTCGCGATCGGCTGTCGCGAGCAAGCTGTGGGGGATCGAGGTGATGGGTGTTGTGACGCCAGCCAGGGCCGTGAGCGTGCCGAACGCGGTCGCCCGCACGGCCCGGGATTCAGCCAGATTGGCCTGGGCCGCCTGCACGCCAGCTTGCGCCTGGACCCGGCGCAGGTCGGCTTCACGGCCGGCCTCAACCAGCGCGCTCGCAACGCGAGCGTCATCCTTAGCCAGAGCCAACGCCTCACTGGCGAGCTGAACCCGCCGGTCTGCAGCTTCGGCGCCGGCATAGGCGGTCGCCAGTTCGTAGGCGAACTGCGCGGCGACCTCGGTGGCGCGGAGTTTGGCAGCCTCGACCTCAGCGCGACCAGCCGCCAGGCGCGCTTGGCGCTTGCCGCCCAGTTCCAAGGTTTGCTCGACCGAGCCAGTCGTCTCGGCAAGGTTGGACCCGGAAAAGGGTCCGGAGCCTGAAAAGTTCTCGACCTCGACGGAGACCGTCGGGTTCGGGCGGGCTCCAGCTTGGCGAGCTAGCCCGCTGGCTCGGGCGATATCTGCGCGGGCTTCGGCGAGGCGTGGCGCGCTCGTTTGTGCCTGCCGGAGCAGGTCGGAATATGGCGGCGCCGGCTCGGCCGGGGCGGCACCTGCACAAAGCGCGAAAGCGCTGGCCAGGACCGCACTAAGCGGCCCACGGCGATGGTGGGAAGTCATGAAAATCCTCGCGTGATGACGGATAGGACGCGCAGGGGCGCGTGCGGTCCGATCAGACGCGGGGAGGTCGTTCCAGGCCCGAAGGCGCCAGGGAGGCGTGACGCGAGGGCGGCGGGACACGGTGGGATTCGGCAGAGGGCGTCAGAGCGGCGCCCGGTTCAATCATCGCCACGCCGAAACTAGCCCCATGGTGGCAATGACCGTGGGGACACGCCGCTGCGCCGCCGCCAGGATGGCCATCGTCGTGGTGGTCGCTCTGGGAAAGCACCGCCTCATGGGACAAACCACCGACCGCCACAGCATCCTCCTTGCAGAGGAAGGCGTCGAAGGTCGGGCCGGCCAATAGGGTCGCCAACAGGCAGACGGTGACGAGACCGCCGAGCTTGCGCCACCATGTTTCGAAACCCGACATCAGCGCCTCTATAGCTGCGTCGTCGGCTGGCGAGAATGCGTTACTAAATCACGGTCATGGGGCGTCGATTTCGCCGCCCTCAACTCCGCGCGCGCCTGGGCCGTGATCTGCCAAGCCGAGCGCAGGAAGACAGCGGCGAGCAGAATTCCGACAATCAGGTCAGGCCAGCGCGAGCCGGTCACCGCCACCGCCACGCCGGTCGCCGCTACGGCGAGACACTGGATCATATCGTTGCGGGTGCAGAGCCAGACCGAGCGGACATTGGCGTCGCCGTTCCGGTAACGGACCAGCAGCAAGGCCGCGAGCAGATTCGCGGCAGCGCCGAACAGGCCAAGACCAGAGATCACGCCCGCCTCGGGCAGAGCGCCCGTCACCGCGCGCCAGATCGCAAAGCCCAGGATTCCGGCGGCCATCAGCGCCAAGCTACCACTTTTGATCAGGGCCGCGCCCGCCCGCACCTGCACGCTCTTGCCGATCGCCCAGAGGCTGATCGCATAGGTCGCCGCATCCGCGGCGAAATCCAGCGTATTGGCGGCCAGCGAAGCCGAGCCGGCCATCAGGCCCCCGACCGCCACCACGGCGAAGCCGACCAGATTGATGGCGATGACGCCCATCAGGGCGCGGCGATAGCCGACCGAGGCTCCGTCGAAGACCACGGTATGCCCACAGCAACCCCCGCTGGAAGGCGACTCAGACGTTGTGTTTTGTGATGATGAGCAGCTGGTCATGTCGCCACCCTGCATCCTCTAGTCACTAGAGGATCAAGCGCCTATTTTCGAGTTCGCAACAGGATGACACCCGCCCATGCCAATTCTCTCTATCGGCGCGCTCGCCAAGGCCACCGACGTCAAGGTTACGACCATCCGGTTTTACGAGCAGATCGGCCTGCTGCCGGAACCGCTGCGCGCCTCCAATGACAGGCGCGTCTATGACGAGCGCACCTTGAGCCGCTTGGCCTTCATCAAGCACGCTCGCCAATTGGGCTTTGCGGTCGACGCCATCCGCACCCTGCTGCAGCTCTCCGACCATCCCGAACAATCCTGCGAGCAGGCCAATCTTCTGGCCGCCGAACAATTGGCTGCGGTCGACAGCAAAATCGCCCGGCTGGAGGCGTTGCGCGGTGAGCTTCAAAGGGTGGTTTCGGCCGCCTGCCAGGGCCGCGTCTCCGATTGCCGCGTGATTGAGGTGCTGAGCGACCACAGCCACTGCGCAGCCGAGCACGACGCCCCCAGCGCCCTGGCCTCCTAGGCCCGGGCGTAGTCGTCCTCGAACCGCACGATATCGTCCTCGCCGAGATAGTCCCCCGACTGGACCTCGATGACGCTGAGCGGCTGATCGCCCGGGTTGGCGAGCCGATGTCGCGCGCCCTGCGGGATGAAGACCGACTCATTGGCCTTCACGAGGACTTCGGCGTCACCGATCGTCGCGAGAGCGACGCCGCTGACCACCACCCAGTGCTCGGCGCGATGCGCATGGCTCTGCAGCGACAGCTTGCATCCCGGCGCGACGGTGATCCGCTTGACCTGAAAACCCTCACCGCTGACGACGCTTTCGTACGATCCCCACGGTCGGCGAACTTGCCGGGCCTGGGTCGCCGGTTCGCGGCCGGCGGCGCGCAGCAGCTCCACCACTCGTCCCACATCCTGCTCGGCGCCGCGGTCAGCCACAAGCACCGCGTCTGTAGTCGCCACAACGATCAGGTCGCGAACCCCCAGCGTCGCCACAAGCGGGCCCTCGCTGCGCAGATAGGAGTTTGTCGTCGCCTCGGCGAAGGCCTCCCCAATCAGCACATTGCCATCGGCGCTCTTGTGGCCGAGCGCCCACAGCACCGACCAGGCCCCGACATCTGTCCAGTCGAACTCAGCCTTAACGACCGCCAGCCGATCGCTTCGCTCGGTCAGGGCATGGTCGATGGAAATGGACGGGCCGGCTGCAAACGCCGCCTCGTCCAGCCGGACGAAATCCAGATCGCGCCGAGCGACTTCCAATGATTGCTTCGCCGCCGCAAGAACCACAGGCGCGTGGCGCTCCAGCTCATCGATCACCAGCTGAGCAGGCGCGAGCAAAAGGCCGCTGTTCCACAGCCGCCCCCCTTCCCCCAACATGGCTTTGGCGTCGGCCTGGCTGGGCTTCTCGATGAACTGCACGACCTCATAGCCATCAGCTTCCCCTTCCAAGGGGGCGCCAGGCAGGATGTAGCCGTAGTCTGGAATCGGCGAGGTCGGCTCGACCCCGAGCAGCACAAGCGCGCCACGCCGGGCGATCGGCGCCGCAGTTTCGACAACGCGCAAGAACGCCCCGGTGTCACGGACCACATGATCGGCCGGCATGACCAGGATCACGGCGTCCGGGTCGAGGTCCCTAGCCAGCAAGGCGGCCACGGCGGTCGGCGCAGCAGTGTTGCGGCCGCACGGCTCCAGAACGATCAAGGGGTCATTGGTTCCGATGACGCGCAACTGCTCGGCGATTGTGAAGCGATGTTCAGCGTTGGCGACCACGATCAAAGGCTGGAAGCGGGCCGGATCGGACACCCGAGCCGCCGCCGACTGGAGCAGCGTCAGATCCTCGGTCAGGGCGAGTAGCTGCTTCGGATGGCTCTCGCGCGACGCCGGCCATAGCCGTGCGCCCGCTCCACCGGAAAGCAACACCGGGAAGATCCTAGAACCACGCGTGCTCACGAACGCCCTCATGTCGACCGCGCCGATTCAAAGGCGCGACCCAGCCTATGCCACGGCTGAGGCGACAACACGCCCTGACGATTGCGCCGCGGCCTATTTGATCGTGGTGTTGATGGTCATCCCCGCCTTCAAGGCCAGGGTCACGGGGGTTTTCTCCACCACCTCGGCCAGCCTCGTCACTTGGCTGGGGTCGAGGCCATCGCCGAACTGGACGATACGCTCGATCACCCGCTGCCCTTCGATGATGCGCAACGTCAGCGCGACATGAATGCCGATCAAGGGCCACGCCTTGCGCTCGCAATACATCCGCAGCGTGATCGCCGAACATGCGGCCAAACCAGAGAGCACGTAGCCGAACGGCGAAGGCCCGGCGTTCGCGCCGCCCAGGCCCTTCGGCTCATCGGCCAAGATTCGATGGTGACCGGCGACGATCTCGACCGTGTAGGGCGTATCGCCAATATCGGCCACGACCGATGCGATGGTGACTTCACCAGGTGCGCTCAAGACAAATCTCCCTTCACCGCCGAGGATCCTCAGTCATGCGCTCGGCCCGCCTGAGCGGCAAGTCGGGCGCACGGCCGCCCAGCTTGCTAGTCTGGCCGCGAAGACAGGGACATCAGATGAGTCGCATCCTCGCCGCCGTCACCACAGCCGTCATCGCCGCCGCGATCTCTGGCGCGGCTCATGCCGAGCCCACCGAAGTTATCGTGCGGGCGCTCAGCAAGGACGCGAAGTTCATCGGCGACAGCATGGGCGGCGTCCAGGTCACGCTAACCGACGCCGCGACCGGCCACGAACTGGCCAAAGGCCTGATCACCGGCACGACCGGCGATACGCAGAAGATCATGATCGCCCCGCGTCAGCGCGGCGTAGCCATCTCCACACCCGAGGCAGCCGCGTTCCGCACCACCCTGGATCTCGACCGACCGACCCTGGTCAGGGTCGAGGCCGTCGGACCGCTCGGCAAAACGGCCTCACAGATAACCGTCACCTCCATGAAGTGGCTGGCCCCTGGTCAGTCCTTGACCGGCGACGGCTGGGTGCTTGAGTTCCCCGGCCTGGTCATTGAGCCCGCCGTCGCGGTTCAGGCCGCAGGCTTGAAGGTCAACGCCAAGGTCACCCTCATGTGTGGTTGCCCCATCGAACCGGGCGGACTGTGGGACGCCGACAAGTATCAGGTGAGCGCCAGCTTGATCGCGGGTGGCGAGACCCTGGCCTCGACATCGCTGTCATACGCCGGGAAGCCTTCGACCTTCGCCGCCGAACTTCCCAAGCCAAAGGCTGGCGGCTATCGCCTGCGCGTCGTCGCAACCAATCCCGAGACCGGAAACACCGGCGTGGTCGAGCAGCCGATAATCATTGAGCGATGAAAGTTGATCGCGGCGTAACCTTTCGCCAACTGCATTTGGCTAGGGTCTGGCCGGGGTAAAACGCCCTGCGAAGGCGGACGCGCCTGCGCCCCTGGAACCAAGGCTCGTCATGTCGCTGAACAGCGTCAATACGAACACAGGCGCGATGATCGCGCTGCAGAGCCTCAACGCTATCAATAGCGAGTACGCTCAGGTCCAGCGTCGGATCGCCACCGGCCTGAAGATCTCCAGCGCCAAGGACAATCCCGCCATCTGGGCCATCGCGCAGAACATGCGCAGCGAATCCAAGTCGCTGGACGCGGTGAAGAGCTCGCTCCAACGCGGCCAGTCCATCGTCGACACCGCCCTGACCGCGGGCGAGTCGATCTCGGACATCCTCTCCCAGATGAAGGAGAAGGCGCTCGCGGCGACTGAGTCAGGACTGACGACCGCCACCAAACAAGCTCTGAACGACGAATATGTCGCGCTGCGAAAGCAGATCGACACAATCACCCTGGGCGCCAGCTTCGACGGGGTGAACCTGATCTCCGCGGGGTCGACCGGGAAGATCCGCGCCCTGGCCAACACCAAGGCCAGTGCGAACATCGACATCGACCACATCGACCTGTCGACCACCGGAACCGCGATCTCCTCCACCCTGACCGGCCTGTTGGGCGGCGTCGGGTCAAGCGACATCGCAGCAATAGACGCGGCGATACAGCGGGTCTCCTCCGCCCTCTCCAAGTTTGGCGTCGGCGCCAAGTCGCTGGACCGTCACCTGGAGATGAGCGCCAAGCTGCAGGACACCATAGATGCAGGCATCGGCAATCTGGTCGATGCCGACCTCGGCAAGGAAAGCGCGCGCCTCAAGGCGCTGGAGGTGAAGCAGCAGTTGGCGATCCAGGCGCTGCGAATCGCCAACCAGACGCCTTCCCTGCTGCTCAGCCTATTCCGCTAGGCCCCCTCGCCATCGGCCGCCGAGCCCCTATATCCCGCTGATGGTTGATCTCTCGGTTCTAGATTTGTCGCCCATCGTCGAAGGCGGTAGCGCGGCCCAATCCCTCAGCAACACTCGCGACCTGGCCCAGCACGCCGAACGGCTGGGTTATCATCGCTACTGGCTGGCGGAGCACCACAACATGACCGGGGTGGCGAGCGCCGCCACCGCCGTGGTGATCGGCCACGTGGCGGGCGGCACCTCTACGATCCGCGTGGGCGCTGGCGGGGTGATGCTGCCCAACCACGCGCCGCTGGTGATCGCCGAGCAATTCGGCACCCTGGCCGCTCTTTACCCAGGGAGGATCGACCTGGGCCTTGGCCGGGCTCCAGGCTCGGATCAGGCGACCGCCAGGGCTCTGCGTCGCAACCTGGTCGGAGACGTCGACCAGTTTCCTCGCGATGTCATTGAGCTGATGGACTATTTCAAACCCGCGCTGCCGGGGCAGCAGATCCAGGCCGTGCCTGGCGCTGGTCTAGACGTGGACTTCTGGATCCTCGGATCCAGCACCTACGGCGCCCAACTCGCCGCCATGCTCGGCCTGCCCTACGCCTTCGCCTCGCATTTCGCGCCGAGCCAGCTCGAGCCGGCATTGGCCATATATCGCAGCCAATTCCGCCCGTCCGAGCATCTGGCCAAGCCCTATGTGATGCTGGGCGTCAATGTGACCGCGGCCGAAACCGAGGAAGAAGCCGAACGGCTTTTCACCTCGCTCAAGCAGGCCTTCATCAATCTGGGCCAAGGGCGACCAGGGCCGCTGCCCCGGCCTGTCGACGATCCACACCGACAGCTCGACGAAATCGGCGGGCCGATGCTGCGCCAGAGTTTGAGCTGTTCGATTGTCGGGGGGCCAGACCGTGTTCGGCAGGGGCTGGCGGGCTTCGTCAAGCGCACGGGCGCTGACGAGCTGATGGTCACCGCGCAGATCTATGATCACGCCGCACGGGTCAGGTCGTTTGAGATCACCGCCGAGGCGCGCGATGAACTCGCGCGCCTGGCGGTCGTCCCGGCCTAGGAGTTGTCTTCGGTCGGCGCTTCCGGACCGTTCTTCTTGATGGACTCGATCGCGTTCTGGGCGCTTGCCTTGGACGCATAGCCCTCGGTCGCGAAGATCACTTCGCTGTTGTACTTGAAGCGAACCCGGAACTCGCCAGCCTTGTCTTTATAAATCTCGAACTTATGCGCCACTGGTCGTCTCCATTGGACCGTTGAACTATCTCACCCGCCCCAGGCGCAGACTTGGGCGCCGTTCAGGCAAGGTCAAGCCTGATACGTCGGGTGGCAGCCACACTACGGTCACGCTCCAGCGAGACTTTGCGGTCTCCGAAATCGCTTCCCATCTAAGGGGCTCATCGCCCCTTCAGCCCAGGAGACCGTCATGCGCGCCTTGCTTCTAGCCACCTTCGCAAGCCTGGCGCTGGCCGGGTCCGCCCATGCGGTTGAGCCGCTAGCGACGACCAGCGTGGAGGTGAAGCTCAGCCCCGAGCTACAGAAGAAGGCCGCCGACGACTACGGCGTCCGCGACGTCCAACGTCTCGCCGACGATCTTAAGAAGAATGTCGAACGCGAACTGGACCGCACCGGCGTCCTGGCCGGCGGCCGCGTGGGACTCACCCTAGTCGACGCCCGCCCGAACCGCCCAACCTTCAAGCAACTCGGCGACCGGCCCGGCCTCTCCTTCGAGAGCTTCGGCACCGGCGGGGCCGCCATCGAAGGCCAGGCGATTTCCGTCGACGGCCATGTCACGCCGGTTCGATATCGCTGGTACGAAAGCGACATCCGTCAGGCCAAGCTCACCACGACCTGGTCAGACGCTGGCCGGGCGATCGACCGGTTCGCCTTCCAGCTCGGCCGAGGCGAAGTTTACGCGCGCCGATAACGCCGATAGGCCTTGCCTCTCAGAACCGAGCGCTGTCTGATCCGCGCCGCGCACCGAAGCGTTTTAGGTCGGGCGTCTTAGGGGAAGAGTAAGATGACCGCGAAGGCGGACCGGCGTTCCAATTGGACTCTGGCGGCGCTGGCCGCCCCATGTCTTCCCCTGGCAGGCCTTGGCCTACCGCTCGTGGTCTACCTTCCAGAATACTACTCCAACCAGCTAGGGCTGAGCCTAGCCTCGGTCGGCGCAGCCTTCGGGGCGGTGCGCCTGCTCGACATGGCCTTCGACCCCTATATCGGCGGCGTGATGGACCGCACCCGTTCGCGCTTCGGGCGGTTCAAGCTTTGGTTCGCGATCAGCGCGCCGATCCTGATGCTGGCCTCGTACATGCTGTTCATGGCCAAGCCTGGCGTCAGCAGCCTCTACCTCTGGCTCTGGCTGCTGGTGGTCTATGCCGGCGTCTCGATCGCCGGCCTGTCGCAGCTGGCCTGGGCCGCGGTGCTCTCGCCGCAATACGACCAGCGATCAAGGATCTACGGGTGGTGGCAGGCCGGCAACGTCGTCGGCATGATCCTGGTGCTCACCCTGCCCGCTCTGCTGCCCTTGCTAGGCTTCAAGGGGCATGGGTCCGGAGTGCAGGCCATGGGTTGGTTCATCGTCATCCTGATGCCCATCACCGTCGCGCTCGCCCTGTGGAAGGTGCCTGAGCCGCAGGTGGTCTCCGAGGTCAAGAAATCCGGCTTCCGTGAGTATCTGGCGCTCTTCAAGCGGCCTTCGGTGGTCCGCATACTGGTCGCTGATCTGCTGATCGGCACCGGTCCGGCGATCACGGGCGCCCTGTTCTTCTTCTTCTTCGGCCGGGTGAAGGGCTTCAGCCACGCCGAGGCCAGCCTGCTGCTGCTGATCTACTTCATCGGCGGCTTGGTCGGCGCGCCGCTGTGGACCTGGCTCTCGTACAAGATCTCCAAGCACAAGGCCCTGGCCGTCTCCGGCATCGTCTATGCGGGTCTGACCATGTGCTCGCTGCTGATCCCCCAGGGCGGGATGCTCCCGGCCGCGGTGCTGATGTTCATGATCGGCGTTCCCTATGCCGCTGGCGCGTTCCTGCTACGGGCCATGATGGCCGATATCGGCGACGAAGAGCGACTGGCCAGCGGCGTCGATCGCACCGGCCTGCTCTATGCGATCCTGTCCGGTACGGTGAAAATCGGATCGGCCGCGGCGATCTTCATCACCTTCCCGCTGCTGCAGTTGATGGGCTTCGACCCCAAGGGGCAAGGCGTCGACACCGGCCTGCAAGGCCTCGCCGTGCTCTTCGCGGCGGTCCCCGCCGGGATGTCGATCATCGCCAGCTTCATCGTCTGGGGCTTCCCGCTGACCGCAGAGCGCCATGCTGAGATTCGCGCAGGACTGGCGGCGCGCGATATGAAGGAACCCGGCCTCGCCGAAGCCGCGCCCGAGATGGGCTCCGAGCCTTTGCTGACCAAGGAAGTCAATGTCGCTGTCCGCCCCGCCGAGTGATGAAAAGCCCATCGACCGGTTGATCGCCATCATGGCGAGGCTGCGCGACCCGCAGACAGGTTGCGCCTGGGACCTGGAGCAGAACTTCGCGACCATCGCGCCCTATACGGTGGAGGAAGCCTATGAGGTCGCCGACGCCATCGAGCGCGGCGACCTCAACGACCTTCGCGAGGAACTGGGCGACCTGCTGCTGCAGGTCGTCTTCCATAGCCGGATGGGCGAGGAGCAAGGCGCCTTCGCCTTCGACGACGTGGCCAACGCCATTTCAGAAAAGATGATCCGCCGACATCCACATGTCTTTGGGCCGGAGAGCCAGCGGACCAGCGCCGAGCAGACCCAGGCCTGGGAAGTCATCAAGGCTCAGGAGCGCGCGACCAAGGGGAAGAACAAGAGCCTGCTGGACGACGTCCCGACTGGCCTTCCGGCCCTGACCCGGGCCGTAAAACTCACTGCGCGCGCCGCCCGCGTCGGCTTCGACTGGCCAGATGTGTCGTTCATCTTCGATAAGCTGCGCGAGGAGACCGCCGAACTGGAGGCCGAGATCGCGGCCGGCGATAGGGCCAAGATGCGCGACGAACTCGGCGACATCCTGTTCGTCTGCGCCAATCTCGCCCGCAAGCTCGACCTGGAACCGGAAGACGCCCTACGCTCGACTAACGCCAAGTTCGCGCGGCGCTTCCAGTTCATCGAGGCCGAACTTGCCGCGCGCGGCAAGACACCAGACGACTCCGATCTTGCCGAGATGGACGCCCTGTGGGACGCGGCGAAGGCGACCGAGAAGGCAGGGTAGCGCTCCGCCGCCAAACATCGTCCCGGAACAAATCCGGGAAGATGAATGGCGCCCCGCTACAGCGGGCTCAGATCGACCTTCGGATACAGTTGCTCAAATTGCCCGAGAGCCTGGGGCTCCAGGCGAACGGCAAGCCGCACGCCGCCTTCATCGTCCTCGATCCGGTCTAGAACCCGACCGTGGCGATAAAGCCAAGCCACCGCGGCGCCCTGGGCGGGCGTCGCATAGACCGAGACCGGAGGCGCGTCGTCGACGAGGCGAGCGATGGTCTCGAGCAGGGCTTCGCAACCCTCCCCGCTGACCGCTGACACCAGGACCGCTGGCGGGTTGGAGCGTCGCGCATCGCCCTCGAGGTGCTCGCGGGTTTCCGCATCGACGAGATCGGCCTTGTTCCAGACCTCGACGAAGTTGCGGTCGGCGACCTCGATCCCCAGTCGAGACAAGACCGCCCGCACGTCGGCGGCTTCGGCGTCGCTGTTCTCGCTGGCGATATCGCGGACGTGCAGGATGACGTCGGCCTCCTTCACCTCCTCAAGGGTGGCGCGGAAGGATTCGACCAGTTCGTGCGGCAGGTCGGAGATGAAGCCCACCGTGTCCGACAGGATCGCGGGCCGACCATCAGGCAGGCTCAGCATTCGCAGCGTCGGATCGAGGGTGGCGAACAGCATGTCCTCGGCCACCACCTCGGCATTGGTCAGCCGGTTGAACAGCGTCGACTTCCCGGCGTTGGTGTAGCCGACCAGGGCGACGGCCGGGAAAGGATGGCGCTGGCGCGCCCCACGCTGCAGGTTGCGGGTCCGGCGGACCTCCACCAACTCGCGCTTCAGCTTGCCGATCTTCTCGGCCAGCAAGCGACGGTCGGTCTCGATCTGGGTTTCGCCGGGGCCGCCCATGACACCAAAGCCGCCGCGTTGGCGTTCAAGGTGGGTCCAGGTGCGAACCAGGCGCGAACGCTCATACGAGAGCCTCGCCAGTTCGACCTGCAGGATGCCCTCACGGGTCCTGGCGCGGCGGGCGAAGATCTCAAGGATCATGCCCGTGCGGTCCATGACCTTGACCTGCCAGGCCTTTTCCAGATTGCGTTGCTGGACGGGCGTCAGGGCGTCATCGACGACGGCGACGTCAACGTCGAGCTGGAAGCAGAGCTCCCCGATCTCGATGACCTTGCCGCTGCCGAACAGGGTCGCAGGCGTGCGCTTGCGCAACGGCGCGGTGATCGCGTCGCGAATGTCGAGATCGAGGGCCTCGGCGAGCCCCACGGCCTCGTCCAGGCGCGCCTTAGCGCTCCGGGGCGAGCCGCGGGCGTCACGTTCGGGATGGATGACAAGCGCCTTTTGGGGAGGCGCTTCACGATCAATGGACTTTGAGGTCAATCGGCATCGTCTTCCGCGGGCTCATACAACTGAACGGGTTGAGCCGGCATGATGGTGGAGATGGCGTGCTTGTAGACCAGTTGCGACTGGCCGTCGCGGCGCAACAGCACGCAGAAATTGTCGAACCAGCTCACCACGCCCTGCAGCTTGACGCCGTTCACGAGGAAGATGGTCAGCGGCGTCTTCGATTTGCGGACGCTGTTCAGGAACGTGTCCTGGAGGTTTTGTTTCTTTTCGTTGTTGGACATGGCTTGTCGCCCTTTGTTCTAATTCGGAGGGCAAGACGCCCCCCACACACACGAGTGAGGCTAGACCGACCCGCGTCACGGACGCAATCGCGCCTGTCGGTCAGATGGCCGTGGCCCTCGCCCGCTCGATATAGAGGCGACGGAGCTTCATCGCCACCGGTCCGACGACGCCGTCCCCAACAGGTTTGTCGTCGACCGCGATCACGGGCAGCACCAGACTGCCGGCGCCGGTGATGAACGCCTCTTTTGCGTCGACCGCTTCGGCAGGGGTGAAGGGCCGCTCATCGACCTTCACGCCCTCCTCGCGCAGCACGTCCAACAAGGTGTGGCGAGTCACGCCCCGCAGTATGTTGGCGTTGGTGTCACGGGTCCGCAGCGTGCCGTCGGCGTCCACGATCCAGGCGTTGGAGGACGCGCCTTCGGTGACGAAGCCAAGGTCGTCCACGAACCAGGCCTCGGCCGCGCCGCGCTCCTTGGCCGCCTGCTTGGCCAGCGCATTGGGCAGCAGGCCGACGGTCTTTATGTCGCACCGGCCCCAGCGGTTTTCCGGCGTGGTGATGACCTTCACGCCCTTGGCGGCCTTCGCCTCGGTCGCGGCGCGATCGACGGACGACACCGTGATCACGATGCTCGGCGGGACCGGCTCGTCGGGAAAGGCATGGCCGCGCGTGGCCACGCCACGCCCGACCTGGAGATAGACCAACCCTTCGCTGACGCGGTTCTGACGCACGGTTTCGCGCAACACGATGGTCAGGGCCTCACGGCTCATCGGCATCGGGATACGCAGTTCGCCCAGGCTTCGTTCGAGACGAGCGAAATGCCCCTCCGGATCGGCCAGCTTGCCGCCAAACAGCGCCCAGACCTCATAGACCGCGTCGGCCAGTTGGTAGCCTCGGTCCTCGATGTGGACCACAGCCTGTCCGTGCCGAACGAACTGGCCGTTCACATAGGCGATACGCCCCAACTTACGCGTCCTCTTCTTCCAACGGCCGGGCGCCTGACAGGCCCAGCGACTTGAGTTTCCGGTGCAGCGCCGAGCGCTCCATGCCGATAAAGGCGGCCGTCCGAGAGATGTTGCCCGAGAAACGCAGCATCTGGGCGTTCAGGTATTCGCGCTCGAACACCTCGCGCGCCTCGCGCAGCGGCAGAGCGATGATCTTGTCGGCGCCCATGCTTGAGGACTGATCGGAGATCGCCGCATCCCCCGGCAGCATGTCGGCGGTGATCGCCTCGCTGGGATCACCGGCCGCCAGGATCAGCATCCGCTCCACATTGTTGCGAAGCTGGCTGAGGTTCCCCGGCCAGGCCCGCACCTGCAGAGTAGCCAAGGCGTCGTCGGCCAGGCGGCGGCGCGACATGCCGGTCGCCTCGCAGATCCGGGTGATGAAGTAGTCGATCAGCTCGGGGATATCCTCACGCCGCTCGGCCAAGCCCGGCACGGTCACCGGCACCACGTTCAGGCGGTGGAACAGGTCCTCGCGGAACCGGCCGGCAGTGATTTCCTCGCGCAGGTCGCGCGAGGTCGATGAGACGACCCGGACATCTACCTGCACGTCGGCGTCCCCGCCCACGCGGCGGAAGCGCTGCTCGACCAGGACGCGCAGGATGCGGCTCTGGGTCTCGCGGGGCATGTCGGCGACTTCGTCCAGATAGAGCGTGCCGCCGTGCGCGCGTTCGAACACGCCGATCTTGGCCGGCCGACCGCCCTCCAGCTCTTCGCCGAACAACTCGGAGTCCACCCGCTCCGGCGTCATGCCGGCGGCGCTGATGGCGACGAATTCGTTGCGAGCGCGCGGGCTCGCACCGTGGATCAACCGGGCCACCGTCTCCTTGCCCGAGCCCGGGGGGCCGGCGATCAGCACCCGGCTGTTGGCCGAGGCGAGCTTGCCTATCAGGCCACGCAACTGCTGGGTGACGACCGACTTGCCGATCAGGCCGTCCGGTTGGATGGTCTGGGCCCGAAGTCGGCGGTTCTCGCGCTTCAGGTTGCTGGTCTCCAGCGCTCGCTCGACGCAGAGCAGCAGCCGGTCCGACTTGAAGGGCTTTTCGAGGAACTCGTAGGCGCCGCGCTTGATCGCACTTACAGCGGTTTCGATGTTGCCGTGACCCGAGATCATGATCACCGGAATGTCGGCGTCGAGTTCCTTGACAAGGTCAAGCAATTCCAAACCGTCCATCCCGCCACCTTGCATCCAGATGTCGAGGATCAGCAGAGCCGGCTTGCGCGACTTTACGGCCGCCAATGCGCTTTCGGAGTCGTTCGCGGTGCGCACCGCATAGCCTTCGTCCGACAAGATGCCGGCCACCAGCTCGCGAATGTCCGCCTCGTCGTCGACCACAAGAACGTCGGCCGCCATCATATCACTCCTGCGTCTTGAGCCGCGCCAGGCGCCAGCTCGGTGTCGGCCGGGGCTTTCGCCTTGGCCGCCGTCGGTAGTTTCAAGATCGCACGCGCGCCCTGCCCCTGGACCGCATCGGTCAGAATCAGTTCGCCGCCATGATCCTCAAGGATACGTTTGACGATGGCCAAACCTAGCCCCGTGCCTTTTTCGCGGGTCGTCACATAAGGTTCGGTCAGCCGATCACGGTCCTTGTCGGGCAGGCCCACGCCGTTGTCCTCAACCTCGATCTGCACGCCCTGATCGTTGACGGTCAGTTGCGCGACGATCCGGCCCTTTGGTTCAGGTGAAGCCGCAGTCCGCGCCGAGACCGCCTCAGCCGCGTTCTTCAGCACATTGGTCAGGGCCTGAGTCAGCATCCGCCCGTCAGCGACAATGACAGCCTCCGGCACGGGCTCGGCCAGTTCCACCGATATGTCAGGGCTCGCCACTCTTTGAGCGAACACCGCGGCGCGGACCAGCTCGGCCCCATCCTGGTCGGCGAATTTCGGGGCCGGCATGCGGGCGAAGGACGAGAACTCGTCCACCATCCGGCCGATCCCGTCCACCTGCCGCACGATAGTGTCCGTGCAGCGGTCGAACGTCTCCAGGTCCTCCTCGGCCACGTCCTTGCGGAACTTGCGACGCAAACGCTCGGCCGACAGTTGGATGGGAGTCAGCGGGTTCTTGATCTCATGGGCGATGCGCCGCGCGACATCGCGCCAGGCGGCGTTTCTCTGGGCAGAGACCAGGCGCGTAATGTCGTCGAAGGTGAGCACCAGCCCGCCCTCGGACCGGCTGGCCCGGACCCGCAGGCGATGAGTTTCCCGAGAGCGGACGACATCGACCTCTTCCTCGGCCTCACCGGCGATGTCTCCGTGCTCGGCGATCACCACCAGTTCAGGCGCGACCTCGGCCAACTTCCGACCATGGACCTGGCTGGGGACCAGATCCAGCAGGACGGCCGCCTGGCGGTTGATCGCCGACACCCTGCCATCGGCGTCCAGGCCGATAACCCCGGCAGACACCTCCGACAGCACCGTCTCGATGAATTGCCGCCGCTCTTCGGCCTCGTCCCCAGCCCGCTTCAAGGCCGCCTGCTGCACCTGAAGATCATGCGTCATACTATTGAAAGCCCGAGACAAGACGGCCAATTCCTCGGGGTCCTTGTCGGCATCGACGCGGGCATTCAGATCGCCGCTCGCGACGCGTCCAGCTGCAACGACGAGCCGTCCGACCGGCGCGGAGATAGCGCTGGCCGCGCCCATGCCCAGCCACACCGCGCCCACTAGGACCAGCATGGCGGTTTCCATGTAGGAAAGCGCGAAAACACGCTGGATTCGTTGACGACTTTCCGCCGCCTCGCGATAAGCGGTGACCGAATTCGACGCATCCTGGAGCTGGCTTACGATCCCCTTCTGCACCGGACGGGTGACATAGAGGTAAGCGTCCGGATAGGCCGACAGCTTGTAGAGCGCCCGCGTCAGGTCGGTGGAGACATAGATCACCGCGTCTTCATCGGCTGCCGCAAAGCTCGCCAGCGGCGGGGCCAGGAACTTTGGCGCATCAACCGCTTCGGCGCGCGCCAGGATACGTCCTTCCCGGTCGATCAGATAAGCGGCCGGGAACGCGTGGTAGGAGGCCTGGTAGGCCAGGAAGTGGCTGAAGGTGACGGGGCTGGCCTGCAAGGCGGGCGCGGCCCGGTTAAGGTCCTGCGCCATCTGGGACACATGTTCTTCGACGAAGCGGGTCTGATCCTCGACATAGGACCGCATCACCGTGGCGGAGTTCTCCACCACCGTCTGAACCCGCTCGGAGAACCAGTTCTCGACGCCGCGATTGACGAGCACCGTATAGAACAGCGCCACCACCATCGCCGGGGCGACGGCCGCCAGGGCGAAGAGGGTGACGAAGCGTAGGTGCAGCCTGGCCGCCGGGTCGCTCGACCGCGCCTTCAGCATCCCCATGATCCGGAAGCCGACCTGAGCCGCCAGGGCCAGGATCAGCACGAGGTTGAACGCCAGGATCGCCAGGATATTTTTGGAGGCCGGCGCCAGTGGGCCGGTCTCCGGCGGCGAAGCCGCCAGCAGAATCGCCACCGCGGTCAGCAGCGCAGCTAGCGCATAGCCGCCGCCGAGCACATAGCGCGACTGCAACGCCCGCCATAGCCGCGCGGCGGGCGCCACTTCAGTTCCGCCATCGTGAACTTGGGACGCCATGATCGGGGGACCCTAGCGAAAACTGTGCCCAGAATTCAACAGGGATGTGGCGAAGAAACGTCACTGAAACCAGATGTGATGACAAGCGGCTTTCGGCGCGCTATCTGTGAGGCGATGATCCCTTCGGCCAGCCAATATTCGTTTTGGTATTTTAGCTATTCCGATGCCACTGGCGGAGGAAGGGGATCGCACGACAGGACCACCCTGTCGTAGTCCGAGACCCAACAGCCGCCAGTCACCTGGCGGCTTTTTTTATGCCGCCGCGTGACGCTTTTCCTGGAGCGCACCCGTGCCAGACCTTACTGACGACCTACGAATCCTCGACATCAAGCCCCTCGATACACCCGCCGAGGTCATGGCTCGGCTGCCCGCCGACGCGACCACCTCGACGACCGTGGCCACCGCCAGACGGGCCATGCACGACATCCTTCACGGTGAAGACGATCGCCTGATCGTCGTGATCGGCCCCTGCTCGATCCATGATCCGGTCGCGGCGATGGACTACGCCCGCCGCCTGGCGGCGCAACGTGGCCGCTTCGCCGACACGCTAGAGATCGTCATGCGAGTCTACTTCGAAAAGCCGCGCACGACGGTGGGCTGGAAGGGCCTGATCAACGATCCGCACCTGGACGGCACCTTCCGCATCGACGAGGGCCTGCCGCTGGCGCGCAAGCTGCTGATCGAGGTCGGCCAACTGGGGCTTCCAGCGGCGGTGGAGTTCCTGGACGTGATCACGCCGCAGTACATGGCTGACCTGGTCAGCTGGGGGGCGATCGGCGCGCGTACCACCGAAAGTCAGATTCACCGCGAGATGGCGTCTGGCCTCTCCTGCCCGGTGGGCTTCAAGAACGGCACGGACGGCAATCTGCGGATCGCCGTTGACGCCGTGAAGGCCGCCAGCCAACCGCACCATTTCCTGGCGGTCGGCAAGGATGGTCGCGCGTCGATCGCGGCCACCCGTGGCAATGTCGATAGTCATGTCGTCCTACGTGGCGGGAAGACGCCCAACTACGACGCCGCGGGCGTCGCGGCGGCCTGCGCAGAACTCGCCTCCGGCGGTCTGCCGCAGAACCTGATCATCGACGTCAGCCACGCCAACAGCCTCAAGAAGCCCGAAAACCAATCTGCCGTCGCCCGCGACGTCGCCGGCCAGATCGCCGCTGGCGACCAGCGCATCGTCGGGGTGATGGTCGAAAGCCACTTGGTGGCCGGCCGCCAGGACTTGGTCCCTGGCCAGTCGCCGACCTACGGCCAGAGCATCACCGACGGCTGCATCGACTGGGACACCTCGGTCGAGGTCCTGGAAGACTTGGCCATCGCTGTCGAAGCTCGCCGACGAGCCCGCAAGACGCGCGCGGCGAACCACGCGGAGTCCGGAGCCGCCTAGCGGCGGCCTCGGCTCATTTCGACCCCGAGGTCCTGGATCTTCTTGCGCAGGGTGTTGCGGTTGAGGCCCAGGATCTCGGCGGCGCGGACCTGATTACCGCGCGTCGCCGTCAAGGTGAGCTGGATGAGGGGACGCTCCACCTCCTCCAGCACCCGGTCGTATAGACCGATAGGCGGTATGCCCTCCGGCTGCTCGGCGAAGTACCCGCCCAGATGCCGCTCGACCAAGGTCGCCAAGGTCACCGGCCCCTCGTGCCCAGGCAGAGCCGGCTGATGGTCGGCCAGTTCGCGCTCGACGATCCGGGCGCTGATCAGCTCCTCGGCGTAGAGCGCGCAGATCCGGCGGATAAGGTTCTCCAGCTCCCGGACGTTACCTGGCCAGGCATGCAGTTTCAGACGCTCCAGCGCCGCGGCGTCGATGGTTTTCGACGGCAGGCCTTCACGGTTGGCGCGCAGCAGGAAGGCGCGCGCCAGGTCCGGAATGTCATCGGTGCGATCGCGCAACGGCGGCAGGCGCAGCGGCGCGACGTTCAGGCGGAAGAACAGATCCTCGCGGAACAGACCCTGCTGGATCAGGGCGCGCAGGTCGCGGTTGGTCGCGGCGATGATCCGCACATTGGGCGGCCGGCCGGTCTTGGGATTGAGCGACTGCTCGGAGCCATCGATCACCCGCAGTAGGCGGGTCTGAGCGTCCAGCGGCATATCGCCGATCTCGTCGAGGAACAGAGTGCCCCCGTCCGCCTCGACCAGCTTGCCGTAGTCGCCGTCGTCGCGGCCGAACAGCTCAGCCTCGACCCGCTCGCGCGGCACGGCGGCTAGGTTGATGACCACGAACTTGCCGTCCTTGCGGCGCCCCATGTCATGCAGAGCGCGGGCGACCAGTTCCTTGCCGGTCCCGCTCTCTCCCAGGATCAGCACCGTGAGGTCGGCGCCGACGAGGCGCGCGATCGTGCGATAGACGTCCTGCATCGGACCCGAACGGCCAATCAGGGGTAGGCGCTCGTCGCGAACGGCGCGGGCCTGGGCCTTCGAGGCCTCGGAATCGGCGGGCCGCGACAGCGCCCTGCGAACGGCGGCCGTCATGTCGTCCAGGTCGAAGGGCTTAGAAATGTAATCGAACGCCCCGACCTCGGCCGCGCTGACCGCTGTGAGCAGGGTGTTCTGCGCGCTCATCACGATTACCGGCAGCTTGGGCCGCTCCTTGCGGATACGCGGTAGCACGTCGAACACGTTCTCGTCGGGCATCACCACGTCGGTGACGACCAGATCGCCCTCCCCGTCCGACACCCACTTCAGCAGGGTGGTGGCGTTGCCGGTGGCCCTCACCTGATAGCCCAGGCGGGTGAAAGCTTGGCTCAACACCAGCCGGATCGAGGCGTCATCATCAGCGATCAGGATCTTCTTGCTGGCGTTGGCGATAGCATTCATGCCGGCATATCCTCTTCAGACGCGATCGGCAGCAGGACGCGGAACGTCGTGCGGCCAGGTTCAGATTCGAAATCGATCAGGCCGCCGTGGCCTGCGACCAGCTTGGCCACCAGCGCCAGTCCGAGGCCCGCGCCATGAGCCTTGGTGCTGACGAACGGCTGAAACAGGCTCTCGCGCAGGTGAGCCGGGACACCCGGACCATTGTCCTGCACCTTGATCTCCAGCGGCGCGCCCCTGAGGATCTGCCCCTTGGCCGCGCGCACCTTCACGCCGTGGCGATAGGCGGTACGGACGGTGATCGCGCCCCGGCCATCGCCGCGCGAGTGGGCCGCCTCGGCCGCATTCTTCACCAGGTTCAGGAAGATCTGGATCAGCTGGTCCTCGTCCCCCCAAGCCGGCGGCAACGAAGGGTCGTATCGGTCGCTGAGCTGCAGGCCGTCGGCCACGCCGTTTGCGGCTAGCGCCTTCACCCGGTCCAAGACCAGGTGGATATTGATGGGCCGGCAATCAGGCAGAGCGTCGTCGGAGAACGCCTCCATGCGATCGACTAGGCGGCGGACGCGGTCAGTCTCGTCAACGATGAGCTGAGCCAGAGGCGCGTCCTCGGCCTTCGCGCCCGACTTCAGTAGCTGAGCGGCCCCGCGAATGCCGGCGAGCGGGTTCTTGATCTCGTGCGCCAACATATGGCCCAGCCCGACGATGGTGCGCAGGCCGGCCTGCTCGGCCCCGGTGCGCTCGCCGCCGAACGACCCGCCTTTGACGTGCAAGGTCAGCAGGATCGAGCCGTCGCCCAGCGGGGCGGCCGCACCGTCCGCCTCGAACGAGGGATAGCCGAAGAGACTGATCTCCACGCCACGTTCCCGAACCCGAACGCCCTCCTCCACCGCTCGATTGAGCAGGGAAACCAGGGCCGATCCCGCCGGCAGCGCCGCCCCGAACCGGCCACGCATCAACAGCCCCAGGCCTTGGCCAAACAAGGCCTCTGCCGCCTCATTCGCCGCCACCAAGGCACCGTGTTGATCGACGACCAGCGCCGGTTCAGGCGACAGATCGAAAGCCGCAGCCTTCAGCAACTCAAGGGCCGCGCCCGACGGAAGTGCTGGGTTCTGGCCGGTCATGCCGCTAACCTCGTATCGGGATCGCGCCAGAGGGCGATCAGGCCAGCCTCCACGTCGCCGGGGCTATCCAGCCGGCACAGGGTCGAGCGAGCGCTGCGACGGACTTGCGCGTCACCGGGCCAAGGGGCGTTTTCGACATAGGACGCCAGGTGCTTGCGGAAGATCTTCAGGCCCAGGCGATCGCCGTAGAACTTCAAGCTGTCGCGAAAATGGTCCAGGGCGATGGTCAGACGCGCCTCGACGTCGGGTTCGACGAATGCACGGCCGGCCAGTTCGGCCTCGATCTGGGCGGCGATCCACGGACGCCCATAGACCCCGCGCCCCACCATTACGGCGTCGGCGCCAGACTGCTCCAGAGCGCGCCGCGCGCTGTCCCCGCACAGGATGTCGCCATTGACGATCACAGGGATCGAGACCGCGGCCTTGACCGGGCGCACCGCGTTCCAGTCGGCGACGTCCTTGTAGAACTGCGAACGAGTCCGTCCGTGAATGGTCACCGCCTTCGCGCCGCGAGCCTCGGCCCGCGCAGCGATCTCAGGCGCGTTCTTGGAGGTTTCATCCCAGCCGAGCCGCATCTTCACCGTGACGGGCACGTCGACCGCATCAACCGCCGCCGCGATCAGTCGCTCGGCCTGCTCGGGATTGCGCATCAGCGCCGAGCCGGAGAGCACGCCGGTAACTTCCTTGGCCGGGCAACCGAAGTTCAGGTCGATGATCTGAGCCCCGGCCTCGGCTGCGAGACGCGCGCCCTGGGCGATGTGCGCCGGGTCATGACCGACCAACTGCACCACCATCAGCGGCAGGCCCTCGCCGACCGCTGCGCGACGCACGACATCGGGGCGCCCCTTGGCGAACTCGTCGCAAGCAACCATTTCGGTCGCCACGTAGGCAGCGCCCAGCTTGCTCGCCGCCTTGCGGAACGGCAGGTCGGAGACGCCGGTCATCGGCGCGATCCACGCGCGTCCACCAACGTCCACATCCCCGATCGTGAGCGAAGTGCTCATTTTGTAATCATCCCCATCGCCTTCGTTTTAGGCAGATTGTGCGGTCCCGTAAAGCCTGGACACGCCGAACATGAGCCCTAAACAAGCCGCATGACTTTTTCAGCCGTCATCGTCGCCGCAGGCGCGAGTTCGCGCGCCGGCCCCGGCGCTCCAAAACCCTGGCGCAGCCTGGGCGGACGCCCAATTTTGAGCTGGTCGATCGACGCCCTGGCGGACGCCGGCGCCACCGAAATCGTGGTGGTCGCGGCGGCAGATCGGCTCGCCGAGGCTACCCGTCTGCTGGACGGAACACCCAACGCCCGGGCCATCGCCGGGGGCGCCACCCGCGCGCTATCGGTTCAGGCGGGGCTGTCGGCTCTCATGGCCAGCGACCAGACGGCCGTGTTGATTCACGATGCGGCCCGCCCCTTTGTGAATCGGCCTCACGTCGAGGCTCTGCTTGACGCCCTTGCCGCCGCGGACGGTGCAGTCCCGGCCCTGCCCGTCGCGGATACACTCAAGCGTGGGACCGGGACCATCGAGGCGACCGTATCGCGCGAAGGTCTCTGGCGAGCTCAAACGCCTCAGGCCTTCCGTCTCGCGACCCTGCGTGAAGCCTATGCAAGTTGGCCGGTCGACGCCGAGCCCACCGATGACGCCGCGGTGGTCGAACGGGCGGGCGGTCGGGTGATGATGACGCCAGGTGATCCGATTTTGATGAAACTGACCTATCCGGAGGACTTCGCCATGGCCGAGCGCCTGGCCGCCACCTCACGCATCACCCGCATCGGCCAGGGCGTCGACGCCCACAGGTGGGGGCCGGGCGAGGCCGTCTGGCTCTGCGGCGTGAAGATCGACCACGACCAGACGCTGATCGGCCATTCCGACGCCGACGCCGGCCTACATGCCCTGACCGACGCGCTCCTCGGCGCGATCGGCGAAGGCGACATCGGCGAGCACTTCCCGCCCAGTGATCCGCGATGGAAGGGGGCGGCTTCCGACCGCTTCCTGATCCACGCTGTCGAACTGGTCGCGGCGCGCGGCGGGCGCATCCTGAACGCCGACGTGACGCTCATCTGCGAACGACCGAAGATTCGGCCCCATCGCGACGCAATGCGTCAGCGGCTGGCCGACCTCCTGAACCTGCCCCTCGACCGCGTCAGCGTGAAGGCCACCACCACCGAAGGCATGGGCTTTACCGGCCGCGAAGAGGGGCTGTTGGCCCAGGCCGTCGTCCTCGTGGACACGCCAGCTTGACCCCCTAAGGCAGCCAGCCGTAGCGCTCCTTCATCTGAGCGTAGAGCGCGCCGACGAGGTTCATGTAGTCGTCGGTCCAGGGCCGAGCGAGCGTCGGATTGGTCGCCTCCCACCGCGTGTCGGCTTCGTAGGGCGCGAGCGCGCCAAGCTGCCGGGTGACGATCATGGCGTCCTCCGCAGACTCCCACAGCGGCGGGCTGCCCTTGGCGGCGCTGTGCCTCTGGATCAACGAGTATCCGCCGGCGGCCTCGGCCACCGCCATGGCGGGCGCGCGCAATTCGAGGTTCCGGTTGGATAGGTGGAGGATCAACACCCCGTCGGGCTTCAACTTGGCAAGGTAGCCCTTCATAGCCTCGACCGTGAGCAGATGGGCCGGCACCGCGTCAGACGAGAAAGCGTCAATCAGCAGCACATCGAAGGCGTCGTCCGGCTGCTTGGCCAGTGTTAGCCGAGCATCGCCCAGGACGTAGTCGATCGCCCCCTTGGCGCACTTGGTCGTGTAGCTGAAGTGCTGCGGATCGGTGGAGATCTTGATCACCATCGGATCGATCTCGAAGAAGGTCAGCGCATCGCCCGGCCGGGTGTAGGCGGCCACCGCCCCGGTTCCCAGACCGACCGCGCCGATCCGCAGCGACCTCGCCTCCTTGGAGCGGCGCGTGAACACCTGTCCGATCGGGGTCTCCGGCGCATAGTAGACCAAGGGTCGGCATTCATAGTCGGGATGCTGGGCCTGAGCGCCGTGGAGGGTGGTGCCGTGCGACAGCATCTTCACCTGCCCCTTCATTCCAGGGACGGGCATCTCTGACTGTCGGACGACGCCGAAGAAGCTGCGCCAGCTATTGCGGACGTCTACCCGGTCACCCACCGCCTCGGCCGCCAGCGACAGCACGATGATCACGCCGAAGAAGACGACCATCTGGCGCCGCACGAGGAAGGCGCAGACTCCGGCCCCACCGAGCAGCAGCCAGATGATGAGGCCCGTGCCGCTTTCAGCGCCCCAGAAGAGCGCGACAACCGGCGCCACGCAAGCGGCCACCACACCCAGCGCGAAGGTCGCCCAGCGCCATGGCTCAACAGGGCCCATCCCCGGCCGCGCCAAACAGGCGAGCGCCAGCACCAGCGGATATTCCCAGACATTGGTGAAGATGACCGGAGCCAGGAAGGCGTTGAAGGACCCACCGACCACGCCGCCGAACGACATCCAGAGATAGAACTCGGTCAGATGCGCCGGATTGGGACGGCGCGCGACCATGGCCTGGTGGCACATCAGGGCGGTGAGGAAGAAAGCCGCGAGGTGCACGACGAGTTGCACCGCCAGGTTCGTCTGCTTGAACGGCAAGATCACCACGCAGGCGGCGATGGCCGCGGCCTGCAGGAGCAGCGTCATCTCCCGAGAAATGATCGGCTTTTCAGAGAAGGCGATGATGAAGGTGGTGAGATACAGCGCCAGCGGAATAACCCACAGGAATGGCGCGGACGCCACATCGGTGGTGATGTGGGTCGTCACCCCCAGCATCAGACTGGATGGGATCGCGGCCAGGGCCACCCAGACCGCGCGCTGCTTCCAACTCGGCGCCGAACCAGCGTCAGCAGCCGGCCCCTCGATCGCCGCGGCGCGGGCCCGCGAGACAAACAACGCCAGCGTGGCCATCAGAAGGATGAAGCCTCCATAGCCGATGGTCCATCCGTAGGTCTGGCCCCGCAGCGTCGCCAAGGGCTCCACCAGCACCGGATAGGCAAGCAGCGCCAGCAGGCTGCCCATGTTGGAGGCCGCGTATAGGACGTAGGGCTCGGCCCCCGTCTCGGCGTGAATGGTCCGAGCATGCCAAGCCTGGACTAGCGGCGCCGTCGCCGAAAGGACCGCAAACGGGGCGCCCACCGAAACCGTGAGAACCCCTAGCAGCCAGAGCGAGGGGTGGTTGGAGGACGGCTCGCCGACCAACCCGCTGACGTGCAGCGGCAAAACCAACGCCGCGGCGAGCAACATCCCCAGATGAATGATCGCCTGGGTTCGGACCGAGCTGACCTTTTGCAGCAAGTGCGCATAGCCGTAACCGGCCAGCAGCGCGGTCTGGAAGAAGGCGATCGAGGTGTTCCAAACCGATGGGCTGCCACCCAGCAGCGGCAGGACCAGCTTGGCGACCATCGGTTGGACGAGGAAGACCAACCCCGCGCTGGCGAAGATAGTGACCGCAAACAATGCCGGCGAGATCGAGGCGGCGGGCCTTTCGGCCCCTTCTAACGTGCTCATGTTCTCGAATCGGGTTGTCTGTCGGGTGCGCGCGATGTTGTGGTCTGCGCCTATCGTTGCCTAGAGCCTCTCGGAGTCGCGCCGTGTTTTCCCTGGAAGTCGAAACCCTCGCGCGATTGCTGATCGACGAGGCGCGGGAGCGCTCGCTACGGATCGTCACCGCCGAGAGCTGCACCGGCGGCTTGGTCGCGGCGGCCATCTGCGCGATCCCGGGCGCATCGGACGTCTTCGAGCGCGGCTTCGTCGTCTACACGAACCGCGCAAAGCAGGAGATGCTGGGCGTGCCGGGCGACCTGATCGCCGATCTCGGCGCGGTTTCCGAGCCCGTGGCCCGCATGATGGCCGAAGGCGCCCTGGAAGCCTCCAATGCCCACGTTGCGGTAGCCATCACTGGCGTCGCGGGACCTGGCGGCGGAACGCCGATGAAGCCGGTGGGCACCGTCCATATCGCCACGGCGCGTTCGAACCAGGCGCTGATGCACCGCTCGGAGCTGTTCGACGGCGAAACCCGCGCGGAAGTCCAGGAAATGGCTGTGCGTTCAGCGCTGCAAGCCCTGCGCGACCGGATGGTCTAGGCGGCCTTGCCGCCATAGAGCGTCTGCGCGCGGGCCTCGAAGCAGCTCATCAGCTTGTCTACGGCGTGGTGGAAGTTCGCGGCCAGCATGCCCGACAGCAGCCGCGACTTGAACTCGAAGTCGATGTCGAACTCGATCTTCGTGCCGCCGTCGTTCTCGATGAAGCGCCAGCGGTTGGCCAGGTGCTTGAACGGGCCGGACAGCAACTGGACATCGACCTGCCGCGTCGCGGCGTCGCGACGTACGCGAGTGGAGAACTTCTCCTTCAGGAAGGCGAAGCCGACGCCGGCCTGGGCGTCCACCAAACTGACCCCCTCGCCCTCCGAGCGCGCGTTCCAGGTGCGCATGGACTGGATCCAAGGCACGAATTCCGGATAGGCGTCCACGTTCCCCACCAGCTGGAAGAGCTGGTCGGGCGTGTAGGGCAGGATCTTCTCGATATGGTAGCGCGGCAAACCTTAGGCCGCGTCCTTGGCGAGGCGGGCGGCCTTCAGCCGGGCGAAGTCCTCGCCAGCGTGATGAGACGAGCGGGTCAGCGGGCTGGCCGACACCATCAGGAAGCCCTTGGCCCGCGCGATTTCTTCGTAAGCCTTGAACTCGTCCGGCGTGACGAACCGGTCGATCGCCGCGTGCTTGCGGGTCGGCTGCAGGTACTGGCCGATGGTCAGGAAGTCGACGCCGGCCGAACGCATGTCGTCCATCACCTGCATGACCTCTTCCTTGGCTTCCCCAAGACCGACCATCAGGCCTGACTTGGTGAACTGGTTTGGATCGCGCTCCTTCACTCGCTCCAGCAGGCGCAGCGAATGGTAGTAGCGCGCGCCAGGGCGGATCGAGAGATAGAGCCGCGGCACGGTCTCGAGGTTGTGGTTGAAGACGTCGGGCCGGGCGTCGATGACGATCTCGGCGGCCGAGGCTGGCTTGCGCAGGAAGTCCGGCGTCAGGATCTCGATCGTCGTGCCAGGTGCGGCAGCCCGGATCGCGTGGACCACCGCGGCGAAGTGCGCGCCGCCGCCATCAGCGAGGTCGTCGCGGTCCACCGAGGTGATGACGACGTGCTTGAGGCCCATCTTGGCCACCGCGTCGCCGACCCGCGCCGGCTCGGTGGGATCGAGCGGATTCGGCTTGCCGGTCGAGACGTTGCAGAAGGCGCAGGCCCGCGTGCAGATCTCGCCCATGATCATCATGGTGGCGTGGCTCTGGCTCCAGCACTCGCCGATGTTTGGGCAGGCGGCCTCTTCACAGACCGTCACCAGTCCGTGGGTCTTCACGATCTCGCGGGTGGCGTTGTAGCCCGCCGAGCCGGGCGCGCGAACGCGCAGCCACTCGGGTTTACGCAGGATCGGAGTATCCGGGCGAGATTGCTTTTCGGGGTGGCGGGGCCGAGAGCCCCCGGTAGTGTCGATGACGGTCGCCATAGGGCCTAGATCGGCTTTCTGGTCCTTCGGATCAAGGCGTGATTGAGCGTCTCTGCGCCGCATGCTCAAACTTCGCCATGGTTCGCGCGTCCCTGCTCGCCGCTCTTCTTATTGTGCTCGCGGCGTGCAGCCGCGACGGCGCATTGGGGCCGTTCGCCGAAAGCCAGGTTCCGCCGGCCCTGACGCCGCGCTTCTATCCGCCGGAAGGCTGGGCCTGGGGCTTCATCGGCGTCGGCGACAAGCCGGTTCAGCGCTATGGCGTCGGCAGCACCCGGCGGGTTCCTACCGCCACCATAGTCGTCGTTCCCGGCTACGGCGAAACCGCCGAGATGTGGTTCGAAACCGCCTCGGACCTGATCGACGACGGCTATACAGTGTGGATTCTCGACCGCGCGGGCCAAGGCGGCTCCGGACGCTACGTGGCGCCGCGCGACTTGGGCCACGTTCCCACCTTCGATCCCGACATCGCCGCCCTACGCGAATTCGTCCGGGTGGTCGTCAGGCCCGCGCCGGACACTCCGCTTGTCCTGCTGAGCCATGCCGATGGCGTGGTTGTCGCGCTGAGCGCGGTGCGGGCCGGCATGAAGGCCGACGGACTGATCGCCTCATCGCCCCAACTCGCCAATGTCGAGCCGGGGCGGCGCCTGCTCGGCTCCGTCCGACGTAGCGACACCCCGCCACCTGGTTGGAAGCCGTGGAGTCGGGAAACCCCCGACGATCGGGAGGCCGGCTCCACCCACGACGCCTGGCGCGGCAAGGTCGGGCAGGCCTGGCGCGTGGCCAACCCCGACCTGAGGATGGCGGGACCGAGCCTCGGCTGGACAAAAGCCTATGAGGCCGCCAGCCGCCTGACCGAGACCGGCGCGGCGCAGACCCGCACCAACGTCCTGATGCTCAATCCTGCCACCAGCGCAGACGCGCTCTGCCAACGCCTCCCTCAGTGTCGCGTCGAGACGATTCTCGGCGCCCGCCCCGCCATGCATCTGGAAGCCGATGAGTGGCGCATGCCCTGGCTGAAGGTGATCGAGGCATTCACTGAAACACGGCCACAAACCGCCGATCAGGCTCCAGTTTCCCCCGTTCGACCAAGGCCTTAGAGCTTCACCCTAAGACGTGATAACCACCGCCGCTCACGCCGTGTAACATATCTTTTCAACGCCGGGCGCGAGCGGTAGGCTCGCGACCAACAAGAACGGCGAGACGTTTCGGGGAGGTTTTCGCCTTTGTCGCGTTCATTTGATCCGCGTGTGTCTGAGCGTGCATTGTTCGATGCGCTCATCGACGCCCGCAACACCTACGGCGCCAAGAAGCCGATCCTGGAAGACCAGGAGCGCAATCCGCTTAGCTATACAGATCTGATCCGCGCGGCATTCGCGCTGGGCCGCAAGATCGCTGGCCTGACCAGCCAGGGCGAGCGCGTGGGTGTCATGCTGCCCGCCAGTTCAGGTGCAGTGGTGACCTTCTTCGCCTTGCACGCCTTTGGCCGCACGCCAACGATGCTGAACTTCACGGCCGGGATCCGCAACATCAAGGCCGCCTGCGAACTGGCTGGGGTGAAGCGGGTTCTGACGTCGCACCGGTTCATCGAACAGGGCAAACTCCACGACATCATCGACGCTCTCGAGCCGATCGCGACGATCACCTATCTGGAAGACGTCCGGGCGACGATCGGCCTGGCCGACAAGGTCTTCGCCGCGGCTGCTGGGACCTTCCCTAAGCGTTTCCGGGTCGAGACCAAGCCATCCGATCCAGGCGTTATCCTCTTCACCTCCGGCAGCTTCGGGGCGCCACGGGGCGTGGTGCTCAGCCAGGCCAATCTGATCGCCAATGTCGAGCAGATCGCCGCGCACATTCCGCTCGATCCGGCCTGGGTGATGTTCAACCCATTGCCGACCTTCCACTGCTTTGGCCTGACCGGCGGCGTCCTGCTGCCGCTGCTGAAAGGGATGAAGGCGTTCGAGTACCCCTCCCCGCTGCACGTCAAACAGATCCCGCCGCTGATCAAGGACACCGGAGCCGCGATCCTGTTCGCCACCGACACTTTCCTCAATCAGTACGCCAGGAACTCCGAACCCGACGAATTGTCGGGTCTGAAGTTCATCGTCTGCGGCGCTGAGAAGGTGCGCGAGGAAACCCACAACCTGATCCGTGACCGCTTCGGCGACGTGCCAGTGCTGGAGGGCTACGGCGCCACCGAGGCCTCGCCGGTCATCGCCGTCAACAAGCCGACCGACAATCGTCGCGGCACGGTCGGCGGTCTGCTGCCCGGCGTCGAGACCCGGCTGGAGCCGGTCGACGGCATCCCTGGCGGCAAGCTTTATGTCCGGGGCCCCAACATCATGTCGGGCTACCTCAACGGCGACGGTGTGATGGAGGAGCCGCCCGGCGGCTGGCACGACACCGGCGACGTGGTCGAGATCAGCGATGACGGCTGGATCAAGATCCTCGGCCGCGTGAAGCGCTTCGCCAAGATCGGCGGCGAGATGGTCTCCTTGACCGCCGCCGAGGACATCACCATCGCGGTCTGGCCGGAGAGCCGTCACGCGGTGATCGCCATGCCAGACCCGAAGAAAGGCGAGCGCCTGGTCCTGGTCACCGACCGTCGCGACGCCGACACCGCCCCGCTGCTTGCTCACGCGAAAGCCATAGGCGCGCCGGAACTGGCCGTTCCGAAGAAGATCATCAAGGTCACCGAGATCCCGGTGCTCGGCACCGGCAAGACCGACTATGTGGCGATCATGCGAATGGCGGAGGCCGAGGGGCGCCGCGCGGCCTGATCTCCCGGGGGATCGCGCGTCGCTTGGGCGCGCGTAGGGAGGGACCAAGACATGCCAAACCTCGACGTCTGGGCGCCGCGGGTGCTAAGTCTCTTACGCATAGTCGCAGCTTTGCTCTTCATGGAGCACGGCCTGATGAAGCTGTTCCACTTCCCGGCGCCGCAGCCGGGGGCGCCGGATCCACTGCCGATGATCCTGACGGCGGCGGCCACGATTGAGGTGGTCGGCGGCGCGCTGATCGCGCTTGGCCTCTTCACCCGTGTCGCGGCATTTGTCTGCTCAGGTCAAATGGCGGCGGCCTACTTCATGGCCCATGCGCCGCAAGGCTTCTGGCCAGCGCTGAACGGCGGCGAGGCGGCGATCCTGTTCTGCTTTGTGTTCCTGTATCTCGTCTTCGCCGGCCCGGGCATCTGGAGCGTCGACGCTCTGGTGCGGAAGCGGCCCTAAGCCACAGTCGTCATCTCCGGCCAGCGGAAGGCTGAGCCGCGGATGACGAGGTTGGCGTCAGATGTGCAGGACCCGGCCATAGGCGTCGAGGGACGCCTCGTGCATGGCCTCGCTCAGGGTCGGATGCGGGAAGACCGTGGCGAAGAGCTCTTCCTCGGTGGCCTCCAGGGTGATGGCCAGGGTGAAGCCCTGGATCATCTCGGTGACTTCGGCGCCGATCATGTGGGCGCCAATCAGAGCGCCGGTCTTCTCGTCGAAGATGGTCTTCACGAACCCATCGGTCTCGCCCGAGGCAATGGCCTTCCCGTTCACCTTGAAGGGGAAGCGGCCGATCTTGGCGGCGATCCCCTTTTCCTTGGCTTGGCCCTCGGTCAGGCCAACTGACGCGATCTGCGGAGTGGAATAGGTGCAGCCCGGAATCGGGGACGTCAGGTTATTCGGCTTCAGGCCCGCGATGTGCTCGATGCAATGGACGCCTTCATGGCTGGCCTTGTGCGCCAACCACGGGGGACCGGCCAGGTCGCCGATGGCGTAGAGGCCGGCGACGCCCGTGCCGCCATGGTCGTCGGTGACCACATGGGTCCGGTCGACCTTCACGCCGAGAGCTTCGAGGCCCAGGCCCTCGACATTGCCGACGATGCCCACCGCGACGATGGCGACATCGGCGCTTAGGGTCTCCGCCTTGCCGCCGGCTTCCAACTCGATGGCGACGCCGGTCTTGGACTTCGTCAACTTCTTGACGGTGGCGCCGACCCGGAACTTGAGCCCGCGCTTCTCGAACGCCTTGTGGGCGGTCTTCGAAACCTCTTCATCCTCGACGGGCAGAATGCGCGGCAGCGCCTCGATCACCGTCACGTCAGAGCCCAGCGCCCGATAGAAGCTGGCGAACTCGATGCCGATGGCGCCGGACCCGATGACGATCAGCGACTTCGGCGCGGCCTTCGGGACCATGGCCTCGCGATAGGTCCAGACCCGCTCGCCGTCCGGTTCCAAGCCGACGGCCGGAATGGTGCGGGCGCGGGCGCCGGTCGCCAGGATCACATGCTTGGCCTGAACGGTCCGAGAGCCGCCGGCTTTCAGATCGACAACCACCTTCGGCGCGCCCTGCCCCTTTTCGAGCTTGGCCGTACCTTCGATCACTTCGATCTTGTGCTTCTTCATGAGGAAGGCGACGCCGGCGTTGAGCTGGGCCGCCACCTTGCGCGAGCGCTCGATCACCTTGGAGAAGTCGAAGCTGGCCTTCTCGATCTTGATCCCATAGTCGGCAAGATGGCCAAGGTTCTCATAAGCCTCACCGGACTTCAGCAGGGCCTTGGTGGGGATGCAGCCCCAATTCAGGCAGACCCCGCCCAGCGCGTCGCGCTCGACGATGGCGGTCTTGAAACCAAGCTGGCTGGCGCGGATGGCGGTGACATATCCGCCAGGGCCCGAACCGATGACGATGACGTCGAAATCCATGTGACTAGCCTCAGACGATCATCGTGATGGGGTCTTCGATCAGGACCTTGAAGGCCTGTAGCCAACGCGCGCCGATGGCGCCGTCGACCACGCGGTGATCGCAGGTCAGGGTGACGCTCATGACCGTGGCGATGGCCAATTGGCCATTCTTCACCACCGGCCGTTGCTCACCGGCGCCGACCGACAGAATGGCGCCCTGCGGCTCATTGATGATCGAATTGAACGACTTGATCCCCATCATCCCCAGATTGGAGATCGAGAATGTGCCGCCCTGGAATTCCTCGGGCTTCAGCTTTCGGGTCCGCGCCCGCTCGGCCAGGTCCTTGGCCTCGACCGCGATCTGGGCCAGGCCTTTGGTCTCGGCCTTGCGGATGATCGGGGTGATCAGGCCGCCGTCGATGGCGACGGCCATGGCGATGTCGGCGTTGTGGTGCATCGCGATGCCTTCAGGCGAATAGGAGGCGTTGGCCTCCGGCACCTGCTTCAGCGCGAACGCCGCAGCCTTGATCACCAGGTCGTTGACGCTGACCTTCACGCCCTGCTTCTCCAGCATGGCGTTGATCTTGGCGCGACCGGCCAACAGACCGTCGATCTCCAGATCGATGGTCAGCGGGAAGTGCGGCACGTCGCGGAAGCTGTCGCTCATCCGGCGCGCGACGGTCTTCTTCATCCCATCCAGCGGGATCAGATCATAACTGCCGTCCGGAATGCCCATCTGGGCCAGGCTCTGAACCTGACGCGGCGCGGAGGCCGCGACGCCGGCCGCAGCGCCCGGCGCCTTGGCCTGGGGTGTCGCGCCCTCTACATCGCGCTTGATGATCCGACCGCGTGGGCCTGAACCCTGCACCTGGGAGAGATCCAGCCCCTTTTGACCGGCGATGCGGCGCGCGAGCGGCGAGGCAAAGACGCGCTCGCCGGACGCGCGAGCCGGGGCGGCGGCTTTCGCAGGCTGCTCGGCTTGGGCCTTTGGCGCTTCCGCCTTGACGGCGTCGGCCTTGGGCGCCTCGCTCTTTGCCGCCTCGGCATTTGGAGCCGCCGCTTTGGCGGGCGGCGGCGCGGAACCGGCGTCCTCGCCGGACAGGCGTGCGATCGGCGTGTTGACCTTCACGCCCTCGGAGCCTTCGGCCACCAGGATGTCTTCGATCACGCCTTCATCGACCGCCTCGACCTCCATGGTCGCCTTGTCGGTCTCGATCTCGGCGATCACGTCTCCGGACGAGACCTTATCGCCCTTCTTCACGTGCCATTTGGCGAGCGTGCCCTCCTCCATGGTTGGAGAGAGCGCGGGCATCAGGACATCGATGGACATGGGTCGTTTCTCAGGCGCTGAGCTGGACTGGAGCCGAGGCGGGGAAGGATCGAGCGGTCATTTGTAGGTGACCGCCTTCACCGCCTTCACGATGTCCTCGACCGAGGGCAGCGACAGCGCCTCCAGATTGGCGGCGTAGGGCAGCGGGACGTCCTTCTGGTGCACGCGCGCCGGCGGGGCGTCGAGATAGTCGAAGGCTTGGTCGATGACCCGGGCGATCACTTCGGCGCCGACGCCCATCGGGCCCCAGCCTTCCTCGGCCGTCACCAGGCGATTGGTCTTCTTCACGCTCTCTACGATGGTTTCGTGGTCCAGCGGGCGCAGGGTACGCAGGTCGATGACCTCGGCGTCGATGCCCTCGGCCGCCAGCTGTTCGGCCGCCTTCAGCGCCATGCCGACCATCCGCGAGTGGGCGGTGATCGTCACGTCCTTGCCTTCGCGGCGGACCTTGGCCTTGCCGATCGGCACGACCCAATCGATGTCCTCGGGAACATCGAATTCCTGGCCGTACATCATCTCGTGTTCGAGGAAGACGACCGGGTTCGGATCGCGGATCGCAGCCTTGAGCAAACCCTTGGCGTCCGCGGCGTCATAGGGCGCCACGACCTTCAGGCCGGGGACCTGGGCGTACCACGCCGAATAGTCCTGGCTATGCTGGGCCCCCACTCGCGCGGCCGCGCCGTTCGGACCACGGAACACGACTGAGCATTTGATCTGGCCGCCCGACATGTAGAGCGTCTTGGCGGCTGAATTGATGATGTGGTCGATCGCCTGCATGGCGAAGTTCCAGGTCATGAACTCGACGATAGGCTTGAGACCCGCCATCGCCGCGCCAACGCCAAGCCCAGCAAAGCCGTACTCGGTGATCGGGGTGTCGATGACGCGCTTGTCGCCGAACTCCTGCAGCAGATCGCGGCTAACCTTGTAGGCGCCCTGATACTGAGCGACTTCCTCGCCCATCAGGAACACCTTGTCGTCCTTGCGCATCTCCTCGGCCATCGCATCGCGCAGGGCGTCGCGGATGGTCGTTTTGACGAGCTTCACGCCCTCCGGCAGCTCCGGATCGCGCAGTTCGACTTTCGGCAGAACCGGAGCCGAGGCCTCGCCCTCCGGCTGAACCTCCACGGCCTCAGGCGCCTTCTTTTCCGGATCGCCGGCGGCTTGCGCAGGCGCCTCGGCCTTTGGGGCGCTGGCTGCGGCGTCATCGCCGGACAGGCGCGCGATCGGCGTGTTGACCTTGACCTCCTCGGTCCCTTCCGGAACCAGGATCTCTTCGATCACGCCCTCATCGACCGCCTCGACCTCCATGGTGGCCTTGTCGGTCTCGATCTCGGCGATCACGTCGCCAGAGCGAACGGTGTCGCCCTTCTTCACGTGCCACTTGGCAAGGGTGCCTTCTTCCATCGTCGGGGAAAGCGCAGGCATCAGGACGTCGGTCACTCGGCGGCCTCCAGATAGACGTCCGTATAAAGCTCCGAAGGCTCGGGCTCGGGCGAGGTGCGGGCGAATTCCGCGGCGTCGGCGACGATCTTCTTCACCTCGGCGTCGATGGCCTTCAGCGAGGCCTCGTCGGCCCAGCCCTTCTTGGCGAGCAGTTCCTGCAGGTGGTCGATCGGATCGCGGGTCTTGCGGACCTCGTCCACCTCGTCGCGGGTCCGATACTTGGCCGGGTCGCTCATAGAGTGGCCGCGATAACGGTAGGTCTTCATTTCGAGGATGTAGGGGCCCTTGCCCGAGCGCGCGTGGTCGGCCGCCTTCTTCGCGGCGGCCTTCACGGCCAGCACATCCATGCCATCGACTTCCTCGCCGGGGATCCGGAACGAGGCGCCGCGCTTGTAGAGATGGGTTTCCGACGATGAGCGCTCGATCGAGGTGCCCATGGCGTACTGGTTGTTCTCGATCACGTAGACGACCGGCAGGTTCCAGAGCTGAGCCATGTTGAAGCTCTCATAGACCTGGCCTTGGTTGGCCGCGCCGTCGCCGAAATAGGTAAAGGAGACCTTCTTGTTGTCGCGGTAGTGGTTGGCGAGCGCCAGGCCGGTGCCCAGCGCGACCTGCGCGCCGACGATGCCGTGGCCGCCGTAGAAGTCCGCCTCGGTCGAGAACATGTGCATCGACCCGCCCTTGCCTTTGGACGACCCGCCGGCGCGGCCGGTCAGTTCGGCCATGACTTCGCGAGGATCCATGCCGCAAGCCAGCATATGGCCGTGATCACGGTAGCCGGTGATCACCTGATCGCCTTGCTCCTTGATCGCCTGGACGCCGACCGCGATGGCTTCCTGGCCGATGTAGAGGTGGCAGAAGCCGCCGATCAGGCCCATGCCGTAGAGCTGGCCCGCGCGTTCCTCGAAGCGGCGGATCAACAACATGTCCCGGTAGTACTTCAGGAGCTCGTCCTGCGTCACCGCGCTGTCTGCGGCGCCGCTGCCACCGGTGTCATTGGTTTTCCGCTTAGCTGCGGAGCCTGCCTGCCCACGCGCCATCCATCTCTCCCGTAGGAATGCATTTCGCGGTCAAGCTCCGCGTGTTCATAGCGTTTAGAACGTTCGAATCCGCCCTAAGGCTTCACGCGGATCACATAGTCGTTCGGATGCCCGAAACCTAGCAGGGAACGGGCACGTTCTTCCAGTAGGTCGGCCGACAAGCTGTTGTCGCGCAGCAGGCGGGCACGCGCCTCCAAATCCTGCCTCTGGGTACGCAGCTGAGCCAGCTCCTGCGACTTGGCCGCGAGCGTCGCATCCCTTTGCGTAGAAGACAGAAGTCCGCGATCGCCCGTGAAGGCGTGGAACCCGAAGTAGAAGATCAGGAACGCGAGGGCCGCTGTCGGCAGATATGGGCGAATGCGCGCAAACACGTCGAATCGAAGTCTCCTCGGCAAATCCATCTCACGCATTCGTGCTTAATTTACGGTTACAGTGTCGCGCCGGAGCGGCTGAACGGGGAAAAATCGTGCGCGGCGTCCTCGGCAAAATCTACGCCTACAAGGCGCTGGACGATCTCATCCTGATCTACCCGCTCTATGCGGTGATGTTCGTCGATCACGGCGTCTCCCCCAGCCAACTGGCCCTGCTGTTCGCCGTATGGTCAGCGGTCGGCCTGGCGCTGGAAGTCCCATCAGGCGTTTTGGCCGACCACTTCTCGCGGAAGCATCTGCTGGCTGTCGGCCAGCTCGTCCGAGCGGCGGGCTATGCCTGCTGGCTGCTGTTCCCTGGCTTCTGGGGCTACCTCGCCGGCTTCATCCTGTGGGGGATCAAGGGCGCGCTTCAATCAGGCACTTTTGAGGCGTTGGTCTATGACGAACTCGACCGGCGCGGCGCAGCCGACGACTTCGCAAAGGTCATCGGCCGGGCGCGAGCGGGCGGCATTGTCGCCATCCTCGGGGCGATGCTGGCGGCGGCGGCGGTTCACAGCTTCGGCGGTTACGAGCTTCTGATGCTGCTCAGTATCGCCGCGGTGATCGCCGCCGCGATCGTCGCCTTCGCCCTGCCCTCGGCGCCTCGCGCCCAGTCGACCGGCGAGACCGACTACCTCGCGCACTTGAAGCGGGCCCTGGGCGAGACGCTGCGGACACCGGCCATCCTGCGGCCAATGCTTGTGGTCGTCACCCTCTGGACGCTGGGCGGATCGCTGGACGAGTTCTGGGGGATCTATGGCGAGGAGGCCGGCCTCAGCCGCGAGGCCATCCCCATCTACTATGCCGCCACCTATGCGACCTCGGCGGTGGCCGCCGCCCTGGCCTATCGGCTGGGCGGGACACCTGCGGCTGCGCTCTACGGCGTCGCTATATTGGCCGGCGGCCTACTGATCGCCGCGGCCCAGATGATGAGCCCGGCCGGAATGCTGTTGCTGGCGGTGTTCGCTGGGCTGGTGAAGCTGATCGACATCAATTTCGAAACGCGGATGCAGCACGCCATCCCGACCGAACGCCGCGCGACCATCGCCTCGCTGGCGGGCTTCCTTTGGACGGTAGGCTCAATCGGCCTCTATCTGGCGTTCGGCCAGATCGCCGAGCGCTGGTCATACGCCGCAGCGTTCATGACCTTTGGCGTCGTGATGACGCTGAGCGGCGCGGCCTTTCTGTTCAGCCGCGCCTTTCGCCGAGTCTAGAGTCGCTTCAGAGCCTTGGCGCCGAGATAGATCGCCTGGTCGCCAAGCTCTTCCTCAATGCGCAGCAGTTGGTTGTACTTGGCCGTGCGGTCGGAACGCGACAGCGAGCCGGTCTTGATCTGACCGCAGTTGGTGGCCACCGCCAGGTCAGCGATGGTGGCGTCCTCGGTCTCGCCCGAGCGGTGGCTCATCACGGCCGTGTAGGCGGCGCGGTGGGCCATGTCGACGGCGTCCAGGGTCTCGGACAGGGTGCCGATCTGGTTGACCTTCACCAGGATCGAGTTGGCCAGACCTTGCTCGACGCCCAGCTTTTCCAGGCGGGCCGGGTTGGTGACGAACAGATCATCGCCCACCAGTTGGATCTTGCCGCCCAGCTTGTCGGTCAGCAGCTTCCAGCCTTCCAGGTCATCCTCGGCCATGCCGTCTTCGATCGAGACGATCGGGAACTTGGCGACCAGGCCGGCCAGATAGTCGACCATGCCGGCCGGATCGAGGGTCTTGCCTTCGCCCCCCAGCACGTACTTGCCGTCCTTGAAGAACTCGGTCGAAGCCGCGTCGAGGCCGAGCTGGAAGTGTTCTCCGGCCTTGAAGCCGGCCGCTGCGCCGGCCTTGACGATGAACGCCAGGGCCTCTTCGGCCGAACCGATGTTCGGGGCGAAGCCGCCCTCGTCGCCGACATTGGTGTTGTGGCCGGCTTCGGACAGCGCCTTCTTCAGCGCGTGGAAGATCTCAGCGCCCATGCGCAGGCCTTCGGCGAAGGTGTCCGCGCCGGTCGGCAGGATCATGAATTCCTGGATGTCGATCGGATTGTCGGCGTGGGCGCCGCCGTTGATGATGTTCATCATCGGGACCGGCAGGACGCGCGCCGAAACCCCGCCGACATACTTGTAGAGCGGCAGGCCGGCGCTGATCGCCGCGGCCTTGGCCGTCGCCAGGCTGACGCCCAGAATGGCGTTGGCGCCCAGGCGGCTCTTGTTCGGGGTCCCATCCAGTTGGATCAGCAGGGTGTCGAGGCGGCGCTGGTCTTCGGCGTCGAAGCCCGACAGCGCATCGTAAATCTCGCCGTTGACAGCCTCGACGGCCTTCAGCACGCCCTTGCCGCCATAACGGCTCTTATCGCCGTCGCGCTTTTCGACGGCTTCGTGGGCGCCGGTGGAGGCGCCTGACGGAACCGCGGCGCGACCCAGCGCGCCGTCTTCCAGAATGACGTCCACTTCGACCGTTGGGTTACCGCGGCTGTCCAGGATTTCCCGGGCTGTGATGTCGACGATCTCGGTCATGGAAGCTCCTGGATTGGGCGGAAATGCGCGCGACCCTTTAGCCAGCTTCGGACTCGGTGGCAATCTTAGGCCCGCGTCAGGCGTCAAGCGCGCATGCAAAATCCCCCGCCCGGAAACCGGACGGGGGATTTGGATCGTTCAGACCTTCAAGGGCGCAGCGCGAACGCGCGTCCCTCAAGAAGGACTAGTCTTCCTTCGGCGTCAGAACCTGACGGCCCTTGTACATGCCGGTCTTCAGATCGACGTGGTGGGGGCGCTTCAGCTCGCCGGTTTCCTTGTCTTCGACATAGGAATTGGCGCCGAGGGCGTGGTGCGAACGCCGCATGTTGCGCCGCGACGGGGATACTTTGCGTTTCGGAACGGCCATGGGGAATCTCGCAGGCGTAAAAAGGAGACGGCGGCCGAAACGACAGGCCGCCGACGTGAGCGCGGGTGTATGCCGGAAATCGCTCCGGGTTTCAACCGCCCTTGTAAACCCCAGCAGAAACAGCGGCTAGGAGGCGTTTTGGCGCAACTTGCGCCCAGGCCATCGCCATCAGATCGGCGAATCGCGCCGCCTCGATCTTCTCGAACCAGACAAAGGTCGAGCCGTTGCGACCCCAATACCCGGGCACGGCCTCGACAACGCCCGGGTCGGCCTCGCCGAGATTGCGCTGATCCTCGGGATCAAGCTTCAGCATGGCGCGCGGATGATCCTGATGGATCGTGCAGAAGATTTTCTTGCCACGCGGAACGACGGCATGCCGTGATGGTCGGCCTCATAGGCCTCCGGCTGAGCAAGCGCGATGCGTCGGACGTCGTCGCGGGTGAGCATGACCAGAGGATAGCGCCCTCCCCCGGTCATGGGAAATCACCTAGACCAGACGCGAACGTTCCTTCGCCGCGCCGATGAAGCTGGCGAACAGCGGATGCGGATCGAACGGCCGGCTCTTCAGTTCGGGGTGGAACTGCACGCCGACGAACCACGGGTGATCGGCGCGCTCGCAGATCTCCGGCAACACGCCGTCCGGCGAGAGTCCGGAGAAGGTCAGGCCGGTGTTCTCGATGGCCTCGCGATAGCCGATGTTCACCTCGTAGCGGTGACGATGGCGCTCGCTGATCTCGGTGCCGCCATAGATCGACGCAACCTTCGAGCCCGGCGTCAGAACCGCCTCATAGGCCCCCAGGCGCATGGTGCCGCCCAGGTCGTCGCCTTCCTTGCGGGTCTCGCGCTCGTTGCCGCGGGTCCATTCGGTCATCAGCCCGACGATCGGTTCGGAGGTCGGACCGAACTCTGTGGACGAGGCGTGCTTGATCCCAGCCAGGTTCCGCGCCGCCTCGATCATGGCCATTTGCATGCCGAAGCAGATGCCGAAATAGGGGACCTCGTGCTCGCGGGCGAACTGCACCGCGCGGATCATGCCTTCAGAGCCGCGCTCGCCGAAGGCGCCTGGAACCAGGACGCCGTGAACGCCGGTCAGACGCTCGGAGATCAGCCCCTCCTCGCGCTCGAACGCCTCGCCTTCGATCCAGTCGAACTTGACCCGGACATTGCTGGCGACACCGCCATGCACCAGGGCCTCGATCAGGGACTTATAGGCGTCGGTCAGGGCGGTGTACTTGCCGACAATGGCGATGTTCACTTCGCCGTCGGGGTTGGTCAGGGTGTGCGAGATGCCTTCCCAACGCGACAGGTCCGGCGCCGGAGCGGTGTCGGACAGGCCGAACACCGACAGTACTTCGCGGTCCAGGCCCTGGGCGTGATAGTCGAGCGGCACGTGATAGATGTTCGGCGAGTCCATCGCCTGGATCACGGCGCTTTCGCGCACATTGCAGAACTGGCCGATCTTGCGGCGTTCGCTGGCCGGGATCGGCTGCTCGCAGCGGCAAAGCAGGATGTCAGGCTGGATGCCGATCGACCGCAATTCCTTGACGGAGTGCTGGGTCGGCTTGGTCTTCATCTCGCCGGCCGTCTTGATGTAGGGCAGCAGCGTCAGGTGGATGTAGCAGGCGTGGCCGCGCGGCAGCTCCTGGCCAAGCTGACGGATCGCCTCGAAGAACGGCAACCCCTCGATGTCGCCGACCGTGCCGCCGATCTCGACCAGCACGAAGTCGACGCCCTCGCCCGGATCGGACAGGACGAAATTGCGGATCTCGTCGGTGACGTGCGGGATCACCTGGACGGTGGCGCCCAGATAGTCGCCGCGCCGTTCCTTCTCGATGATCGTCTTGTAGATCTGGCCTGTGGTGATGTTGTCGGCCTTGGTCGCATTCACGCCGGTGAAGCGCTCGTAGTGCCCCAGGTCGAGGTCGGTCTCGGCGCCGTCGTCGGTCACGAAGACCTCGCCGTGCTGATAGGGACTCATCGTCCCCGGATCGACGTTCAGATAGGGATCGAGCTTGCGAAGGCGGACCTTATAGCCACGAGCCTGCAGCAAGGCGCCGAGAGCGGCGGAAGCGAGACCTTTTCCCAAGGAGGAGACCACGCCGCCGGTGATGAAAATGTACCGGGTCATGGGCGTTCAGGTTAGCCGTGATTCGCGTTGGGCGCCCTGCGGCGATTCGCCAAAGGCTGTGGATAGTGCGGAGTGACGCGCGGAAAGACGGACGCGCAAACGCAGAGTGAGCCGCCGAGGCGGCTTTTGGGAAGGTCTCACGATCACTCTGGACTTAGGGGTTGGACGGCGCGGGAGCGGTCGTCGCCGGGGCGGCGGGCGCCGGGCCTTCGCCGGTGAAGGGATTGCGAACCTGCGGGGTCGGCGCGGTCAACGGGGCCGGGGCGTCGCTCGGGCTGGTCGGCGCCGTCGGCTGCGGAACGCTCGGACGGTTCAGGCTGTTGGGGTCGATGCCCTCGACCTTCACCCGGTCAACGACCGAAGAGGCGCCGCGTTCACGTCCGGCCAGCAAGGTCAGCACCAGGCTGAGGATGAAGAAGACCGAACCCAGGATCCAGGTCGTGCGGGTCAGCAGGTCGCCAGCGCCGCGCGCGGTCATGAAACCGGTGCTGCCGCCGCCCATACCGAGGGCGCCGCCCTCGGAACGTTGCAACAGGACAACCGCGATCAGCGAGATGCAGACGATGACGTGGATGGTGAGCAGAATGCCGAGCAGCATTGATATATCCGATGCCTTCGGCCGGTCGCCCGAGCCGAAATGAAGCGCGCGCTCTACCATCAGGCGGCGCACAAGGCCATAGCTAGGGCGTCCTATCGGCCGGTCCAAGTCCATGATTCTTGAAACTGAACGCCTGAGCCTGAGACCGCTGGAGGTCTCCGACGCCGAATTCCTGTTTCCGATACTCAATGATCCCGAGGTCATGGCCCACTGGGACATCCCCGAGATCGACGATCCGGACCTGGTTCGGGTGATCGTCGAGAGCCAGGTCTCCGACACGGTTTCCGGCAAGTCATTGCACTGGGCCATCCAAACCCTCGGCGGCGGTCGTTTCCTGGGGGCCTGCGACCTCTCCGACATAGATCGCTGGCACAAGCGGGCCGAGGTGGGCTTCCTGCTGGGCCGCGGGGCCTGGGGCCAAGGTTACGCGCTGGAGGCGATGCGCGCTGTGCTCTCCTATGCCGCGACGCTGGGCCTTCGCCGGCTGGCGGCGCGCACCCACCTGGGCAATCTCCGCTCCGACGCCTTGCTCGAAAAACTCGGCTTCGAGGAAGAGGGCCTGCTTCGCGGCCACGTCCTGCGCGACGGCGAACATCGCGATTGCCGGCTCTTTGGTCTCCTACTGTAGCGTTGGCGTCCCCATCTTCGGTATGAGGAGACACCAATGGCCAACCCCATTCAGCCCGCTGGCTTCGACCACATCGTTCTGCGGATCGTGGACAAGACCGCCATGCTGGCCTTCTACACCGAGATCCTGGGTTGCACCCTCGATTGGGACCGACCGGAACTCGGGCTCACCCATGTCCGCGCCGGCGCCTCGCTGATCGACTTGGTGACAGTCGATGGGAAACTCGGTCAGCTAGGCGGAGCGCCCCCTGGCCCGGAAGCGCGCAACCTGGACCACTTCGCCCTGGCCATTCGACCGTTCGACGAGGCGGCGATACGCGCCCACCTGGCCGCCCGCGGCGTCGCCATCATCGACGAAGGCGAGCGCTACGGCGCGGAGGGCGAAGGGACCTCGCTCTATATCCAGGATCCCGAAGGCAACACGGTGGAGCTGAAGGGCCCCTCAGACGCTTAAAGCGCCTTGATGATCCCCAGGAAGTCCTCGGCCTTCAGCGAAGCGCCGCCGACCAGGGCGCCACCGACCTCGGCGGCGTGCAGAATCTCGTCCGCATTGGAGGGCTTCACCGAACCGCCGTAAAGAATCGGTGGGGTCTTTCCATGGTCGCCAAACACCTCGACCAGCGTCGCGCGGATGGCGATGTGAACTTCTTCGATTTCCGGCGTCGTCGGCGTCAGGCCGGTGCCGATGGCCCAGACCGGCTCGTAAGCGACAGAAAAAGTCTTGCCGGCGAGCGTCGCCGGAAGCGAGCCCCTGACCTGCCCGGTGACGATTTCCAGCGCCTTGCCGGCCTTGCGTTCGTCCAGGGTCTCGCCGACGCAGATGATCGGCTCGAGGCCCGCGCGGAGGGCCGCCTCTACCTTCGCGGCCACCAGGGCGTCAGTCTCGCCATAGCCGGCGCGGCGTTCGGAATGGCCGAGAATGACCAGGCTAGCCCCTGCGTCAGCAAGCATCTCGGCCGAAACGTCGCCGGTGAAGGCGCCAGAGACTTCGGCGCGACAATCTTGTCCGCCGAGCAGCAGGGCGGTGCCCTTCACCGCCCCAGCCGCACGCTCGACCAGCGTCGCTGGCGGGCAAATCGCCACGCGAGCGCTCGTTCCGGCCAGGGCCGCGGCGACCGCCTGGGCTTCCGACAGCGACGCCGCCGTCCCGTTCATCTTCCAGTTTCCGGCGATCAAAGGGGTCGGAGAAGTCATCTGGGCCTCGCAATTTTTTGGACAAAGGCGCGTTAAGCCAAGCCGTTCATTCTGTCACGCGCTTGCGGGGGGGAAGCCCCCTCCACTATACCCGCCTTCCACGTTCGCGCCGAAGAGGCTCCGGAAGGTCAAATGCTGTCCGCAACCCGCAAGTTCGCCAAATCCTGGGTCGCCGCTGTGCTGATCGGCCTCCTGGTCATCAGCTTCGCGATCTTCGGCATCAACGACGCCTTCAAAGGCAACTACACCAACGATGTGATCAAGGCGGGCTCGCGGCACGTCTCGGGGCCTGATTTCAAGCGAGAGTTCGATAACTTCCGCAAAGGCGCCGAGGAACAGGCCAAGCAGCCGATCAGCATCGAACAGGCCGTTCAGTTCGGCCTGGACAAGCGCCTGCTGGAAGAACTCGCCACCCGCGAGGCGTTCGGCGAGATGCTGCACAAGATCGGCATCCGGCCCTCGGACCGTCTCGTCAGCGCTGAACTGCGCAAGATCCCGGCCTTCTTCAATCCGATCTCCGGCGCGTTCGACAAGACGCTCTACGCCCAGCGCCTGGCTGAGAATGGCCTGACGCCCGCGCGCTTCGACACCATGATGCGCGACCAGATCGCCGAGTCCCACGCCGTCTCGGCGATGGTCAACGGCCTGCGCGTGCCGCGCGCCTACAGCGCCCTCGGCGCAGTCTTCGAGATGGAAGCGCGCGACGTCGGCTTCTTCACCGTCGATCCGCGTAGCGTCCCTGCGCCGACGCTGCCCACCGACGCCCAGCTCACGGCCTTCATGAAAGAGAAGTCGGCCCAGCTGATCCGTCCGGAATTCCGGGTCATTTCGGTGGTCGCGTTCAGCCCGGCCATGATCAACGGCTCGCTGCCGATCGACGAGGCCGAAGTCCAAAAGCGCTTCGCGTTCCGGAAGGACACCCTGGCTCGCCCTGAAACCCGTTCGCTGATCCAGATCCCGGTGAAGGACGCCGCGGCCGCCCAGGCCGTCGCCGCCCGCCTCGCCAAGGGTGAAGATCCCTCGGCGGTCGCCAAGTCGATTGGCGTCGAAGTCATCAACTATGTCGACAAGCCGCAGAGCGCGATCGCCGACAAGCGAGTCGCCGCCGCCGCCTTCGCCCTGAAGCCCGGCGAGGTTTCGGCCGCCATTCAAGGCGACCTCGGCGTCGCGGTCGTCAAGGTCGCCAAGGTCACACCTGGCCAGACCGTGACCCTCGACCAGGTCCGTCCGCAGATCGAAGCCGAGCTTCGCAAGGACGCCGCCGCCGAGAAGGTCTACGCCCTCAGCCAGGCCTATGAGGAAGCCCGCGGCAGCGGCGCCAACCTCGTCGACGCCGCCAAGAAGGCCGGCGTGCCGGTCATGACCCTCGGCCCGATCACCCAGCAGGGCCAAGGCCCGCAAGGCCAGCCCGTTCAGGGCGTGACGCCGAAGCTCCTCGAGCTCGCCTACAGCCTGCCGGCCGGCGGCGAGAGCGAGCTCCAGGACGCGGGCGCCGGCGAGTATTTCGCCATCCGGGTCGAGCGGATCATTCCGAGCGCCCTGCCCCCGCTGGCCGAGATCAAGCCAGACCTCACCCGGGTCTGGATGATGACCGAGATGCTCAAGCGCCTGCAGACCAAGGCCGACGAGTACGCCGCTCGCCTCCGCAAGGGGGAGAGCCTGGCGACCGTGGCGGCTTCGGCCGGCTCCAAGGTGGTCAATGTCGCCGGTATCGACCGTCAGAACGCGGCCCAGAACACCGCCATGTCGCGTGACGCTCTGGTAAAGACCTTCAACGCCAAGCCGGGTGAGGTCTTCACCGCCGACGGCGTTCAGTTCGGCCTGATCGTCGCCAAGCTCGAAGCGGTCCGTGCGCCGTCAGGTCCGACCCTGGCCCGCATCACCGAGGACGCTCGTCCGCAGGTGACCATGGCGCTCTTCCGCGACCTGGGCGCTGCTGCCCGCAAGGCCGCGCGCACCGAAGTCGGCGTGAAGATCTTCCCGGCGAAGGCGCGTGCTGCGCTGGGCCTGGCGCCGATCACCGAGACCGAAAAGGCCGCACCTAAGGCGGGCCAGGCGGAGAAATCCAAGTGACGATCGAACCTGCGTTTGCGGACTTTGAGGCGAAGTATTCTCAGGGCGCGCCGCAGGTCGTTTGGACCCGTCTGATCGACGATCTCGAGACCCCGGTCTCGGCCTATCTGAAGATCGCCCATGGACGGCCCTACGCCTTCCTGTTCGAATCCGTTGAGGGCGGCGCCCACCGGGGCCGCTACTCGGTGATCGCGATGAAACCGGACCTCGTCTGGAGATGTCGCGGGGATCAGGCCGAAATCGCGGTCGGTCCCGACATCGCGGCCGGACGGTTCCAATCCCAGGCCGGCGGCGCGCTCGACTCGCTCCGCGATCTGGTGGCCCGTTCGCGCCTGGATCTTCCGGCAGGCCTGCCGCCGATGTCGGCCGGCGTGTTCGGCGCCATCGGCTACGACATGATCCGGCTGGTCGAGCACCTGCCGAACGTCAATCCGGACCCGCTGGACCTGCCAGACGGCCTGATGATCCGGCCCTCAGTGGTCGCGATCTTCGACGCCATCGCCCAGGAGATCATCCTGGTGACGACGGTCCGGCCGTCCGAGGTCAGCGCCAAGGCGGCCTATGAGGAGGCTCAGTCTCGATTGGCCGAAGTGGTCGCCGATCTAAGGAGCTCGGCCCCGCAACTGGCTGGAACCGCCCAGCCGCAAGCCGACAGCTTCACCACGCCTGTCAGCCGCGAGGACTATCACCAGATCGTCGCGCGGGCGAAGGAGTACATCCTCGCGGGCGACATCTTCCAGGTCGTGCCGAGCCACCGTTTCCGGGCGCCCTTCGCCCACGACCCGTTCGCCCTCTATCGTTCGCTGCGCCGGACCAATCCCTCGCCGTTCCTGTTCTATCTGAACTTCGGCGACTTCCAGCTCGCAGGGTCTTCGCCCGAAATCCTGGTGCGCCTGCGCGACGGCAAGATCACCATTCGGCCGATCGCCGGCACCCGCCCGCGCGGGGCCACGCCCGAGCAAGACCGGGCGCTGGAAGCCGAGCTGATCGCCGATCCCAAGGAACGCGCCGAGCACCTGATGTTGCTAGACCTCGGTCGCAACGATGTCGGCCGCGTGGCGATGCTGAAGAACACCGGCTCCAACGAACCGCCACAGCCATCGCGCGGCGCACGGGTGCGGGTCACCGACTCGTTCTTCATCGAGCGCTACAGCCACGTGATGCACATGGTCTCCAACGTCGAGGGCGACGCGCCCGAGGGGCTGGACCCCATCGACGTTTTGATGGCCGCCCTACCCGCAGGCACGCTGTCCGGCGCGCCCAAGGTCCGCGCCATGCAGATCATCGATGAGCTGGAGTTGGAGAAGCGCGGCATCGCCTACGCCGGAGCGGTCGGCTACTTCGGCGCCGACGGCTCGGTCGATACCTGCATCGTGCTGCGCACCGCCTGCTTCAAGGATGGTCAGATGTACGTCCAGGCTGGCGGCGGCGTGGTAGCCGACAGCGACCCGGACGCCGAGTACGACGAAACCCTCCACAAGGCCCGAGCCCTCCGACAGGCCGCCGAAGAGTCCTGGCGATTCGTCTAGGGCGTGCGTTCGACCACGTGCTGGGTGGTCACTGGCGGCGCCATGATCATGGCGCCGGCCAGGGCCAAGGCGGCGGTGGCCGCGAAGCCAGCGGCCGCCAGGGCCGGCCAGACGCGCTCACGCGCCACCGGCGCTCTCAGGAGCGCTCTGGCATAGGCCATCTGTTCAGGGTCGAGGACAGAATCGGGCGGCGACATGACCACAACATCCGGTGAACGGGCCTCGTCCGCAATCCGGGGCCTTGGCGGAAAGCCAAGCGGAGCCTAGAGAAATCTGATGATCTTGGTGATCGATAACTACGACAGCTTCACCTACAACCTCGTTCACTATCTGAATGAACTGGGCGCGGAGACGCTGGTCTATCGCAACGACGCGCTCAGCGTCGACGAGGCCCTGGGCCTCAAGCCCCAGGGCGTGCTGCTGTCGCCCGGCCCCTGCACGCCGAACGAGGCCGGGATCTGCCTGGCCCTCCTGGAAGCAGCCCCCAACGACCTGCCGATCCTGGGCGTCTGCCTCGGCCACCAGGCGATCGGCCAGGCCTATGGCGGCGACGTGGTCCGCGCCAAGCAGGTGATGCACGGCAAGACCAGTCCGATGTTCCACGAGGGCAAAGGCATCTTCGCCGGCCTACCCAACCCGTTCACAGCTACCCGCTACCACAGCCTATCCGTCGAGAAGTCGACATTGCCGCCAGTGCTGGAAGTGACCGCCTGGACCGAAGACGGCGAGATCATGGGCTTCCAGCATCGGCATCGGCCGATCCAGGGTGTGCAGTTCCACCCCGAGTCGATCGCCACCGAGGGCGGCCACGCCATGCTGGCCAACTTCCTGAAGCTCGCGGGCGTCGAGCCCCAGGCTGTCGACTAGCCATGTCAGACGCTTTCAAACCGCTCCTGGGCCGCCTGGCCGACGGCGGCACCCTAACGGAGGACGACGCCGGCGAGTTCTTCGCCGCCTGCCTGCGCGGCGAGCCCACCCCGGCCCAGGTCGCCGCGGCCGTCACCGCAATGCGCATGCGCGGCGAGACGACCGGCGAGATCACCGCCTGCGCCCGCGCCATGCGCAAGGCCGCCGTCACCCTCGATCATCCGTTCCAGGTCATGGACGTCTGCGGCACCGGCGGCGATGGTCTCCACACCCTCAACGTCTCGACCGCTGTGGCCTTCGTGGCGGCCGGCGGCGGTCTGAAGATCGCCAAGCACGGCAATCGCGCCGTCTCCTCGCGCTCCGGCGCGGCCGACGTCCTGACCGAGCTTGGCGTCAATGTCGCCGCCTCAGCCGCACAACAGCTCCAAGCGCTAGACCAAGCCAATGTGGCGTTCTTCTTCGCGCCGGCCCACCACAGCGCTATGCGCCACGTCGCTCCGATCCGCACCGACCTGGGCTTCCGCACCATCTTCAATCTGCTCGGCCCGCTGACCAACCCGGCCGGCGCGCAGCGTCAGGTCATGGGCGTCTTCGCCGACCGCTGGGTCGAACCGCTCGCCCGCGTGCTCGGCGCCCTCGGGGCCGAACGCGCTTGGGTCGTCCACGGCGGCGGCATGGACGAGATGACCACCACGGCCGAGACCAGCGTGGCGGAATATCGCGACGGCCAGGTTCGGCTGTTCACCATCACGCCGGAGGCCGTCGGCCTGCCGCGCGCGGCGCTCGCCGACCTCACCGGCGGATCGCCGGCCCAGAACGCCGCCGCTCTCCGCGAATTGCTGGACGGAGCCAAGGGCCCCTACCGCGACATCGTTCTGCTGAACGCCGCAGCCGCCTTCCTGGTGGGTGAGCGGGTCGAGACCCTTCGCGACGGCGTCGATCTCGCCGGCCAGATTATCGACGACGGCCTGGCCAAGGCCGCCCTGGCCAAGTTGGTCGAACTCACCTCGGCGCAAGAAGGCGTGGCATGAGCGACATCCTCGACAAGATCGCCGCCTACAAGCGCGAAGAAGTCGCCGAGCGCAAAGCCGCGCGCAGCCTCGCCGAGCTGGAGGCTGCCGCCAAGGCCGCGTCCCCGCCGCGCGGGTTCCGGAAGGCGCTGGAGCGTGGTCACGCGCCCGGCAAGCTCGCCCTGATCGCCGAGATCAAGAAGGCCTCGCCCTCCAAGGGCCTGATCCGCGAAGACTTCGATCCCCCCACCCTGGCCAAGGCCTATGAGGCCGGCGGCGCGGCATGCCTGTCAGTCCTTACCGATGGACCAAGCTTCCAAGGCACAGACGGCTTCCTGACCGCCGCGCGCGACGCCGTCTCCCTGCCCGCCATCCGCAAGGACTTCCTGGTCGATCCCTGGCAGGTCGCCGAGTCCCGCGCGCTTGGAGCCGACGCCATCCTGGTCATCCTGGCCATGATCGACGACGGCGTAGCCGCCGAACTGATGGCCGAGGCCGCTCGGCTCGGGATGGACGCCCTGGTCGAGGTTCACGACGAGGACGAGATGGCGCGGGCCGACAAGCTCGGCGCCAAGCTGGTCGGGGTGAACAACCGCAACCTGCGCACCTTCGAAACCGACCTTGGCATTACCGAGCGCCTGGCTGGGGGCGCGCCGAGCGGCGCTCTGCTGATCACCGAAAGCGGGATATTCACCTCCCTCGACGTGACCCGGCTGGAACGCTCCGGCGCCAAGGCCATGCTGGTCGGTGAAAGCCTGATGCGCCAACCCGATGTTACCGCCGCGACCCGCGCCCTGCTCGCCTGAGTCGGCCGTCTCGCCTTTGAGCGCCGCAGAAAAGCCAAGCCTTTCAAGGGCTCGGCGGTAACTTGACATTAACAAGGAACACCTAGAGAACATTCATAACGTTTGCGCTTTGTTCTCCAAGGGCTCCTCAGCCATGCTCACCCGTAAGCAGCACGAACTTCTCATGTTCATTCATGAGCGGATCAAGGAAACCGGCGTCTCGCCGTCGTTCGACGAGATGAAGGAGGCGCTGGACCTGGCGTCCAAGTCCGGCATTCACCGCCTGATCACAGCGCTGGAGGAACGCGGCTTCCTGCGTCGCCTTCCCCACCGGGCTCGGGCTCTGGAAGTAGTGAAGCTGCCGCAGCAAGCGACGACCACGGCGCCGCCCAAAGGCCGCTCGCCCTTTAAGCCGCAACTGGTCGATCCGGGCGACGCGCCGGTCATGCCGGTCGCCAATGACACCCGCGATCTACCCGTCCTTGGCCGCATCGCCGCCGGCACGCCCATTGAGGCGATCCAGCAGGAACGCGACCGGCTTCCGGTCCCGGAAACCATGCTGGGCGCCGGCGAGCACTTCGTCCTCGAGGTACAAGGCGACTCGATGATCAACGCCGGCATTCTCGACGGCGACTATGTGGTGATCCGCCGGACAGACTCGGCCAATTCGGGCGACATCGTCGTGGCCTTGGTCATGGGCGAGGAAGCCACTCTGAAGCGTCTGCGCCGCAAGGGCGCGTCGATCGCGCTGGAAGCTTCGAACCCCGCCTACGAGACGCGGATTTTCGGCCCCGACCAGGTTCAGGTCCAAGGCCGGCTCGTCGGTCTTATCCGCCGCTACCACTAGGCCCGGTCCAGGGGCGCTGACCGCGAAGGTCCTGCGCCCAGACCACCCGCCAGCCGGCGTCATTTCGGTAGAGCTCGGCTGAACCGCCCCGCGCGAAATCGGCCTGGGTCAAGGTCAACGCCTTCGGGCAAGGCGCAGCCTCGCCCCGCACGACGACAACCTCGGCCCACTCACAGAATAGCGGCAGCTTGCGCTCGATGGTCGAGGCGCGGCGCGTCATGATCGCCGCCACCCTGGGGACTGCAGCGCCGGCCCGCGGCGCGCAGGACCAGCGGTCACAGTCGAAGCTCGCCTCACGTATCGCCAAACCGTCTTCGGGCACGCTCAGGCCCCGCCGCCTGGCCCAAAGTTCGGCGGCGAATAGTTTGGCGTCGGGTCGAAACAGGATCGCCTCCCCGCCATCGCGAACCGCGACCGTCGAGCCGTCGGCCGCGATCCAAGCGTCCGGGGCCGGCGGGCGTGGGTAGAGCGCCACGGAGAGTGCGAGCGGCAGGCCAAGCCAGCGCAGCGGCCCCTTCCACAGGCAAAGCCACAGAATGCCGATAAACGAGGCCGCCAGCGTCCAGCCCGGCGCGCTCGGCACGATGAGCTGGCTGTTGGGCAGTCCGGCGACAGTCGAGGCGATGGTGTTCATGGTGTCGATCGCGACCCCCGCCGCCGCCAGCGGAACCCCGCCCAGCCCCAGCGGCGCCAGCACCGCGCCGATCGCCAAAGCCGGCATCATCAGGAACGAAGAGATCGGCGCCACCAACAGATTGGCGGCTAGGCCAAAGGTCGCGACGCGGTTGAAGTGCTGCATGGCGAAGGGACCGGTCGCCAGCCCTGCGACGAAACTCGCCCCCAAGCTGGCCGCCATCCAGACGCCCACGCCCTGAACAATGCGGATCGGCCAGGGCGTATTGATCTCCTTGGCCGGGCGCGGCCACGCCTCGGCCAGGGCGACCAGCGCCGTGGTGGCGGCGAACGACATCTGAAACCCAGGCTCGGTGACCGCCTCTGGCTGAAAGATCATGATCGCCAGCGCGGCGATGGCCAGGGTGTGGAGACTGATGGCGCGCCGGTCGACCAGGATGGCGAAGAACGCCGCTCCGGCCGTGATAGCCGCGCGCTCGGCCGGACTCGGCGCGCCGGACAGTATGAGGTAGCCGCCGACCGCCGCGAGCCCGACAATGGCCGCGACCTTCTTCGACGACACCCGCAGCGCAAGCCACGGCCAAGCCGCGACGCCAAGGCGAACAAGAGCGAAGGTGAAGCCGCCGACGATGGCCATGTGCAGGCCGGAGATCGAGACGATATGCGCCAGACCAGAGGCCCGCAACGCTTCCACCTGCTCCTTGGGTATGAAGGCCTCGTGCCCGGTCACCATGGCCGCGGCCAAGCCGCCGCTCTCAGGCCCCATCTCGCCGACAATCTGCTTGGCCAAGGCCCACCGGGCGGCGTTGATCTTCATCTCAAGATCAAGCCGCCAGGGCGGCGGCGCGCCTTGAACCTCGCGCACCGGCGTCAAAGCGAACCCGACGCCGCCGATCCCGTCGAAGAAGGCGTCGCGCGCAAAGTCGTAGGAGCCCGGGCTTGCTGGCGGTGGCGGCGCATTCAGCATGCCGCGCAAGGAGATCACGGTTCCCGGCGCCGGCAGTACGTCATCGTCCTGCAAAGTCACCCGCACCCGGATCGGCGTCTCCGCCGCCGACAGGCCCGAGACCTGAATCGGCGCCAGCAGCAGCCGCGGCCCGCCCTGCCCGGGACTGGCCACGTCGACAACGAATCCCTCGATCGCCCGCACGCCGCCACCGGCGGGCGCGATCGGCGCGCGCACGCTCTGGGTGCGCAGCTTGCCGGCGGCGAACCCGGCCAGCATGAAAGCCGCCAAGGTCAGGGCGATGGTCAGCGGTTTGCCGAGGCTCCAGCGGCTGACCGCAAGCACCAGGCCGCCGGCGGCCGCCAGGGCGAGGAACGCCACGGCCACAAGGGGTTCGGCCGGCAGACTCAGATAGAGCGCCGCCCCGATCCCAAAGGCGACCGGCGCCCACAAGGTCCAGCGATCAGACTGCACGAGAGCTTGATCGGCCAACCATGTTGCGATGCGGCGAAAGCTAGGACGCTTGCGAAAGGCCGTGCTAAGAGGCGCCGCGCGCATATCTGGCGCCCCAGCTTCAGCCTCGAGTTCGATGCCCGACCGTCCCGTCGTCACCCGGATAGCCCCCTCGCCCACCGGCGCTATGCATATAGGCACGGCGCGGACGGCCCTTTTCAACTGGCTTTACGCTAAACACACCGGCGGCAAGTTCCTCCTGCGCATCGAGGACACCGATCGCGAGCGCTCGACCGACGCCGCCGTTCAGGTGATTTTCGACGGTTTGGCGTGGCTGGGCCTCACCCCGGACGAAGAGCCGGTGTTCCAGTTCGCGCGCGCCGAGCGCCACGTCCTGGCCGCCCAGGAGCTGCTCGCCAAGGGCGCCGCCTACCGTTGCTACATGACCGTCGAGGAGACCACGGCCGAGCGCGAGATCGCGCGCGCCGAAGGCCGGGCCATCCGTTCGCCCTGGCGCGACGCCGAGGCCAATTTCAACGACCGCCCGCACGTGATCCGCTTCAAGAGCCCGCAAGAGGGCGAGACGGTCATTCGCGACAAGGTGAAGGGCGACATCACCTTCCAGAACAAGGATCTGGATGACCTGATCCTGCTGCGGACAGACGGCACCCCGACCTACAACCTCGCTGTAATCGTCGATGACCACGAGATGGGGATCACCCACGTCATTCGCGGCGACGACCACCTGAACAACGCCGCTCGCCAGACGCAGATCTATGAGGCCCTGGGCTGGGACGTGCCGGTCTGGGCGCACCTCCCCATGATCAATGGCCCGGACGGCAAGAAGCTGTCGAAGCGCCACGGCGCGCAAGCCGTCAGCGAGTTCGACGAGATGGGCTACCTGCCCGAGGCCATGCGCAACTACCTGGCGCGACTCGGTTGGGGCCACGGCAACGACGAGATCTTCACCGACGAGCAGGCCGCGTCCTGGTTCGAGCTGGAAGACGTGGTCGGCGCGCCTGCGCGCCTGGATTGGGACAAACTCAACCACCTCAACAACCACTACATCCGGCTGGCCCAGATTGAACGCTTGGCCGAGCTCGTTACCAAGATCCACCAGACCCGTGATTTCCCGCGCCACGACGGCGATCAGGAAATCCTGCTGCGGACCATCCCGCTGGTGCGGGACGGCGCCAAGACCACGCTTGAACTTGCGGACGCTACGGTCTTTGCGCTGAAGCGTAGGCCGCTGGAACTGCCCGATAAGATCAAGGGCATGCTGACCGAAGAGACCAGCGCGCGGCTCGGCCGCCTGCGCGAGGCCCTCAGCGGAGAGCCCGTCTGGGAAGTTTCCGAACTCGAAGCGGCCTTGCGCGGCTTCGCCGAGAGCGAAGGCGTCGGAATGGGCAAGTTTGGCCCGGCTTTGCGCGGCGTCCTCTCTGGGGGCTCGCCCGCGCCGGACCTGGCCGGGGCCCTTGTCAGCCTCGGAAAACCGGAAAGTTTAGAGCGCCTCGATGACGCGCTTTCACAGGCCGCGTAAGGCGGTATAAGGCACGCCGAACAGGCGTTTAATAATACATGCGGAAGGGATGGCATGGGCGATACGGCTAAAGTGAGTTTCGATGGCAAGGCCGTCGAGCTGCCGATCCTGAAGGGAACCGACGGTCCTGCCGTCGTCGATATCCGAAAGCTGTACGCCGAAGCCGACGTCTTCACCTACGACCCGGGCTTCACGTCGACGGCCAGCTGCGAAAGCAAGATCACCTTCATCGACGGCGACAAGGGAATCCTGCTTCATCGCGGCTACCCGATCGATCAACTGGCTGAACAGTCGAGCTTCCTGGAGGTCTGCTACCTCCTGCTGAACGGCGAACTGCCGGACGCGAAGGAATTCGAGACCTTCGAACACAACATCACCTATCACACGATGCTGCACGAGCAGTTCGATAGGTTCTTCATGGGCTTCCGTCGCGACGCCCACCCGATGGCCATCATGGTCGGCGCCGTCGGCGCCCTGTCGGCCTTCTATCACGACAGCACCAACGTGGATGATCCGGAACAACGGATGATCTCGTCGCACCGCCTGATCGCCAAGATGCCGACGATCGCCGCGCGCGCCTTCAAGTACTTCCGTGGCCAGCCGTTCGTGCATCCGCGCAACGACCTGTCCTACTCGGAAAACTTCCTGCGCATGTGCTTCTCGGTTCCGGCCGAGGATTGGAAGCCGAACCCGGTGCTCACGCGCGCCATGGATCGCATCTTCATCCTCCACGCCGACCACGAGCAGAACGCGTCGACCTCGACCGTCCGCCTGGCCGGTTCGTCGGGGGCCAACCCCTTCGCTTGCATCGCGGCCGGCATCGCCTGCCTCTGGGGCCCGAGCCACGGCGGCGCGAACGAAGAAGCGCTGAACATGCTCAAGGAGATCGGCACGGTCGATCGTATTCCTGAGTACGTTCAAGGCGTTAAGGACCGCCGCTATCGCCTGATGGGCTTCGGTCACCGCGTCTACAAGAACTATGACCCGCGCGCGACCGTGATGCAGAAGACCTGCCACGAAGTGCTCGCCGAAGTCGGCCACGGGGATGACCCGCTGCTGAAGGTCGCGATTGAACTCGAAAAGGTCGCCCTGAGCGATCCGTACTTCATCGAACGCAAGCTCTACCCGAACGTCGACTTCTACTCGGGCATCACCCTGCGCGCCCTGGGCTTCCCGCCCGAGATGTTCACGGTGCTGTTCGCTCTGGCCCGCACCGTGGGTTGGATCTCGCAGTGGAAGGAAATGATCGAGGATCCGTCGCAGAAGATCGGCCGTCCGCGCCAGATCTACACCGGCTCCCCGGCCCGCGATTACGTCGGCGTCGACAAGCGCTAAACGCGCCTAGATCACGAATAGAGAAAGCCCCGCCGGTATACTGGCGGGGCTTT
>NZ_JAUXXE010000055.1 GCF_030681155.1 Phenylobacterium sp. | reverse complement strand
TGGTCAAGAACAAGGTCGCCCCGCCGTTCCGCGAGGTCGAGTTCGACATCATGTACGGTGAGGGTATCTCCAAGCTGGGCGAAATCATCGATCTGGGCGTCAAGGCCGGCGTGGTCGAGAAGTCCGGTTCCTGGTTCTCCTGGAACTCCACCCGGATTGGCCAAGGTCGCGATAACGCTCGGGAATTCCTCAAGAATAACCCCGACATCGCTGCTCAGATCGAAAAGCAGGTTCGCGGCGCCCGTGAGGTGATCGAAGAAGAACTGCTGGTCGGTCCGACCGTCGAGGAAGAAAACGACGCCGAATAGGGATCGCGTCGCGGAACGTCGCCATGGCCCTTGAAAGCCGGACGCGCCCAACCCGACGTCCGGGCCCGCCTTCAAGGGTCTAGACCCCCGCGCGACTGTCCCGCACTGCGTGAGGACGCTTGGACGCAGCCCGTCCAAGCGTCCTTTTCCTTTGCGGGCGCTGACAAAATTCGTAAACGGTCGCGCGCGGGGGCGGCGCGGCTAGCGCCACCCCATATCTGGTTTTCCTGTTTTAGATCGTCCGACGAGCCATGCAGAGCCTCAACGAAATCCGCAGCGCCTTCCTGGGCTACTTCGAGAAGAATGATCACCTGATCATTCCATCGGCTCCGCTCGTTCCGCAGAACGACCCGACCCTGTTGTTCGTCAATGCGGGCATGGTGCCGTTCAAGAACTACTTCACGGGCGCCGAGACTCCGCCGTCGCCGCGTGCGGCGTCGTCGCAGAAGTCCGTGCGCGCCGGTGGCAAGCATAACGACCTGGACAATGTCGGCTACACCGCCCGTCACCACACCTTCTTTGAGATGCTGGGGAATTTCTCGTTCGGCGACTACTTCAAGGCCGGCGCGATCGAGCACGCCTGGACCCTGCTGACCAAGGAATTCAAGATCCCGGCGGAGAAACTTTGCGTCACCGTCTATCACACCGACGATGAGGCGGCCGAGCTGTGGAAGAAGATCGCCGGCCTGCCGGACGAGAAGATCATCCGCATCGCGACCAATGACAATTTCTGGTCGATGGGCGACACCGGCCCCTGCGGCCCTTGCTCGGAAATCTTCTATGATCACGGACCGCACATCGCTGGCGGCCCTCCGGGCAGCCCGGACGAGGACGGCGACCGGTTCGTTGAGATCTGGAACCTGGTCTTCATGCAGTTCGAGCAGTTCGCCGACGGCACCCGTCGCGACCTGCCTAAGCCGCAGATCGACACCGGCATGGGACTGGAGCGCATCGCCGCCGTCCTGCAGGGCGTCCACGACAACTATGACATCGACCTGTTCCGCACGCTGATCGCGGCGTCGAAGGAATTGGTCGGCGGCGGGTCGAACGGCCCCTCGCACCGGGTGATCGCCGATCACCTGCGCTCGACCAGCTTCCTGATCGCCGACGGTGTTTCACCTTCGAATGAAGGCCGCGGCTACGTCCTGCGCCGGATCATGCGCCGGGCCATGCGCCACGCCCATCTGCTGGGCGCCGAGGAACCGTTGATGCACCGCTTGGCGCCCGTCCTCGTGGCCGAGATGGGCGGGGCCTATCCGGAACTGCGCCGGGCCGAGCCGGTCATCGTCGAGACCCTGCGCCAGGAGGAAGAACGCTTCCGCCGGACCTTGGGTCGCGGGATGACGCTGCTGGACGAAGCGACGGCGAACATGAACCCCGGCGACATGCTGCCCGGCGAAACCGCGTTCAAGCTCTACGACACCTATGGCTTCCCGCTGGACCTGACGCAGGACGCGGTGCGCAACAAGGGCATCTCGGTCGACCTGTCGGGCTTCGAGGACGCCATGAAGCGCCAGAAGGACCAGGCGCGCGAAGCTTGGACCGGTTCTGGCCAGTCGGCTCAAGGCGCCGAATGGTTCGCGATCCGCGAGCGCCTCGGCGCGACCGAATTCCTTGGCTACGACCTGACCGAGGCGACGGGCAAGCTGCTGACCCTGGTGGCCGGCGGCGCCGAGGTGACCGAAGCCCGCGAGGGCGAGACGGTTCTGGCGGTGTTTGACCGTACGCCGTTCTACGCCGAAAGCGGCGGCCAGGCGGGCGACGTCGGCGAGATCGAGTGGACCGGCGGCAAGGCCAAGGTGCTCGACACCCAAAAGCAGGCCGGCGACCTGTTCGTGCACGAGCTTGAAATCCTCTCCGGCGTGCTGACGCCCGGGACCGAGGCGCGGCTGGCGGTCGACGCCGATCTGCGCACGACCACACGCGCCAATCACTCGGCGACCCACTTGATGCACACGGCCCTGCGCAATGTGCTGGGACCGCACGTCTCCCAGAAGGGCCAGATGGTCGATGGCGAGCGGATCCGCTTCGACTTCAGCCATGGCGGCCCGCTGACGGCTGAGGAAATCGACCGGATCGAGACCGAGGTGAACGCCGTGGTTCGTCAGAACCTGCCGGCCAACACCCAGGAAATGGCGCCTGAAAAGGCGATCGAGGCCGGCGCCATGGCGCTGTTCGGCGAGAAATATGGCGATAGCGTTCGCGTGCTGGCGCTCGGCAAGTCGCTGGACGGGCAGGGCGACTATTCGGTCGAACTGTGCGGCGGAACCCATGTGGCCCGCACGGGCGACATCGCCCTGTTCAAGATCGTCTCCGAAAGCGGCGTCGCGGCCGGCGTGCGCCGCATCGAGGCCCTGACCGGCGAGGCGGCGCGCCGCTGGCTGACCGAACAGGCCGGTGTCGCCAAGGCGCTCGCCGACCAGTTCAAGGCCCCGGTCTCCGAAGTGCTCGCCCGCGTCGAGGCGCTGGAGGCTCAACGCCGCAAGCTCGACAAGGAACTGGGCGAAGCCAAGCGCCAGCTCGCCATGGGCGGCGGTGGCGGCGCGGCGGCTGGTCCGGAAGACATCGGCGGTGTGCAGGTGATCGCCCGCGTCATGGAAGGCGTCGGCGGCAAGGACCTGCGTCCGATCATCGAAGAGTTCCGCAAGCAGGTTCCGGACGGCGTCGTCGCCCTGATCGGCTCGGCCGACGGCAAGGCTTCGGTGGCCGTGGCGGTGAACGGCGCCGCGACGGGCAAGTTCAGCGCCGTCGAACTGGCCAAGGTCGCGGTTCTGGCGATGGGCGGCCAAGGCGCAGGCGGACGACCGGACTTCGCGCAAGGCGGCGCGCCGGACGGGGCCAAGGCGGCCGAAGGTTTGGCTGCGATGAAGGCCGCCATTAGCGGTTGAGGACGCCGCCTAGGCTGATTTGAAGCGGCGCGGGGTTATTTCCGCGCCGTTTTCTTTGGTGCTGATTCTCCGAGGGGCCGAAAAGCCGGGCGCGCAATGTCGAAAACCGACATAGAAATTGCACATTCGCCGCGTTTGAACTGTCATTTGTAACGCGGCTCGGCGAACTTGCTTTTTCGCCACCCGTGAGAGGCGAGTGGCGTTGATACGGCCAAAGTTAAGCCTTAGTTCACCATCCCAGGTGGCGCCCTCGAAAGGCGCGGGGCTTTTTTCCAGGGATGTTTTTCGTATGTTGAAGTTTCTTTCCGCCGCGGGCGCCGCGCTCGCGCTTTCCGTTGTCGCGGCCCAACCGGCCGCCGCCGCTGTCACGTTCGACGGCAACTACGCCATCACTGATCTGAACAGCACCGGCGCGAACGGCCTTCAGGTCTCGGTGTCGCCGAATCCCGGCACCCTGAACTTCACCATGAACGACGCCCCGTCGATCCTGAACAACGTGCAGCTGTTCAAGATCTGGACGACCGAAGGCTCGCTGAACGCCGACGACTACAACGGCAGCACCATCACCGTGAATTTCAACTTCACCGCTCCGGGCGCCGGCGCCGGCCAAATCGGCGGCGTGACCCAAGGTGAAAGCTCGTTCTTCGGCTTCTTCCAAAACGGCGTCGTGACCTGGCAGGGCGATAGCGTGATCGACTTCGGTCAGTACGGTAAGCTCAACATCCACCTCGACGACGCGGTCTTCAACGAAGGCTCGTGGTGGAGCCTGAACGACGGCAAGCGCTACGGCGATTTCATCACCGCCGACTTCACCCTGACGCCTGGCCCGATCGGCTCGGCCGTTCCGGAACCGGCGACCTGGGCGATGATGATCACGGGCTTCGGCCTAGCCGGTACGGCGATCCGTCGCCGCCGTTCCATCGCTTTCGCCGCCTAAGGCTGGCGATTTCGACAGATACGAAAAGGCCGGGGGAAACTCCGGCCTTTTTGCTGTTCGGTTAGTCCTTGCAGCGAACTTCACGGATGGGCGCGCCCTTTGAGCCCCGGGTCGCCTCGGTGTCGTAGATGAAGCTTTTGTCGCCCGGCAGCCAGGCGCCGGCCTCCTGCTGGGGCAGGCTGCCCAAGGCGACGACTTTGTAGTCACGCCCTTCGACCCACTGGCTGAACGACGGCAAGCCGTCGTTGAAGTCCAAGCCGATTTCCAGCGCCGACATGTAGGTCAGAAGGATCGCCCGCTTGCCGTCGGCGGAGATATCCAGCGCGGTCGATATCGAACCTGGGAAAGCCTGGGCGGCCATGATGCTGGGCAGGTCGATCTCACCGACCTTGGCGAAGGTCTGGGTCTGGCCTGGCTCCCGGAGCTGGGCGGCCGTCAGCTTGTAGACCTTGGCCGGGACGGGGGTCATCATCACCCGGTCCGCCGGCTTGGTGACCAGGAAAAGGTCGCCGTTCGGGTGCAGAGCGAAGGCCTCGGCGTTATGGGGGCCGTCGGGATAGCGGGCGCGCACTGTCCGCAGCGGCTTGACCTTGTCCTCAAGGCTCTTGCGCTCCCTCACCAGAGTGAACACGACGTCGTCGCGCTTGGCAGGGTTGTCGCCGATGTCGCCAAGATAGATGCAGGTTCCGCCGTCGCAGGGACCCACCGACAGGTCCTCAATGTCCTGCGGCTTGGGGCCTTCCACATCGACTGCGCGCGTGTTCTGGCCCGCCAGATCGGAGACGTAGAACCGCAGATCGTCGCCGGAATCGTTGTTGTGGTAGAGGCGGCCCGGATATTTCGCCGACACGTCGAGGCCGCTGGCCTCGTTGACCAGTTTGGTGTCGAGCTCGCCGTAGGCCTGGGCGGGGCTCCAGGCCTTGCAGACCTCGGCATGCGCCGCGCCTCCGATCATCAAGACTAGAGTGGAGGCGATCAGGGCGACGCGCATGCTGGAGGCTCCTCGAAGACGCTGCCCCGCGAGCATGAAGCGCCTCCAGCCGCGGTCAAGCTCAGCCCTTGGTGAAGACCGCGATCTTGTTGCCGGTCGGGTCGCGCATATAGGCGCCGTAGAAGCTGGTCGAATCCGCCGGCCGGGGGCCTGGCGCGCCCTCGTCGACCCCGCCTTGAGCCAGCGCCGCGGCGTGCGCAGCATGCACGGCTTCCTTGGACTCACCCTTAAAGGCGATCATGACGCCGTTGCCGCCGCGCGCGGCCTGACCGTCGAACGGAGGGCAGATGAAGGTGGTCGCATCCTGGCCCTTGAGGCCGTAGCCCGCCCAGCCACCGTCGAAGAATTGGCGCTCGTAGCCAATGGCGCCGAGGACAGCATCGTAGAAGGGCATGGCCTTCTCAACGTCCACCGCGCCGATCGTGACATAGCCGATCATGTCGTCATCTCCCTTGAAAACCGGTGCGAAACCTAGCGCCGGAAATCGAACGAAACAAGAACATTAGCGGGGTTGGATACGGATGCTGACATGATCTGGCGCCCCCACACCCCTGGCGCACCGCGCCGGTTTGAACCGCAGATCGTAGCAGATCCGGACCTCCTGCAGCCGGTTGCCGTCGCCGACCTTCAGGAACAGGGCGTCGCGACGCAGGTGGGGGTTCCGGGCCGTGAAGGCGGTGCGGACATCGCCGGCCGTGACCGTGCGACCGGACGGGGAAGCGAGGGACGGCGCGTTGATCGAGCGCCACAGCTCCGCGGCCTTGGCGAAATAGGGCTCGGGCGCGCTCCAGCCACAGGTGCCGTGCGCCGCCCACTCGTGCTGCAGCAGGTCAGCCGAGGGTGTCATGCAGAGGTTGGCGCGGACGGTGGCGACGCTGAGGGCCGGGGCAGGGCCGCAATAGCGCGGGTGGGCCTTGCCGCCTCCATTCGGCCAGAGGCCGTGAACCACGAAGCCGAACCGGTTGTCGCGGCATTGCACCCTGGCGTCGCGCACGTTTGCGCGGGTGCGGCACCACTCCGGCGACCAGGTGAGCGCGAGCATGTAGGAGGCGACCGGAACACCCTTGGAAACTTCGTGGGCGGGCGGCGGCCTCGACTTGGCGGGACGTATGTCCCGCGGGATCGCGCAATTTGGGCCGTCAGCGGCTTGGGCGGAATTGGCGAAAGCCAGGATCGCGAGCGCGACCAAAAAAGGCCTCACGGGGCGTCCGGCAGATGGATCTGCACCAGCTTCCAGGTGAACAACTCGCGGCGCTCGAAGGTGAAGATCACCGCTTGCTCGCTGGCTTTCGCACCCCGCGGAGCCGCCGCAAAGCGCGCGCGGTTCGGATCCCAATAACGCAGGCGGGGGAAGGCCGAGCCGGCCTCTGGAGGGGCTTTTCCGGGGGCGAAGCCGCGGGTGAGGTCGTAGAGGCCCGAGGCGCTGAGATAGGGCTCGACCGCCGGCGGGGCGGGCGTGAGGGGCTCGATCGCTCGGCGCACAGCGCCGATGGGGTCGGTCCAGATGTCGGGTGGGGCCGGGGCGGTAACCGGGATGGCGGCGACCTGCGGGCGCAAGCCTTGGCGAACGGCGGGATAGTCGACCAGTTGGGCCAGGGCGTGGGCGTCACCGTCACGCGCGGCGGCCTTCACGGCTCTGAACGCAAAAAACGGCGCGGCCACGAAGACCAGCGCCGTTCCCACGATCGCAACAACGATCAGTCGGAATATCGCGCGCGTCAGGCTCCAGTGAGCTGGCGCGCGCGGTTCCATGTTCTTAGGCCGACTTGGCCAGGGCCGCGTCGAGGTTGGCCGCAACCTTGTCGATGAAGCCTTCGGTGGTCAGCCAGCCTTGGGTGTCGCCGACCAGCAGCGCCAGATCCTTAGTCATCGAGCCGCTTTCGACGGTGTCGACGCAGACCTTTTCCAAGGTCTCGGCGAAGTGGGTCAGCTCGGGGTTGCCGTCCAGCTTGGCGCGGTGCTTCAGGCCCTGGGTCCAGGCAAAGATCGAGGCGATCGAGTTGGTCGAGGTCGATTCGCCGCGCTGATGCTGGCGGAAGTGGCGGGTCACGGTGCCGTGGGCGGCTTCCGATTCCATGATCTTGCCGTCCGGGGTGATCAGGACGGAAGTCATCAGGCCGAGCGAGCCGAAGCCCTGGGCCACCTGGTCAGATTGCACGTCGCCGTCGTAGTTCTTGCACGCCCAGACGAAGCCGCCGGACCACTTCAGGGCCGAGGCGACCATGTCGTCGATCAGGCGGTGTTCGTAGACGATGCCAGCTTCCTTGAACTTGTCGGCGTATTCGGCGGCGAAGACCTCGGCGAAGATATCCTTGAAGCGGCCGTCATAGGCCTTGAGGATGGTGTTCTTGGTCGAGAGGTAGACCGGGTACTTCCGCTGCAGGCCGTAGTTCAGGCAGGCGTGAGCGAACTCGCGGATCGAGTCGTCCAGGTTGTACATGCCCATGGCGATGCCGGCGCCGGGGAACTCGAACACTTCATGCTCGATGGTGTCGCCGTTCTCGCCTTCCCACTTGATGGTCAGGCGGCCCTTGCCGGGGATCAGGAAGTCGGTGGCCTTGTACTGGTCGCCGAAGGCGTGACGGCCGACGATGATCGGCTGGGTCCAGCCGGGGATCAGGCGCGGAACGTTCTTGCAGATGATCGGCTCGCGGAAGACCACGCCGCCGAGGATGTTGCGGATGGTGCCGTTCGGCGACTTCCACATCTTCTTCAGGCCGAACTCTTCGACCCGGGCTTCATCGGGGGTGATGGTCGCGCACTTCACGCCCACGCCATGGCGCTTGATGGCCTCGGCCGCGTCGATGGTGACCTTGACGTCGGTTGCGTCGCTGTGCTCGATCCCCAGGACGTAATAATCCAGAGCGATATCCAGATGCGGGAAGATCAGCTTGTCCTTGATCCACTTCCAGATGATGCGGGTCATCTCGTCCCCATCGATATCGACGACAGGGTTGGCGACTTTGATCTTGGCCATAAGGGCAGAGCGCTCCGGGGGCGTAACGAAGGAGGGTAGTTGGCCGTATACTAGGACCGGGCCGTGACGCAAAGGGTCGCGGGCGTCTTATCGAACCCCGCGGGTGATTGCGCGGGCGACGTCGGCGTGGATTTTCTCCCGCCCAGCAGCGTCAAGCGTAGCTGCCTTAAGGAATACGGCGACCGCGTAACGCCGGCCGTCAGGCAAGGTGACGATGCCGATATCGTTGGTCGCCGGATTGACGCCTAGATCGGTGCGGGCCGCGCCGGTCTTGTGAGCGAAGACCGAGCCCGGCGGGAAGCCCGCCTTCAGGCGCTCAGCGCCGGTCTGAGTCTCGGTCATGATCTTCATCAGCAGCGTATGTGACGCGGGCGACAGCAGCTTCTGGTCTTCGAGCATATAGAAGAAGGTGAGCACTCCGCGGGGGCTGGCGGTGTCGCGGTCATCGGCGAGATAGGCGTCCATCGCCGCCTTGCGCGTCGCGGGCGGTATGGTGTGCATCGCCGCCGTGAACGCCGCATCGCCCTTCCAGGCGATTCGGAACGATCCCATCCCCGCGATCTCCGGCTGCAATTCGCGCTCGTAGCGATCGATGCGGATATCAGTGACGTGGTTGTCGTTGAGCCAGGACGTCACCGCGCCCGGGCCCCCGATCAGCTTCATCAGCACGTCGGCGGCGGTGTTGTCCGACTCGCCGACGGCCGCGACCAGCAGTTCGCGCACCGTATAGTCGCGCTCTTGCGGCCAGGCGTCGGCGATCAGGCTGCGCGCCGGTGAAATGTCCTGCTCATCGAGTGTGACGATCTGGTCCAGGTTCAGCCGTCCGGCGTCCACTTCCTCAAGAACGGCCGCGCCCAGCGGCGCCTTGAAGACGCTCTGCATCGGGAAGCGCGCATCGCCGTTGAACAGCCAGGTCTCGCCGCTCTCCAGGTTCATCACGCCGACGCCGAGCACCCCGGGTCGAGCTCGCTCGGCGATTGCTCCGACCTCCCGATCCAGCAGCGTCATGTCGAGGCGCGGGGTGTCGGAAGCTGTCTGGCGCATGGGCCTGTCGCACCCAGCCAGCAGCAGCAAGGCGACCGCCATGAGGGTGGGAAAGCGCATGACGGATATTCCTGGCTCTTGCATTGGCGGGCTTGGGGACCTCAAAACGCGGCATGGAAACCGCTGCTCCGCCCTGCATTATCCTGAACGTGCCCCAATTGGCCCAGAACATTGGCGCTGTCGCGCGCGTGATGGCTAATTTCGGTCTGGCTGACCTACGTCTGGTCAACCCGCGCGACGGCTGGCCCCAGGAGCATGCCTGGGCCGCCGCCTCGGGCGCCGAGTGGCCGCTGAACGCCGCCCGCGTCTACGACCGGGTCGAGGACGCCATCGCCGACCTGCATCTCGTCTATGCGACGACGGCGCGGCCGCGCGAGCTGCAACTGCCGATCCTGACCCCGCGCGAAGCCGCCGCGAACCTGTCGCACGAAGTCGGCGAGGGACGTTCTGTGGGCCTGCTGTTCGGCGGCGAGCGCGCCGGATTGGAAACCGCCGACATTGCGCTTTGCCAGGCTGTGGTCACGCTGCCGATCGATCCGCGGTTCCGGTCGCTGAACCTGGCCCAGGCCGTCGCCATCAACGCCTATGAGTGGCGGATGACCGTCGCGACCGGCGCGCCGCCGATCTTCCGCGAGGGCCCGCCGCCGGCCACCGCCGCCGCCATGCTCGGCCTCTACGAGCACTTCGAGAGCGAACTCGACGCCGCGGGCTTCTTCCATCCGCCCGAGAAGCGGCCGTCGATGGTGCAGAACCTGCGCTCGGCGCTGGGTCGCGCCCGGTTTTCCGATCAGGAGGTCCGCACCTTCCGAGGCGTGGTGACGGCGCTGTCCAAGGGCCGGGGTCGGGTGCTCGACCGATTGGCCCAGCAGAAAGCTGAGAAGGAATAGTCATGGACCTGCGCGCCCAGCTCGACGCCCTGCCGATCCCGATCCTGCAGGCGCCGATGGTGGGCGCCTCGTCGTTCGAGATGGCGCTGGCGGTATCGAAGGCCGGCGGCATGGGGCATCTGGCGGCGGGGGCGATGGCGCCAGAGGCCATCGAGGCCGCGGTGGCGGCGATGCGGGAACAGAGCGGCGCGCCGTTCGGCGTGAACCTACTGATGGCGCCGAGCGCCCGGCCCGACGCCGCCGAGGTGGATCGCGCGCTGGCGAGGCTCGCGCCCTGGTACGCCGAACTCGGCGAGGCCTTGCCGGCCCATCCCAACGAGTTCGCCCCGGATTTTGAAAGCCAGCTCGCCGCCGTGGTCCGTGCCGCGCCCCCCATCGCCTCGTTTACGTTCAGCATCCTGACAGCGGCCCAGGTGGAGGCGTTGCATAGCGTCGGAACCCTGGTGGTCGGAACCGCGACGACCGTGGCCGAGGCGCGCGCCTGGGCCGATGTCGGCGCTGACGGCATTTGCGCGCAGGGCTTCGAGGCTGGCGGCCATCGTGGGCACTTCCTGGCCGAGATCGAGGCCAGCCTGGTCGGGACCATGGCCCTGACGACCCTGATCGGCGCCGCGGTCGACCTGCCCGTCATCGCGGCGGGCGGGATCATGGACGGGCGCGGCGTCGCCGCGGGCCTCGCCTTGGGGGCCTCAGCTGTCCAGATGGGCACCGCCTTCCTGCTCTCTGACCAAACCAGCGCCAGCCAGCCCTGGCGGCGGTCGATCACGAGTGTGGGCGATGAGCCGACCCGGTTGACGCGGGCCTTCACCGGCCGCTTTGCGCGCGGGATCGACAACCGGTTCATGCGCGAGATGCGGGACGTCGAGGGAGATGTCCCGGCCTATCCGGTGCAGAACCGGCTGACCCAGGCGCTGCGCGCGGCGGCGTCGAAGGCCGATGATCCAGAGATGATATCGTCGTGGGCCGGTCAGGGCGTTGGGCTGGCGCGCCCCGGCGACGCCGGTGAAATGGTCCAGGCGTGGTGGCGCGAGGCCAAGGACGCCTCCACCGCGCTCCAGCGGCGAGTGGGGCGCTAGCCAAGGTGGAGTGGCGGGCGCGCGGCCGCCACGCTAAGGTGCGCCAAGGTATAGCTTGAGGCCCCACACAATGAAGAAGCTCGTCCTGGCGATCGTCGCAGCCGCCGCCCTGACCACCCCGGCGATGGCCCAGACGGTCACGTGCCGGACCGACGCCGGTCGCGCGGTCTGCCACGACGTCTATGGGAATGTCGTGACCGCTACGCGGGACGCCCTGGGCAATACGACCTGGAGCGATCAGTACGGTGAGGAGGTCACCGTTCGCCGCGATGCGATGGGGGCGACGACAACCAAGTACAGCGACGGGAGCAGCGTCTCGATCCGCCGCGACGCGATGGGCGGCACGGTGGTGCGCGACGAGAAGGGCAATACGGTGCGTTGCCGGGTCGATGCGATGGGTAAGACACGTTGCCGCTGAGCCGCCCCGCAATTGACTCTTAGGGCTCCTGCCGTCATACACCGCCCCTTCGCGCCGCCGGGCTTGCCCTTCGGCCGCGATGTTTATGACGGGTGACTTGAAGGCCGCCGTTGAGATCGCGCTTCCACTAGCGGAGGCGCCGGCCCAGGTCGAAGTAGAAAGAAACGAATATGTCGAAGCGTCACTCGGCGAAGTATAAAATTGACCGCCGGATGGGCGAGAACATCTGGGGTCGCCCGAAGTCCCCGGTCAATCAACGCTCCTACGGCCCCGGCCAGCACGGCCAACGCCGCAAGCAAAAGGTTTCGGACTTCGGTCTGCAGCTCCGCGCGAAGCAGAAGCTGAAGGGCTACTACGGTAACCTGACCGAGAAGCAATTCGCCCGCACCTACACCGCAGCCGCGCGCCGCAAGGGCAACACGGCCGAGAACCTGATCGGTCTGCTGGAAAGCCGCCTGGACGCCGTCGTGTACCGCGCCAAGTTCGTGCCGACCGTGTTCGCCGCCCGTCAGTTCGTGAACCACGGCCACGTGCTGGTGAACGGCAAGCGCGTCAACATCGCCTCCTACCGCG